>NZ_JBIBYN010000023.1:31779-147941 GCF_043083325.1 Streptomyces sp. NPDC014734 | reverse complement strand
AAAACGCTCGGCTGGAAAACCCCAGCCGAGCGCCTGCGTGATCTACTGACGACCACGTAAGCCATCAGGTGTTGCGAGGACCCCAAGAATCCGCCGAGTACGTCTCGCAGGACCGGGCCCTCACACGGATGCGGATGGATCAGGAGGAGGAGCCGCGCGGGAAGGAGACCTCCACGCGCCGGTTCTTCTTGCGCCCCTCTTCCGTGGCATTGCTCGCGACCGGGTACTGCTCGCCGTAACCCCGGATGTCGAAGGTGACGGTCGAACCGAGGTCCTTGACCAGCACCGACTGCACAGCGTTGGCACGCTGCTTGGACAGCACGTCACCGTGGGCCGACGAACCGAGGTTGTCGGTGAAGCCGAAGACGCGCACATTGGTGGCGTTCTGCTTCTTGATCTCGGCGGCGATGGCCGCGATGCGGGAGTTGGCCGCAGGGCTCAGCTTGGCGCTGTCCTTGCCGAACAGAACCTCGGCCTGGAGCGCGAACTTGACGTTCGCGTTGCTCTCCTCGCGACGCTCGTCACCGCTCATGTCCTCGACGACCTGGATGATGTCGAGAACTTTGGCGGGGGCGAGCGTGCCACCCTCGGGCATCTTCAGGTCGGGGTCGTTCGGATCCACCTTCACCGGTGGCACCGATGTCGCCTCGGTGCCGGGCGGCACGGTGGGGTCGTCGTCGGCGACGGCGTGTGTCGCACCCAGGACGGTGGCACTCGCCGCGAGCAACGCGATCGCGACGACATGGCCCGCAGCCCGCATCGGGCCACGACGTGTCAGAGCGTGGGTCATGTCGGTCATCACCCGGAAATCTTCAGCGAGGCAGTGGCGAACGTCGGGAGCGTGAAGTCGACCTCAGTGCTGGTGGTGGGGGGAGCCGGGAACTGCATGAACACGGAAACCGACCCGCCTGCAGAAATTGCTGTCAGCCCAGTTGTGCAGAGGCATCGCCCCTCCGTATCCCGAAGAATGTAGTAGCGCTTCTTTCCGACCTTGTCGACAAGAGTCGCACCCGCGACAGAATTCGGATTCTTGGCGACGATGGTGCTCTCACTGCCCGACCACTGAGAACCACTGCTGATGCTGTCGCTCTCGTTCTTGATCACGCCACTGACGGTGACGAACCCGCCCGCGTCGCGCTTGACCTCGTTGATGACGAGAGTCAGCCCATCGCGCCCATTGACCTGGGCGAGCTTCGCATTCGGGTCCACATTCTCGCCGGCAGCGGTGTCCTCCTGCTTGGCAGCCTTGTCACCGTCGGAGGTGTCCGTCGACGCCGAAGGTGTGGCGGAGGCGGGTGAACCGCTGTCCTGCGACTTCCCTCCGTCGTCCGTGCCACAACCGGCCACGGCGAAAGCCAGGGCCGACGCCAGCGAGACGGCCACCGCAGCCCTCCGGGACTTGGTGGAGCGCCGAATGCTCATGGGTTCTGATTCCTTTACTCGTCGTTCGCCGTCAGTTGTCGACCAGATGCACGTCGAAGAGGATCTTGCTTACCTGGGACCAGGGCGGCGGACTACTTGGCCGGATTTCGAGGAACCCCTTGTCGCACGTGAAGAAGAAGATGTCCCGGATACTGTCATCGTTGAGGTCCACGGACGTCCAGTCACATTGGAATTCGACGATGGCAGTGGCCTTGGTCTTCGCCTTGGTATTCTCCGACCCTTCCAACACCGACGAATCCACTGCCTTGCGACCCTCGACCTCGACCGTGATCCGGTCGCGGTATCCGCTGTGAGTCCAACTGCAGCCGTTGGGAACGACACGAGCGTTGTTCGCAGAGGCCAGGCTGTCCGCTGCCGGGCAGCCGGTGACCGGATGACTCCGCAGGAAGACATCCAGGAGATCCTCGGGCAGCGAGGCGAAGAAGGGATCCGCGAAGTCCTCACGGGTCTTCTCGGCTGCGGCCAGCGCGGCAGCGTCGGCCGCACCCTGAGCCTCATTGCGCAAGGCCGCAGCCTTGCCGACGGCAAAGAATACGAACACGAGGAAGAGCAGGCCCGCCACCATCATCATGTAGATGGGGAAGGCCTGCCCTGCATCGCGGCGACTACGTCCGATCACTTGCCCCCCGAAGTGATGGAGGACACGAGACCCTCGATCCGCTCCGAGATCTTGCCGCCGATGCCCGTGGCCATGATCGCGCCGATGATCGCCACGACGACCAGGATGATGCCCAGGTACTCGAAAGCCGTCTGGCCACGGTCCTTGGCCGCGTAGCGCTTCTGGATCGCGCTGACCGCCGTGTTGGCCCATCCGTTGACGCGGATGGCGGTCTTCAGGGTGATGTCCGACATGGTGTTCCCCTCCGGGTTCGGCCGACCGATGGCCGGCCGACTCGCACGTTTCTCGGATGTCGCCAGCGGATCCGGCTTCCTCCTGGCCGGAGCCGCCGACGACATGAGAAACATACGGTCGGGCGCCCTGCCCGCCGGAGGGTCCCAGGACCCATTCCCGGGCCCAAACGGCCAGTTGGGTCTCGGCGGGCACGCGCTGGGCCCCACGTCCCGCACGTACGCCCATGACCCCGCCGCTGTTCACGCCATCCCGCTCAGCCACGGCGACCACCGGACCCACGCGCCCCGGGACCCGCCGCGGGGGCCGTGCCGAGCCAGCGGGCGATGGCCTCGCTGCGGCTGGTGCTGTGCAGCTTGGTGAAGATGCGGTTGATGTGGTTCTTGACCGTCTTCTCACTGATGAAGCAGGTGGCGGCGATCTGCTGATTGCTCATGCCGGACGCGATCAGCTCCATGACCTCCACCTCTCGTGAACTCAGCCCGTACTGCTGCCTGTTGAGGGAGTCGCCCGGCCCCCCAGTCACGGAAGACTGTGCCACAACCGGTTGCAGATGCGAAAGACCCTGAGAGGGTTGGACCGCTCGCGTCGCAGGTGGAACAGGTTCTGGCTCGGGTATGTGTGCAGGCGCACCGTGTTGTTCGACAGGGGCCGGGGGGTGGCCGTCGTAGCCGGATCCCTGATAGGGAACACCCGTGGTCAGGGCCGTACCGAGCCCCTCCGGGAGTGGCTTTCCGTACCCTCCGGGACCCTGGCGCATGTGGGCCAGGAGCGCGTTGGCCGCGGTGGCGGTGAAGTGGGCGCGACCGTTCTTCGTATCGCGGACGGCCTGCACCAATTGGTCGGCGGTGAATTCGCCGTGGACCAGGTAGCCGCTCGCACCCAGGCGCAGCGCCTCGTGGACGATCTCGTTCTCACGGCTGTAGGTGAGCATCATGACCGGCGCCACCTGCACGAGGTGCGGCAGCGCGGATATGCCGTCGACGCCGGGCATGCGCACGTCGAGCAGGACGACGTCCGGGCGGTGCCGGACGGCCACCTCGTAGGCCTGGCGGCCGTCCACGGCCTCGGCCACGACGTCGATGTCGTCACGGCCGGACAGCAGGACGCCCAGACCCGCCCGGACCACGGGGTTGTCGTCGGCGACGACGACCCTCAGGGCACCGGCGGGAGCGGGCGGTGACGGGGGGAAGGCGGGCATGGATCCGGATGCCGCGGACTGCTGGGAGACAGGGAGGGGGACCGGGAGCGCGCTGGTGCCGGTCTCCGAGGTGAGCGGTGTGACGTGCGGGGACGTGTGCTGGGAAGCATGGTTCCGCGCTGCCCAGTTCCGGCCCGACACACGGGAGACGTCGTCCGGCATCTGCGACCTCCTCTCAGGGTTCTATGGGGGGTGAGGGTGGACTTCAACCTGTTCGATGCGATCGCTATTCAGTTCGAGTGAAGGGTCATTGTGGTTACTTCGCTTCCTTTGCCGTGTTGAGAGCGGCGATCGGAAGTTCCAGGCGTACCTCGGTGCCCTTGGCTGCCTGACCCCTTCCGATGCGTATGCGGGCACCGATGGACGCGGCGCGTTCGACCATGCCGACGAGGCCGAAGTGTCCGGCGTACCGGAGATCGTCGAGCGTGGTGCCGACGGGCAGGCCGCGACCGTCGTCGTACACGCTGACGCGCAGGACACCGCCCTTCACACCGACCAGCACGATGAGGTACGTGGGCTGGGCGTGGCGCCGGGCGTTCTCCATCGCCTCGGAGGCGACGGTGAGCAACTGGCGTGCGACCGCCTGGGGGACCTTCGGAACCGGAATCTCATTGGAAAGGCGGAACGTGGCCGCGAGGTCACCACGCCGGGTGAAGTCCTCCGCCCGCGCGCGTAGTTCGCACACCACGTCGACGCCTCCATCGAGCCCGGACTCACGGCGCAGGTCGGAGAGAAGTTCCCGGGATTCGGCTGCTGCACGGCGGGCGGCACGGGCAACCAGTTCGGCCTGGTGCTTGATGGTGACCGGGTCCATGCGGTCGGACGATCCGGCCAGGCCGTCTGCGGCCAGCGCCAGCCCGTGCAGGGTCTTGGCGACCGAGTCGTGCATCTCCCGTGCGAGACGGGTGCGTTCGCCCTCCACCGCCTCGTTGACGGCAAGGCGAGCCCGGGTCTCGGTAAGGGCCTGACTGGCCGTTCCGAACCGGAGGAGCAGGTTGCGCAGAGTGACACCGACAGCACCTGCGATGATGCAGAAGCCGGGCAGGAGAAGCGCCGTGGAGTCGGCCGGCTGAAGCTTCGGATCGGTGGCGTACACCCCGAGGACGATGACGGTCTGAAGCGCGGCGAAGACCGCCGCGCCCCGCCAGCCGGAGACGAGACCGGCAAGCATCGGGGTGCACACCGTGACGTACGCGAGTGTGGATTCGGGGCTTGCCGTGACCAGCAGCAACGCTCCGAAGAAGGCATCAATGCCGAGCAGCCAGGGGTGACGCAGAAGCACGGGCCCGAAACGTTCCCAGTCGCGGAACAGGACGTAGGAGCCCATGAAGGTGACGAGGATGGCCGCGCCGATCAGCCAGGAGGCCGGGCCGGAGGCGGTGTGGGCGATGGCGAACGGCGTGGCCATGGCGATCATCGCGAGCCGGAATCCGAAAACCTGCCTGCACATCGCCTGGAGCGCGTTGAGCTGGATGGCGAACGCAGGACGCGACCCGGGGTCTGCTATCGCCTGCCGAACTTCCGCGCCCAGTCCGGTCTGGGCTCCGCCGAGCTGGAATGCCATGGGTCTGTCACCTCCCCCGCCCCGTCCTGTCTGCCATCCGCGTCGCTCATGTCAGCCCCCGGAGAGGAAGCCCAAGTCAATGTTGGCTCCGTAGACGAAGCCGACGGTCAGGAGCACCAACGTCCCCGGAAGGAGGAAGGTGGTAACCGCGAAGGTCGCCTTGGGAACGGCCCTGGCAGCCTTGCGACGCGCGTTCTGGGCATCGGTACGCCGCATGTCGTTGGCGATCTGGATCAATGTCTCGACAATCGGGGCACCGAGTTCCTCTCCCTGCTGGAGAGTGGTCACGAACATGGCGACCTGTTCCGAGTCGTTGCGCCTGCGCAGTTGGTCGAACGCCTCACGACGGCTGACGCCCATGTCCATCTGGCGCAACGTGATGCGGAGTTCGTCGGCCCAGGGACCCTCGTACTTATCGGCGACCCTGGCCAATGCCTGTCGGAAGCCGAGTCCTGCCGAGACCACGACGGCAAGCACGTCGAGGAAGTCGGGGAGTGTCCGGTCGATGTGGTCACGACGGATCCGGACCGCGGACCAGAGGCCGGCCTCGACCCAGAACAGGCCGAAGGCGATCAGCAGCAGGGCCAGGAAGAGCTGCCCGCGCATGAGCATGGTGAAGGCGCCGAGCCCGCCGAGGCCGCCGTAGACAGCACGGCGTGCGGCGTAGCGGTCGATGGTCAGACCGCCCGGGTTGCCCGCCAGGTCGATCTGGCGGCGCTTCTTGTTGACGGCCTTCGGGCCCATCATCCGCAGGATCGCGGGGGCCCAGCGCATGCCGAGCCGGTCGATGCCGGAACCGACCGCGCCGGTGCGGGTGGAACCGACCTCCAGGGCGATCGCGAGGTCTCCGGGGAGCTTCGCGTCACGACGGTACATACGGATGCCGGCGATGACGCCGTACACCGCGAGGCCCATCAGGCCGGCGAGCAACAGGCCCATGTTTCCCCCGCTCATCAGACGTCGATCCGGGACATGCGGCGGATCACGATGAATCCGATCGCGTACAGGGCGATGGAGATGACCACCGCGACCTGACCGATGAAGGCTCCTGTCATGCGGTCGAGTGCGCCGGGCATCACCGCGTTCATCAGGAGCATGGCACCCAGGCCGAATATCGGGACGGCGTAGGCGGTGACGGTCACCTGGGAGAGCTGGGTCTTGACCTCGCGCCGGGTCTCCTTGCGCTCCTCCAGCGTCTCGGTGAGGTTGCGCAGGGAGCTGACGACCGTACCGCCGGCCCGGTTGGACAGGACGAGCGTGGTGACGAGGACGACGAGTTCGCGCGAGGGCAGTCGGTCGGTCAGCTCGCTGAGGGCGTCGTCGAGGGTCTCGCCGACGGCGAGGCGGCGGGAGACTCTGGCCAGCTCCTCGCCGGCCGGGTTCTCCATCTCGTCCGCCGCCATACCGATCGACGTGCGCAGCGCGAGGCCGGCCTGGGTGGCGTTGGCGAGGATGCGGGCGAGCTCCGGAAGCTGGTTGATGAACCGTTCGGTGCGCTTGGTCCGCTGCCAGTTCAGGAAGGCATTGGTTCCCCAGAGCCCGATCAGGGCGGCGACCGGGCCGAAGAAGCTGGCGAGCATGGACGAGGCGATCATCCACAGGGCGGCCATGGCGAGAACCGCGTACACGAAGAACTCGCCCGGGGTGATGTCCAGGCCGGTGGCGGCCAGCTTCAGTTCGATCTTCCGGCCCAGAGTCGTGTTGCGGAGCTGCTTGTCGAAGCTCCGGAAGCGTCGGTGTCGGCCGGTCTCGGGGGTATGACCGGTGTGCGAGAGCCGGTCCACCAGGGCATCGCGATCGGCCTTGCCGCCGGAGTAGGCGTGCAGGCCGGCCACACCGGTGACTCCGGCGAGCAGAGTGACGCCAATGGTGAGAAGAGGGAGATTGGTCATGGCTCGGTACCTAGTTGGCCTCTCGGGTGGCGAGCTGTTCGGCGGAATCGGCAACCCCGAAGGCCTGCGGGATCGGTTGGCTGGCCATGTAGAGGCGGTCGGCGATCCTGCGTGGGATCGGGAGGTACTGGAACTCGCCGTTGATCCGCCCCTCGGCGTCCATCGGCTGCGCGTTGAAGCGGGCGACGGACACGATGCGGTACGGGTCGCGGCCGTGCGAGTCGAGGACGGCGATCTCGGTGATCTTGCGAGAACCGTCGGCGTGCCGGGTGAGCTGGACGATGACGTCGACGGCGCTGTTGATCTGATCGTGCAACGCCTCGAACGGGATATCGATCTCGGACATCGACGCCAGGGTCTGCAGACGCATCAGCGCGTCCTCGGCGTTGTTGGCGTGGACGGTGGCCAGCGAGCCGTCGTGACCGGTGGACATCGCCTGGAGCATGTCGAGCGACTCTCCGCCACGGACCTCACCGACGACGATGCGGTCGGGGCGCATTCGCAGGGAGTTGCGGACCAGGTCGCGGATGGTGATCTGGCCCTTGCCCTCGACGTTCGCCGGGCGGGACTCCAGTCGGATCACGTGGCTCTGCTGGAGCTGGAGTTCGGCGGAGTCCTCGATGGTGACGATGCGCTCGCTGTTCGGGATGAGGCCGGAGAGCGCGTTGAGCAGGGTCGTCTTGCCGGTGCCGGTGGCACCGGAGACGATGACGTTCAGTTTCGCCTGGACGAGACCGGAGAGCAGAATCAGCATCTGCTCGTCGAGCGAGCCGACGTTGATCATCTCCTGGAGCGTGAACGCCCTGGGGAACCGTCGGATGGTGAGGGTCGCACCGGTCAGGGACAGCGGTGGGATGATGACGTTGACACGTTCACCACTGGGCAGACGCGCGTCGACCATGGGATTCGACTCGTCGACACGGCGGTTGACGGTGGACACGATGCGCTCGATGGTCTGCATCAACTGCTCGTGCGAGCTGAAGCGCATCGGGAGCTGTTCCACCCTGCCGCTGCGTTCGACGAAGATCTGGTCCGGTCCGTTCACCATGATTTCGGTGATGGACGCGTCCTCCAGGAGCGGTTCCAGGATGCCGAGGCCGAGCGCCTCGTCGACGACCCGGCGGATCAGTTGGGTGCGCTCGACGGTCGAGAGGACCGGGCCCTCACGGCTGATGATGTGGCTGAGGACGCGCTCCAGCCTCGCCCGCCGGTCTGCGGCGGCGAGCGAGGACATCTCCGCCAGGTCGATCTCTTCGAGCAGCTTGGCGCGGAAGACCGCCACCATGTGGCTGTCCTCCCGCCCCCCGCCGTTCTTCTCGGGGGCGCTCATACGGGCCCGCAGACTCATGCGTAACTCCTCGTTCCCACTTGCTCGTCAAGCCACCGAAAGGCAGTCGTTCAGTGCGCCGCCCGGTCAGGTGCGGGGCATCGTGGCGCTTCGTTCGGCTGTGCTCCACCGGTGGAAGCCCGGGATGATGTTGGGCACTTTCACCCTGGTGACGCAGGTGACCTGATCGTCGGACGACCTGTGCGGGCCGAGAGTGGCCCGCTTGGCGGTCCAATCGCTCATCGCGTCCTTGGCCACGTCCAGATCACAGCCCCCGTAGGACATGCTGGCCATACGGGCCGCCGCTCTGGCCCCGGTCCCCGCCTGGTTGGCCGCGTACGCGGCGAGACCCGCCTGGATGGCCAGCAGGGCGACCAGGAGCAGCAGGGGAATGAAGCCCAGGTATTCCATGGCGACCTGGCCGCGGTCGCGGCGGCCGGTGCGGCCGGAGGACGCGACAGTACGGTCACCAGCCATGCGCGTGCTCATCACTCAGCCCTCCGCCGGATACGCGCCGTTGCCCTCGACGGGGAACGACCAGTTGAGTACGCCCGGCACCAGGATCGGCACCTTGAGGTCGACCTTCGCGGTGTACATGCCCGACGAGGACATCCGGCAGGTGGTCCTCATCGTTTTGGCCCAGGCCTTCGGCATGTCCTTCTTCGCCCCGTCCTGGCATTCCAGCCGCCGGATGCTCTCCGTCACCGCGCCCTGGTGAGCCGCCTGGTCCGCGGCGTTGCCCGCGAGGGAGAACGTGAAGCCGATCAGGGCGCACTGCCAGAGCACGATCACGATCAGGATGATCAGCGGCGTCATGCCCAGGAACTCGATCGCGGTCTGCCCCCGGTCGCGCCCGCGGCCGACCAGCCGCGCGCGCAGCCCGCCCGGGAGCCGACGAGACGTCAGCCCCCGGGCCCGGGCGGGCGGATCACCGGGGCGTCGCCCCCGTATCTCCATGTCTGTGGTCGTCCCGTTGAGTGCCATCGGTCAACTTGCCCCCTTGGTCGTCGCCCGGTTCCGGGAGTCGCCGTCGCGTCGGCCGACGCGCGGGCGTCCGATCGAGCCTCGGTCGTTCTTGAACTTCGCAACGGCCTTCGCACCGCTCTTCGCGCCGTTCTTCTCCTTCTCAGGAACCTTGACGATGCCCAGCTCGCCCGCAAGGGCCCAGAGGGCCTGTTTGACGGTGCTCTTGGAGTCGAGTTCGTGGAGCCGGCCGGCGTCGACGACGTTCTGGAGCTCCTTGAAGTTCGCGGGAATGGCGGTCTCGGCCATCCGCGTTCCGGTGATCTTCTCGACAAGCGGCGGCTGGATCTCGGTGTTGCGGGTGAAACGGTTGACGAGAGTGACCGTTTCCTCCGCCTTGCGGATCTGGAGCCGTTCCCACATCCGTACGAGGCGTTTGGCCCCGCGCACCGCGATCACGTCGGGGGTGGTGACCAGCAGGGCCGTGTCGGCCATCTCGATGGCCGCCGCGCTCGCGCCCTGCAGCTGACTGCCGCAGTCGATGATCACGACCTCGTAGCGCGAGCGCAGTGCGCTGACGATCTGGCGGGCCGAGCGGTCGCTCACCTCCTCGGCGCTCTCGCCCTCGCCCGGTGCCAGGAGCAGCGACAGCCCGGTGCCGTGGGTGAAGATGGCGTCGGACAGGACGCGCGGCGAGATGTCGGTGATCGTGGAGAGGTCGACGATGGACCGGCGGAACTGCACGTCGAGGTACGAGCCGATGTCGCCGGCCTGGAGGTCCATGTCGACAAGGGCGACATTGCGCCCGGACGTCTGGGCCGCCAGGGCGATTTGTACGGCGGTGACGGTGCTGCCGACGCCGCCCTTGGCGCCGCTGACCGTGATGACGGTGCCGCCGGGGCCGGTGAAGACCTCGTTCCCGGTGCTCAGGTGGCGGCGGACACCGGTGGACCACTGGGCCGCGGACTGGACCCGGTTGGCGAGTTCCTCGTAGCTCAGGGGCAGGGTGACGACGCCGCGCGCGCCCGACTCCATCGCGGACGAGAACAGGCCGGGCGTGACGTCGGCGGTGATCAGCACGACCCCGATCGCGGGGAAGCGCAGTGAGACCTCCCGGATCAGTTCCAGCGCCGGCACCGGGCCGATCCGCTCGTGGACCAGCACGACCTCGGGCAGTTCGTCGAGCGACTCGCCCGCCAACCGGGCGAGTGCGTCGATGAGCTGGGTCGAGTCGGTGACCGGGGTGGCCGGTTCGGCGTCGGGGAGCTGGCTGAGCAGCGTGGTGACGGATCTGGCCGCGTCGACGTCACCGACGGCCGGGAGGATCCTCGTGGTCATTCGATCCTCACTTGTCCTTGTTGAGCGTGTAGGTGCGGTCGCCCGGGCGGATGGTGCTGTCGCTGCCGGAGGCCAGGAGCGCGAGGCGTACGTGCTCGGCGAAGGACTCGGCGTACGCGATGCGCTGGGTGTCGAGCGTGTTGAGGGCGAAGGTGATCGGGACGGCCTCGGTGCCCATGTTCGACTTGCCGTCGCGGTTCGGCTCCAGGGCCGTCAGCTTGCCGACGTCCAGGACCTTGGCGTTGGAGACGATGACCTTCGACTGGGAGGGATCGCCGTCGCGCTCACCGGCGAAGGTGGCGTAGATGTTGACGGTGGCCCCGGGGGTGATCTTGCCGGCGACACCGGTCGCGGCGTCGATCATGATGGCGATCTCCTGTTCCCCGGGCTGCAGTTCGGGGCGCTTCTGCATCATGTCGGACTGGAGCAGGGAACCCTTGCGCAGCTGGGTGACGGCGATCTTGCCGTTCACCTCGGAGAGGTCGGTCACGGCGTTGGTGGAGAGCCAGCGCTTCGGCATCGAGATCTTCTCGAACTGCCCGGACGACAGAGCGGTGTAGGGAGCGATGTCGGACTTCAGCTGGTAGGCGGAGACCTCGGGGCCGACCTTGGAGTTGACGTCGCTGATCACCGAGAGCACACCGGCAAAGGCGCCGAAGGCGCACAGAACCGACAGGAGCAGGAGTATCACGCCGCGGCGCTGGCGGGAGTTCATGGGCCGGACAACCTCGTTCGATTCGGATGCGTGGGGCAGCGGGCAGGAGGGGGTCCACGGAGGAAAGCGGAAGCGCTAGGACTGCGGTGGGGCGAGCGCTTCGTGGCTGAGGACACCGGCTGAGTGCATTCGGTTCTCGGCTGCGGGAAGCGGGGAGGAACAGAACCCGCAGAGGTCACCGATGAGTTCCATTCGGCACCAGTGACAGATCTCCCGACGCACGGAAGAGACCAGTTGGTACAGGACGGAAATGTCTGGCAGATAGGCAGCGAATTCCACAAGTTTCCCGGTTCCCCACCAAGCCGGGGAATCGGAGGGAAGCGGGGCCTCGTGAATGGACTGGACCTTCCACGCGGGCCCGAGAGTCTGTTTCACCCACTCGGACTGCGACTGCCCCTTGGCGGTCATCAGATCGGTGGGAAATTCCGGCCCGGTCGGCGGGTCCGACTTGGGGCCGATCCTGACGAGCTGGGACTCCGGCCCCGCGACCACCGCGAACTGCGACCCCGGCACCCAGGACTTGGCATGGGTACGGAGATCCACCGGCACCCGGTCGAACTTGGTGACGGAATGCAGCAGGGCGCCCGCATGGACGTAATGGGACAGCAGCCGAGCGGCGGAGGCGACCACTCCCGGGCTGAAGTCGCAGATGGACAGCTGGCGCAGCTGCCGTACGAGTACGGCAACGCCCAGTGGAGGAAGGTCCACCTTGAGCAGAGCGATGCGATCGCTCTCCAGAACGGAGCGAACGGAGTATAGCCGACGCTCGTGGGCGGGCGCGATGCCGCTCGGGTAGACGGCGACGACGTAGCCGTGCTGCTCCAGCAGCACGTGCATGTCGCCGATGGCCATCTCCAGCGACTGGTCGTCCGGCGACTGCAACAGGGCAGCTGTCGGCGTCTGCTGATCGGTCGGAGGTAGTACCAAATCAGCACTGGTCACTGCTATTGCGGTTGGCACGCTGTTCCCCGTTTCGGCTCCAGCCAAACACCGGTCATGATGTCGGCCGCAATCGCTCCTGCGCCGCGGTTCCGTCTCAGCACTTTATCCACGTCTTACCTGGCAGAGAACACTTTTCGGAGGCCAGTACGACAACGCGAGGAAGACGTCGCGGCGGCGACCCCGAGCCAAATCGGATCAAATCGAAATTCGTTAACTCCTGTACCACTGCGGAGTGTTACGAATCAACCTTCCGGTTACCCGCGACCCCGAATTCATCGCCGCACGTCAGGCCGGATGCGGAACCGGACCCCCGCCGCCGCGGCGGCTACTGGCCGGTCACTGTCCGAGCATCCGGACGGCGTCACCCGCACGGGGCCGCCACGGGGTCAACAAATCGTCAACTCGTGGTGGGGCGGCGGGAGCTGTGAAGGGTTCGCGAGGTGTTCACAGGGGCCCGGCGCGCCGGCGTGGAGGAGCCGTCGCGAACCCGGGCCCGAACGGCCTTCGTTGCCAGAGGTCTTGACAACTCGATTGGTCTGGACCAGCTTATCGGCCAGCGGTGACCACCGCCGTCCGGCTTTCTCCTTCTCTTCATCACCGCTTCATCTCACCCCCCGCCGCACCGACTTCCCGGAACCCCGGGGCTCCCCCGATCCCCCGGACTCCTCGATTCCCCCACGGAGGCAGCAAGTGGAACCTTCCCCCGTCAGCGGACACAGAATCCGCAGGCGCCACACCCGCCCGCTCCTCGGCGCGGCGATGGCCGTCCTCGCGGCCGGCGCGCTGACCGCCACCGGCCTCGTCGGCAGTGCCCAGGCCGCCGACATCAACGTGGCCAAGAACCCCGGCTTCGAGTCGGGGCTCGCCAACTGGTCATGTTCCGGGGGCACCGGCGCCGTCGTCTCCTCCCCCGTGCACGGCGGCACCGGCGCCCTGAAGGCCACCCCGGCCGGGCAGGACAACGCCATGTGCTCGCAGACCGTGGCGGTGAAGCCCGACTCGACGTACACGCTCGGCGCGTGGGTGCAGGGCGGCTACGCCTACCTCGGCGCGAGCGGCACCGGCACGACGGACGTGTCGACCTGGTCCCCGGGCTCCTCCGCCTGGACCCAGCTCACGACCAGCTTCAAGACCGGCCCGAGCACCACCTCGGTCACGGTGTACACGCACGGCTGGTACGGGCAGGCCGCCTATCTGGTGGACGACTTCTCGGTCAACGGCCCCGACGGCGGTGGCGGCGGACCCGAGACGCCTCAGGTCCCCGGAACGCCGGCCGGCCTGTCGGTCGGTGCGACCACGACCTCCTCCGTGGCCCTGTCCTGGAACGCGGTGTCCGGCGCCACCGGCTACACCGTCTACCGGGACGGCGCCAAGGCCACCACGACCACCGGAACCTCCGCCACCGTCACCGGACTTGCCGCCGACACGGCGTACCAGTTCACGGTGAGCGCCACCAACGAGGCCGGTGAGTCCGTCAAGTCCGCCGCCGTGAGCGGCCGTACGGCCAAGGAGGGCGGCGGCACCCCGATTCCCGGCACGTCCGTTCCGAAGCACGCCGTGACCGGCTACTGGCAGAACTTCAACAACGGCGCGACCGTGCAGAAGCTCAGCGACGTGCCCGCGAACTACGACATCATCGCGGTCTCGTTCGCCGATGCCACGGGCACGCCCGGCGCCGTCACCTTCAACCTGGACACGGCGGGTCTGAACGGCTACACCGTCGACCAGTTCAAGGCAGACGTCAAGGCGAAGCAGGCCGCCGGGAAGAACGTCATCATCTCGGTCGGCGGCGAGAAGGGCACCGTCTCCGTCAACAGCGACGCCTCGGCCAACAACTTCGCCAACTCGCTCTACTCGCTCATCCAGGAGTACGGCTTCAACGGCGTCGACATCGACCTGGAGAACGGCCTCAACTCCACGTACATGACGAAGGCGCTGCGCTCCCTGTCGCAGAAGGTCGGTTCCGGCCTCGTCATCACGATGGCCCCGCAGACCATCGACATGCAGTCGACCGGGGGCGAGTACTTCAAGACGGCGCTCAACATCAAGGACATCCTGACCGTCGTCAACATGCAGTACTACAACAGCGGTGCGATGCTCGGCTGCGACGGCAAGGTCTACTCGCAGGGCTCGGTGGACTTCCTCACCGCGCTCGCCTGCATCCAGCTTGAGGGCGGCCTCGACCCGTCCCAGGTCGGTCTCGGCGTCCCCGCCTCCACCAGCGCCGCGGGCGGCGGCTACGTCTCCCCGTCGGTCGTGAACGCGGCCCTGGACTGCCTGGCCTCGGGCATCAACTGCGGTTCCTTCAAGCCCTCGAAGACGTACCCGGGCATCCGCGGTGCGATGACCTGGTCGACCGCCTGGGACGCCAAGTCGGGCAACGCCTGGTCGAACGCGGTGGCCCCGCACGTCCACGGCCTGCCGTAACCCGGACCGGTGCCCCGCCCGGTGATGCGGGACGGGGCACCGACCGGGCCGTACGGCACGCATGACCGGCAGCGCCGCCGCTCCCCCGGCGGCGCTGCCGCACGTCCGACGGCACTGCGCACGTCCGGAGCGACGGCGCCCCGCCCCGTACACAGCACGGCGCCCCGCCCCGTATACAGCACGGCGCCCCGTCCCGTAGGGGCGGGGCGCCGTCGGCGTCGTGGGGGCGGAGCCTGCCGGGTGGCCTCCGACCGGGCTCTCAGCCGAGGACCGCGAGGGCGTCGATCTCGATGAGGAGGCCCTTGGGGAGGCCGACGTAGACCGTGGTGCGGGCGGCCGGCGGCGCCTTCAGGTCCTGGTCGGCGAAGTAGGCGTTGTAGATCTCGTTCATCTCGGCGAAGTGGTCCACGTCCGTGAGGTAGACGCGCATCATCATCACGTCGTCCCAGCTCGCACCGCCCTCCTCCAGGATCGCCTTGACGTTGGCGAAGGTCTGGAGGGTCTGCTCGCGCAGCGTCGGTCCGGCGGGTGTGGGGGCCTGGCCGGACCCGGTGTGGTCGGCGGGGAGGAAGCCGACCTGTCCGGCGACCTGGAGGATGTTCCCCTTCTTCACCCCGTGCGAGAACTTCGCGGGCGGGGTGGTGTGGGTGCTCGGGGTGAGCGCGGTCTTCTCGGTCATGACTGTTCAGGCTCTCCTGGGGTGGTTGCTGCCGGAGTACTCCCGGCTGATGGTGTCGGCGGTGCGCCGCACCAGCGGGAGCAGGGTGAGGAGTTCCTCCGCCGTGACGACGACGTTGGGCGCGGAGACCGACATCGCGGCGACGACACGCCCGTCCGCGCCCCGGACGGGGGCGCCGACACAGTTGATGGACTCCTCGTGGCCACCGAGGTCGGTGGCCCAGCCCTGTTCGCGTACGGCGGCGAGCTCCTTGAGGAAGGCGCCGGCGTTCGGGGTCGAACGGGACGTGTACATGGGGTAGTCGAGCCTCTCGGCGACGGCGCGCCGCTCGGGCTCGGGGAGGTCGGCGAGGAGCAGCTTCGCGACGGCGGCGACGGTGATCGCCACCGGTTTTCCGATCCGGGAGTACATCCGGACCGGATAGCGGCTCTCGACCTTGTCGATGTAGAGGACCTCGTTCTCCTCGTACACCGCGAGATGCACGGTGTGACCGCAGCTCTCGTTGAGTTCGGCGAGGTGGGGGTGGGCGATCTCGCGGACGTCGAGGCTCTCGACGGCTTCCTGCGCGAGGGCGAAGAGGCGGGCGCCGAGCCGGTAGCGGTGGTCCTGCTGCCGGTAGACGAGTCCGTGTTCGTGAAGGGTACGAAGGAGGCGCAGGGCGGTGGACTTGTGGACGCCGAGGCGCTCGGCCACCTGCCCGAGGTCGGCGGGGCCCCGGGCCAGCAGGGGCAGGATGTTCAGTGCCCGGTCGACGGTCTGGCTCATGCGCGGGCCCCACTGCTCTCGCCGGTCCTGGTCCGGTCGCCGCCAAAAACGCCCCTCGTGTCCGTTCGCCGGGCGCTCCCCGGGTACCGGTCGTCGCCCGTGCGCTCGTCGCGGTCGTTCACGTCGTACGTACCTCCTGGTCGTCCCCCGTCCAGCCGGGGCCGAGTCGAAGTCTCCCCCAGGCCGCGTCGTCCAGCGCGGCGAGGGCGTCGGCGCGGGCGCGGGGCGGCGGGTCGGTGAAGTCGCCGGGGACGGTGAGCACGGCGGCGGCCATGAGGTGGCCGTGCCGCACCCGGTCGCGCAGCGGAAGGTCCCGGAGGGTGGCGGAGAGGAACCCGGCGGCGAAGGCGTCACCGGCCCCGACGGGCGCGACGACATCGACGCGGAGGGCGGGCACGGTGGTGACCGCGTCGGTGGAGGACGAGAAGACGGTGGCCCCCTCGGACCCGCGCTTCACGACCAGGGTCCCGGGTTCCGGGAGTGCCGCGCGGATCGCCTCGGCACCGCCTTCCACGCCCCAGGCAGCCTCCGCCTCGTCCTCGCCGACGAAGACCAGGTCGCAGCGGCGGGCCAGTTCCAGCAGCACGCCGGGGCCCGTGGCGGCGTCGCGCCACAGGCCCGGCCGGTGGTTGACGTCGAAGGAGACGAGCGGGCGGTCGGGGCGGTGTGCGGTCAGTTCGTGGAGCAGGGCCAGGCAGCCGGCGGAGAGCGCCGCCGTGATGCCGGACAGGTGCAGGATCCGGGTCGTGGGCAGGGCCTCGTACGGAACGTTGTCCGGGGACATCGCGGAGGCGGCGGACCCGGCCCGGTAGTAGGCGACCTCGTGCACGTCGGTGGCCCGGTCCGTCGCGGTGCGGAAGTAGATCCCGGTCGGCCGTGCCGGGTCGCGGCGCACGGCGGAGGTGTCGACCCCGTACCCGGTGACGGTCTCGACGAGGTGGTCGCCGAATCCGTCCGCGCCGACCCTGCTCACCCAGGCCACCCGGTGTCCGGCCCCCGCCAGCGCGCAGGCGACGTTCGACTCGGCGCCTCCGACGGCGCGGCCGAAGGACGGGACGTCGGCGAGGCGTCCGGGCCGCGACGGGAGGAACGTCACCATGGACTCGCCGAGGCAGACGACCTCGGCGGACGTGCGGGGGTCGGCGGTCCTGGCCGGGATTCCGGACACTCGGGGCTCCTCGCGTGGTCGACGGGTTCGGACGGTGTGGACGGGTCGGGGCGGTGCGCGTGGTTCGGGCGGTGCGGTGGTTCGAGTGGCTCGGCGGCTCTCGGCGGTTCAGTGGTTCTCGGCGGTTCGGTGGTTCTCGGAGGTGCGGAGCGTGTGTCGCGGGGTGGCGGTGGACGGACCGGCCGCGCGTACCGGGAGTTCGGTGGCGGCCGAACGGGTCGGGACGCCGGTTCCCGGCCATTGACCCGGCGTCGGCTCGGATGTTAGACAGCCCCGAGCGTTATACGCAATGAGCGTTGCATATGATGCAACAGCGGCTTCGGCTGCGACGACCCTTCGATCGAGGAGGCACCCTTGGCCGCCGACCGCCCCGCAGCCCGGCTCGCCGACGAGCTGGTCGACCACCGCTTCAAGGC
This sequence comes from Streptomyces sp. NPDC014734, assembly GCF_043083325.1. NCBI lineage: Bacteria > Bacillati > Actinomycetota > Actinomycetes > Kitasatosporales > Streptomycetaceae > Streptomyces > Streptomyces sp. NPDC014734. The sequence goes on along the minus strand of NZ_JBIBYN010000023.1, from coordinate 130,251 downwards.
GCTCCCGCCCGACGCGGAGGGACTGACCGTCGGCGCTCTCGCCGCCGAACGGCGCGATCTCTTCACGGGAGGCTTCACCACCCCGGTACTCGCCCTGTCTGCGGAGTCGGTCGAGCACAACCTCGTGCTGCTGGAGTCGTACGCCGAACGCCATGGGCTCGCCTTCGCCCCGCACGGCAAGACGTCCATGTCCCCGCAGCTCTTCGACCGCCAGCTTGAGCACGGCGCGTGGGGCATCACCGCGGCCGTGCCGCACCAGGCGCGTGTCTACCGGGCGTACGGCGTCCAGCGGATCTTCCTGGCCAACGAGCTGGTCGACGCCGCGGCCCTGCGCTGGCTGGCCGGCGAGCTGGACCGCGACCCGGAGTTCCGTTTCGTCTGCTACGTGGACTCGGCGCGGGGCGTCGAGCTGATGGACGAGGCGCTGCGGGCGGCGGGCGCCTCCCGGCCGGTGGACGTGGTCGTGGAGCTGGGCGCGGGCGAGGGCGCGCGCACCGGCGCCCGCACCGAGGCCGATTGCGCGGCGGTCGCCGACGCGGTGGCTGCGACGGGCACACTGCGCCTGGTGGGGGTCGCCGGTTACGAGGGAGAGGTACCGGACGCGTCCGGAGAGCGGGTGCGGGAGTGGCTGAGGCGCCTGGTCGCGCTTGCCGTCTCCTTCGACCGGGCGGGCAGGTTCGCGGCGTCGGGCGCGGCGGACGACGGCATCGTGATCAGCGCGGGCGGCAGCGCCTGGTTCGACGCGGTCGCGGACGTGTTCGCCGGGATTCCCGATCTGTCCGGCCCGGTGCTGAAGCTGCTGCGCTCGGGGGCGTACGTCTCGCACGACGACGGCCACTACCGCCACCTCACCCCCTTCAACCGCGTTCCCGGGGAGGGCGCCCTGCGCCCCGCCTTCCGGCTCTGGGCGCAGGTCGTCTCCCGCCCCTCCGCCGAGCAGGCGTTCCTGAACGCGGGCAAGCGGGACGCGGCGTACGACCTCGACCTGCCGCAGGCCCAGGTGGTCCGCTCGGGCCGCGACGGAACGGTCCGGCCCGCGACGGGCATCACGGTCAGCGGCCTGTCCGACCAGCACACCTGGGTGCGCACCGAGCCCGGTGCCGAGCTGGAGGTCGGCGACTGGGTCGGGATGGGGCTGTCGCACCCGTGCACCAGCTTCGACAAGTGGCAGCTGATTCCGCTGGTGGCGGCGGACGGCACGGTCACGGACTACATCCGCACGTTCTTCTGATCCCGGCGCCCTCCCCCTCCCCTCCCTCCTTTCCTCCCTCCTGCTCCTTCTCCCCTCTCCTCTCTCCCTCTCTCCCTCTTTCACCATCCCTTGATCCCTCGCTTCCGATCCCCGGACAGCCCGGAAGGCGATCCCCATGGACCTGGTCATCCGCGACGCATACGTCATCGACGGCACCGGAGCCCCCGGCCGCCGCGCCGACGTGACGATCGACGGCGGCCGGATCGCCGATATCCGCCCCGAGCACGCCCCCGGGCCGCGTCCGTCCGGCCGTCGGGTCCTCGACGCCGACGGGCTCGCCCTCGCCCCCGGCTTCATCGACATGCACGCGCACAGCGACCTGGCGCTGCTCCGCGACCCCGACCACAGCGCCAAGGCCGCGCAGGGTGTGACGCTCGAAGTCCTCGGTCAGGACGGTCTGTCGTACGCCCCGGTCGACGACCGGACACTGGCCGAGGTCCGCCGCGCCATCGCCGGCTGGAACGGCGGCGGGCCCGAGGACCCGGGCATCGACTTCGACTGGCGTACGGTCGGCGAGTACCTGGACCGTCTGGACCACGGTTTCGACGGCCGGGGCATCGCGGTCAACGCGGCGTACCTCGTCCCGCAGGGCACGGTCCGGATGTACGCGATGGGCTGGGAGGACCGCCCGCCCACCGATGCCGAACTGACCCGGATGAAGGGGCTCGTGGCGCAGGGCATGACGGACGGCGCGGTCGGCATGTCCTCCGGCCTCACCTACACCCCCGGCATGTACGCGGACGACGCCGAACTCACCGAACTGTGCCGGGTGGTGGCCCGGTACGGCGGCTACTACTGCCCTCACCACCGCTCGTACGGGGCGGGCGCGCTCGCCGCGTACGAGGAGATGGTGCGGCTCACCCGGAACGCGGGCTGCGCCCTCCATCTCGCCCACGCCACCATGAACTTCGGCGTGAACGAGGGCCGGGCGCCGGAGTTGCTCGCGCTGCTCGACGCGGCCCTCGACGCGGGCGCCGACATCTCCCTCGACAGCTACCCGTACACCCCCGGCTGCACGACCCTGGTCGCGATGCTGCCGAGCTGGGCGAGCGAGGGCGGTCCGGAGGCGGTTCTCGCCCGTCTCGCGGACGACGCGACGGCGGAGCGGATACGGCACGACATGGAGGTGGTCGGGTCGGACGGCTGCCACGGCGTGCCGATCGAGTGGGACACGATCGAGATCTCGGGCGTCACCGTGCCCGGCCTCGCCGGCCACGTGGGCCGCACGGTGGCCGAGTCGGCCCGGCTGCGCGGCGAGGCCCCCTGGGCGACCGCCCGCCGGCTGCTCGTCGACGACCGGCTCGGCTCCACGATCCTCCAGCACGTGGGGCACGAGGAGAACGTCCGGCGGATCATGCGGCACCGGGTGCACACCGCCGGCAGCGACGGCATCCTCCAGGGCGACAAGCCCCACCCCCGCGCGTACGGCACGTTCCCGCACTATCTCGGACGGTACGTGAGGGAGTTGGGCGTCCTGTCGCTGGAGGAGTGCGTCGCCCGGCTCACCGGCCGCCCGGCACGGCGACTGCGGCTGGCCGACCGCGGGCAGGTCCGCGAGGGCTTCCGTGCCGACCTGGTCCTCTTCGACCCGGCGACGGTGGCGGCGGGCTCGACGTTCGAGCGCCCGCGCACCCTGCCGGTCGGCATCCCGCACGTCCTGATCGACGGCCGATTCGTCATCGAGGACGGTCGCCGGACCCAGGTGCTGGCGGGCAGGACCGTACGCGGAGCGGGACGCGCCCGAAGCCTGTGAGGCCCCCGGATCCGTCTTCCGGAACCGTCACCCGGATTTGTCTTCCGGAGCCGCCGTCCCGAACCGCCGTCCCGAACCGCCTTCCGGAACCGTCTCCCGGGACGGTCCGGGAACCCACGGTTCCCTCTCCCACCCACCCACGGCACCGCCACCCACGGAACCCGCCCACGGCATCCGCCGCCCGTGGCGCCTACGGCTCCTGCCCCGCCCGTTCCCGCGCCCAGGCCAGGTCCTCCTCGGTCGGTGCGTCGTCCTGGGTGAGCTTCGCCCGCCAGTAACCGCTGAACTCCACGGCGGCCCGGGGCAGTCCGCGCTCCTCCACCAGGTGGCGGCGCAGTGCCCGTACCGCCGCCGCCTCGCCCGCCAGCCATGCGGCCCCGGCACCGGCGGGCAGTCCGGCGGACCGGACCGCGTCCACCAGTGTTCCGCCCCGGTCACGGTGCACCCAGTGGACGGTCACCTCGCCCGGCGAACCGAGCACCTGCTGTTCGGCCTCGTCGGCGACCTCGGCGTACACCACCGCCCGCGCACCGGCCGGGAGCGACTCCAGGAGCGTGCCGATCGCGGGGAGCGCCGTCTCGTCACCGGCCAGCAGCAGCCAGTCGGCGGCGGGCAACGGCCGGGCATAGGCCGACGACGGGCCGACCATGCCGAGGACGTCCCCGGGGCACGCCGCCCGGCCCCAGCGGGCGGCGGGGCCGTCGTCGCCGTGGAGCACGAAGTCGACGGTCATCAGCCCGGCCGCGCGGTCGTACCCGCGCACCGTGAAGCTCCGCATGAGCGGGCGTTCGGACTCGGGGATCGCGAGGTACGCCTCGTACCACCGCATGCCGTACGTGTCGTCGGCGTCCGGCTCCGGCAGCCGGGGCGCGTCCTGGCCCGGCCCCGGGAAGCAGAGTTTCATCTGCTGGTCGGGGCGGTCCTCCAGGATCTCCGCCATCGCGTCCCCGTCGAAGGAGACGCGTGCGACCCGCGGAGTGACCCGCTCCACGCCCACGACCCGCACGTACGACACGGGCAACACCTGGCCCATCGCGGCACCGGCCTCTCCTGATAGTTTATGGCGTAAGGAATTGAAATCGACGAGGCGAAGTTACTTTACGCCGTAAGGAGTTGCAAGTGGTGGTCTTTGCCGGACAGGGCGACGCCCGTCGCTCCATGTCCCTGCTCTGGCGCGGCGGGCGGCCCGACCGGCCGCGCCGGGGCCGTGCCCCGGGGCCCCGTCCGGGCCTGAGCGTGGACACGATCGTCACCGCCGCGATCGCCGTCGCCGACGAGGAGGGCATGGCCGCGCTCTCGATGCGCACGGTGGGCGAACGGCTGGGCCGTACGGCGATGGCGCTGTACACGTACGTCCCCGGCAAGGGCGAGCTGCTGGACCTGATGTACGACGCGGTCCACGTCGAACTCCCCGGGGCCGACGCGTACGCGGACGCCGCCGACTGGCGGGCCGGCCTGACCGCGTGGGCGCGGGACACTCTCGTGTTCCTGCTGCGCCACCCCTGGGTGCTCCAGGTCTCGCAGGCCCGCCCGGTCCTCGGTCCGCACGAGTACGCCGCGCTGGACACGCTCGTGCGCCTGCTGAACGGCACCGGGCTCGACGCCCCGCTCGTGCGGCGGCTGGTCGGTACGCTGACCCACCTCGTACGCGGCTGCGCCGCGACGGTCGCCGAGGCGCGGCAGGCGGCGGCGGTGACGGGCGAGTCGGACGAGGCGTGGTGGTTCGCGCGCTCGGCGCTGCTCGGCGAGGTGGCGCCCGACTTCGCGGACCGCTGGCCGGCCCTGAGCGCGATGGAGCACGACAGCGCCCCCCGGCCGCCCTCGGCCGAGGACACCGGGAGCGACGGAAGGGACGCGGGGGCGACGCCACTCGCCGATGGAGGGGACGCGGGGGCGGCTCCGCTCGACATCGGAGGGGACGCGGGGGCGACGCCCTACCTGGAGCGCGAGGCGCGGGGGACGCTCGCCGTCGGCCTCGGCGTGCTGCTCGACGGGATCGAGGCGGCGATCCGGCGCGCGGAGGCGATCCGCGCCCGCGGGGGCGCGGCATCACCGCACACGACATCGCCGTGACCGCCCGTCGGACGGGCGGTCACGGCGACGCTTCGTGCACCGGTTCACGGCGCCGCGTCATGCGTCCGCTTCGCAGAAGCGGGCGGTTCACCCGTTCCACGGCTTCACGGTGACGGGCGGTTCACCCGTTCACGGCTTGGGCAGCGCGCACCCCGCACGGTTCAGGTCGAACGCGTTGCCGGCTCCGATGCACGGCACGATGCCGTAGGTCTGCTGGGCGTAGTTGATGCCCTCGCGCACCGTCACGTTGCCGTTCTCGTCCACCTCGCACGGGTTGTTGTCCGTGCACTGCTGTCCGTCCTCGTTACCGGTGTTGTTGACGGCGACGACCTTGCCCGTCGCGTTGTCGACCACCGGGGAGCCGGACGTGCCGCCGATGGTCTGGCAGGCGGAGGTGTAACGGATCGAGTCCTTCCAGGTCCACGCGCCCTCCTTCAGGCGGTAGACGAACCCGTCCATGTTGCAGGAGTACGTGCGCTTCCAGTATCCGGAGACGACCGTGATCGCGGTGCCCTGGACGGGGTGTGCGGCGTTGAGCTCCAGCGCCTTGATGCCGTAGCTGCTCTCGATCTGGGCGTAGGTGCTGGTGAGTTGGTACACCGATATGTCGGTGTCGGTCATCGTCCCGTACGCGATCTTGCTCGCTCGCAGGGTGCCGACGCCACTGCCCGAGGAATTCAGCAGGGTGAAGCTGCGACTGGACGGCTGGTCGACCACGACCGTGCCCGGCGCCGGGAATCCGGTCTCCATGCAGTGCCCGTTGGAGAGCACGAGCGCGGGATCGGACGGCTGGGAGTCGGGCGTGCGGACCACGGAGCCGGAACAGTTGCTGAGCGCCACCGTCCCGGCGAAATTGACCGCCTTGGGCTTGGCCTTGAGCTTGGCCTCGGTCGCTGCCCGGACCTTCGTCCCGGCTGCGCCGGCCGTCGCCGCGTCGTGGCCGGTGGCCGCGGCGGCGGGTGCGATTCCCGCCCCGAGGAGCAGTACGGCGAAGAGCGCACCGATGAGAGGCTTCTTCATGTGGGGGTCCCCTCCAGTGACATGCGCGGGGCCTCAGTGACCCCGGCAACCGAAGTTCCTTCGGTTTGACATGCGCATGTTTGCGTACGGAGGTGACCCCCACAAGGGGCGGTTTCCGGCCAACCGACCTGGCCAACCGACCCGGCCACCCGACCCGGGCATCCGTCCACCGGACCGCAGACCGTCGGACCTCGGACCGCAGACCTTCGTACCTCGGACCTCGGACCTCGGACCGTCGGACCTCGGACCGTCGGGCACCGGACCGTCGGGCACCGGATGGCCCGCCCTCACGGCCGTTCCGGCGTCACCGCGTGGTGTGCTCCACCGGGATCCAGAGCTCGGCATCCGCCCGGGCGCCGTCCTGGGACAGCCGGGTGCGCAGGATCTCGGGCCCCGGCCTGCTCCGGTACGGATTGGACGGGAACCACTGGGTGAACACGTCCCGCCACAGGTACTGGAGGGCCTGCGGGAACGGCCCGGAGCTCTCGAACACGGCCCAGGAACCCGCCGGTACCTCCAGCGCGTCCAGGTCCTCCGGGGCGTCGACGCCCGTCACCACACCGTGGTAGTAGTCGAGTTCGGTCCCCTCCGCACGGCTCGCGGCGAGATCGTCGCTGACGCCGACGATTCCCCGCGGTTCCTGGTCGGACAGCTCCCCGACGCGTCGCACGGTGTCCTTGTCGAGGCCCCGGACGAACTCGGCGATGGCCGGGTTCGCGCCCTCGTGCACCAGGGGGACCCGTGCCTTCCTTCCCACCACACGGAAGGCTTCCTTCTCCACGATCCGGTACCGCATACTGCTGCTCCCTTCGACAACGAGCCGGAAGGACATCCGGGGCTGGGACCGCAGAACCGCACCGGTCCGCCGGGCCTCACCGGGGCCGACGCCGTGCATGGCACGGAACGCCCGCGCGAACGCCTCCCCCGAGCCGTAGCCGTGGCGCACCGCGACATCCAGCAGCGTCCGGTCCCCCGCCAGCACCTCGGCCCCGGCGAACGTGAGCCGCCTGCGCCGGATGTACTCCGACAGCGGCATCCCGGCAAGCGCCGAGAACATCCGCCGGAAGTGGTACTCCGACGTCATCGCGATCCGCGCCAACTCGGCCGCCTCGATCCGCTGATCGAGGTGCTCCTCGATGTGCTCCATGGCTTGATTCAGCCGTTCCAGCATCCCGGGCTCCTTCCCTTACGAGCAGTCACGTGAGGAAGTGCGCCCCTCGCCGGACCCGGCAGTCCGTGCCCGGCCCGGTCGGGTGCCCGGCCCACCGCTCCCGGAACGCGGCACGCCCGGCTCGGGCGAGCGGTCGGACCGCGTGCCCGGGAGGATGTTCTCCCGTCCCCAGGCACCGAGTGGCTTCAGTGCCTCGTCGAGCCCGACGCCGAGCGGCGTCAGCGAGTACTCCACGCGCGGCGGCACCTCCCCGTACACCTCGCGGTGCACGATGCCGTCCTCCTCAAGCTCTCGCAGATGCGACGTGAGCACCTTCTCCGTGATGCCGGGCACCAGTCGGCGCAACTCGCCGAAGCGGCACACCCGCTCGCTCAGCGCCCAGAGGATCAGCACCTTCCACTTGCCGCCGATCACGTCCATCGCCGCGTCGATCCCGCAGACGTACGCCCCCGGCCTGCGCACCGTTCCCATGGTCCACCCCTCCCACCTGCTCACTGACCCGGTGGTAACCACCCACTCGCAAGTGGGTACTTGATGGTTTCCGGGCTTGCGGCGAGCGTAATCGGCATGTCTCACCACACCTTCGACAAGCCCGGTCTCACCCTTCTCGGACTCGGTGCCATGGGTACCGCGCTCGCCCGCGCCTGGCTCACGGCCGGGCACCCGCTCACCGTCTGGAACCGCACTCCCGGCCGGGCCGAACCGCTCGCCGCCGAGGGCGCGACCGTCGCCCGGACCGCCGCCGAGGCCGTGGCGGCGAACCGGCTCGTGGTCGTCTGCCTGCTCGACGGTGCCTCCGTCGACGCGGTACTCGCCGACGCAGACCTGACGGGCAAGGACCTGGTCGACCTCACCACGGGCACGCCCGACCGGGCCCGGGCACACGCCGCCCTGGTCCACGAGCGCGGGGCGCGCTTCCTGGACGGCGGGATCATGGCGGTCCCGCCGATGATCGGCGCGCCCTCCTCCGGCGCCTATGTCTTCTACAGCGGGTCCCGGGCGCTCTTCGACACCCACCGGGAGGCCCTGACCCGTCCGGCGGGCGCCCGCTACGTCGGCGAGGACGCCGGCTTCGCCGCCTTGCACGACGTGGCCCTGCTCAGTGCGATGACCGGCATGTTCGCCGGGGTCTCCCACGCCTTCGCGCTGATCCGGAAGGAGAACATCGGACCGACGGCGTTCGCCCCGCTGCTCGCCGACTGGCTCGTCGCCATGTCCGGCTCGGTGCACCTGACCGCCGCCCAGCTCGCCGACGGCGACTACACGCGCGAAGTGGCGTCCAACCTCGCCATGCAGGTCGCGGGCAGTGCCACGCTGTTGCGCACGGCCGAGGACCAGGGGGTGCGTTCCGAACTCCTCACCCCTTACCTGGCCCTCCTGGAGCGCCTGCTCGCGGACGGACGGGGCGACGAGGGGACGACCGGGGTCGTCGATCTGCTGGTCCGCTGAGTCCGCCCGATCGCGGCCGGCCCCCACCCCGTCACGTACGGCCCCGCCCCGTCACGTACGGCCCCCGCCCTGTCGCGTCCGGCCCCCGCCCAATTGCGTACGGTCGGCGCATGGCATCCGACCGCGCAGCCGATCCCGACGATTCCACCGATCCGTCCGATCCGTCCGATCCCGCCGGACCCACAGCGCCCGGCCCCGGCCCCGGCCCTGGCCCTGGCTCCGGTCCCGGCCCCGACCTCGACGCCTACCTCGACCGCATCGGTCTGACCGGGGACCGACGGCCCACCCCGGAGCTGCTCCGCTCGGTGCACCGGGCCCACGCGACGGGCATCCCGTTCGAGAACCTGGACCCCGTGCTGGGCACCGTCCCCTCGCTCGCACTCGCCGACCTGGAGGCGAAACTGGTGCGCGGCGGACGGGGCGGCTACTGCTACGAGCAGAACACCCTGCTCACGGCCGCGCTGCGAGCCCTCGGGTTCCGCGTCACGCTGCTCTGCGCGCGGGTGGTGCTGGGGGCGGGGCCCGGGGACGTGCGGCCGCGCACCCACATGCTGATGCGGGTCGAGGTCCCGGGCGGCGGGCCCGTCCCGTATCTGGCCGATGTCGGCTTCGGGGCGGTCGGCTCGCTGCTGGAACCGATCCCGCTGGTCGCGGACGCGGAACTGCACGACGCCCCGCGCCGCCACCGGCTCGTGAACCCGCCGTACGAGGGACCGCTCGAACTGTGGGAACTTCAGTCGCGGACCGCCGACGGGACCTGGGAGCCCCAGTACGTCTTCACCCAGGAGCCGTTCGAGGCGCCGGACTACGAGGTGATCAACTGGCACATGGCGACCAACCCGCGCTCTCCGTTCCGGCACCGGGTGTACGCCCAGCGCACCGCCCCGGACGCCCATCTGTCGCTGGCCGGACGCACGCTGACAACCACGGCGAACGACGGCACGCGCCGGGAACGGGTGCTGGCGGACGACGACGAGGTGCTCCGGGTGCTGGCGCGGGACTTCGGCATCCGCCTCCCGGAGGGCACCCGGCTGCCGGAGTGAGCCGGGGCGCGACACCCCGTCGCGCCGTCGGGCCCCCGGCGCCCGCATGTCGGCACCACCCGCCCGGCGGCACCGTGCCCCTTCGCGGGGCGGGCACGCGGCGAACACATGGCGAAGACGCGGCAGACACGTGGCGGACACGTGGCGGATCTCACCCGTCCGTGTGGGTCACGTCCCCGTTCCGGCCCATTCCAAGCCCCGCCCCGGCCCCCGACCGGCAATCCCACGGTCCGGGGGCGGGGGCGCATGGCTATGGAAGACGGGACGGCGGCACCGGACCACCCGTGCGGGGCAGCCCGGCGCGGAAGCCCGGGCAGTCGGGGAGGGGCGGTCGTAAGCTCCGGGACATGCAGGTCATCCAGTCCACGAAGCTCGCCAACGTCTGCTACGAGATCCGGGGCCCGGTGCTGGAGGAGGCGATGCGGCTGGAGGCGGCCGGTCACCGCATCCTCAAGCTGAACACCGGCAACCCCGCCGCGTTCGGGTTCGGATGCCCGCCCGAGATCCTTGAGGACATACTGCGCAACCTCGCCGGGGCGCACGGCTACGGCGACGCGAAGGGGCTGCTGTCCGCGCGGCGGGCGGTGACACAGCACTACGAGACCAAGGGGATCGACCTCGATGTGGAGGACGTCTACCTGGGCAACGGCGTCTCCGAACTGATCCAGATGTCGATGCAGGCCCTGCTCGACGACGGCGACGAGGTCCTCGTGCCCGCCCCGGACTATCCGCTGTGGACGGCGTCGGTGTCGCTGGCCGGCGGCACGGCGGTGCACTACCGCTGCGACGAACAGGCCGACTGGATGCCGGACCTCGCCGACATCGAGCGCAGGATCACCGACCGCACCAAGGCGATCGTGATCATCAACCCGAACAATCCGACGGGTGCGGTCTACGACGACGAGATGCTGCGCGGGCTCACCGAGATCGCCCGGCGACACCAGTTGGTCGTCTGCTCCGACGAGATCTACGACCGGATCCTGTACGACGGAGCGACCCACACCCCCACCGCGACGATCGCCCCCGACCTGATGGTGCTCACCTTCAACGGGCTCTCCAAGAACTACCGGGTGGCCGGCTACCGGTCGGGCTGGCTGGCGGTCTGCGGCCCGAAGGCGCACGCCTCCTCGTACATCGAGGGGCTGACGATCCTCGCCAACATGCGGCTCTGCGCCAACATGCCGTCGCAGCATGCCGTGGCCACCGCCCTCGGCGGGCGGCAGTCGATCGACGATCTGGTGCTGCCCGGGGGGCGGATCCTGGAGCAGCGGGACACCGCGTACGAGCTGCTGACCCGGATTCCGGGCGTGACGTGCGTGAAGCCGAAGGGGGCGCTGTACCTCTTCCCGCGCCTCGACCCCAAGGTCTACAAGATCAAGGACGACCGGCAGATGGTGCTGGATCTGCTGCGGGCCGAGAAGATCATGGTCGTGCACGGCACCGGGTTCAACTGGCCGGAGCCCGATCACTTCCGGGTCGTGACGCTGCCCTCGACCGAGGACCTGACGGACGCGGTGAACCGGATCGCGCACTTCCTGGACGGATACGGCCAGCCCTGAGGCCTCCGAACCGGTCCCGGCCCGATCACGAGCGGTCCGGATTCACCGCATCCCACCCCCGGCTCGATCGCAGACAACTTTAGACTAAATCCAATGTAGGATGGTTCCACAGCAATACCAGGAGGCCATCCATGTACGAACCGATCCGCACCAAATCGGTCCACACACCGGCCGACCACGCCGGCGACTTCCCGCACCGTTCCCGCGAGGAGGAGCTGGACATCCAGCTCGCCGGGCACCTGGCCGCGCTGCTCGCGGTCACCGACGAGCTGGGGCTCGGCGCGGCGGGCGACCGCATCGCCGAGCAGGTGGCCAGGTTGCGCGGCGCACCGCCGACCCGGCACGCCGGCCGGACCGACGCACCCGCGCACGCGCTGCACCGCCGCGCGCACGCCCTCGCGGGCCGCGCCCTGGTGGTGGCGGCATCCCGCGCCGACACGGTCGCCGCCATCCTCGCGGCCGAGCGGATGGACGCCCACACGGCGGCGCTGGCCGCCGCGACCGCCCCCGCCGCTCCGCCGCGGCTGGTCGGCGCCCTCTGACGGCCCCGGTCCCCGGCCGCGACACCCGGCCGCGGACCGGGCGCCACCCAACCGGGCCCCGGGGGCCACAACCCACCCCGGACCGGACAGCGAAAGCCCGGATCCACCGCCCCCGGACCTGAAGCGGAAGCTCCCGTCACCACTCCCGTTCCCGTCCCCGCTCCCGTCCCCGCTTCCGTTCCCGCTTCCGTTCCCGCTCCCGTCCCCGTTCAACGCCGTTGCGTACTGCGATAGTTACTTCACCTGCCGTCCACCCGACTCCGTGTGGAATGTGGGTTTCCGCAAGCAGGCTGCGGATGTGAGACGCATCGTGGGAATCGTCCTGGCGGTGCTGCTGATCGGCGGAGTGGCAATGGCCGTCGCAGCGGGCCGCGACAGCAAGGGCACAGGCACGGGCACGGCAACGAGGACCGTGCGCGGAGTGATCGGGTCGGAGAAGGCCGAGTTCTTCGCCGACCCCGACGTGGTGAAGGCCCTCGCCGCCAAGGGGTTCACCGTGAAGGCGGAGACGTCCGGGTCCTGGGACATGAACCGCTTCCCCCTCAAGGGCTACGATTTCGCGTTCCCCGGCTCGAAGGCCCCGGCCGACGAGCTGCGAAGCAAGTCGTCCGTGCCCGGCGGCCCGCTCAGGCCGTTCTACTCGCCGCTCGTCGTCGTCGCCCACCGCGCCGCCGCGCAGGTGCTGGCGGGCAACGGTCTGGCGACGCTCGACGGCACGTCCAGCGGCAAGCTGCTGATGCGGCCGTATCTCGGTGCCGCACAGGCCGACCGGACCTGGCAACAGCTCAAAGGTACGGAAAAGCATGCCGAGTTGACCGGAACGGTCTACATCACCAGCACCGACCCCGTCGCCTCCAACTCCGGCGCGCTCTACCTCGCCGCCGCCTCGTACGTCGCCGACGGCGGCCGGGTCGCCGCGGACGGGGCCGCCGTCGACCGCACCGCCCCGCTGCTGCGCAAGCTGATCCAGGTGCAGGGCGCGCAACAGAGCGGCAGCGACGCCCCGTTCAGGGACTTCATCAGCGGGGTCGGCAATCCCCTGGTCCTGGTGTACGAGTCGCAGGTCGCCTCCCTCCTGATCCAGCACCAGGACGTCGGGGACCTGGTCGTGCTCTACCCCGACACCACCGTCTCCAGCGACCACACCCTCGTACCGCTTACCGCAACCGGCCGGGAGCTGGGCGAACTGCTCTCCGTCGACCCGAGGTTGCGCGATCTCGCGGTGCGGCACGGGTTCCGCCCCCAGGGGGCCGCGGCCGAGTTCACCGTCGCCACCGCCGGCCACACCGACTACATCGACCGACAGCTGACCGGGGTCCGCCAGGCGCCCGTGCCCACCGCCGCGGTGCTGCGCGCGATGGCCCGGCGGACCCGCGGCTGACGACCCGACCCCTCCCGGGAGACACACCCATGAGCCAAGAGCCGAAGCCGTTCGCACTCACCCCGCCCGACGGTCCCGAACCCCCGCTCGTCCTCACCCCGCCCGAGCCGGTCGCCCCGGTCCGCACCGAGCAGGCCGCCGGTCTCGTACCGGTCGACGCTTCGGTGCGGACGGAGATGACGCGCCGCTCCACCGAGTACGTCGGCGGCCTCGCCGGGCTGGACGCCCGGTCGCCCGAGTTCGCGACCCGGGTCGGCGAGATCACCGCGCTCGGGCAGGGCGACATCCGCGCCGCCGCCCAGCAGTCCAACCGCATGCTGGACCGCACCGTCCGCTCGCTGGCCGTGTCCGGGGACGGCTCCGGGCGGGGCGCGGGGGGCAAGGACGCGCAGAGCCGGGTCGGCACTTCCCTCGTCGAACTGCGCCGCACCGTCGAGGACCTCGATCCGCGCGCCACCCCCGGGCGGGGCGCGCGCCGCCTGCTGTCCAGGCTGCCCGGCGGCAACAGGCTCCGCGACCACGTCGCCGCGTACGCCTCGGCCCAGGGCACCCTGAACCGGATCGTGGGCTCGCTGCGCGGCGGGCAGGACGAGCTGCGCCGGGACAACGCCGCCCTGCACACCGAGCGCACCCGCCTCTGGGAGACCATGGGCAAGCTCCAGGAGTTCGTGGTGCTCACCGAGGCGCTCGACGGGGCCGTGGAGCAGCGCATCGCCGCGACCGCGGCCACCGACCCGGTGCAGGCGGACGCGTTGCGGGCCGATGTGCTGTTCCCGGTGCGACAGAAACACCAGGACCTGCTGACCCAGCTCGCGGTCTGCGCCCAGGGCTACCTGGCGATGGACGTGGTGCGCCGCAACAACGACGAGCTCATCAGGGGCGTCGACCGGGCAGCGACCACCACCGTGTCCGCGCTGCGGATCGCCGTGATGCTGGCGTCGGCGCTGGAGAGCCAGCGCAAGGTGACCGAACAGGTACGGGTGCTGCGTTCGACGACCGAGGACCTCATCCGCGGCAACGCGGAGATGCTGGCCGGCCAGAGCGGCGAGATCCAGCGCATCGCGGCCGATCCGGCGGTGGGCGCGGAGACGCTGCGCGAGGCGTTCCAGCAGATCTACCGGACGTTGGACGCCATCGACACGTACAAGGCACGGGCCACCGAGTCGATGGCGGCGACGGTGGAGTCACTGACGTCGGAACTCCGGCAGGCCGGTGCCCACTTGGAGCGCAGCCGGTCGGCGGGCGCGCCGGAGAGCGGTGGTCTCGGATGACGCCCGGCCCCCGGGCGCGGTTGAGGAGGCTGCGGCGCCGGGTCGCCCGTTCGCTCGCCTCGTTGCTGGCCGCGGCCGTACTCGTTCCGCTCGCCGCCTGCTCCGGGGCGGACCCGGGCCCGGTCGAGAGACCGGGGAAGGACGACGGCAGGCCCCGGTCCGGCACGCTGCGGGTCCTCGCCTCCAGTGAACTCGCCGACCTGGAACCGCTGTTGGAGCAGGCCCGTGAGGAAACCGGGATCACCGTGCGGCCGACCTGGACGGGAACCCTGGACGCCGTCGAACTGCTCGGATCGGGGAAGGCGGACGGGGCGTACGACGCGGTGTGGCTGTCGTCCAACGACTATGTGCGGCTGCGCCCGGACGCGGCGGGGCGCATCACGTCGGAGACCCCGCTGATGGCGTCGCCGGTGGCGCTCGGGGTCCGCCCGGAGACCGCGAGGCGGCTCGGCTGGCAGGGCGCGGACGTCACCTGGTCGCAGGTGTACCGCGCGGTCGCCGAGGGCCGGCTGACCTACGGAATGACCGACCCCGCGCGCTCCAACTCCGGATTCGCGGCGCTGGTCTCCGTCGCGTCCGGGCTCTCCGGCGCGCAGTCCGCCCTCACCGACGCCGACGTGCGCGGGGCGGGCGGGAAACTGAAGGAGTTCTTCGCCGGGCAGCGGCTGACCTCGGGATCCTCCGGCTGGCTGGCGACCGCGTACGCCCGGCGCGGCAACGTCGACGCGCTGATCAACTACGAGTCGGTGCTGCTGTCGCTGAACCGCGACGAGCACACCGGGCTGACCGTGATCCGGCCCCGGGACGGGGTGGTGACGGCCGACTACCCGCTGAGCGCGCTGTCCGCCGCCACGCCGGACGCGAAGGACGCCGTACGGGCGCTGGCGGCCCACTTCCGTACCCCGGCCGTGCAGCAGCGGCTGACCCGGGACACCTTCCGCCGCCCGGTCGTGCCCTCGGTCCGCCCCGCACCACCGCTCGCCACCGACGCGCGCCGCGAACTCCCCTTCCCCGGCACCCTGTCGGTGGCCGACGGGCTGCTGCACGCGTACGAGAACAAGCTGCGGCGGCCCTCGCGCACGGTGTACGTCCTGGATACGTCCGGGTCGATGGAGGGCGAGCGGCTGCGCAGGCTGAAGGCGGCGCTGACCCGGCTGACCGGGGACTTCCGGGAACGGGAGGAGGTCACCCTGCTGCCGTTCGGTTCCTCGGTGAAGCGGATCCGCACGCACACGGTCGACCCCGCCGGTCCGGCGGCCGGGCTCGCGGCGATCCGGGCCGACACCGCCGCGCTGACGGCGAGCGGGGACACCGCGATCTATTCGAGTCTCCGGGCCGCCTACCACCACCTCGGTGACGGCGGCGACTCCGCGTTCACCTCGATCGTGCTGATGACCGACGGCGAGAACACGACGGGCACCACGGCCGAGGCGTTCACGTCCTTCTACCGGTCGATGCCGGAGGCGCGGCGCGTCACCCCCGTCTTCCCCGTCGTGTTCGGCGACTCGGACCGCACGGAACTGGAGCGGATCGCCGCGCTGACCGGCGGCCGGCTCTTCGACGCGACGAAGGACCGGGGGCCCGGCTCCCTGGACGCGGCGTTCGAGGAGATCCGTGGCTACCAGTAGAGGACATGACGAACCGACAGGTCCCGAGGCGGGTCGCGGCGCCGGTTCCGGTACTGGTGCCAGTGCCGGTTCCGGTATCGGTGCCGGGCGCCGCGTGCTGGTGTACCTGGAGTCGCGGAAGAACCTCGCCGGGTGCGCATGCGGGATCGCCGGTCTCGCCCTCACCTTCGCGGGGCTCGCGGGGGCGTACTGGCCGGTGGTCGTCGCGGGGTTGTACGGCGCGGGCGCGCTGATCGCGCCCCCGGAGCGTCCGCCCGCCCCGGACTTCCCCGATCCCTCGTCCCGACTGGAGGCGCTGCGGGCCGACTTCGGCACGCTGCGGGACTATCTGGGGCGGGTGGAGCTGCCGCCCGCCGCCGCCGGACACCTTGCCGAGCTGATGGAGCTGCTGGACGGGCTGCTGGCACCGGGCTGGGTGTCCGAGGCACTGGCCACCGACCCGGAGGGCGTCCACGTCCTGTCGCGCGCGGTGCACCAGGACATCCCGGAGTCGGTCGACACGTTCGTCCGGACCCGTTGGTGGACGCGGATCGCGCCGGGCACGGAGCCTCCCGAACGCCATCTGGAACGACAGTTGACACTGCTGCACCGGGAGGCGGAGGGGCTGGCGGCCGGGCTGCGGGAGGCGGAGGCGCGACGGCAGCAGACCCACACCCGGTACCTGGAGGACCGGGACCGCGGCCGCGGCTGAACGGACCGCCGCGACGCGACGGGGCGGGACACGACGGGCGGCACAGGGGAACGACCCGAGGACGGACGGCAGCGGAAGCGGAGGCGGGGAGGACAGGGGTCGGCCCCCGGAACCGTGAGGAGTTCCGGGGGCCGTTCCGCGGCGGGCTGTCGGCCCCACAGGTCAGGGCGGATGTCCGAGGACCCGGCCGCGGCGCGTGCGGGGGCGCGCCCGTACGGGGCGCGCCCGGCTGCGTCAGCCCAGGCGCCGGACCAGCGCCCGGTACTCGTCCCACAGCTCCTCGGGGGCGTGGTCGCCGAAGGTGTTGAGGTGCCCGGGAATCAGGCCGGCCTCCTCGCGCCAGACCTCCTTGTCGACCGTCAGCAGGAACTCCAGGTCGGACTCGGAGAGGTCCAGGCCGTCGGTGTCCAGGGCGCCCTTGGCGGGCAGGACGCCGATCGGCGTCTCGACGCCCTCGGCGCGGCCGTCCAGGCGCTCGACGATCCACTTCAGCACGCGGCTGTTCTCGCCGAAGCCGGGCCACACGAACTTGCCCGCGTCGTTCTTGCGGAACCAGTTCACGTAGTAGATCTTCGGGAGCTTGGACTGGTCGGGCTTGTCCGCGCCGACCTTGATCCAGTGCGCCATGTAGTCGCCCATGTTGTAGCCGCAGAACGGCAGCATGGCGAACGGGTCCCGGCGCAGCTCACCGACCCTGCCCTCGGCGGCGGCGGTCTTCTCGGAGGCCACGTTGGCGCCGAGGAAGACGCCGTGCTGCCAGTCGAAGGACTCGGTGACCAGCGGTACGGCGGAGGCGCGGCGACCGCCGAAGAGGATGGCCGAGATCGGCACGCCCTTCGGGTCCTCCCACTCGGGCGCGATGATCGGGCACTGGCCGGCCGGGACGGTGAAACGGGCGTTGGGGTGGGCGGCGGGGGTGTCGGACGCGGGCGTCCAGTCGTTGCCCTTCCAGTCGGTGAGGTGGGCCGGAGCGGTCTCCGTCATGCCCTCCCACCAGACGTCCCCGTCGTCGGTGAGCGCGACGTTGGTGAAGACCGAGTTGCCCCACATGGTCTTCATGGCGTTGGCGTTGGTGTGCTCGCCGGTGCCGGGCGCGACGCCGAAGAATCCGGCCTCCGGGTTGATCGCGTAGAGGCGGCCGTCCTCGCCGAACCGCATCCAGGCGATGTCGTCGCCGATGGTCTCGACGGTCCAGCCGGGGATCGTCGGCTCCAGCATGGCGAGGTTGGTCTTGCCGCAGGCGCTCGGGAACGCGGCGGCGATGTACTTCGGCTCCTCGGACTCGCCCTGCGGCGGGGTGAGCTTGAGGATCAGCATGTGCTCGGCGAGCCAGCCCTCGTCACGCGCCATGACGGAGGCGATGCGCAGCGCGTAGCACTTCTTGCCGAGCAGGGCGTTGCCGCCGTAGCCGGAGCCGTACGACCAGATCTCGCGGTCCTCGGGGAAGTGCGAGATGTACTTGGTGGTGTTGCACGGCCAGGGGACGTCCTTCTGGCCCTCCTCCAGCGGGGCGCCGAGGGTGTGGACGGCCTTGACGAAGAAGCCGTCGGTGCCGAGCTCGTCCAGGACGACCTGTCCCATGCGCGTCATGGTGCGCATCGAGACGGCGACGTACGCGGAGTCGGTGATCTCGACGCCGATCGCGGAGAGCGGGGAGCCGACGGGGCCCATGCAGAACGGGACGACGTACATGGTGCGGCCGCGCATGGCACCGCGGAAGACGCCCCGCTCCCCCGAGAAGATCTCGCGCATCTCGGCGGGAGCCTTCCAGTGGTTCGTCGGACCGGCGTCCTCCTCCTTCTCGGAGCAGATGAACGTACGGTCCTCGACGCGGGCCACGTCGCTCGGGTCGGAGGCCGCGTAGTACGAGTTCGGGCGCTTGGCCTCGTCCAGCTTCTTGAACGTGCCCTTGGCGACGAGCTCCCCGCACAGGCGCTCGTACTCGGCCTCGGAGCCGTCGCACCAGACCACCCGGTCCGGCTGGGTGAGGGCGGCGATCTCGTTCACCCAGGAGACGAGTTCCTGGTGGTTGGTGGGGGCAGTGGGCGCCACGGTCGCTCCTTGGTGAGGGTGTGTGTTGTCTGGCCCCGTGGGGGCTGCGGCCCGGATGCTTCCACCCCTCAGAATCCCGTTGGCGCTCATCCGGTGCCGACTGCACTCATTTGATCATCCGACCCTCGCGCCCATATGTCCAGAGGGCCGCACACGTGAGCATTGCCACTCCGCAGCGTTACCTACGGTTGCGTAGGTACGATGCGGGAATGACTGCCGCCACCGCCGCACCCGAGCAGGCCGGACCGGACCCGGCCGCGCCCGAGACCGTCCCTGTGAAGCCACGGATGCGTGGCTGGCTGCACGCGGGGATGTTCCCCGCCGTGATCGTCGCCGGAGTCACGCTGATCGCGCTGACGGACAGCGCCCGCGGCAGGATCGCCTGCGGCGTGTACACGCTGACCGCGTGCCTGCTGTTCGGCGTGAGCGCGCTCTACCACCGCGGCACCTGGGGTCCGCGCGGTGAGGCCGTGCTGCGTCGGCTCGACCACGCCAACATCTTCCTGATCATCGCGGGCACCTACACCCCGCTCACCCTGCTCCTGCTGCCCGAGGCGAAGGGGACGCCGCTGCTGTGGGCGGTCTGGGCGGCGGCCGTGGCGGGCATCGCCTTCCGGGTGTTCTGGGTCGGCGCCCCGCGCTGGCTCTACACCCCCTGCTACATAGCGATGGGATGGGCCGCGGTCTTCTTCCTCCCGGACTTCCTGCACACGGGCGGGATCGCGGTGCTGGTGCTGGTCGTCGTCGGCGGGCTGCTCTACAGCGCGGGCGGTGTCATCTACGGCATCAAACGCCCCAACCCCTCGCCCCGGTGGTTCGGCTTCCACGAGGTGTTCCACTCGCTGACCCTGGCGGCCTTCGTCGTGCACTACGTCGGCATCTCACTGGTGGCCTACAACCACAAGTAGCACGCCCCTCCCCTTCCGTCCCCGTCTCCTTCCGTCTCCTTCTCCGCCGGTTCCGCTTACCGCAGTGGCCGTGGCTCCCGAAGCCGCGGCCACTGCGCGTGCATGGCCCCGGAGCCGGTGGGTGCCCGACAATGGCGACCATGGCCGCCCTCTCCCGCACCTCCCCCGTTTCCGTTTCCGCTTCTTCTCCCGCTTCCGCTTCCTCTTCCGTCTCCTCTTCCTCCTCCGTCCCGGGCGTCCCCCCGCAACTGGGTCTGCGCGAACGGAAGAAGCTCAGGACCCGGATCACGATCCGCCGGGCGACGTACCGGCTGATCGCCGAGCAGGGGTACGACGCGACGACGATCGAGCAGATCGCGGAGGCGGCGGAGGTGTCGCCGAGCACCGTCTTCCGGTACTTCGCGTCGAAGGAGGACATCGTCCTCACCGACGAGTACGGCGCGGTCCTGGAGGCCGAGTTGCGTGAGCGGCCGGCCGGCGAGCCGCCGCTGGCATCCCTGCGGTCCGTCCTGACCGGGGCCCTGTCGGCGTTCCTCACGGGCGAGGAGGAGGAACTGCGACAGCGCACCCGGCTGACGGTGGAGGTACCCGCCGTCCGGGCGCGCATGACGCAGACCCTGTGCGACACGGCGAAGCTGCTGGCCGACGTGCTGGCCGAACGCAGTGGCCGCGACCGCGACGACCTGGAGGTGCGGGTCTTCGTCGCGGCGGTGCTGGCGGCCCTGCGCGAGGTGGCACTGCACTGGGGCGAGCACGGCGGGGACGGCGACCTCGTCGCGATGGTCGACCAGGCGCTGGACACCCTGGAGGGCGGTCTGACGCTCCGAGGGCCGTCGTGATCCCAACCGGGGGGATCACGGGGCGGTCTGACGCCCTGGGGGCCGTTCCGTGAGCCCTCCGGGAGGGCTCACGGAACGGCCCCGGCCTCACCGCGCCCCGAGCCTCCGGGCCAGTTCCGCCGCGTCCGTGGTCGGCGCGTCGCACACGAAATGGCGGCACACGTACGCGGTCGGCGCGCCGTCCACCATCGGGCGGTCCGCCAACAGCGGGAACTCGGCCCCGCCCGTCTCCCCGGCCGCCACCACCGCGCCCGGCGCCGTGCCGAGCAGCGCCGTGCTGTGCAGTTCGCCGCCGACCGGTCCGGCGACCGCCACCTCGCGCGGCCCGTCGAGCAGCGCCTCGGCGACGGCGAGCCCCCAGCCGATGAACCGGGGCACCCGCGGACCGAGCGCCTTGACCACGCCCAACGCGTCCTCGGCGGCGGCGCGATGGGCCTCGGAGCCGGTGTGTGCCGCGTACGAGAGCAACGCCCCGGCCGCGGCCGTCCAGCCCGCCGGAGTGGCGTTGTCGGTGGGGTCCTGCGGGCGGCGGATGAGCTGCTCGGCGTCGTCCGCCGTGTCGTACAACTGCCCGCCTTCACCGGTGAAGTGCTGGAGCACGATGTCGAGCAGGAAGCCGGCGAACTCCAGCCAGACACCCTCCCCGGTGACCGCGGCCAGGGCGAGGAAGCCCTCCGCGACATCGCCGTAGTCCTCCAGGACCCCGGCATGCCCGCCGGGCCGCCCGTCCTTCGAGGTGCGGGCCGGCCGGGCGGTGTCCCCCAGATGGACACGGACCAGCAGATCGGCTGCCTCGGTCGCTCGTTCGACCAGGTCGGGGCGGTCGAAGCAGGCCCCCGTCTCGGCGAGCGCGGCGATCGCCAGGCCGTTCCAGGCGGCGACCACCTTGTCGTCCCGCGCGGGGCGCGGACGCGACTCGCGGGCGGCGAGCAGCCCGGCCCGCACGTCCGCGATCCGGTCCGCGTCCGCCACACCCGTGCGCGGCAGCCGGAGCACGGAGGCGCCCTCCTCGAACGTGCCCTCCTCCGTCACGCCGAAGTACTCGGCGGCGAAGGCGGCGTCCCGTTCCCCGAGGACCTCCCGCAGTTGCTCGGGCGTCCACACGTAGTACGCGCCCTCGGCGTGCCGCCCGGTCCCGTCGTCGCTGTCGGCGTCCAGCGCGGAGGCGAAACCGCCCTCGGTCGTGCGCAGTTCGCGCACCATGAAGTCGGCGGTCTCCAGCGCGACCCGCCGGGCGAAGTCCGCGCCCGTGGCCCGCCACAGGTGTGTGTACACCCGGCAGAGCAGCGCGTTGTCGTAAAGCATCTTCTCGAAGTGGGGCACGACCCACTCCCGGTCCACCGAGTAGCGGGCGAACCCGCCGCCGAGCTGGTCGTAGATTCCGCCCCGGGCCATCTCCTCACAGGTGTCGACGGCCATCTGGAGGGCGCCCTCCGCGCCGGTGCGGGCGTGGTGGCGCAGCAGGAACTCGATGATCATGGACGGCGGGAACTTGGGCGCCTTGCCGAATCCACCGTGTGTGCCGTCGTACTCGCGGGTGAGGCCGAGCAGCGCCTGGGCGAGTTCCGGTTCGCCGGGCGGTCCTTCCGCGCCGCGTGCGAGGGACCGCTGCGGCAGGTCGCGGACGATGCGCCCGGCGACCTCGGCGACCTCGGCGCGGCGTCCGGTCCAGGCCGCCGCCACCCCTTCGACGACCTGCCTGAACGACGGCATCCCGTGCCGCGGCTCGGGCGGGAAGTACGTGCCGAAGTAGAAGGGTTCCGCGTCGGCGGTGAGGAAGACGGACATCGGCCAGCCTCCCTGGCCGGTCGCCGCCTGCAACGCCTCCATGTAGACGGCGTCGACGTCCGGCCGTTCCTCGCGGTCCACCTTCACGCAGACGAAGTGCGCGTTCAGGAGGGCCGCCGTCGCCTCGTCCTCGAAGCTCTCGTGGGCGAGCACGTGGCACCAGTGGCAGGCGGAGTAGCCGACGGACAGGAACACGGGAACGTCCCGGCGTCTCGCCTCCTCGAAGGCGGCGGGCTCCCACGGCCACCAGTCGACGGGGTTGTCCGCGTGCTGGAGAAGGTACGGGGACTGGGAATCGGCCAGTCGGTTCATGGAGCAACTGTAGACACAGGGACGGGACGGCCGGGAACGACGGCGCCGACGGCCCGTGCCCGTCGGGCCCCGTCCCGTACCGCGCGTCCGTTTCCGTACCCCCGTGCGCGGCCGCCCCACGGACCGTCACCGGCCCGCCCTCACCCCGCCCACCGCCCCGACAGGAAGGTGACGGCGACGACGGTCATCAGGGGCGCGGCCACGGCGAGATAGGCGGTCCTGACGCGGGGGTGTCGCAGGCTCCACGCGGCGAGGCCGACCCACAGGGGCCACCACAGGAGGCTCGCCCGGGGGATGGACGTGTACCAGTAGGAGGTGCCCAGGGCCCACAGGCTCAGGCCGATGTACACGGCCTCCGGCCAGCGCCTGCGCCACAGCAGCAGGCCGCACAGGGCGACGCCGACCAGCATGGTGAACAGTTCGGCCTGGCTCATCACGGCGTACCCGGTGGCCTGGGAGTGGCCGAAGGCGGCGTGCCAGGTGTTCTGCCAGGCCTCCCAGGGGGCGTGGAAGTCGCGGTACCAGCCGCGTTCCTCGGCGTGCTTCCAGGCCATCCAGTCACCGGTGTGCGCGTGCAGGTACCAGCTGTACAGCAGCGGCGGGAGGGCGGGCAGGGCCAGCCAGGGCAGGCGGCGCCAGTCGGCGGCGGTGCGGGCGGTGACCAGGAAGTGGACCGCGAGCGCGGCGGCGAGGAAGAGCCCGCTGACCCGGACGGAGGTGGCCAGGGCCGTCAGCAGGGCCGCGAGCGGCCAGTTGAGGCGCTGGGCGGCCAGCCAGGCGGGCAGGGCCAGGGCCAGGAAGAGCGCCTCGGTGTATCCGGCGGCCAGGAAGACCGCGCACGGGGAGAGCAGGAAGAACAGGGCCGCGCGAGGACCGGCCCCGTCCTGCGGCAGGTGCAGCCGGGCGATCCGGGCGAGGGCGAGTACGGCGACGCCCCCGGCGACGAACGAGATCAGCGCGCCGGCGGCGGCCCAGCTCGGGACGACGGTGTGGACGGCCCGCAGCAGGAAGGGGAAGCCGGGGAAGAAGGCCTCCCGGTTGTCCCAGTCGGATATCCAGGGCCCGTTCCCGTCCGGGAAGTAGCCCTGCTGGGCTATGTGCAGGTAGTGCCACCAGTCCCACCGCTGCCACGACGAGAAGAACGAGGCGGAGTGATGGCTCTGACGGTCGTCGGAGAACAGCCAGCGGGTGCAGTAGGCGACGGTCCAGATGCCCACCCGGGTCAGCAGGTACAGCCACAGCACCTCGCGGTCGGCGGGCGTGAACCGCCGGAGCAGCCGGCCGAGGACGTTCGTCCCCGGTGACCGGGCGTCGCCGGACGGTCCGGGGGCGGTCTCGGTCTCGGTCGCGGTCACGGTCCGGTTCCGCGGGCGTTCACGCTGCCGGGAAGGGGTGGGAAGGGTCACTGCGCAAGTCTCCGGGATCGGGGCGGGCGGGTGAGCGGGGGGTGAGCGGGGGGGGGAACGGCGGGAAGGCCCGGGCGGGTGTCGCCCGGCGGACGGGCGGCGGGACGCGGGGACGGGGGCGGGGTCAGCGGCCGGCGTCCGAGGGCGGCGGGCTGGTGCTCCGGTTCGGGCCGGTCGGCGTCCCTGAGGGGTCCGGACCGGCGAGCGGATCTCCGGGCGGCGGGCTGGTCCGCGTCGAGCCGGACACGAACCGGGGCGAGGAGGAGGGCGAGGGCGAGGGCGAAGGGCCGGCGGGTGTGGGGGGTGTGGTGGCGGGGACGGTGGTACCCGCGCCTGCGGGCAGGAGCGCGGCCGCGGCGGCACCCGCGCCCGAGACGGCGAGGCAGGCGCCGACGGCCAGCGTCAGGACTCGTCGACGGCGGGCCCGCCTCCCGCGCTCGGTGATGACTGACGGCGGGGCGGAACGAGCCCGGGACCGGCCGATGTCGGCGGCCTCCCGGAACAGCGACCGCAGTGGGTCGTGGGGTTCAGACACTGGGCCCCTCCTCGGTGCACGGGTCCTGCAGACGGTGCGAGAGCGTGGCCCGGCCCCGGGCCAGGTGCGTCTTGACGGTGCCGGGCGCCAGGCCGGTCTCCGCGGCGATCTGCGCGACGGTCAGGTCGCACACGTAATGCAGTGCCAGCGTGCGGCGCTGCTTGAGCGGCAGATCCCGCAACATCTCCACCAGGGCCACCGACTCCGGGCCGGGCGGTTCCGCGTGGGGCGCTGCCCCGCTGCGCCGCCAGGCGTCCGCCGTACGGCGCCGGCCGCGCCACCGGCTCACCGCCAGACGCCAGGCGACCGTGCGGATCCACGCCTCGGGCTGCCCCTCCCGGTCGAGCCGACGCCGTCGGCTCCACCCCCTGACGAAAGCTTCCTGCACCACGTCCTGCGCCTCGTGCAGGTCACCGAGCATCACGAACAACTGTCCCGTCAGTCGGGCGACCGTCTGCGCGTAGAACTCTTCGAACTCCTCGACGGTCAACAAACAGCTCCTGGATCTCCTCGGTCTCACCGGGCATACGCCCCGCACCCCTCGTCCGGACGACATCGGCCCGGAAAAACGCACGTGACGGTCGTCACACGGGCGTCCGGGGCCGATTCCCGTCTCCGTCGCCGCCGTACCCCCGGCCCCGATCGACCGCCGCGCTCTCTCGCGCCGACACGCCGTAGGCAGGAGACTGGGCGACGGTGTCGGCCCGGGGCAGTCGCAATCCTCGCATCCGGCCGCATCCGGTCCGTATCCCTTCACATCCCACTGCCACCACCCACCGCCACCGCCACCGCCCACCGTCACCCGCACCCAGTCACCGCCACTCGCACCGTCGCGTTCAACCGCACAGCCACGCACAGCCGCACAGCCACGCACAGCCGCACAGCCACGTTCAGCAGGATTCATCACGGTTCACACATGTCCGCCGCATTCAGTCGCGTGACGGAACGAACGCCTGAATTCGGTCGCAACCAGAGGGGGAGCACATGCGAGACAGCCATCGGGCGGAGGCCGAACGGCTGTTGGCGCGGGCCGTCGAGGAAGAAGTGCGACGATCGGGCGGCCGGGCCGATACCGGGACGCTGATGTCGCGCGGGCGGGCCGCGCTCGACTCGCTGGCGGGCGGCGCCGCCGAGGAGTACGCCGCGTATCTCCGGGCGCTGGACGCCGCGGACGCCGGGCGGCAGCCGCTGTCGCAGCGGTTCAGCAGGGCGGCCCTGGGAACTCCCCTGCTGGTCACCGGAGTCGCGGCACTCGCCGCGGTCGGCGCCGACGTCGCCCTCGGCACGGCGACGGGACCGGCCCTCGGCGCGGGCGCCGTCGTCGCGGCCGCGGGGGCGGCGACGACCGTCGCCAAGGTGACCGCCTCGCACTGGCCCGCCGCCCACCGGCGGGCGGGCGCGCTGGGGCAGCCCGGCGGCGCCGAACAGCTGCGGTTGCAGTGGCTGGCGGCCCTGGAGGTGCGGGGCATCCGCCCGTTCCTCGACCAGCAGCGGATGCTGACCGCCTCGTCGCGCACACCGGCCAGGAAGGTCCCCGCGCAGTCGCGGGTCGCCTCGTCGCTGCGGGGCCGGGACCGCAGCGCGGCGGCCCGCACCCGCGCCCTCCTCGAACAGTCCTTCGGCCAGCTGCCGACCGCGGAGGGACCGTTCGCCGGGCGGCGCTCCGAGCTGGCGCGGATCGCGCAGTGGGTGCGCGAGGGCCGCGCCTCGACCGAGACCCTGCCGACCGTCGTCGTCCTGCACGGCACGCCGGGCGCCGGGCGCACCACGCTCGCGGTCCGGGCCGCACACGATCTGAAGGACCAGTTCCGGGGCGCCTGCGTGGTGGACCTGCGCGGCGAGACGGCCGGGGAACCGCCGCTGCCGACACGGGACGCGCTGCTGCACCTGCTGAACCGGCTGGGCGCGCCCCGTGAGCAACTGCTGTTCCGGGAGGGCTCCTCCTCCGGACGGACGGATCCGGAGGCGCGGGGACGGGCGTCGGCCGAGCAGCAGGTGCGGCGGCTGAGCGAGCTGTATCACCAGCATCTGACCGGCACTCCGGTGACGATCGTCCTCGATGACGCGAGCGACGCGGACCAGGTCCGCACGCTGATCCCGCAGCGTTCCGACAGTCTCGTCCTGGTCACCGCCCGCGAGCCCCTGGAACTGCCCGCCGACGTTCCGGCCCGGGTCCACCAGTTGCCCGTCGGCGCGCTCGACGCGGCGGGCGCCGAGGAGTTGCTGCGCGAGACCGCCCGAGCGGCGCAGGACGGCCCGTACGACGCCCAGTCGACGGACGCCGTGGCCGAGCTGTGCGGCGGGCTGCCGCTGGCGCTGCGCGTCGCGGGCTCCTCGCTCGGCCGCCGCACCCCGGGCACCCTCGCCGCGGATCTCGCCGCGCGGGAGGCGACGGATCCGGTCGAGCGGGCGCTGTGGCTGCGTTACGGCGACCAGTCCGAGCAGGCCCGGCGTCTGCTGCGGCGGCTGGCACTGGCCGGGCGGGCCAGTCTGGGCGCCGCGGCGGCGGCCGCGCTGCTGTCGGCCGAGGAGCAGGAGGCCGAGAGGCTGCTGGGGGAGCTGGCCCGGGCCGGGCTGCTGGACCATGTGCGGGGCTCGCGCTACCGGCTGCACGACCTCGTACGGGGCTTCGCGCTGGCCCGGCTGCGGGACGAGGAGGAGGCGGCCGACCGGACCGCCGCGCAGGAGCGGCTGATCAGGAACTACGCGGAGCTGGCGGGCGCGGTGATCCGCATGGTGGACGGCAAGATGTCCACCCGGGCCGGGCAGTTCGGCCCGCACGGTTTCGGTTCGCTGGACTCGGCGCTGCGCTGGCTGGACGAGGAGTCGAGCTTCATCACGTCGGCGCTGCGGCACGCGGAGGGCGTCGACCAGCGGACGGTGCTCGATCTGCTGGGTGCGCTGTGCGACTACTGCCTGCTGCGCGGAGACCTGTACCGGCTCGGCGAGATCAGCGAGTTGACGCAGGCCGTGGACAAGGGGCTGCTGGAGCGTTCCGTGCAGTGGCGCACCGGTATCGCGGCGCGTCAGCTCGGTGAGCTGGACAAGGCACGTTCCACACTGTCGTCGGTGGTGGGGCTCTACCGCGAGGCGGAGAACGAGGCGGGCACGGCGTTGGCGCTCTGTTCGCTCGGCATCACCCTGCACCACCAGGGCAACCTGCCGGAGGCGGCGGCGCGGCTGCGCGAGGCGATCGCGTTGCAGTCCTCCGACGAGCAGGCCGAGGACCGGGCCTGGTCGCTGCACGCGCTGGCCGCCGTGGAACGCGACAGGGCCCATCTCGTCGAGGCGGTGACGCTCCTGGACACCGCGCTGACCCTGCACCGGGAGGGGGAGTCGCTGCACGGCGAGGCGTGGACACGGTTCCAGCTCGGCCAGACCCTGTTGTGGATGGACGAGACGGAACGGGCCGAGGAGGAGTTGCGCACGGCCCTGGACCTGTACGGCCGCACCCGGGACGAGCGGGGCGAGGCGTGGGCGTTGACCCAGTTGGCCCGGGCCCGGCTGCTGGACGGCGACGCGGCCCCGGCCGTCGAGGAGCTGGAGCGCGCCCTGGCCCGGCACCGGGACAACGAGGACGCGCGCGGCGAGGCCTGGACGCTGTACTACCTGGGCCAGGCGCTGGAGGAGGGCGGTGACGCCGACGGGGCGGTGCGGCAGCTGGAGCGGGCCCGCACGATGTTCTCCCGGATGCGGGACGTGTACGGGCTGGCGTGCGCCCGGCACCATTCGGGCCGGGTCACCCGCGACCAGCGGGCCGCCCGGACCGGGAACCTGCGCAACTCCGGGTTCGCCCGCCAGCTCCTGATGGACGCCCGGGCCGATTTCCGGCGTATCGGGGTCGCGCACGGCGAGGCGTGGACGTGTCTGGAGCTGGCCCTGATCGACGCGGGCAACAACCGGTCCCCGCAGGCGCTGGAGCTGTGCGACGAGGCCGTGGAGCTGTTCGGCTCCTACGGCGA
This sequence comes from Streptomyces sp. NPDC014734, assembly GCF_043083325.1. Taxonomy (NCBI): domain Bacteria; kingdom Bacillati; phylum Actinomycetota; class Actinomycetes; order Kitasatosporales; family Streptomycetaceae; genus Streptomyces; species Streptomyces sp. NPDC014734. Next base: position 101,616 of record NZ_JBIBYN010000023.1, on the reverse strand, counting down.
CACGCGGGGCGCGGACTGGGCCCGCTTCCTGCGCTGCACGCTGCTGCCGTACGCGTCTCCGGGCGGCACGGAGGTGGGCGCGGTGGTGGCCCAGCAGGAGCTTGCCGATCTGCTGCGGGCCGGGCATCCGGCGCGCGACGGCAAGCTGGAGGAGTGCGCGGAGGCGTTCACGGTGGTGCTGCACCGCGGGGTGGATCTGGAGGACGGCTGGCAGGCGTGGCACCTGGGCATGACGCCGTCCCGCCACGCCCGGGAGGTCATGGGCGTGGCGGTCGCGCCGCGGGGGTGAGGGCACGGCACGCCGGACAACGCTCCCGTCCGCCGGGACGGTGATCCCGGCGGCCGGGGGACGAGGCGGTCCGGCGGGGGGCGACGGGACCGCGGCGGTCCCGGGACTCCCCGGCCGCCGCCGCGGTCCCGGTACCCGCGCCGTCCGAAGGGCATGGCGGGCGCGGGCGCGGTCCCGCCGCGGCCCGCCTCTCGGGGTGGGCCGTTACTTCCCCTTCGCGGACCCCGCGGCGGCAGCCTCGGCCGTCGCGGGCTCCGGGGCCTCCTCGAAGTCGACCCTGCCCATGTGCCGGTTCATGGACTTCATCAGCGCCCACACGCCGACGGCCAGTGCCGCGAAGACGATGAAGCCGAGAACGCCGGGGGTCACCTTGTTCTTGTCGAACGAGTCGGCAAGCGGAACGAGGTCGGTCAGTGCCTGAGTCGCGTACATATCAGGCATTGTCGCGGATGCCCGCGAAGAGGTCGCTCTCGGGGAGGGAGGTATCGACGAGAGACTTCGCCAGCTCGTACTCCTCGGTCGGCCAGACCTCCTTCTGGATGTCCATCGGGACGCGGAACCAGCCGCCCTCGGGGTCGATCTGCGTCGCGTGCGCGATCAGCGCCTTGTCGCGAATCTCATAGAACTCCGCACACGGGACGTGCGTGGTCAGGGTGCGCTCCTCGCGCTCGAACTCCTTCCAGCGCTCCAGCCAGTCGCCGTACGGGGACTCCAGGCCGCGGGCCAGCAGGGCCTCGTGCAGCGCCACCGTGCGCGGCCGGTTGAAGCCCTGGTTGTAGTAGAGCTTCTGCGGCTGCCAGGCCGGGCCGAACTCCGACTCGGGGAAGGTCTCGGTGTCCGTCGCGCCGTCGAAGGCGATCATCGTGATCTTGTGGGTCATGATGTGGTCGGGGTGCGGGTACCCGCCGTTCTCGTCATACGTGGTGATGACCTGCGGCCGGAAGGCCCGGATGCTGCGGACGAGACGCCCGGCGGCCTTCTCCTCGTCCTCCAGGGCGAAGCAGCCCTCGGGCAGCGGGGGCAGCGGGTCGCCCTCGGGCAGCCCCGAGTCGACGAAGCCGAGCCACTCCTGCGTGACGCCCAGGATCTCGCGGGCCTCGTCCATCTCCTTCCGGCGCACCTCGTGGATGTTCTCCTCGATGTAGGCGTCGCCCTGGAGCTTCGGATTGAGGATGGAGCCGCGCTCGCCGCCCGTGCAGGTCACGACCAGCACGTCCACCCCCTCGGACACATACTTGGCCATCGTCGCCGCGCCCTTGCTCGACTCGTCGTCGGGGTGGGCGTGAACGGCCATCAGTCGCAGCTGCTCAGTCAAAGCTCGGTCCTCAGTGATTGGGCGCGGTTACGCGGTGTCATCAACGGTGGTCGTTCCCGCGGAACGTCGGCACGGGGTGGCGGGTCGGACGGCGGTCCGGGGCTTCTATAGTGACCGAACCGGGGGGCGGAAAATTCCTCGATCCCCGGTACGGGAGGAACGATCATGACCTCGGTGCGCGACGCGCTTCCGGACAACCGCTACGGCCGCTCCGCGGACGAGCGCGCCGACCGCAAGCTGAGGATCATCGGCTCGGTGCTCGGGGTCGCCCTGCTCGGGCTGGTCGGCTGGATCGGCTACGACTACGTCTCCGGGCAGCAGATCAGCGCCGAGGTGATCAAGCGGAAGGTCGTCTCGGACGAACGGGTCGACATCCATCTGGAAGTGCGCAAGGACAAGGACGCCAAGGGCTACTGCACCCTGCGCGCGCAGCACGAGGACGGCAGGGACGTCGCCCACAAGGAATTCCGCTTCGACGACCGCACGGACCGTATCGACCGCATCGTCTCCCTGCGCACGACCGACAGGGCGACCAGCGTCGAGCTGCTGGGCTGCACCACCGACGGCGGGACGACGGACTGACCCGCTGCCGCACGGCGGCGCCGAACGCCTTCCGGCCGTCGACGAACCCCCTCCGACCTGCGCTTATACGGTCCCGGCGACCGGCCGCGCGAGGTCCACGCGGTTAACCTTCTCCCCCTTTTCCCGGTGAATTGTTAGGCTCGTGGTTTCGCCCACCCGTAGGGGCACATGCTTACGGGTAGGGCGATGCTTTGTATTCCCAGTACCGACGAGGAGCACCCTGTGACCCAGACCAGCGAAAACGTCACCTGGCTCACGCAGGAGGCGTACAACCAGCTCAAGGCCGAGCTGGAGTACCTGTCTGGTCCCGCGCGCACGGAGATCTCCGTCAAGATCGCGGCGGCCCGTGAGGAGGGTGACCTCCGGGAGAACGGCGGGTACCACGCGGCCAAGGAGGAGCAGGGGAAGATGGAGCTGCGCGTGCGCCAGCTCACCCAGCTCCTGGAGCACGCGAAGGTGGGCGAGCCGCCCGCCGACGACGGCGTCGTGGAGCCCGGCATGGTCGTCACGATCGCCTTCGACGGCGACCCGGACGACACCCTGACCTTCCTGCTCGCCTCCCGCGAGTACGCGAGCTCGAACATCGAGACGTACTCCCCGCAGTCGCCGCTCGGCACCGGCGTGAACGGCAGGCGCACCGGTGACGAGGCCGAGTACGAGCTGCCGAACGGCAAGACGGCGACCGTGAAGATCCTCGCGGCGAAGCCCTACACCGGCTGAGAGCCTGTCGGCCGGCCTTCGGCCGGAGAGCGGACGGGGCATGGTGCGTGCGGTTCCAGGACGCCGGGACGGCCCGGTGGCGGAGCCGCTCGGTCGTTCCGGCAACGCCGGAAGCGTGCGTGCCGTGCCGCGCCCGCCCGGTCAGAGGGCACCCGGCAGGCTCTGATCCGCACCACCGACGCGGGGCGATCCGCCGGGTCCGACGACCCGGCGGCTCCCCCACGTCCGCCGCCGGACGGGGTCAGCCCGTCACCAGGTACCCGGCCTCGTGCAGGGCCGCCGAGACCTCCGCGCAGTGCTCCGACCCCTTCGTCTCCAGTTGCAGCTCCACCTCGACCTCGGTCAGGCCGAGCCGGGGGTCGGTCCGGACGTGGCCGATGTCGAGCACGTTGGCGTCGACCGACGAGAGCACTCCCAGCAGCGTGGCAAGTGCGCCGGGCCGGTCGGTCAGCCGCAGCCGCAGGCTCAGATAGCGGCCGGCCGCCACCATCCCGTGCGTCAGGACGCGCTGCATCAGCAACGGGTCCATGTTGCCGCCCGACAGCAGGGCCACCACCGGCCCGCGAAACGCCTTCGGATCACTCAGCAACGCCGCGACCGGGCTCGCACCGGCCGGTTCCACGACAAGCTTCGCCCGCTCCAGGCAGAGCAGCAGGGCGCTGGACAGCTCGTCCTCGGAGACCGTGCGGACCTCGTCGACGAGTTCCCGGACCAGCTCGAACGGCACGTCCCCGGGCCGCCCCACCTTGATGCCGTCCGCCATCGTGTTCAGCGGGCCGATCGACACCGGGTGGCCCGCGGCCAGCGACGGCGGATAGCTCGCCGCGCCCGCCGCCTGCACGCCGACGATCCGCACGTCGGGCCGGAGCGCCTTCACCGCCAGCGCGATGCCCGCGGCGAGGCCGCCGCCGCCGACCCCGACGACGACGGTGCGCACCTCGGGGCACTGTTCGAGGATCTCCAGACCGACCGTGCCCTGCCCGGCGATGATGTCGGGGTGGTCGAAGGGGTGGATGAAGACCGCACCGGTCTCCCGCGCGTACTCCTGGGCGGCGGCCAGCGTCTCGTCGACGACCTGACCGTGGAGCCGGACCTCGGCCCCGTACTGGCGGGTCGCGGCCACCTTCGGCAGCGGCGCCCCGACCGGCATGAAGACCGTCGAGCGCACGCCGAGCAGTGAGGAGGCGAGCGCGACCCCCTGCGCGTGGTTCCCGGCGCTCGCCGCGACGACCCCGCCCGCCCGCTCGACCGGGGACAGTCCGGCGATCCGCACGTACGCGCCGCGCAGCTTGAACGAACCGGTCCGCTGAAGGTTCTCGCACTTGAAGTGGACGGGCGCGCCCACCAGCTCCGTCAGGTGACGGCTGCCTTCCATGGGCGTCACCCTGGCCACCCCGGAGAGCATCTTCCGCGCCCCGCGGACGTCGTCGAGGATGAGCGGGGGAAATGGGCCGGGCACACGGAAGTCCATACGGCAAGTCTCGCAGCCCGGCGGCGTGCCGTACGCCTCGCACCGGTCCCGTCCCGCACCGGTGTCCACGGGTTCGTGCAGCACTGGTACGCATTGCCCGGTGGCCGCGTACTCTGTCCCCCACCCATCCGACACCGCACGAAGAGAGCTCCCGGCCATGCCCCCTCAGGACATGACGACAGCTGCGTCTCCTTCCGGGGGCTCCGCCCCCGGGTCCACGGAACCCGAGCACGTCCTCGATGCGCTCCAGCACCAGGTCGCGGTGTTCGCCCGCCGTGCCGAGCAGACCCGCCTCGGCGGCGTCGGCCAGGTGCGCAATTCGATGGACCGGGCCGCCTATCTGCTGCTCAACCGGCTGGACCGGGAGGGTCCGATGGGCGTGAAGGCCCTGGCCGCGGGCATGGGCATCGACTCCTCGACCGTGACCCGGCAGGTCGCGCCGCTCGTCGACACCGGCCTGGTCAAGCGCACCTCGCACCCGGAGGACGGCCGGGCCGTCGTCCTCCAGCTGTCCCCGCGCGGCCTGGCCCGGCTGGACGAGGTGCGCGATTCCCGGCGCGAGCTCATGACGCGGGTGACGGACGGCTGGACGGCGGAGGAGCGCGAGACGTTCTGCGCGCTGCTCACCCGGTTCAACTCGGCGCTGGCCGCCCGGCAGACCGCGCACCAGGCTCCCCCGGCCGGTTAGGGCGTACCGGGCGCCCCCGGGCGGACGGGACTTTCGCAACACGCCCGCCGATCCGCGCGGAATCGCCGGACGCCTTCCGGGGCCCGGTCCGTGCCCGCCGGGCCCCCGCCCGTCGACGCCGGACGCGCACGCCTCTTGACCGGTGAACCGCGCAGGGTCTCGGATGAGCACTGTGCGGGGAGAGCGCAGAGCGGACCGGGAACGGCGCCGTGCCCGGGAATTCGATTCCTTCGTGGCGGGCGCGGCCGGCCGGCTGCTGCACACGGCCACGCTGCTCACCGCCGAGCCCCTGCGGCCGGCCGGCGCGAACCCGCGGGCCCTGCGGCTCCTGACGGCCGCGCTGGCCCGCACCTACGCGCGGTGGGACCGGTCGCGGGGCGAGGACCCGTACGACCGCACCCGGCAGGAGCTGGTCGTCCGGTTCGCCCGGGAGGTCTGGCGGCATCACCGGCCGCGCGGCGGGCCGCTGGACCCGCTGACCCCGCAGGAGCGCCTGGTGCTGGTGCTGCGCCTGTACGAAGGGGTCGCGGAGGAGCAGGCCGCGGCGCTGCTGGAGCTTCCGGCGGACCGGCTCCGGGCGGTCTGCAACCGCTCGGTGGCCACGATGCGAGGCACTCGCCGGCCCACGGCCCGATGGCGGCCGTACCGTGCGGCCGGGGCCTCGTCATGAGCCGCCGGAGCAACCAGGAGGACGAGGTCCGGCGCCTGTTGGAGGGGCCGCACCCGCAGGTGCCCGCCGATCTGGCGCGGCGGGCCGCCGCACGCGGTGGCGGGCTGCTGCGCCTGCGGCGTCTGGCCCGTCGGTTCCTGCTGCTGGTGGCGTTCGCCGCGGTGGTCGTGTTCACCGTGTGGGCGGTGACGGCACGGCCGTGGCAGACCCCGCCCGCCGCGACGACCCCGGTGGACGGCTGGTGAGCCCGCCGGGCGGGCCGGGAACGGCCGGCCTTCCGGGAGTCGCGCCGACCGGTCGGCGCGACTCCGGAGGTGTGCCGGCCGAAGGCCGGCCGACAGGCTCTCAGCCGAGCGCCCGCGTCAGATCGGCGATCAGGTCGTCGGCCGACTCGATGCCGACGGAGAGCCGGACGAGGTCGGCCGGGACCTCCAGCGGGGAGCCCGCCGCCGAGGCGTGCGTCATCCGGCCCGGGTGCTCGATCAGGGACTCGACACCGCCCAGCGACTCGCCGAGGGTGAACAGCTCGGTCCGGTTGCAGACCTGGACCGCCGCCTCCTCGCCGCCCGCGACCCGGAAGGACACCATGCCGCCGAACGCCCTCATCTGCTTGGCGGCGATCTCGTGGCCCGGGTGCTCGGGCAGTCCCGGGTAGAGGACCTGGGTGACCCCCGGGTGGCGGGTCAACAGGTCGGCGATCTTCGTGGCGTTCTCGGTGTGCCGGTCCATGCGCACCGCGAGCGTCTTGATCCCGCGCAGCACCAGCCACGCGTCGAACGGCCCGGCCACGGCGCCCATGGCGTTCTGGTGGTACGCCAACTCCTCGGCCAGCTCGGGGTCGTTGACGATCAGCGCACCGCCGACGACGTCCGAGTGGCCGCCCATGTACTTGGTGGTGGAGTGCACCACCACGTCGGCGCCCAGGGCGAGGGGCTGCTGCAGGTAGGGACTGGCGAAGGTGTTGTCGACGACGAGTCGCGCGCCCGCCGCACGGGCCACCCCGGCGATCGCGGCGATGTCGGTGATGCCGAGCAACGGGTTGGAGGGGGTCTCCACCCAGACCGCCTTGGTGCGCGGGGTGATCGCCGCCCGTACCGCCGCCACGTCCGAGGTGTCGGCGACCGAGAACTCCACGCCCCACCGCGAGACGACCTTCGCGAACAGCCGGAACGTGCCGCCGTAGGCGTCGTTCGGGATCACCACGTGGTCACCGGGGGTGAGCAGGGTGCGGAGGAGGCAGTCCTCGGCGGCGAGGCCGGAGGCGAAGGCCAGGCCCCGGCGGCCGCCCTCCAGGGCCGCGAGGTTCTCCTCCAGCGCGGTGCGCGTCGGATTGGCGCTGCGGCTGTACTCGTAACCGCCGCGCAGTCCGCCCACGCCGTCCTGCTTGTACGTGGACACCTGGTAAATGGGCGGAACCACGGCGCCGGTGAGGGGGTCGGCGGTGTTTCCCGCGTGGATCGCGAGTGTTTCGAAGCTCTGCTGATCGCTCATGGGGCCCGAGCGTAGTTCGTCACGAGGGCGCCCACCGGACCACCGGGCCGTCCGGTGACAATGGGGGCATGGAGATTCTGTGGTTCCTGATCGCGCTGTGCATGCTCGCCGCGGTCGTCGGCCCCTTCGTGCTGCGCCGCCGCGGCGGAATCCGGCAGGTCGCGCCGGGTTCCCCGGACGCCGCCGACCCGGACGCCTACGGCTTCGTGCGCCAGGAGGAGCTGGACATCCGGCTGCCGGGGCCGGACCAGGACCTCCTCGACGTGCTCGACGTGGTGCAGCGCTCCCAGGACTGGCGGGCGGCCTCGCAACTGCTGGCCGGCACGCCCAAGGAGGGCGAGGTGCGCTGGCAGCGGGTGCAGGCGTTCGCCGGGGCCGCCTCGCTGGAGCTGGCGGAGCGCCCCGGTGCCGGCGGCGCCTGGCTGCGCACCTGGCGGGCGGAGGCTCCGAAGGACGCGGGCGGTGCGGCGGTGCACGCCGAGTTCCTCGTGCAGCAGGCGTGGCGCTCGTCGACCGCGGGCACGGACGACTTCCGGATCATCCTGGAGGAGGCCCGTACGGTCTGCGGCGAGGCGGCGCTGCTCGCTCCCGGCGACCCGATCCCCTACCTCGTCGAACTCGCCGTCGCCCGTGGACTTGCTTACTCCCACGAGGAGTTCGACCGACTGTGGGCGAAGGTGATCGACCGCGCCCCGGCCCACATGGGCGCCCACCTCGCCGCGCTCCACTACTCGTGCGAGAAGTGGCACGGCTCCCGCGAGGAGGCCGACCGCTTCGCCACCGCGGCCGCCGCCCGCGCCCCGCGGGGCTCGCGGCTGGCCGCGCTGCCGCTCTTCGCGGTGTACGAGCACCTGCCCGAGATCAACCTCGTGCGGGGCTTCTACCAGAGCGCGGTGGTGACCAAGGCGGTCGAGGGCGCCCTGTTCGCCGTGCACGCGGCCCGCCCGGACGATCCGATGCTCGCCCACGTCCGCCACCTCCTCGTCTTCTTCCTCATCCGGATGGAACGCTGGTCGGAGGCGATGAACCAGATCGTCCGCATCGACGGCCACGTGGGCGCCCTGCCGTGGACCCAGAGCCCCGACCCGGCCGCCGAGTACACGATGCACCGGGCCCTGGCGGTCGCCGGTTACGAGGCGAACGGCGGCAACCCGGCGACGCTGCCGCGGTAGGGACCGGAGCGGGCCGGGGAACCCGCGCGACGACGGCCGGAGCCGGCCGGGCCGCGGCCGTGGGTGCCTGCCCGGGGCCGCGGCGGGCACCGCAGGAGGCCGAGGAACCCGCGCTTCCGGAGTCTCGGCCCCCTGCCCGGTCCGGCGGCGGTCGCATACCTCGTTGCGGCACCCGTCCGCGGGGCGACATACTCCGATTCCCCACGCGCACCACCGCCGCCCGCCCCGTCCCCGTCCTCGTGGGGAGTCCTCCCGATGAGCCCAACTCTGCGCGCCGTCCGCGCCGTTGTTCTGTTCGCCGGTTCCCACGTGCTGGGCGTCCTGCTGCTCGCCGTCCTCGTCGTCCTCGACTGGGCAGCGTTCCGCTGGATGTGGACCCCCATCGCCGTGCTGGTTCTCCTCCGCACCTCCCTGCCGGCGTTCGTCATCGTCCGAGGCATGTACGCGCCTCACGTGCCGAGGGACGAGGACGTGCAGGTGTGGCGCGTCGACGACACCCGCCAGCCCCGGCTCTGGGCCACCGTGCGCGATCTCGCCGAACGGCTCGGCACCCGCGCCCCCGACGAGATCGTGCTCACCGCCGACACGCACGTCTCGGCCGTGGAGGACATCGGGTTCCTCGGCCTCGCCGGCGGCAGGCGTCGGCTCCTCGTCGGCCTGCCGTTGCTGGTCGGCATGTCCGAGGCCGGGTTGCGTTCCGTGCTCGCGCACGAGATGAGCCGTTACGCCGTCTCCGGCCCCCGCCTCGCCGCTGTCACCGCGCGCGGCAGGGACCGGGCCGACCACGCCGCCGCCCACTTCCGGCGGTGGGCGGACCGGGCGGTCGCCAAGGAGCGGGCACGGCAGGAGGGGAAGGCCGCCAGGGCAAGGGCAAGGGGCGGGAAGGCCAGGGCGGTCGACGTCGGCGGCGCCGGTGTGCCGCTCCGTAACCTGGCGGCCCTGTACCGGTGGTACGCGCGTTTCTGCGACCGCGTCCACACCTCCGCCGCCGACCGCGAGGAGTTCGCGGCCGATGTCGCCGCGGCGGGCGTCGCGGGCCGCGACGTGACCGCGTCCGCGCTGCGCGACATGCAGATCCTCACCGAAACGCACAACGACTACCTGGAGACCTACGCGACGATCGGCGTGAAGGCCGGGATGCTGCCCCTGCCCGGCCAGTTCTTCGGCGGTCTGCGACATGTGCTGGACGCGCGCAGGGAGGAACTCGACGAGCTGCGCGCCTGCCTGCCGTCCGAACCGTCCGCCCCCTACGCGCACCCGAAGCTCACGGAGCGCATGGCCCGGGTCGAGGCGCTGCCGGGCGACGGACGTGCCCCGGACCCCGGGACTCCGGCCCTGGGCCTGCTCGTCGACGCCGAGCACACGCTGGCCGCCGCCGAGGAGCGGTTGCTGGAACCCTCGATGCGGCTGCTGCGCCGGCTCGACTGGCCGGACCTGGTGCACGAGTCGACGGCGGCGCAGGAGGGGTACTGGACCCGGAAGCACGGGGCGGTGGTCGCCGAGGTGACCGGCGGCGACGGCTCGGTGACCGACGCGCTCGACGCGATCGACGCGGGCTCGCAGTGGCGGATCACCGACCGCCTGCCCGAGTCCGCCGAGGCCCGGGCGGCGACCGGGCGCGCGGCCCGCGAGTTCGCCAGGCCCAGGCTGCGCAGCGGACTGGGACAACTGGCCGAGGCCGAGTACGTGCGGCAGGGACGGGCCCGCTGGCGGCAGTCCTGGACCGACGGCGAGACGTCGCTGGAGCTGCCGCCGGGCCACGAGGACCTGCTCCCGGCGGCGCTGGACGCGGCGGTGGCGGACGTCCCGGACACCGTGCCGCTGCGCGAACTGCTCACCCCCTGACCGCCCTGCCGCTTCCCCACCGGACCGGAACCCCCATGACACTTCTCCTGCTCCTGTCGACCGCCGCTCTGGGCGGGTACCTCTGGACGAAGGCACGGAGGACACGGAAGGCGTCGCCGCGCACGGCACAGGGCGCTCCCGGCCCGGCCGGGGCCGCCGCGCGACTCGGCCTGGTACCGGCCGACGAGATCGGCGGCGCACGTGTCCACACCCCCGACCCGCGCGACGAGGAGATCCGCGCCGCCGTCCGCACCGGCGACTGGCGGGCGGGCGCCGCGTTCCTCGACGGAGCGGGCCGGGACCGGCCGGAACGGTACCGGCGCGCCGCCGTCCTCCAGGACGAGGCCGCGCACGACGACGCCTGGCTCCTGGCCTGGCGCGCCGCGCGGCCGGAGGACGCGGGTGCCGCCCTCGTCCACGCCGGCGCGCTGATCGGCGTCGCCGCACAGGTCCACGGCACGAACCCGACGAGGACCCCCACGTGGGAGCAGTGCTCCCTCTTCCGTCAGGTCATGCTCAGGGCCCGCGAGGCCTGCCACGAGGCCCAGGCGCTGGCGGACGACGATCCCTGCCCGTACGTCGCCGAGATCCCCTGCGCCCTCGGCCTCGGTTACGGTCACGACGAATGCCGTGTCCTGTGGGCGAAGGTCGTCGGGCGCGGCGCGCCCGGCCTCGCGGCGCACGACGCGGTGCTCCGGTACTGGTGCCACCGGTGGGCGGGCTCGCACGTACCGGCCGAGTACCTCGCACACGAGGCGGCGCGACTGGGCGGTCCCGGCGGGCTGCTCTCACTGCTTCCGCTGTACGCCGCGTTCAAGCGGGAGCGGGCCGACCGGAAGACGGACGCGGACGTGTACTACAGGAGCCCGGAGCTGATCGCCGCCGTCGACGCCTGCCTGATCGACGTGGCCGCCGCCGTCGCGACCGCCCCGGGCGACCGGCGGATCGTCCGGGCCCGCCACATGCTCGCCTGGACGCTGTACTGGCAGGACCGGTACCGGGCGGCCGTGGAACAGTTCCGCGCGATCGACGGCCACTTCGACGGCGGTGCTCCGTGGTCGTACTGCGCCGATCCCAAGGGCTTCTACGTCCGGTCCCGCGAGTACAGCGCCGAGCGGGTCCTGGAGGGGAAGGGCGGCTGACCCGGACGTCCGCGGCGCGGGAGCCGGAATCTCCCGGCCCGCCGCCACGTTGTAAGGACTGTCGCCGCCGGATCCCCGAGGAGCCCCCGCATGTTCCTGCACCGCCGCACCCCGCAGCTGCCCACCCCCGAGGAAGCGCTGAAGGGCCGCCCCACGCCCGAGTTCACCGTCCCGTCCCGGCACACGGTCCTCGGCAACCCGCTGCTCGGCCCGTACCCGGAGGGCCTGGAGATCGCGGACTTCGCGCTCGGCTGCTTCTGGGGCGCCGAGCGGAAGTTCTGGCAGCGTGACGGCGTCTGGACGACCCTCGTCGGCTACCAGGGCGGTTACACGGAGAACCCGGCGTACGACGAGGTCTGCTCGGGCCTGACCGGCCACACGGAGGCGGTCCGCGTCGTCTTCGACCCGCGGACCGTCTCGTACCCGGAGCTGCTGAAGCTGTTCTGGGAGTCCCACGACCCGACGCAGGGCTTCCGCCAGGGCAACGACGTGGGCACGCAGTACCGCTCGGCGATCCACACCCACTCCCCCGGGCAGGCTGCCGCCGCCGAGGCCTCCCGCGAGGCGTACCAGAAGGTCCTCACGGCCTCCGGCCACGGCAAGATCACCACGGAGATCCTCCCGGCCGAGGGCCGCACGTTCTGGCCCGCCGAGGCGCCCCACCAGCAGTATTTGGACAAGAACCCGGCCGGCTACTGCGGGATCGGCGGGACAGGGGTCTCCTGCCCGATCGGGGTGGCCCCGGCCGGCGAGTGACGGGCCCGGAACCCCCACCGGCACCTGCCCCACCTGCCCCACCTGCCAGCGCGACATGTCCGGCGCCGATCCGGGCAGCACGGACAAGAGCGATCAAGCACGCCTGCATGACCATGCGGGCGTGACGTCCGTGCGGTCCCGAGCCGCACCTCATCCGGCGCGCCTCGGCTGAAGGCTCCGCCGGACGCCCACCCGGCCGCACCGGGTGTCGGTCGGCCGCACCGGGTGTCGGCCAGAAGACAGCTCCCGCTCGCACACCCCGAACGTCCACGATCCTCGGCACACCGCCTCTCCGGAGCTCGTCACACATGCGCATCAGGCCCTCTCTCCGCCGGTCTTCCGCGGTGCTCGCCGTATCGGTCGCCGTTTCCCTTCTCGTCACGGCCTGTTCGAGCGGCGGGGCCGCGCACGAGGCGCCTTCCCCGCACGCGAAATCAACCGCGGAACCGCCCTCGGGATCGCCCGCGAAAGCGCCGTCGGGATCGGCCGGGGTGGTGCTTCCGCCGGTGCACGCGGGTTTCGACTACCAGCTCGGCGAGCCGTACACACCGCCCGCCGGGGTGTCCGTCGTCGCGCGGGACCACACGCAGCCGCCCGCACCCGGGATCTACAACATCTGCTACATCAACGCCTTCCAGGCCCAGCCGGGCGCGGAGAAGGAGTGGGACACCGACCTGCTGCTGCGTGACGAGGCGGGCGGGGTCGTCATGGACGAGGAGTGGGGGGAGGCGATGCTGGACGTTCGCACCGCCGCCAAACGCGAACGGATAGCGCGGAAGGTGAACACCTGGACCGACACCTGCGCGACCAAGGGCTACAAGGCCATCGACCCGGACAATTACGACAGTTACGCACGCGCGCCCCGGGGGCTGCTCACCGCGGACGACGCGAAGGCGTTCCTCTCCCTGCTCGCCGACCACGCGCACGCGAAGGGCCTTGCCGTCGGCCAGAAGAACACCGCGGAGCTGGCTCCCGCCCGCAGGGACGTCGGCGCCGACTTCGCCGTGGTGGAGGAGTGCGGCCAGTACGACGAATGCGGGGACTACACGGACGCCTTCGGTGACCACGTGGTCGTGATCGAGTACACCGAGCAGGGCATGGAGCGGGCATGCGAGGGCTGGGGCGACAGGATCAGCGTCGTCCGGCGGGACCTGGACCTCGTGGCCCGCGGCCAGGACGGCTACCACCGCGAGACCTGCGGGGGAACCGCCTGACCGGATCGGGTCGGCGCGTGGGCGGTGGGTGAGGTGGCTCGTTTCCCCCATGACGACCTCCCCGGCCGGGGAGGATGAGTCCATGACAGCCCACTCCGGTACCGCCTCCTACCTCGATGCCACGGCGCACGCCTACGACGATGTCGCCGACCTCTACTTCGGCCTGGTCCGCGACTCGCTCGACGGACTCCCGCTGGACCGCGCGACGCTCGCCGCGTTCGCGGAGGTCGTGCGGGCCACCGGGCCCGGCCCCGTCGCCGAGTTGGGGTGCGGTCCGGGGTATCTGACCGCGCACCTGCGGGATCTGGGACTGGACGTCTTCGGCGTCGACCTGTCGCCGGTGATGATCGGTCTGGCCCGTGAGGCCTACCCGGACCTGCGGTTCGAGGTCGGTTCCATGGACGCCCTCGCCGGCCTGGGGCTGGCCGACGGCGCGCTGCGCGGCATCGTGTCGTGGTATTCGGTCATCCACGTCCCGCCGCGCGAGCTGCCCCCGTACTTCGCCGAGTTCGGGCGGGTGCTCGCGCCCGGCGGTCACCTCCTGCTCGCCTTCTTCGAGGCGGAGGGGGGACCGGTCACGCCGTTCGACCACAAGGTGACGACGGCCTACCGGTGGCCGGTCGACGAACTCGCGGGGCTGGCCGGTACGGCCGGGTTCGTCGAGGTCGGCCGGATACTGCGGGAACCGCTGGAGGGGGAACGGTTCCGGCGGGGGCATCTGCTGATGCGCGGGGCGGGCGACCCGGCCGAGAGCCTGTCGGCCGGCCTCTGACGGACGGTACCGCCCCGCGCGGCGCTCCCCGTACCGTTCCGGCCCGCACCGCGGGCCCCGTTCCGGCCCTGCCGCGCGGGGCGGACGGGCCGGAGCGGGCCGGGACGGCGGTGGGGCCGGAACGGCGGTGGGGTCAGATGAGCCCCTGCGCCAGCATCGCGTCCGCGACCAGTTCGAAGCCGGCGATGTTGGCGCCGACCACGTAGTTGCCGGGGCTGCCGTAGCGCTCGGCCGTGGTGTAGCAGGAGTCGTGGATGTGGCGCATGATCTCCGCCAGGCGCTCCTCCGTGTGGGAGAAGGACCAGGAGTCCCGCGAGGCGTTCTGCTGCATCTCCAGGGCGCTGGTGGCCACACCGCCCGCGTTGGCGGCCTTGCCGGGCGCGAAGGCGACGCCCGCCTCCTGGAGGACGCGCACGGCCTCCGGGGTGGTGGGCATGTTGGCGCCCTCGGCGACCGCCTTCACACCGTTGCCGACCAGGGCCACGGCGTCGGCCTCGTGCAGTTCGTTCTGGGTGGCGCAGGGCAGGGCGACGTCACAGGGGACGTTCCACACTCCGGAACCGGCGACGTACGTGGCGTGCGAGCCGCGGCGCTCCGCGTAGTCGGAGACCCGGCCGCGCCCGGCCTCCTTGATCTCCTTGAGCAGGGCGAGGTCGATGCCCTTCTCGTCCACGACGTAGCCGTTGGAGTCGGAGCAGGTCACCACGGTCGCGCCGAGCTGCTGGGCCTTCTCGATCGCGTAGATCGCGACGTTGCCGGAGCCGGAGACGGCGATGCGCTGGCCGTCCAGGGACTCGCCGCGGCTGCGGAGCATCTCGGACGTGAACATCACACAGCCGTAGCCGGTCGCCTCGGTGCGCGCCTGGGCGCCGCCCCAGCCCAGGCCCTTTCCGGTGAGGACACCGGACTCGTAGCGGTTGGTGATCCGCTTGTACTGGCCGAACAGGTAGCCGATCTCCCGGCCGCCGACGCCGATGTCGCCCGCCGGAACATCGGTGTACTCGCCGAGGTGCCGGTGGAGCTCGGTCATGAACGACTGGCAGAACCGCATGATCTCGGCGTCGGAACGGCCCTTCGGGTCGAAGTCCGCACCGCCCTTGCCGCCGCCGATGGGCATGCCGGTGAGCGCGTTCTTGAAGATCTGCTCGAAGCCGAGGAACTTCACGATGCCGAGGTTGACCGAGGGGTGGAAGCGCAGTCCGCCCTTGTACGGGCCGAGCGAGCTGTTGAACTCGACCCGGAAACCGCGGTTCACGTGGATGTCGCCGGAGTCGTCCGACCACGGCACGCGGAAGATGAGCTGGCGCTCCGGCTCGCAGACCCGCTCGATGATCCGGGCGTCGACGAACTCGGGTCGCTTGGCGAGAACCGGGCCGAGGGTCTCCAGGACCTCCCGCACCGCCTGGTGGAACTCCTTCTCGCCCTGGTTGCGGCGGAGAACCTCCGCGTACAGGGGCTCGATGAGGCGGCTCTCGACGGCGTGCGGGGTGACGGTTTCAGGGGTGGTCTGCATCTGATCAAGACCTTCCATGGGTCGGCGTCGCGCGCGAAGGTGCCCCCGTCCCGGGGGACACCAGCGGTCCCCCTCCCCATTGAGGGCGTCGCCCAGACATCGCACGCTCTGGCGGCTCACGAAGGCGACGTACAGAACCGTTGTGGCACATCATTGTCCCAGTGGCTCCGCGAGAGCCGGAACGGCATCCACATAGTGGGCCCGATCTGCCCTGAAGCCGCCCGTCAATTCATGACAGAAGTGGTCAATACCTCAGGCGTCGTGGCGTTCGCGGAGCATCCACAGGCCCGTACCGGCTCCGAGTACGACCACACCGGACACCACGCTGACGGTGATCCGCACGCCCTCCTGGAGCGTGCCCAGGCTCGCGAAGGCATTGGTGGCGAGGGCGGCGACGAGGACGATCCAGAGCAGCGACTTCATGACGGTTTCCTCCGTGGTCGGTGAGGTCTCCATCGTCGTCGGCGGGCGGGCCGGGCACGAGGGAACGTCCACCCGGAACGGGGGTACAGCCGGCTACACCACGAACCGCCCCTCAGCACGCACCCCGCCGGGGCGGGGCGTACGAGGAACCGATCCGGTACTCCCCGGCCGCCGGCACCCTCAGCCGGGTCCACCGCCCCGCGCGCTCCAGGCATCCGGCGTCCGGTCGCAGCCACGGCGAGTAGGCGACGCGGACCGTCACCGACCCGCGCTCGCGGACCCGTACGACGAGCTCGGCGCCGTCCCGGCCGACGACGGACGCACCGGCGCCGGACACCAGGGGCGTCGCGTCCTCGACCCGGTAGACGCGCCAGTGTGCGTCGCGCCACACGAGCCGCAGCCAGTCCGGCCGGTCGCGGACGAGGGCGGCCTCCTCCTCCGCCGCCCAGTCCGGGGTGCCGTCGGGAAGGACGACGTAGCCGACCGCCCAGTGGTCGAGCCAGGAGCGGTAGGTCTCGGCGGAGAAGGTCCCGTCGTAGAAGAGGGCCCCGCGTTCCACGTCGATCTGGCGATTCCAGCCGCGGGCCAGGTCGACGTGCGGGCCGAGGACGGTCGTCTCCCGGTGGTCGACCGCCGGTACCGCCTCGACCCGGGTGCGGTCGGCACCGAGGCGGTCGAGGGCGGCCACCACGCCGTGCGCCTCCGCGGCCCATACCGGGACGGGGGTCGACATCCTCAGCACGTGAACGGCATGCTCCGTCACCCACTGCAGGGACAGCGCCAGGGCGGCGGCGAGGGCGACCCTCCGCCATATCCGCACCCCGTGGGCCAGGATCGCGGCGAGCAGGACCGGGGCGGCGAACAGTTCGGCGAGGCGGACGACGTTCGACCCGACCGGCGACGGAACGAGGAAGGTCAGCACGACCCCGGCCGCGTAGACCCAGGCGCCGTGGCGCAGCGCCCGCCACTCGCGCGGTGCCAGCGCGAGGAGCAGGACGCCGAAGAGCACCGGCTTCCAGATGTCGCCGGGCGACATCGGCATCTCGCCGCCGAAGGGGAACACCAGGGTGGTCGCTCCGACCACGGCCGCGGGCGGGACGCACAGAACGGCGGCCTTGCGCCAGTCCCGGTCGAGCAGCCACCCCGCACCCGCGACCAGCAGGAACAGTCCGGCGACCGGGCTGGCCATGGACGCCAGCGCACCGAGCACACCCGCGAGGACCGGGCGCCGCGACGTCCCCGTCAGCACCAGGCACGCCCCCAGGGCGAGGGCCACGCCGAGGGCGAAGGTGGAACGCCCGGACGCCACGTTGCACCAGAGGGTCAGCGTCGCCAGCAGGGCGGGCCACAGCGGCCGGTCCGTCCCGCTGCGCACGAACAGGGCCGCCGCCAGCCAGGAGGCGGCCGCGCCGGAGAGGACGGTGACGGTCCGTACCCCGAGCAGGGCCATCAACTGCGGTGCGAGGACGCTGTAGTTGCCGACGTGGATGCCGCCGTACCAGGAAAGGTTGTACGGGGCGCCGGGGTGCCGCGCCACGAAGTCGGTCCAGGACACCTGGGCCGCCAGGTCTCCGCCGCCGGTGGCGAGGAAGGCCGCCCAGAGCGCGTACAGGGGCAGGGACAGGGCGGTGGCCAGGAGCGGCACGCGCCACCGCGGCGGCAGGGGCGCGAGGGCCCGCCGGGACTCGCCGCGGTACGCACCTCGGGCGGCCGGTGCTGTCGTTTCGGCGGTGCGCTGTGCGGAGGATCGCACGGTGGTTCCGATCGGTAGTCGGGCGGGGGCGGCGGACACCGCCGCTCCCCCGCGCGCCGGGCCGTCGGGCCGACGCGTTCTCCGTGATCGAGACCTCGCCCTTGCGGATCGTGACCGGTCGCGGCGCCCGTCGGGCGATGGCGTTGTCGTGCGTGACCATGATGAAGGCAAGGCCCTGTTCCTTCCACACGCTCTCCAGCACCTCCGTGATCTCGTCGGTCTCGTCACGTTCAGGCCGATTCCGGCGACGGCGCCCGCGGCCCCGTCCTGTCCGCGCGTCGTCGTTGTCCTTGGAGTCGAACTCGGACCTCGGGTACGGGGACGCCGAAGGCGGCGGAGCCGCGGATCCTGGAGGATCCGGGCACCGCCGCCTTCGTACGGGGTTCGGTGCTGCGGGAGGAGTGGCGCGTGCGCGCCGGTCAGGCGACGGCGCCCGCCTTCCAGTCCGCCCAGTTCATGTTCCAGCCGTTGAGGCCGTTGTCCGGGGTGATGGTCTTGTCCGGGGAGTTCTTGACGACGACCACGTCACCGACGAGGGAGTTGTCGTAGAACCAGGCGGCGGGCTGGCCGCCGTCGCCCGCGCCCTTCACGTCGGCGAGGCCGACACAGCCGTGGCTGGTGTTGGCGCTGCCGAAGATCGACCGCGCGCCCCAGTAGTTGCCGTGGATGAAGGTGCCGGAGGTGGACAGTCGCATGGCGTGCGGGACGTCCTTGATGTCGTACTCGCCGCCGAAGCCGACGGTGTCACCGTTCATCCGGGTCTCCTTGTACTTCTCGGAGATCACCATCTGGCCGTTGTACGTGGGGTTCGAGGAGGAACCTGCCGATATCGGGATGGTCTTGATCGTCTTGCCGTCCCGGGTGACGGTCATGGTGTGGGTCTTGGCGTCGACCGTCGAGACCTGGTTACGGCCGATCTTGAAGGTGACCGTCTTCTGCTGCACGCCGTAGACGCCGTCCGCGCCCTCGACGCCGTCGAGGGCCAGCTTCAGCGTGACGGTGGAGCCGCCCTGCCAGTAGTTCTCGGGGCGCAGGTCCAGGCGCTGGTTGTTGAACCAGTGGCCGACGACCTCCTGGCCGCTGCTGGACGTCACGGTGATGCCGGCCTGGACGGCCTTCCGGTCCGTGATCGGCTTGTTGAAGTTGACCGAGACCGGCATCCCGACACCGACGGTGGAACCGTCCTCGGGGGTGAAGTTGCCGATGAAGCTGTTGGCGGGCGACACGGTGGTGAAGGAGGAGTTCTCGTGCGCCTCGCGGCCCTTCGAGTCCTTCGCCGTCGCGCTGATCTTGTACGTGGTCGAGCGCTCGAGCTGGCCGTCGGGCTTCCAGCTCTTGCCGTCGGCGGCGAGCGTGCCCTTGACCGCCTCGCCGGTCGACGTGGTCATGGTGACCTCGCCCAGCGAGCCCTTGGCGACGGTGACCTTGGCGGCGTTGTTGATGCTCGCGTTGTCCGAGCCGTCCTTGGGCGCGATGGATATCTGCGCTTCCGACGTCTCCTCGGCTGCCGCCTTGTCGACCTCGGAGGTCTGCGACTTCTTCGAGCCGTCGGCGCTGCTGTCGGCGCCGCCGTCGTTGCAGGCCGTGAGCACCAGTACGCCACCGAGCAGTGCGGACGCGGCCATGAGGCCCCTGCGCCGCTTGCTGTCCGTCATCACACGCTTCTCCATCGTTGCCGAATCCCCAGAAACCCCGAGCGGATTCGCCGGTGAACGGCGAAACCCGTCAATGTTCCAAGAACCCATGGACAGGGTCCTTCGTTCCACATCCGCGAAGGATGTGGGGAACAACACTGATCGACGCGCTCCGGGCCGCGGCGGTTCCCGGCGTCGGCCGCGATCCGTGAAACGGCCGATGACAGGGCCCCGCCCGACGCGGTCCCCTCGACGGGGGACGCCTTTGGCACCTCTGCCGTTCCGCCGTTCCACGGGGAAGGGACCGGGGCGTCTTCCCCACCGTGGTCCGTGTCCTTCCCCGCGGTACCGCTGCGGAACCGTGCGATCCGTGGCGCCCGGGAAATACGCGCGCTCCGGCGTACGAGGGGGCTCGGCCGCACACCTCCCGCGCGACCCGGCTCCCGCCCGCTGTTGCTCCCCGGCTCGTAAGTATCTCCCGGCCGACCGGGATTCCCGGCGGGCCCGTCGGGAATCCCGGACCCGCCGGGCCCGTCAGGCCAGCGGCCCGGTCACCGGTTCGACCGCGGCGACCAGACGGCCCGTGCGGACGAAGGCGTCCGCGGCGGCCAGGTCCGGCGACAGGAACCGGTCCGGCCCCGGCCCCTCGACGCCCGCCGCGCGCAGCGCCTCGACGGCGGCCCGTGAGGCGGGCGCGGGGGTGAGGCCCTGCGCGGCGCGCAGCTCGATGGCGCGGGTCGCCGCGTACAGCTCGACGGCGATGATCCGGGCGAGGTTGTCGACGGCGGTACGGAGCTTGCGCGCCGCCGACCAGCCCATGGACACGTGGTCCTCCTGCATCGCCGACGACGGGATCGAGTCGGCCGAGGCGGGGACGGCGAGCCGCTTCATCTCGCTGACCAGGGCGGCCTGCGTGTACTGGGCGATCATCAGACCGGAGTCCACACCGGCGTCGTCGGCGAGGAACGGCGGCAGCCCGTGCGAACGGTTCTTGTCCAGGAGCCGGTCGGTACGGCGCTCGGTGATCGAGCCGAGGTCGGCGGCGGCGATGGCCAGGAAGTCGAGGACGTACGCGACGGGCGCGCCGTGGAAGTTCCCGTTGGACTCGACCCGGCCGTCGGACAGCACGACGGGGTTGTCGACGGCCGCGGCGAGTTCGCGGTCGGCGACGGTGGCGGCGTGCGAGAGGGTGTCGCGTCCGGCGCCGTTGACCTGGGGCGCGCAGCGCACGGAGTAGGCGTCCTGCACGCGCGGGGCGTCGTCCTGGTGATGACCGGTCAGGCCCGATCCGGCGAGGACCCGCAGCATGTTGTCGGCGCTGGCTCCCTGGCCCGGGTGCGGGCGGATGGCGTGCAGCTCCGGGGCGAGCACCTTGTCCGTGCCGAGCAGCGCCTCCAGGGACAGCGCGGCGGTGATGTCGGCGGAGGTGTAGAGGGTCCTCAGGTCGGCGAGCGCCATGACGAGCATGCCGAGCATGCCGTCGGTGCCGTTGAGAAGGGCGAGGCCCTCCTTCTCGCGCAGTTCCACCGGGGTGATGCCGTGGGCGGCGAGCAGTTCGCCGGCCGGTCGCACGGTGCCGTCGGGTCCCTCCGCGTCCCCCTCGCCCATCAGCGTCAGGGCACAGTGCGAGAGCGGGGCCAGGTCGCCGGAGCAGCCGAGCGAGCCGTACTCGTGGACGACGGGGGTGATGCCCGCGTTGAGGACGTCGGCCATGGTCTGCGCGATCTCGGGGCGTACGCCGGTGTGCCCGGAGGCGACCGTCTTCAGCCGCAGGAACATCAGGGCGCGCACGACCTCGCGTTCGACCCGCGGGCCCATGCCGGCGGCGTGCGAGCGGACGATGTTGCGCTGGAGCCGGGCGCGGAGGTCCTGGCCGATGTGCCGGGTGGCCAGGGCGCCGAACCCGGTGGAGACGCCGTAGACCGGCTCGGGCTTGGCCGCGAGCGCGTCCACGATCTCGCGGGCGGCGGCGAGCGCGCTCACGGCGGTCGCGGAGAGCTCGACGCGAGCGTTGTCGCGGGCCACGGCGATGACGTCCCGGGCCGTGGCACCGGACGTCCCCACCACGACTGTGTGCATATCCATATTCAGCAGCGTACGGACTGAATCCCGTCATGTCACGAGTGGATGCGCCGTTGACCCCTTACGACCCCGCACCACGACCTCGCCCGGTGCCCCCGCCTGCGCACTGGGACCTGCGACCCCGCCCTCGCCCGCGGCGCGGCCACCGGGCCGGCCGCGCCGTCCGCCGATCCGGCCGCCCGGTCAGGGGCGGCTGCCGCGCAGATGCCGACGGTCGTGCGCGGACCTGGGCGGGGCGTCGGCGAGCCGCAGGGCCTCGTCGTCGCGCCCCGCCACCACCGGTCCCGTCGAGCGCGCCGCCTTCGCCCGGTACTGGGCCGCGTCCGCGAGCCGGAACAGCCGCCGCGCCGACACCACCGGCCCGATCGGGTCGCCGGTCGACGCGATTCCGCACGCCACCCCGTCGCCGAACTCCAACTCGGCCGCCCGGTCGCAGAGTTCGACGGCGACCCGGATCACGTCGTCCTCCTTCGGGCCCACCGCGAGGAGGCAGAACTCGTCCCCGCCGAGCCGGGCCGCGAGCGCGCCGGGAAGCATCGCGCCGCAGCGGGACAGCACCGAGCCGAAACGTTCCAGCAGGCGGTCGCCGACGGCGTGGCCGTACGTGTCGTTGACCCGCTTGAGCCCGTTGAGGTCGCAGACCACCAGGCTGATCACCGCCCCTTCCGCCCGGTGCCGCTCGATCGCCTCGTCGAGCCGTGTGTCGACGGCGCGCCGATTGGCCAGCCCGGTCAGCGGGTCGGTGAAGGCGAGCTTGCGGACCTCTTCGAGCCGCTCGGTCTGGGAGATCCCGGCGGCGACGACGGCGGCGAGCACGGTGGCGAAGTCCGCGTCCTCCCGCCCGAACACCGGCCACCCCGCCGGGCGGGCCACGTACAACTCGCCCCAGGCCCGCCCGTGCAGCACGATCGGCGCGACCACGCAGCAGCCGCGCCCGCGCCGGCGCAGTGCGGCCACCCGCTGATGGCGGCAGCCGCTCCCGTACCCGTGCGCCCCCGCGTCCGGGGCTCCGTCCGCCGGGGCGTCGGCGGTCTCCACCCAGGCGTCGGGCTCACCGCCACCGGCCCATCGTTCGTGCAGGAACTCGGTGATCTCCGGGAACCGGTGCACCGGATAGGTCTCCTCCTCGGGGAACTCCTCCTCCCCCTCGGCCCGTTCACCCGCGTTCACCAGCACCCGCAGCCGCCCCCGCCCGCGCTCCCACACGGAGAGCGCGGCGAAGGAGCCGCCCAGCGCCTCGCACGCCCCCAGCGCGGCGGCCCGCCACGATCCCCGCGGGGTATGTGCCGCCGCCATCGCCTGCGCAAGCGAAACCACGGCCCGCAGCCGTGCATCCTCACCACCCATCACCACAGCTTATGTAGCTTTGTGGTGATTTGATCAGCTTGGGGTGCCTTGATTGTCCACTGCGTGTCTCTTTGAACGCACAACATCACTCACCCTGGACGCACGACCTCACTCACCGGGCCAGTTCGGCTTCCTCTTCTCGTTGAACGCGGCCACACCCTCGGCCCGGTCGCCGGAGAAGGCCACCGACCGCCACGCGGCGTCCTCGACCTCCAGGCCGGCCCGCAGATCGAGACCGTGCCCGACCCTCAGGGCCCGCTTGGCGGCCCGCAGCCCGACCGGGGAGTTGGCCGCGATCCGCCCTGCCAGCGCGAGCGCGGCCTCGCGGTCCCGCCCCGCCTCCACCAGCTCGTCGACCAGGCCGGTCCCGTGCGCCTCGGCCGCCTCCACCCGCCGGGCCGTGAAGACCAGCTCGGCCGCCCGCGCCGCTCCGACCCGCCGCGGCAGCAACTGCGTGCCGCCCCCGCCCGGGATGACACCGACCGACACCTCGGGCAGGCCGACCACGGCGGTGCGGTCGGCGACGATCAGGTCACAGGACAGGGCCAGCTCGAAGCCACCGCCGAGCGCGAATCCGTGCACCGCCGCGATCGTCGGCATCGGCAGCTCCAGCACCCCGGTGTACGCGGCGCGGGCGGTGGGACGCTGACGCAGCAGTTCGGCGTCGGTGAAGGAGTTCCGCTCCTTCAGGTCGGCGCCCACGCAGAAGGCCCGCTCATGGCTGGAGGTGAGGACGGTGACCCGTACGGCCGGGTCGGCGGCGAGCGCGGCGCAGGCGGCGGCGATCGAGCGGGCCATGTCCGTGGACACCGCGTTCATCGCCTTCGGGCGGTCGAGGACCAGTTCGGCCACGTGGTCCTGCCCCTCGTGGACCCGCACCACGACGTATTCCCCGAACCGCTGCTCGGACGTGACGGCCATGACTTCACTCCTCCGGTTAACGATCGTTACCGGGGGGATCCTATGGGGGACCTCGGACACGGGTCCCGGCCGCGGTCGCAGGGATTTCGCGGGCGGTACGGGAGCGGTGTCCGTCCCCACCGCGGCGGACGCGTCCTCAGGACGTGCCGGGGGCGGGGCGTCGGGCCAGCAGCCAGGGTTCCACGACCCCGAGCCCGCGCACCGGCCGCTGCCACATGGGCTGAAGCCCGTAGCGGTACCTCGGCAGGGCCTTCGGCTCCAGGCCCTCCCGGCGCTCCTTCTCGGCGACCGCCGCCTCCTCGGCGGCCCGCGCCTCGGAGGCCGGGGCGTCGCCGGTGCGGGTCAGTTCCTCGGCGAACGCGCCGTCCACCAGCACGGCGTCCTTCGGCGCTATCGAGGTCAGCCGACTGGCGAGATTGACCGTCGTGCCGAAGACATCACCCATCCGGGTCGTGACGGTGCCGAAGGCGATGCCGACGCGCAGGGCGGGCATCGTCTCGTCCTGGGTCATCGCCTCGATGAGGCGCAGGGCGATCTCGGCGGCCGTGCCC
This sequence comes from Streptomyces sp. NPDC014734, assembly GCF_043083325.1. Lineage (NCBI taxonomy): Bacteria > Bacillati > Actinomycetota > Actinomycetes > Kitasatosporales > Streptomycetaceae > Streptomyces > Streptomyces sp. NPDC014734. The sequence goes on along the minus strand of NZ_JBIBYN010000023.1, from coordinate 77,265 downwards.
GCGTCGTCGGCGGCGAAGAGGACCTCGTCGCCGAGGGTCTTGATGAGCCGGCCGCCGTGGGCGGCGACCAGGTCGGCCGAGGTGGTCTCGAACGCCTCGACCAGTTCGCCGAGCTCCTCCTCCTCCAGGCGTCTGGTCAGCCGGGTGAATCCGACGAGGTCGGCGAAGCCGACGGCGAGCCGCCGGTCGACCATCTCCTCGTCGTCGGCGGCCTGCACGACCCGGCCGGTGGCGGCGGCGAGCTGGCGCCGCCACACGTACACCAGGAACTCCTCAAGCTCCGGCAGGAGCAGTTCGACCAGCGGATAGGTGACCTCGGTCCGGGTCATGCCGGGCTCGGGCGGCTCGGTGAGCCCCTCCAGGAACGAATCGATCTGCCACTCCGCCAGCCGGGCGGTGGTCTGCCCGGTGGACCGGGCGACCTGGATCGCCATCGGCTCGCTGAGCAGCCCCGCCTCGACGAGACCGGCGAGACGGCGCAGCGCCAGTACGTCGGCCTCGGTGAGCGCCCGGGCCTGCCCGATGTCGGCGAAACCCATGGCCCGCCAGAACCGGGAGGCCAGATCCATCGAGACGCCCGCGCTACGGGCCGCCTGGAAAGGCGTGTAGCGGCGGTCGGCGCCCAGAATGAGCTGTTCCAGGCGGATCGCGAGGGGGTCGTCGGTCGGTTCCGCCGTGTGGTCGACTTCGTGATGCGGTGTGGGGTGGACCGAGGGCTCCGACCGGGGCTCCTTGCCCGCGCCGGAGGTCGTGTCGTCGACGGTCACCAGCCGCCTCCTGCCCGTTCCCTGCGCACTGTCCTGCCGATCTGTCGGTGGATCGCCTCAACGATACGGCAGGTGTGCCGTGGCTCACGTCCGCGAGCCGCCCGGAACATTCCCGGAGCATCGTCGAACGCACCCGGCGCGCCCCGGATACGCCCGGGTCGCATCACCGGAAACGGGCCGGGGACGGGCGCGGGCCCGGGTCAGGTGCGGACCTGGAACGAAGACGCACCTGCGGGTGCGGGCCCGGAACGGATACGGGCCGGAAACGGGTGCGGGCCCGGAACGGATGCGAATACGGATACGGACCGGGGCGGGTGCGGGGCGGTGCGTGACCCCGACGGATCACGTCCACGGCGCGGGCCTTCCCCGCACGGCAGTCAGGTCAGCCCGCCCCCGGCTCCCCGCAGATGCACGATGTCGCCCGCGGACAGGGGCTCGCGCAGGCCCTCGTCGGTGGACAGGACCAGTCGGCCGTCGCCGTCGATCGCCACGGCCTCGCCGGTGAGTGTGCGGTCGCCGGGCAACTGGGCCCGTACCGTGCGGCCGAGCGTCGCGCAGCCCGCCGCGTACGCCTCCCGGAGGCCGCCGGCCGCCGCGTCCCCGTCGGCCGCGCGCCACCGGCCGTACCACTCCTCCAAGGATCGCAGCACGCCGCGCAGGAGGGTCTCCCGGTCGGTGGAGACCGCTCCCGCCAGGGAGAGCGATCCGGCCGTGGGGGCGGGGAGTTCGGCGGCGCGCAGAGTGACGTTGAGGCCGGTGCCGATGACGACGCCGTCCCCGGCGCGTTCGGCGAGGATGCCGCCCGTCTTGCGTTCCTCGCCCGCCACCGTGACGAGGATGTCGTTGGGCCACTTCAGAGCGGTGTCGACGCCCGCGGCACGGGCCAGACCGGTCGCGACGGCGACGCCGGTGAGCAGCGGCAGCCAGCCCCACCGCTCGACGGGGATGTCGCCGGGCTTCAGGAAGACCGAGAAGAACAGCCCCGAACGGGCCGGAGCCGTCCAGGTGCGGTCGAGCCTGCCGCGGCCCGTGGTCTGCTCCTCCGCGACCAGCACGGTCCCCTCGGCGAGCCCCGAGGCCGCCCGCGCGGCAAGGTCGGAATTGGTGGACCCGGTGGTCTCCACGACGTCGAGCGAGGTCCACAGACCGCCCGGCCGCACCAGCCCGCGACGCAGCGCGGCAACGTTCAGGGGGGGCCGGTCCAGATCCGACCAGCGGCTGTGAGACGCATCCGAAGGTGTCATGCAAGCCAGACTAGATGTGGTAAACGACGCACTGCCGATCCGTATCCGCGCCGATACGCTACGGATCAGTAGGTGTGCCAGAAGCTGACCGGCCGGTGTTCCGGGCCTGATCAGCAGCACAGTCGTCCCCCGTGACCAGGCAGGGAGCCGCCACCCGATGTCCGAGCCGGAAGAGACCGACATCCACACCACCGCGGGCAAGATCGCGGACCTGCGCCGCCGCATCGACGAGGCGACGCACGCGGGCTCCGCACGCGCGGTCGAGAAGCAGCACGCGAAGGGCAAGCTGACCGCCCGGGAGCGGGTCGACCTGCTGCTCGACGAGGGTTCCTTCGTGGAGCTCGACGAATTCGCCCGGCACCGCTCCACCAATTTCGGCATCGAGAGGAACCGCCCGTACGGGGACGGCGTCGTCACCGGTTACGGCACGGTCGACGGCCGCCCCGTCTGCGTCTACTCGCAGGACTTCACGATCTTCGGCGGTTCGCTCGGCGAGGTCTACGGTGAGAAAATCGTCAAGGTGATGGACTTCGCGCTGAAGACCGGCTGCCCGGTCATCGGCATCAACGACGGCGGCGGCGCGCGCATCCAGGAAGGAGTCGCCGCGCTCGGCCTGTTCGCGGAGATCTTCCGCCGCAATGTGCACGCCTCGGGCGTCGTCCCGCAGATCTCGCTGATCGTCGGGCCGTGCGCGGGCGGCGCGGTCTACTCCCCCGCGATCACCGACTTCACCGTGATGGTCGACCAGACCTCGCACATGTTCATCACCGGTCCCGACGTGATCAAGACCGTCACCGGCGAGGACGTCGGCTTCGAGCAGCTCGGCGGCGCCCGCACGCACAACACCACCTCCGGGGTGGCGCACCACATGGCGGGCGACGAGAAGGACGCCATCGAGTACGTCAAATCGCTGCTGTCGTACCTGCCTTCGAACAACCTCTCGGAGGCTCCGGCCTTCCCGGAGGAGGCGGACCTCGCCACCACCGACGAGGACCGGGAGCTCGACACCCTCATCCCGGACTCGGCGAACCAGCCGTACGACATGCACCACGCCATCGAGCACGTGCTGGACGACGGCGAGTTCCTGGAGACCCAGGCCCTGTTCGCGCCGAACATCATCACCGGTTTCGGGCGGGTGGAGGGCTACCCCGTCGGGATCGTCGCCAACCAGCCGATGCAGTTCGCGGGCTGCCTGGACATCAACGCGAGCGAGAAGGCGGCCCGGTTCGTCCGCACCTGCGACGCGTTCAACGTGCCCGTCCTGACCTTCGTCGACGTCCCCGGTTTCCTGCCCGGCGTCGACCAGGAGTACGGCGGCATCATCCGGCGCGGTGCCAAGCTGATCTACGCCTACGCGGAGGCCACGGTCCCGCTGATCACGGTGATCACCCGCAAGGCGTTCGGCGGGGCGTACGACGTGATGGGCTCCAAGCACCTGGGCGCGGACATCAACCTCGCCTGGCCGACCGCGCAGATCGCCGTGATGGGCGCGCAGGGCGCGGTGAACATCCTGCACCGCAGGACGCTCGCCGCCATCACCGATCCCCGGGAGGCGGACACGACCCGCGCCGAGCTGATCGCGGACTACGAGGACGCGCTGCTCAACCCGTACGTGGCGGCCGAGCGCGGCTACGTGGACGCGGTGATCATGCCGTCCGACACCCGCGCCCACATCGTGAAGGGGCTGCGTCAGCTCCGCACGAAACGGGAATCACTGCCTCCGAAGAAGCACGGCAACATCCCCCTCTAAGAAAGGTCCCTGGCCATGATCAAGGTCGTACGGGGCAACCCGACTCCGGAGGAACTGGCCGCCGCGCTCGCGGTGGTCCGGGCGCGTGCCGCTGCGACGGCCTCCGGCACGTCGTCCGGGGGCCCGGCGCTGCCCGGGCAGTGGTCCGACCCGGGCCGCGTCGCCCGCCACGAGCACCGGGTACCGGGGCCGCGCGCCTGGGCCCGGACGTACTGGCCCGGGTAGTCGGCACACCGGCTCGGGCGTACGTTCGCCCGCCCATTCGCCCGTGCGCGCGTGCGGAGGTCCGGGCTCCCGGCGGTCGCCGGGTCCGGGCCTCCGGCGCGTCGGGACACGATCTGGTCCACACGCGCCACGGCGCCTGAGTACCCGTACTCAGGCGCCGTGTCCGGCGTCGCAGCAGGATCGGTCCATGCTGTGGTCCGACCCGGAGAACAAACCACCGAAGGAACTGCGCGACGCGCAGAACATGATGCGGCGCGCGGGGCTCGTCCTCGCGCTCGCGATGGTGGTCCTGATGCTGGCGCTCGGAACACGCTGAGACCGGCGGCACTCCTCGGCCGCCGCACGCGGACGGCCGTGCCGGGCCGTCGCCCTGCCGGGCCGGGTGCCGCGTCGCCCCTTCTACGATGGCCCGTATGACTGATCAGCGCCGTCTCGTGCTCGCCTCCGCCTCCCCCGCCCGTCTCGGTCTGCTGCGGCAGGCCGGATTCGCGCCCGAGGTGATCGTCAGCGGGGTGGACGAGGACGCCCTGAGCGCCGCGACGCCGTCCGAGCTGGCGCTGGTGCTCGCCGAGGCGAAGGCCGCCGCGGTGGCCGGTCGGCCGGAGGCGGCCGGCGCCCTGGTCGTCGGATGCGACTCGGTCCTCGAACTCGACGGCGAGGCGCTGGGCAAGCCTGCCGACGCCGAGGAGGCCACCGCCCGCTGGAAGTCCATGCGCGGCCGGGCCGGTGTGCTGCGGACCGGTCACAGCGTGATCGACACCGCGACCGGGCGCACGGCTTCGGCGACCGCGTCCACGACCGTCCGTTTCGGCGAGCCGACGGACGCCGAGGTCGCCGCCTACGTGGCCTCGGGCGAGCCGCTGCACGTGGCGGGCGCCTTCACCCTGGACGGCCGTTCGGCGCCGTTCGTCGACTCCATCGAGGGCGACCACGGCAACGTCATCGGACTCTCGCTGCCGCTGCTGCGCCGTCTGCTGGGCGAGCTGGGGATCTCCGTCACCGATCTGTGGGTCTGACCGGTTCCTCGGGTCCCGCCCGGCTCCACGGCCCGGCCCTGCGGGTCCCACCCGGTTCCGCGGGTCCCACCCGGCCTAGGACGTGTCTGACAATTCCGCGTGGATCAGCGGGCGTCGTCCTGTGCGGTGCGTCGCAAGGCGCCGGGAAGTCCTTGTAGCGGAGCTACCAGGGCTTTTCGGCAACGCGGCGAGGTCCCGTGCGGGGCGGCGCCCGCCCGCGTGGAATGGTCAGACACGGCCTAGCGGATTCGCCCCGGTCGCCCCGGCGGCCGGGGGCTCGGGCACGACACCGCTCCGGGCTCGGAGCCCGTCCGGGTGACCTTCGACCGGAAGCGTGCGTGCCAGGACGTGGCAGCCCGGCCAGAGGCCACCCGGCAGGCTCTCAGACCGCCGCCGGTGCGACCGGCCCGGACTCGTCTCCGGGCCCGCCGTCGGTGGACCCGCCACCCGCGTGGCGGTCCCCCTCCGGACCCCGGTCCTTCTCCGGGCCGTACACCACCAGGGTGAGCACGATCAGCCCGAACGTCACCATCAGGCACGCGAACGCGGCCCAGCCGACCGGCCCGACCGCCAGCGCGCCGAACACCCCGTGCCCCACGGCACAGACGATGAGGGCGATGCGGCCGATCCGGCCGGGTATCCGGTCGCGCGCGCCGGTCAGCAGCAGCACCAGCCCGCACAGCACCAGGCAGAGACCGAGCACGCCGCCCGCCGCCCAGGCGCCGTCGGCCATGGCGGCGGGTTCCAGCCCGGCCAGTGACATGTCCTGGTTCCTGACCACCGCCGCCAGGACGACGTTGACCAGCACGACGCCCGCGGCTTCCGCGAACAGCACCAGCGCGGCAACGAACGCCACCGTTCTGCGCACCACGGCGCCCACCCCCTGTTACCTGTAGTACGTGGTTACCTGTAGTACGTGCGACAGCGCGGACCCTACTCATCGGTAACGCCCGGGACAAGGCTTCGTGCGGCCGAGGCCGCCGTTGCCCTGCCGTCGCATGCCCGTCGCACGCCCGTTCCGCTCCCGACGTGCTCCCGTTCCCGCCGGGCCCCCGCCCGCGGCACCCGCTCGCGCGCTCCCGCGCGCCCCGTGTTCGCAGCGCTCGCGCGTCGGGCAAAGAATCGTTCGCCCATTAGTGGGGACTCCACAAAGAAACGCCGAGTCGGGCTGCTTGCATGAACAGAGACCTGGACCACACCTTGCGACTACTGTGCGGTCATGAGTCCCGGCGTACCTTGGTGCCACAAGGGATTTCGCGACTGGAGCAAGCCTCGAATCACACTCCGTGTGGGCAAGCTCACCATTGGGGACGGGTCGTAGGGCCGTGTCGGTAGTCCCTAAACTCAGCTTGTTTCAAGGAGGGAGCCATCGTGCGCAAGGTGCTCATCGCCAACCGTGGCGAAATCGCTGTCCGCGTTGCTCGGGCATGCCGGGATGCGGGGATCGGGAGCGTGGCCGTCTACGCCGACCCGGACCGTGACGCTCTGCATGTTCGCGCGGCCGACGAGGCATTCGCCCTGGGCGGTGACACCCCGGCCGCCAGTTACCTGGACATGGCCAAGGTGCTCCAGGCTGCCAAGGACTCCGGTGCGGACGCGATCCACCCCGGCTACGGCTTCCTGTCGGAGAACGCCGAATTCGCGCAGGCGGTCATCGACGCGGACCTGACCTGGATCGGCCCGCCCCCGCAGGCGATCCGTGACCTCGGTGACAAGGTCGCCGCCCGGCACATCGCGCAGCGCGCGGGTGCCCCGCTGGTGGCCGGTACCCCCGACCCGGTCGAGGGCTCCGCCGAGGTCGTGGCGTTCGCGGAGAAGCACGGTCTGCCGATCGCGATCAAGGCCGCCTTCGGCGGCGGCGGTCGCGGGCTGAAGGTCGCCCGCACGTTGGAGGAGATCCCGGAGCTGTACGACTCCGCGGTGCGCGAGGCCGTCGCGGCGTTCGGCCGGGGCGAGTGCTTCGTGGAGCGTTACCTCGACAAGCCGCGCCACGTCGAGACGCAGTGCCTGGCGGACCAGCACGGCAATGTCGTCGTGGTCTCCACCCGTGACTGCTCGCTCCAGCGCCGCCACCAGAAGCTGGTGGAGGAGGCCCCCGCCCCGTTCCTCTCCGAGGCGCAGAACGCCGAGCTGTACGCGGCGTCGAAGGCCATCCTCAAGGAGGCCGGATACGTCGGTGCGGGCACCGTGGAGTTCCTCGTCGGCACGGACGGCACCATCTCCTTCCTGGAGGTCAACACCCGCCTCCAGGTCGAGCACCCGGTCACCGAGGAGGTCACCGGCCTCGACCTGGTCCGCGAGATGTTCCGCATCGCCGACGGCGAGGAGCTCGGCTACGGCGACCCCGCCCTGCGCGGGCACTCCTTCGAGTTCCGGATCAACGGCGAGGACCCGGGCCGGGGCTTCCTCCCCGCCCCCGGCACCGTGACCGTCTTCTCCCCGCCGACCGGCCCCGGTGTCCGCCTGGACGCCGGCGTGGAGTCCGGCAGTGTGATCGGCCCCGCCTGGGACTCGCTCCTGGCGAAGCTCGTGGTGACCGGTGCGACCCGTGAGCAGGCGCTGCAGCGGGCGGCCCGCGCACTCGGCGAGTTCAACGTCGAAGGCATGGCCACCGCCATCCCGTTCCACCGCGCGGTCGTCGTCGACCCGGCGTTCGCCCCCGCCGACGGCACCCCGTTCACGATCCACACCCGTTGGATCGAGACAGAGTTCGTCAACGAGATCAAGCCGTTCACCGCCGCCGCCGACGCGGAGGCCGAGGACGAGGCGGGCCGCGAGACGGTCGTCGTCGAGGTCGGCGGGAAGCGCCTTGAGGTCTCCCTGCCCTCGTCGCTGGGCATGAGCCTGGCCCGTACCGGACTCGCGGCAGGCGCCAAGCCGAAGCGCCGCGCGGCGAAGAAGAGCGGCCCGGCCGCCTCCGGCGACACCCTGGCGTCCCCGATGCAGGGAACCATCGTCAAGGTCGCCGTCGAGGAGGGCCAGCAGGTCCAGGAGGGCGACCTCGTCGTCGTCCTGGAGGCCATGAAGATGGAGCAGCCGCTGAACGCGCACCGGGCCGGCACGGTCAAGGGGCTCAGCGCCGAGGTCGGCGGCTCGGTCTCCTCCGGCGCCGTGATCTGCGAGATCAAGGACTGATCGGGCGGCACCCGACGCTTCACCGGGGCCCTGCGGAGTCGGACGACTCCGCAGGGCCCCGGTCGCCGTTCGGCGGAGGCGGGCATCACCCGGTTCGCAGGCCCTCTCCGGACGTGCGGTGGCATCCTGGACCCCGGGGCGGATGACGAGGGAGGACCTGGCCATGGTGACGAGCACGGCGCGGAAGCCGTCCCGGCCCATGCGCGCCGACGCGCGCCGCAACTACGAACGGCTGCTGGGCGAGGCGCGTGCCGCCTTCGCGGAACACGGCACGGACGCGTCGCTGGAGGACATCGCGCGGCGCGCGGGTGTCGGGATCGGCACGCTGTACCGGCACTTCCCGAGTCGGCACGCGTTGATGAACGCCGTCTTCCAGGAGGCCCTGACAGCCCTGATCGACCGTTCCCACGAGCTGGCCGCCGCCGAACAGCCCTGCCGGGGCCTGGTGGAGTGGCTGGGGGCGATCATCACGCACGCGGGCGAGTACCGCGGGCTGGCCCAGGCGCTCATGTCGACGTCACGGGACGAGACTTCGGCGCTGTCGCCGTGCAACGTGCCCTTGCGCGAGGCGGGCGCGGTGCTGTTGGCGCGGGCGCAGGAGAGCGGGGCCGTGCGGGCGGGTGTGTCCATCGACGACCTGCTGCAACTGACGAACGCGATCGCGCTGGCGTCGGAACAGTCCCCGGACGATCCGGAACTGGCGGGAAGGCTGCTGACGTTGACCCTGCTGGGGCTGAAGGGGACTGCCGCGGAAGCGGGTTGAGGGGAGCCCCGAAGGGGCGGTCCGAAGCCGCGGGGACAGCCCGAAGGGGCAGCCCGAGGGGGAAATCCGAAGGCGCGGTCCGAGGGCGGCGGGCGCAGGAGGTGCCCGCCGCGGCACGTCGGTGCCGGTCCGTCGGCCGGACGCTATCGGCGCCGCAGGTCGGCCACCCTGGACCGGTCCCCCTGTCCCTGGTCCGCCAGCACGGCGGCTCCCCGCAGTTGCTGCGGGCCCGGCGTCCCGGGACCGCCGCCACGGGTACGGCGCTGGCCGGGCAACGGCATCTCGCGGCGCGGCTGCCGACTCGGCGGGGGCGCCTCGGCCGGTGCCGGACCGCCGCCGGCTCCGGCCACCGCGATCTGCACCCCCTGGTCCGCCAGGGCCTGGAGTTCGGTGGCGGCCCGGTCGTCGTGCGCGGGCGGCTCGTCCGTCACCAGGCGGGTGATGAGATCGGTGGGCACCGTCTGGAACATGGTGTCGGAACCGAGTTTGGTGTGGTCGGCCAGGACCACCACCTCCGCCGCCGCCTGCACCAGGGCCCGGTCCACGCTCGACGAGAGCATGTTGGACGTGGACAACCCGCGCTCCGCGGTGAGTCCGCTCCCGGAGAGGAACGCCCGCGAGACCCGCAGCCCCTGGAGGGACTGCTCGGCCCCGCTGCCCACCAGGGCGTAGTTCGAGCCGCGCAGGGTGCCGCCGGTCATCACCACCTCGACCCGGTTGGCATGGGCCAACGCCTGGGCGACCAGCAGGGAGTTGGTGACGACGGTGAGGCCGGGGACGCGCGCGAGTCTGCGGGCCAGCTCCTGTGTGGTCGTACCGGCGCCCACGACGATGGCCTCGCCCTCCTCGACGAGCCCGGCGGCCAGGTCGGCGATGGCCGTCTTCTCGGCGGTGGCGAGATGGGACTTCTGCGGGAAGCCGGACTCCCGTGTGAACCCGCCCGGCAGCACCGCACCGCCGTGCCGGCGGTCGAGCAGCCCTTCCGCCTCCAGCGCCCGCACGTCGCGCCGTACGGTCACTTCGGAGGTCTGGACGACGCGGGCGAGCTCACGGAGCGATACAGCCCCGTTGGCGCGCACCATTTCGAGGATCAATTGACGACGTTCTGCAGCGAACACGAAACTGACAGTAACGCGCCCACCCGAGCGTTTTCAGCAGTTTGCACCGAATAACAGAAGTTGCACACACAAGAGGTCGTCAAGTGGTATAAGCGGCCCCGTCGTTGCTCCGCACCGATCGTCCTACGGTCGTTCCGGCCGCCCGAGTTGCCAGGAGATGCCGGGGATCACCGGATTCCCGGCAGGGCCACGAGCGGCCTCGAAGGCGCTACTCCTCGCCCGTCTGCTTTCGGGTGTGCAACTGACGGGCCACCTCCGCGATCGAACCCGACAGGGACGGGTACACGGTGAAGGCGTTTGCGATCTGTTCCACTGTCAGATTGTTGTCGACCGCGATCGAGATCGGGTGGATCAGCTCGCTCGCCCGCGGCGCGACGACACAGCCGCCGACCACGATGCCGGTGCCGGGCCGGCAGAAGATCTTGACGAAGCCGTCGCGGATGCCCTGCATCTTGGCGCGCGGGTTGCGCAGCAGCGGAAGCTTGACCACTCGGGCGTCTATGGCGCCGGAGTCGACATCGGCCTGACTGTAGCCGACGGTGGCGATCTCGGGATCGGTGAAGACGTTCGAGGAGACGGTCTTCAGGTTCAGCGGGGCCACCGCGTCGCCGAGGAAGTGGTACATCGCGATCCGGCCCTGCATGGCGGCGACCGAGGCGAGCGCGAAGATCCCGGTGACGTCACCGGCCGCGTAGACGCCGGGGGCGCTGGTGCGGGAGACCCGGTCGGTCCAGATGTGGCCGGACTCCTTGAGCCGGACCCCGGCCTCCTCCAGGCCCATGCCCGCGCTGTTCGGAATGGCGCCGACGGCCATCAGACAGTGCGAACCGGTGATGACCCGCCCGTCGGCGAGGGTGACCTCGACCCGGTCGCCGACACGTTTGGCGGCCTGGGCGCGGGAGCGGGCCATGACGTTCATGCCGCGGCGCCGGAAGACGTCCTCCAGCACGGCGGCGGCGTCCGGGTCCTCGCCCGGCAGCACCCGGTCCCGGGACGAGACCAGGGTGACGCGGGAGCCGAGCGCCTGGTAGGCGCCCGCGAACTCGGCACCCGTCACACCGGAGCCGACCACGATGAGTTCCTCGGGAAGCTCGTCGAGGTCGTACACCTGGGTCCAGTTCAGGATGCGTTCGCCGTCGGGGAGCGCGTCCGGGATCTCGCGGGGGTGGCCGCCGGTGGCGATCAGCACGGCGTCGGCGGTGAGCCGCTCCTCGGTGCCGTCGGCGGCGGTCACCACGACGGTGCGCGACCCGTCGGCCGCCTGGAGGCCCTCCAGGCGGCCCCGGCCGCGGACCACGCGCGCCCCCGCACGGGTGACGGAGGCGGTGATGTCGTGGGACTGGGCGAGCGCCAGGCGCTTCACCCGCCGGTTGACCTTGCCGAGGTCGACGCCGACCACGCGGGCCGCCCGGTCGACGGGCGGGGTGTCGTCCGCGACGATGATGCCGAGTTCCTCGTACGAGGAGTCGAAGGTGGTCATCACCTCCGCCGTGGCGATCAGGGTCTTCGAGGGCACGCAGTCGGTGAGCACGGACGCGCCGCCGAGGCCGTCGCAGTCGACGACGGTCACCTCCGCACCGAGCTGGGCGCCCACCAGCGCCGCCTCGTAGCCGCCGGGTCCGCCGCCGATGATCACGATCCGGGTCACGAAAAGTCCGCCTCGCGTATGTCATCCCGCGGCCGTCCGCTCCCCGGCCGGGGGTCCGGGGGGTCGCCCCGGGGAATGCAGTACGTACTTCATTGTCCCGCACGCGCCAAGCTGCTTCGCCCCGGGGCCCTCCATCCGTGCGCGGGGCGTCCGGCGCGGGGCTCCGGCGCCGCCCCGGCGCGAACCGGAAGCCCGCGCCGGAGGAATCCGTACGCCCCCCGTACGGGGTCTTGCGCCCGGGAGCCGACGTTCCGGCCTCCGCCTCCCGTACCCTCGATCACATGTCGCTCTACGCCGCGTACGCCGGCAACCTCGACGCGCGGCTGATGACGCGCCGCGCACCGCATTCCCCGCTGCGCGGCACGGGCTGGCTCAACGGCTGGCGGCTGACCTTCGGCGGCGAGCAGATGGGCTGGGAGGGCGCGCTCGCCACAGTGGTGGAGGCGCCCCGGTCGCAGGTCTTCGTCACGCTGTACGACCTCGCGCCGATGGACGAGGACTCCATGGACCGGTGGGAGGGTGTCGGCCTCGACATCTACCGGCGGATGCGGGTGCGCGTGCACACCCTGGACGGCGAGGAGCCGGCCTGGATGTACGTGCTGAACGGGTACGAGGGCGGGCTGCCGTCCGCCCGCTACCTGGGCGAGATCGCCGACGCCGCGGAGTCCGCGGGCGCCCCGCACGACTATGTGATGGAACTGCGCAAGCGTCCCTGCTGACCTGCCGACCCGGCCGACCAGCATTTTTGTGTGATTGCACGAGGAACCGTGCGCAGACTCTTGCGGGAGGGCATCTACGCGCGTAGGGAATCAGCGGTTACGCTCATCCGCGTGAACGCATCAGTTATTCCGGACAACATCCAGGGCGACCCCCGGGCCGCCGCCGACGCCGCCGCCGCGCGCCTGCGCGAGCTGACCGGCGCCGAGACCCACGACGTCGCGCTCGTGATGGGTTCCGGCTGGGCTCCGGCGGGTGACGCGCTCGGCATTCCGGAGGCCGAGTTCCCGGTGACCGAGCTGCCCGGTTTCCCGGCGCCCGCCGTCCAGGGACACGGCGGCACGATCCGCTCGTACCGGATCGGCGGGAAGCGCGCCCTGGTCTTCCTCGGCCGCACGCACTTCTACGAGGGCCGCGGCGTCTCCGCCGTCGCGCACGGGGTGCGTACCGCCGTCGCCGCGGGCTGCAAGACCGTCGTCCTGACCAACGGCTGCGGCGGTCTGCGCGAGGGGATGCGTCCCGGGCAGCCGGTCCTGATCAGCGACCACATCAACCTGACCGCGACGTCCCCGATCATCGGCGCCAACTTCGTCGATCTGACCGACCTGTACTCGCCGCGGCTGCGCGCGCTGTGCAAGGAGATCGACGGCACCCTCGAAGAGGGCGTGTACGTGCAGTTCCCCGGCCCGCACTACGAGACGCCCGCCGAGATCAACATGGTCCGGGTCATGGGTGGCGACCTGGTCGGCATGTCCACCGTGCTGGAGGCCATCGCCGCCCGCGAGGCGGGCGCCGAGGTGCTGGGCATCTCCCTGGTCACGAATCTGGCGGCCGGGCTGAGCGGCGAGCCGCTCAACCACGAAGAGGTGCTCCAGGCGGGGCGGGACTCCGCCACGCGGATGGGCGCGCTGCTGGCCCGGGTGCTCGAACGGATCTGACGGCCTCGCGGCTGCCCGTCGGGGAGGCCGCGAGCCGGGCCGACCGGGAACGCCGGGCCACCGGGCCACCGGGCCACCGGGAATGCACGGTGTGGCTCCGCACGGGGGCGGGCCGTACGGACGGGGCGGCCTCCCGGGCCGTACCGGTGGGGCGGCCTCCCCGGCCGTACCGGTGGGGCGGCCTCCCCGGCCGTACCGGTGGGGCGGCCTTCCGGGGTCGCCTCCCGTTCCGCACGGCCCGGACGCGTGCCCCGGACACACGGTCCGGGTACACGGGTCGCGGGACACACCTCGCGGGCCCGCGTCGCCGCCCTCCCCGCCGCCCGGCCCATCCGGATGATCCGGATGCCGATTCCTCCAACCCACCCCGCAGAAAGGCGGACACCGTGCAGCAGGACCTCATCGCGCGGGCCAGGACGTGGCTCGCGGAGGACCCCGATCCCGAGACCCGTGACGAACTCGCCGCGCTCATCGACGCCGGGACCACCGGGAGCGCCGACGAACTCGCCGCACGGTTCGCCGGCACGCTCCAGTTCGGCACGGCCGGGCTCCGCGGCGAACTGGGCGCCGGACCGATGCGGATGAACCGTGCCGTCGTCATCCGCGCCGCCGCCGGACTCGCCGCGTATCTGAAGGCCCGGGGGCAGGGCGACGGGCTCGTCGTCATCGGCTACGACGCCCGCTACAAGTCCGCCGACTTCGCCCGCGACACGGCGGCCGTGATGACCGGCGCGGGCCTGCGCGCCGCCGTGCTCCCGCGCCCGTTGCCCACCCCCGTGCTCGCGTACGCCATACGGCACCTGGGCGCCGTCGCGGGCGTCGAGGTGACCGCCAGTCACAACCCGCCGCGCGACAACGGCTACAAGGTCTACCTCGGTGACGGCTCGCAGATCGTCCCCCCGGCGGACGCGGAGATCGCCGCCGCGATCGCCGCGATCGGCCCGCTCGACGGCGTACCGCGCCCCGGCGACGGCTGGGAGATCCTCGGCGACGAGGTGCTGGACGCCTATCTGGCGCGTACGGACGCCGTGCTCACCGCCGGGTCGCCGCGCACCGCACGGGTCGTGTACACGGCGATGCACGGCGTCGGCACGTCCGTGCTGACCGCCGCCTTCGCCCGGGCCGGATTCCCGGAACCGGTGCTCGTCGCCGAACAGGCCGAGCCCGACCCGGCGTTCCCCACCGTGGCCTTCCCCAACCCGGAGGAGCCCGGTGCGATGGACCTCGCCTTCGCCACCGCCCGCCGCACCGGCCCCGATCTGATCATCGCCAACGACCCGGACGCCGATCGCTGCGCCGTCGCGGTGCCCGACCCGGCCGCCGACGGCGGCTGGCGGATGCTGAGCGGCGACGAGGTCGGGGCTCTGCTCGCCGCCCACCTGGTGGACAGCGGAGCGACCGGTGTGCTCGCCGAGTCGATCGTGTCCTCCTCGCTGCTCGGGCGGATCGCCGAGAAGGCGGGGCTGGGGTACGAGGAGACGCTGACCGGTTTCAAGTGGATCGCCCGGGTGGACGGCCTGCGCTACGGGTACGAGGAGGCGCTCGGCTACTGCGTCGATCCGGAGGGGGTGCGCGACAAGGACGGCATCACGGCCGCGCTGCTCGTCGCCGAGCTCGCCTCGGTCCTCAAGGGGCGGGGGCGCACGCTCCTCGGTCTGCTGGACGACCTCGCGGTCGAGCACGGACTGCACGCCACCGGTCAGCTGTCGGTCCGGGTGGAGGACCTTTCGGTCATCGCGGACGCCATGCGACGACTGCGCGAGCACCCGCCCGTCTCGCTCGGCGGCCTCGCCGTCACCTCGGCCGAGGACCTGTCGCGGGGCACCGCACAGCTGCCGCCCACCGACGGGCTGCGCTACCGCCTCCGGGGCGCCCGGGTGATCGTCCGCCCGAGCGGCACCGAGCCGAAGCTCAAGTGCTACCTGGAGGTCGTGGTACCGGTCGGCGCGGCGGACGGACTGCCCGCGGCCCGCGCCAGGGGCGAGGAACTGCTGGCCGGGATCAGGCGGGACCTGGCGGCGGCGGCCGGTATCTGACACCGCGGGGGCGTCGCACGACCGCACCCCCGCACGACCGCACCCCCGCACCCCCGCACCACCACGACGCACCACCCATCGCAACGCGCCACGCATGACGTGCCACGCACACGCATGACGTGCCAGGCGCCGGACTCCGAGCCCGGGACCCGTACGAGGTCCCGGGCTCCGTCGATTCGCGGGAGACCATCCGTTCGATATGCCCGACATGACACGGATGATGAACATACTTACGCTCAGTCACGGGCCGACTACCGGGTCGGCCGCTCCCGGACAGGAGAAGTGACATGCCCACGCGTTCCACCATCATCACCGCCACCACCACTGTCGCCGTCGCGGCCGCGGCCGCGGCGGCCCTCGCCGCGACCGGCGGCACCCTCACCCCGAACACCCCCGACAAGGCACCCCAGGCGGCACCGGCCGCCCGGCACGCCACGGTGCCCGCCGCACCCCCGGCCGACGGGGCCGCCGCCCGAAAGGACGACACGAGCAAGGGCAGCACCGGCGAGAACGCCGCCGGGGACAGAGGCGGCGACGGCGACCGCGGCAACGGGGAAGGAGGAAACGACGGGGAGCGGGGCCGCGACGAGGGCGGGGGCCGCGACGGCGACCGGGGCGACGACGGGGGCCGCGACCGGGGCGACGGCGGCTACGACCGCGGCCGGGGCGGCGGCGAGGGCGGCGGACGGGACCGGGGCCGGGACCACGACGAGGTGGGCCGGATCCACTTCAACGAGCGCACCTACGCCGCCTACCCCGGCGGCTGCGTCACCGCGGCCAGCGGCCTCGGCGCCACCAGCTTCAACATCTTCAACGACAGCCGCATGACCGTCGAGGTCTTCTCCGGCGCGACCTGCGACAACGGCGGCCCGGTCGCCGTCGTCGGCCCCCACGGCGCCACCGCGGGCGTGTTCCCGCAGCACGTCCAGGGCGGGATCTCCGTGTTCAACGGAGTGGGCGCGAGTTTCCGGGTACTCGGACACGACGACTGGGACTACTGAGCCACTCGCCCCACGCGTCACCCGCCCCACGCGTCACCCGGGCGACGCGGCACGACGCGACGAGCCGTCGCCTGACGGCGCACGGGGCCCGGCCCGCCGGAATCGGGCCGGTGCCCCGTCCGCCCGCACACGCCCCCCGACCCCGATCCCCGATCCCCGCACCGCACCCGCACCCGCACCCGCACCCGCACCCGCATCTTCGGCATCAGTAGGTAGACTGGTCTACCTACCGACTGAGAGGGGCAGCCATGTCCGACACCGGGACCGCCGGGAAGCAGTCCGCGGCACGGGGGCGCGGCAGTGCGAGGGGCCGGATTCTGGATGCCGCGGCACGCCGCTTCTACGCCGACGGCGTGGCGGCGACGGGGATCGACACGATCACCACCGAGGCCGGCGTGGCGAAGATGAGCCTTTACAACAACTTCGACTCCAAGGCCGACCTCGTCCGCGCCTACCTCCAGGCCCGGCACGAGGAGTGGCTGGACCTCTACCGGCGTCGTCTGGCCGACGCGCGGGGCCCGCGCGAGGCCGTGCTCGCCGTCTTCGACGCGTACGCGGACCACGCCGATCTCGGCTACGAGCACGGGTTCCGGGGCTGCGGGCTGCTCAACGCCGCCGCCGAACTCCCCACCGGCCACGAAGGCAGGACGGTGGTGCGCCGCCACAAGGAGGAGGTCGAGGACCTGCTGACCGGCCACCTCCGGGAACTGCTGCCCGGCCGGGACGAGCGGGCCCGCACCACCGCGGAACACCTGGCGTTCGTACTCGAAGGAGCCATCGTGCGCGCGGGCCTCGAAGGGGACGGGTCACGCATGCGGCACGCCCGCGACCTGGCGGCATGTCTGCTGGACGAGCTGTGACGCGGCCGGACGGGCATCCCGCCGGCTCGGTGGCCGCGGCCACCGACGGGGCGACGGCCGGTGCGGGCGGCCGGCCGGGCACGGGGGCCGGGGCCGGGGCGCTCGCCGTGCTGGTGGCCTCGGTGCTGTGGGGCACCACGGGCACCGCCGCCACCCTCGCGCCGCAGGTGGGACCGTTGGCGATCGGTGCCGCGGCGATGGGACTGGGCGGCCTGCTCCAGGCGGCGGTGGCCGGACGGGGCATCGCGCGGGCACGGGCGGTGCTCGCGGCGCGGTGGCGGATCGTACTCGTCGGCGGGGCGGGCGTGGCCCTGTACCCGCTCGCCTTCTACACCTCCATGCGACTGGCCGGAGTCGCTGTGGGCACGGTCGTCTCCATCGGTTCGGCCCCGCTCGCGTCGGCACTGATCGAGCGGATCGCCGACCGCCGTCGCCTGTCCCGGCGCTGGACGGCCGGTGCGGCGCTGGGACTGGCCGGCACCGTGCTGCTGTGCGCGGCGGAGGCCGCGCGGTCGGGTTCCGGACCGGGTGCCGAGTCCACGGGGCGGACCGTCGCCGGTGTGGGGCTCGGGCTGGTCGCGGGTGTGACATACGCCGTCTACGCCTGGGCGGCGCACCGGCTCATCACCCGTGGTGTCCCGTCCCGCGCGGCCATGGGCGCGGTGTTCGGACTGGGCGGGCTGATGCTGGTACCGGTGCTGCTCGCCACCGGTGCGCCGCTGGTCGCCTCGTGGACCAACGCGGGCGTGGGCCTGTACATGGCGCTGGTACCGATGTTCACCGGGTACGTGCTCTTCGGCTTCGGCCTGGCCCGCATCCCGGTCAGCACGGCGACCACGCTGTCGTTGCTGGAGCCCGCCGTGGCGGCCGTCTTCGCGGTGCTGGTCGTGGGCGAGCACCTGCCCGCCCTCGGCTGGGCCGGGATCGTCCTCGTGATCGCCTGCCTGGGCGTGCTGACCGTCCCCTCCCGGCGCCCGCGCGCGCTCCGCCGGGTGCCCGTGCCCGTCCCCGCGCAGCCGCACCACCAGGAGATGACCGCTACCACGACGGACCGGTGAGTGGTGACCGGTGAGTGGTGAGTGGTGAGTGGTGGGTGGTGACCACTCCGGCAGGAGGCCCGAGTCCCGCGCGAGGATTTCCGGCCGGTACGGCATCCCCCGGCCGTATCACCTGTCGCCCATACCGCCCGGCGCCCGGCCCGAGCGGGCCGGTGACCCGAGACCCGTCCCGGCGCCCTGGAACCGCACGCACCATGCCGCGTCCGCCTTCCGGCCGAAGGCCACCGGACAGGCTCTCAGCCGATCGCGAGCAGCACCACGAACAGCACCGCGCCCGCCACCGCCGGAGCGATCACCTCGTACGCCCAGCGCACCGCGACCGACGGCTCGGCGGCGGTGGCGACAGCGGCGGCGGTGCCCGCGTCGGCCGCGGTGTCCGGCTCCGCCGGGGCCGCTTCGGCCGCCGCGGTCCGCGCGGACGCCCGCGCCCGCTCGGCCAGCTCCCGCAGCTCCGTCATGGCCCGGTCGGCCGGGGCCATCCGGGACGAGGTGTCACGCGCGCCGGTGGGCGGCGAGGTCCGGCCGGAGGCGCCCACCGCCACGTCCCGGGACTGCTGCCGGGCCGCCCGCTTCCGCTGCCGCAGCGACACCGGAACCGCCCACATCTGGTACTTGGCGCCGCCCTCCGTGAACAACTCGCTCGAATACCCGGCCCGCAGATCCGCGACCTCGGTCCACGGCGCGACGATGGTCCGGAACGGGTTGCGGACCCGGATGCGCTGTTCGTTGGCGGACACGACCGGCCGCACCGTGAACGCGACGACGAGGGGCACCACGGTCAGCATCCCGGCCAGGGCCAGCCAGGGCACCCGCCCGTGCCCCCGGATCAGGGCGTCCCCGCCGAGCCAGCAGATGAGCAGCAGCAGCATGACACCGCCGGCGATCCCGGCGGGCGACCGGAAGGTGCGGTCGGCGTAGGTCGGCTCGGCGGGCGGTGTGGGGCTCGTCATGCGCCCGATTGTGCCTGACGGCCCCGGGGGGTGCCGGAGCGGCCGCCCGGTACCGCGGGGGGCGTGCCGCACGGCGTCTCGCGCCCCCGCGAGGGGGCGGGCCCCCTGTACAGGCCGCTACGCGCGTAGATATGCTCCTCTGGTGACCATGCCCACCACAGCTCCCTCCCCCAAGCTCTCGGCTGCGTTCGAGCAGGGCGGTACCCCCTTCGCCGGCGCAACAGCGTCCGACGGCGCGCTGCGCCGCTTCCTGCACGGGCTGCCCGGCGTCGACGCCGTCGGCCTCGAAGCGCGCGCCGCGTCCCTCGGAACCCGTTCGATCAAGACCACGGCCAAGGCGTACGCCATCGACCTGGCCATCTCGATGATCGACCTGACGACGCTGGAAGGCGCGGACACCCCGGGCAAGGTCCGGGCCCTCGCCGCCAAGGCCGTCCATCCCGAACCGCTCCGCTACACCCCGCACCGGCTGGCGACCGATCCGTCGGACGCCGAGCCCGACCGCCCCGCCCCGCGCACCGCGGCGGTGTGCGTCTACCCCGACATGGTGGAGACCGCGGTCGCCGCCCTGGCCGGCTCCGGTGTGAAGGTGGCGTCCGTGGCGACGGCCTTCCCGGCCGGCCGGGCCGCGCTCGACGTGAAGCTCGCGGACGTCCGCGACGCCGTGGCCGCCGGGGCCGACGAGATCGACATGGTGATCGACCGGGGCGCCTTCCTCTCCGGCCGTTATCTCAAGGTGTACGAGGAGATCCTCGCCGTGAAGGCCGAGTGCGCGCGGGCCGACGGCTCCGACGCCCGGCTGAAGGTGATCTTCGAGACCGGCGAGCTGTCCACGTACGACAACATCCGCCGCGCCTCCTGGCTCGGGATGCTGGCGGGCGCCGACTTCATCAAGACGTCGACCGGCAAGGTCTCCACCAACGCCACCCCGGCGAACACCCTGCTGATGCTGGAGGCGGTGCGCGACTTCCGGGCGCAGACGGGCGTCCAGATCGGTGTGAAGCCGGCCGGCGGCATCCGCACGTCCAAGGACGCGATCAAGTTCCTGGTGCTGGTGAACGAGACCGCGGGCGAGGACTGGCTGGACAACCACTGGTTCCGCTTCGGCGCCTCCAGCCTGTTGAACGATCTGCTGATGCAGCGCCAGAAGCTCAGCACAGGCCGTTACTCCGGCCCCGATTACGTGACGGTGGACTGATCCCCATGGCATCTGCATTCGAGTACGCACCCGCCCCCGAGTCCCGCGCTGTCGTCGACATCGCGCCCTCGTACGGCCTGTTCATCGACGGCGAGTTCACCGAGGCGGCGGACGGCAGGGTCTTCAAGACGGTCTCCCCGTCGACCGAGGAGGTGCTGTCCGAGGTCGCGCGGGCCGGTGCCGCCGACGTGGACCGGGCGGTGGGGGCGGCCCGCGGGGCGTTCGAGAAGTGGTCGGCGCTGCCCGGCTCCGAGCGCGCCAAGTACCTCTTCCGGATCGCCCGGATCATCCAGGAACGCAGCCGCGAGCTGGCCGTCCTGGAGACCCTGGACAACGGCAAGCCAATCAAGGAGACCCGCGACGCGGACCTGCCCCTGGTCGCGGCGCACTTCTTCTACTACGCGGGCTGGGCCGACAAGCTGGACCACGCCGGATTCGGCGCGAACCCCCGCCCCCTCGGGGTCGCGGGCCAGGTCATCCCGTGGAACTTCCCGCTGCTGATGCTGGCGTGGAAGATCGCCCCGGCGCTCGCCACCGGCAACACGGTGGTTCTCAAGCCCGCCGAGACGACCCCGCTGTCCGCGCTGTTCTTCGCGGACATCTGCCGACAGGCGGGCCTGCCCAAGGGCGTGGTGAACATCCTTCCCGGCTACGGGGACGCGGGCGCAGCCCTGGTCGCTCACGAAGGCGTGGACAAGGTCGCCTTCACCGGTTCGACGGCGGTCGGCAAGGCGATCGCCCGCCAGGTCGCCGGTACGGACAAGAAGGTCACCCTCGAACTGGGCGGCAAGGGCGCCAACATCGTCTTCGACGACGCCCCGGTCGACCAGGCCGTCGAGGGCATCGTCACCGGCATCTTCTTCAACCAGGGCCAGGTGTGCTGCGCGGGCTCCCGCCTGCTCGTCCAGGAGTCGGTCCGGGACGAGGTGCTGGACGCCCTGAAGCGCCGGCTGTCGACGCTCCGGCTCGGCGACCCGCTGGACAAGAACACCGACATCGGCGCGATCAACTCCGCGGAGCAGCTCGCCCGGATCACCGCGCTCGCCGACACCGGCGAGGCGGAGGGCGCCGAGCGCTGGACCGCGCCCTGCGAACTCCCCTCGGCCGGCTACTGGTTCGCCCCGACGCTGTTCACTGACGTCACCCAGGCGCACACCATCGCCCGGGACGAGATCTTCGGCCCGGTGCTGTCGGTGCTGACGTTCCGCACGCCCGACGAGGCCGTCGCCAAGGCCAACAACACCCAGTACGGTCTGTCGGCCGGCATCTGGACGGAGAAGGGCTCCCGCATCCTCGCGGTGGCGAACCGGCTCCGGGCGGGCGTCGTCTGGGCCAACACGTTCAACAAGTTCGACCCGACCTCGCCGTTCGGCGGCTACAAGGAATCGGGCTTCGGCCGCGAAGGCGGCCGTCACGGCCTGGAGGCGTACCTCGATGTCTGAACCGAACCGTCTGAGCGTCTTCAAGACCTACAAGCTGTACGTCGGGGGCAAGTTCCCCCGCTCCGAGAGCGGCCGGGTGTACGAGGTGACCACGCAGAAATCCGCCACCGGCGCGGCGGGCAGGGGCACGTGGCTGGCGAACGCCCCGCTGTCCTCGCGCAAGGACGCGCGTGACGCGGTCGTGGCCGCCCGCAAGGCGTTCGGCGGCTGGTCGGGCGCGACCGCGTACAACCGCGGCCAGGTCCTCTACCGCGTCGCGGAGATGCTGGAGGGCCGCAAGGACCAGTTCGTCCGTGAGGTCGCGGACGCCGAGGGCCTGTCGAAGTCCAGGGCGGCGGCCGTCGTGGACGCGGCGATCGACCGCTGGGTCTGGTACGCGGGCTGGACCGACAAGATCGGCCAGGTCGTCGGCGGGGCGAACCCGGTCGCGGGCCCGTTCCTCAACCTGTCCACGCCCGAACCGACCGGTGTGGTCGCGGTCCTGGCGCCCCAGGAGTCGTCGTTCCTGGGTCTGGTCTCGGTGATCGCCCCGGTGATCGCGACCGGCAACACCGCGGTCGTCGTCGCCTCGGCCCGCTCCCCGCTGCCCGCCCTGTCCCTGGGCGAGGTGCTGGCCACCTCCGACCTGCCGGGCGGTGTGGTGAACATCCTTTCGGGGCGGACCGCGGAGATCGCGGCGCCGCTCGCCTCGCACCAGGACGTGAACGCCATCGACCTCACCGGCGCGGACCCGGACCTGGCGAAGGAGCTGGAGATCGCCGCGGCGGACAACCTGAAGCGGGTCCTGCGTCCACAGCCCGTGGACGCAGGGCGCGCGGCGGACTGGACGGCCGACCAGGACACCCACCGTCTGACGGCGTTCCTGGAGACGAAGACGGTCTGGCACCCGACGGGCGCGCTGGGCGTGTCGGGCTCCTCGTACTGAGAGCCTGCCGGGTGGCCTTCGGCCGGAAGGCGGACGCGGCATGGTGCGTGCGGTTCCGGGGCGCCGGGAGGGCCCGGTGACGGAGCTGCACGGCCGTCCCGGCAATGCCGGAGGCGCGCGTGCGAGGACGTGGCCGCCCGGCCAGAGGGCGCCCGACGGGCTCTGAGCCCGGCGCACACCGGACACGGCCCGCTTCCCGGGGTATCCGGGGAGCGGGCCGTGTCCGCGTACGTATCCCTGTCAGCCGTGCAGCACCTGCGCCACCTGTCCCGCCACCGGCAGGTCCTTCAGCGCGCCGCCGCTGGTCAGCGGGTCGGTGACGAGGGTCGTGGAGACCGGCTTGAAGTCGGCGACCTGCGTTCCGACCGCGTTGTTCAGCGGGTCCGTGCCCGTACCGGCCAACGGGTCGAGCTTCAGGTGCGTGACCGGCGCGACCCCGCTCCTGAGCGACTGCCCGAGCGCCCCGGTCACCGCGTTCCCGGCCGCTTCGAGGTTGCTGTCGGAGCCCGTGGCCGGGGCGAGGGGCAGCGGCGCCGCCTGGGCCGCCGCACCCCCCGCGCCGAGTGCGGCGCCCACCGCGGTGACGGTCAGTCCCGCCCTCAGCAGGGCGCGGCGCCGGGACTTGTTCAGTGCGTGACGAGCCATGGAGTTCCCACCTGATCGAGACGATCGAGTAATCAACTGAACGCTCAGCGTAGTTGAGGTGTGATGCTCGATACCAACACGACCACCGGGGGATCCCCTGCGCGGGTCAATGCCTCACACTGATGTCCTGTGAGTTCCCAACCCATCCCGACCCGCGTCGTGCTGCTCGCCGGCCCCTCCGGCTCCGGCAAGTCCCACCTCGCCGCCCACACCGACCTGCCGGTGCTGCGCCTCGACGACTTCTACAAGGAGGGCGACGACCCGACGCTGCCGCTCGTGCCCGGCAGCACGGACATCGACTGGGACTCCGCACAGTCCTGGGACGCCGACGCGGCGGTGACGGCGATCGCGGAGCTGTGCCGCACCGGACGCACCGAGGTCCCGGTGTACGACATCTCCACGAGTTCCCGGGTGGGCGGGGAGACACTTCACATCGCGCGTACTCCGCTGTTCGTGGCCGAGGGGATCTTCGCCGCGGACATAGTCGAGCGGTGCCAGGATCTGGGCGTGCTCGCGGACGCGCTGTGTCTGCGCGGCCGTCCGGCGACCACGTTCCGCCGTCGGCTGCTGCGCGATCTGCGGGAAGGCCGCAAGTCGGTGCCGTTCCTGCTGCGGCGCGGCTGGCGGCTGATGCGGGCGGAACGGCGGATCGTGGCCCGGCAGACGGCGCTTGGCGCGTACCCGTGCGGCAAGGAGGAGGCGCTGGGACGGCTGGCCGCCGCCGCGGCGGGCCGCTGCCGCCGCGCCCCCACGACGCGCGACCTGGTGTAGCGGCCCTACCCACGCGGCCCGGCTCCTGCGGCCCGGCTCCTGCGGTCCCGTCCTTGCGGGCCGACGGCGTCGTGACGGTCCTGTCGGCACACGCTCCGGGCGTTCGTTCCGAACGGCACCGACGCCACCGCCCCGCACACGCCGACGGGGCCGGACAGGACCCCCCGGCCCATCCGACCCCGCAACGTTTCCCCCGTACTCCGCCGCCTCCCCCGAAGCAGCGGTCCCACTTCCCCCGTGGGTCCCCCGTGAGCCCCCGCGTCCCCCGCGGGCTCCCGTTCCCCCGTACCTTCAGGCCACCAGCTCGCCGAAGGACTCCTCCTGGTCACGGCCGAAGCTGAGGACCTCGTCCTCGCGCAGCCGGCGGAGCGACCGCCAGATGCTGGACTTCACCGTGCCGACACTGATGTCGAGGATGGCCGCGATCTCCGGGTCGGTGCGGCCCTCGTAGTACCGCAGGACCAGCATCGTGCGCTGGAGTTCGGGCAGCCGCGCCAGCGCCTGCCAGAGCACGGTGCGCAGTTCCGTGCCGCGCATCGCGTCCGTGTCGCCGGGCGTCTCCGGCAGTTCCTCGGTCGGGTACTCGTTGAGCTTGCGCCTGCGCCAGGCGCTGATGTGCAGGTTGGTCATGGTGCGGCGCAGATAGCCCCCGAGGGCCGCCTTGTCACTGATCCGGTCCCATGCCCGGTACGTCGAGAAGAGGGCGCTCTGCAGCAGGTCCTCGGCCTCGAACCGGTCGCCGGTCAGGTGGTAGGCGGTCGCGTACAGGGAGGCACGGCGTTCCCTGACGTAGGCCGTGAACGCCACGTCGGCGCTCTCGGCCCACGCCGGGGTCTTCCGCTCCCCCGTGGTCTCCCCGTTTCCCCCCGCGGGTGTGTCGACCACCGTCATCCAGGACCTGCGCCCCGTCTCGGCGGACGACGTGTACGGACGTCCGGCGCCGCGGGCACACCCCCGTGCTCCCCCGTGCTCCCGGCCCCGTTCGAGCAGGGCGGTCCCCGCTCCGGCACCGGCCTTCTCGGCGCTCCGACCGACATCGTGAAGACGCGTGACAACTGCGCTTGCGGTGATGCTGTGAGTTGCGTTCATCTCGCGCCCCCCATCGGTGGAGTCCGGATCGTTCCGTGTGCCAATGAGCTTGCCGGGGCAGTTTCATCACGCTGTCCCTCGACTGTCACAGGCCTGTCACAGGGCCTGTCGTGCCCGTGCCTTCGGTGCGCCGGGCGCACGAGTCGGCGTCAACGGTCGAACTGAGGCTCCACCATGGGTCAGAATGACCAGCGTGCCTTTCCTGTTGCTGATCGAGGACGACGATTCCATCCGCACGGCCCTCGAACTCTCGCTGTCACGCCAGGGCCACCGTGTGGCCACCGCGGCGACGGGAGAGGACGGCCTGAAACTGCTGCGCGAGCAGCGGCCGGATCTGATCGTGCTGGACGTGATGCTGCCCGGCATCGACGGCTTCGAGGTGTGCCGGCGCATCCGGCGCACCGACCAGCTGCCGATCATCCTGCTGACCGCGCGCAGCGACGACATCGACGTCGTGGTCGGCCTGGAGTCCGGCGCCGACGACTACGTGGTGAAGCCCGTGCAGGGCAGGGTGCTGGACGCGCGCATCCGGGCGGTGCTGCGCCGCGGGGAGCGCGAGTCCACCGACTCCGCGGTGTTCGGGAACGTGGTGATCGACCGGTCCGCGATGACGGTGACCAAGAACGGCGAGGATCTCCAGCTCACACCGACCGAACTGCGGCTTCTGCTGGAACTGAGCCGCCGTCCCGGTCAGGCCCTGTCGCGGCAGCAGTTGCTGCGTCTGGTCTGGGAGCACGACTACCTCGGTGATTCCCGGCTGGTGGACGCGTGTGTCCAGCGGCTGCGCGCCAAGGTCGAGGACGTGCCGTCCTCACCGACCCTGATCCGTACCGTTCGGGGCGTGGGCTATCGGCTGGACTCGCCTCAGTGACTGCCGCCGCTGTTCGGGGCCTGCTCACCGGGCTCCGCTGGACGAGCCTGCGCCTGCGCCTCGCCGTCGTGTTCGGGCTGGTGGCGCTCACCGCCGCGGTGTCCGCCTCGGGAATCGCGTACTGGCTGAACCGTGAGGCCGTGCTGACCCGCACCCAGGACGCGGCGCTCGGGGACTTCCGCCAGGAGATGCAGAACCGGGCGGCGTCGCTGCCGCTGCGGCCCACCAAGGACGATCTGCAGAACGCCGCCGTGCAGATGGCGAGCAGTTCGCCCGGCTACAGCGTGCTGCTGGTCGACGAGCGGGACACCGGCAAGCCGATCGTCGGCAACTCCGACCTGGACTCCTTCACGCTCGACAACGTGCCGCGCTCCTTGCAGAAGGCGGTCACGGAGAAGCAGAAGGTGGGGCCCGGCAACAAGTACGAGTACCACCTGTTCTGGCAGCGGATCAGCATCGGCGGGGCGCCGTACCTGGTGGGCGGCACGCGGATCATCGGCGGTGGCCCGACCGGCTACCTGCTGAAGTCGCTCGACCAGGAGCGGCAGGACCTGAACTCGCTGGCCTGGTCGCTGGGGATCGCCACCGCGCTCGCCCTGATCGGCTCGGCGCTGCTGGCACAGGCCGCGGCGACGACGGTCCTGCGGCCCGTGCGACGGCTCGGCGATGCCGCGCGCAAGCTCGGCGAGGGCAAACTCGACACCCGGCTCGTGGTGTCCGGCACCGACGAACTCGCCGACCTTTCCCGGACGTTCAACAGGACGGCAAGTTCGCTGGAGAAGCGGGTCGCGGACATGAGCGCGCGGGACGAGGCGAGCCGGCGGTTCGTCGCCGACATGTCGCACGAACTGCGCACCCCGCTCACCGCACTGACCGCCGTCACCGAGGTGCTGGAGGACGAGGCGGACGGCCTCGACCCGATGATCGCGCCCGCGGTGCATCTGGTGGTGAGCGAGACCCGGCGCCTGAACAACCTGGTGGAGAACCTGATGGAGGTCACCCGCTTCGACGCGGGCACGGCCCGTCTCGTCCTCGACACCGTCGACGTCGCCGACCAGGTCACCGCCTGCATCGACGCCCGCGCCTGGCTGGACGCGGTGGATCTGGACGCGGAGCGCGGCATGTTGGTCCGTCTGGATCCGCGCCGGCTCGATGTGATCCTGGCGAACCTGATCGGCAACGCGCTGAAGCACGGCGGTTCACCGGTACGGGTCGCGGTGCGGACCGAGGGCGACGAACTGGTCATCGAGGTCCGCGACCACGGTCCCGGCATCCCCGAGGACGTGCTGCCGCATGTCTTCGACCGCTTCTACAAGGCCAGCGCCTCCCGGCCGCGTTCCGACGGCAGCGGTCTCGGGCTGTCCATCGCGATGGAGAACGCGCACATCCACGGCGGTGACATCACGGCCTCGAACTCGCCGGACGGCGACGGGGCGGTGTTCGTGCTCCGCCTGCCGCGCGATGCCGAACGGCTCACCCGTTCCGGCGACGACGACCCGGACGGTCCCGGCGGCGCGACCGGGGATCGTGACTCCGGCGCCCGGGGCGAGGAGGACGACGCGACGTGATGGCCAGCAACCACCGGGCCCGCCGTACGGTGACGGCCGTGGCCGGTGCCGTGCTCGCGGCGGCACTGGCCGCGGGCTGCGGGATCAGAACCACCTCGGTGCCGGTGGACGCCGGGCCCGCACCCTCCCAGGTGCCGTGCACGATGTCCCCGGACGACGTGACCACGCAGGCCCTCCGGGGCGTACCCGTGCAGATCTATCTGCTCTGTTCCTCGCAGTTGGCCACCGTGGACCGTGCCGTGCGGGTCGACGGGACGGCATCGGAATCGAACCGGGTCGAGCTCGCCCGGGCGCTCCTCGCGGAGTTGTCGCAGAAACCGACCGCCGAGGAGCGGCAGGCCGGGTTCACCACGGCGGTCCCGGAGCAGCTGCGGGTCGGCCCGGCCCGCAGCGGCGACTCGCGGTACACGCTGCGGCTCGGCGAACAGCCGGAGGACCTGCCGGCCGAGGCGCTCGCGCAGATCGTGTGCACGTACGCGAAGAGCACGACGCTCGCTCCCGGGGGCACCGTGGTGCTGGGCGGGCCCGGAAAGTACCCGGCGCACGACTATCTCTGCACCGCGGAGACGAAGGCCAAGCCGCGGGCGGTCACGCTGCCGAGCACGGATTCGGAACCGGGAACGGAACCGGGAACGGGAACGGGTCTGGGCTCCGGAGCGGGAACGGGCGGCGGCTGAGCACCGGGACGCAGGCGGGCGACCGGACCGCACGTCCGCGCCGGGCCCGCCCTCCGCGCCCGGGTCCGGGGCCCGCCCCGGCCACAACCGGCGCCCGATACGCCCCTCCCCTCCCCGCCCCTCCCCGTTCTCCGCCTCCTGCCTCCCGTCGCATGTCGCATGTCGCGTGCCGCGTGCCGCGTTTCGTGTGCCGCGTTCCCGGCGGGCGGAACCGATCCTGCCGCTCGGCGCGTCTTGGGTGACGTGCGTCAAGGTTCGGACAGTGAAACTGTCATCCGTTTCCGCGCGGCCGGGGTCGTTCTCCTCCTCGCGCATCTTTTGTTCGTCGGGTGGCTGACCCTGCGTCCGCTCGATGTGCCCTGGATGACCGCCTCGAACCTGCAACCCTTCGCCGGGATCAGGGCGGATCTGTCCCTCGGCCCCGTCGAGGCGACCCGTCGGATCGGCAAGGGGCTGCTGCTGCTCGCTCCGCTCGGCGTCCTGCTGCCGATGGCCGGGGGGCGCCTCACCGTCTCTCCCTGGGCCTCGATGGCCCGTACCGTCGCGGCGGGGGCGATGATCTCGCTGGCCATCGAACTGGGCCAGACCGGGGTGCCCGGACAGCGCGTCGACGTCGACTCCCTGCTGCTGAACACCACCGGAGTGGCGCTGGCCCATCTTCTGGTCGTGCCCATGTGCCGGGCGCGGCTGCGCCGCAGGAAGCGGCAGCGGATCAGGGAGGCCCCCCGCTCGGAGGACGAGACGGTCCGGGGCTCGACCCCGACGATTCCCAGGGTCGGAATGGCACCATAGAGCGACGCTTCGCCCCGGTTTGCCGGGCGACCATGGATGCATCGGGAGCACGACGGAACGGCTCCCCGCAACGGTTCACGAAGGAGCCACCATGGCCGGACTCGCCCGCCCCCGTGACGGACGCATGATCGGCGGAGTGTGCGCGGCGCTGGCACGGCGCTTCGGCACCTCCGCGGGAACCATGCGCATCATCTTCCTGGTCTCCTGCCTGCTGCCGGGGCCGCAGTGCCTGCTCTACCTGGCGCTGTGGGTGCTGTTCCCGGCGGAAAAGACGGCGTCCACCGCCTGGTGACACCCAGCGCACGACACGCCTGTGGGGCGGGTACCCGGACTCGGGTACCCGCCCCACAGGCGTGCGCCGCAGACGTTCCGTACGGCCGGTACGGGCTCAGCCGCCGAGCGGGAGCCCGTTGACCGAACCGCCGGCGGTGTTCAGGCCGCCCGCGGGCAGACCACCGAGGAGGCCCTTGACCGGGCCGGTGACGCCGCCGACGAGCTTCTGCTGGCCGGTGCCGAGGAGCTTGGTGGCCGTGTCGTCGACCGGCAGGGTCTTGGTCGCGTTGCCCAGCGCCGCACCGGCGACCGGCAGGGCGGTGCCCGCGACATCGGCCGGCAGCACGGCGGCGGAAGCGGTACCCGCGGCGGCAGCGGCGAAAGCGGCACCGAGAACGGCGGCACCGAGGGTCCTGGCAGCAGACTGCTTCATGTGAAATTCATCCTTGGGGAAGGGGGTGTGAGCGGCTCCGAAACGTAGTCAGCCCACTACCGCTTCCGCAAACAACCCCGACACGGAAAACGGCCGGGAAATCCTCGGAATTCCGGGGACCCGACCGTCTTCCACGCCGTGTCGATCAGCCCGCAGAGGCGGAAGAAACGCTGGTCGCAGCCGTCTGCTGGAAGAGCCACTCCGACTTCAGCTCGGCATAGCCGGGCTTGATCACCTCATTGATCATCGCCAGACGTTCATCGAAAGGAATGAACGCGGACTTCATCGCATTGACGGTGAACCACTGCATGTCGTCGAGCGTGTATCCGAAAGCCTCGCCCAGCTTCTCGAATTCGTGGCTCATGCTCGTGCCGCTCATCAGCCGGTTGTCCGTGTTCACGGTGGCCCGGAAATGCAGCTTCCGCAGCAGTCCGATGGGGTGCTCGGCGTACGAGGCGGCGGCCCCGGTCTGGAGGTTGGAGGTCGGGCACAGCTCCAGCGGGATGCGCTTGTCCCGTACGTAGGAGGCGAGGCGGCCCAGCTTCACGCCGCCGTCCTCGGAGACCTCGATGTCGTCGATGATGCGGACACCGTGGCCGAGCCGGTCGGCACCGCACCACTGGATGGCCTGCCAGATCGACGGCAGGCCGAAGGCTTCGCCCGCGTGGATGGTGAAGTGGTTGTTCTCGCGCTTGAGGTACTCGAACGCGTCGAGGTGCCGGGTGGGCGGGAAGCCCGCCTCCGCGCCCGCGATGTCGAAGCCGACGACTCCCTGTTCGCGGTAGCGGTTGGCGAGTTCCGCGATCTCCAGGGAGCGGGCGGCGTGCCGCATCGCGGTGAGAAGGGCTCCGACGCGGATGCGGTGCCCGTCCTGCCTGGCCCGCAGCTCACCCTCGCGGAAGCCCTCGTTGACCGCCTCGACGACCTCTTCCAGGGTCAGTCCGGCTTCGAGGTGCTGTTCGGGGGCGTACCGCACCTCCGCGTACACCACACCGTCCGCGGCCAGGTCCTCGGCGCATTCGGCGGCCACCCGGACCAGGGCCTCACGGGTCTGCATGACGGCGCAGGTGTGCGCGAACGTCTCCAGATAGCGCTCCAGCGATCCGGAATCCGCCGCCTCGCGGAACCAGATGCCGAGCTTGTCGGGTTCGGTCTCGGGAAGTCCGTCGTATCCGCTCGCGAGAGCGAGGTCGACGATCGTTCCCGGGCGGAGACCACCGTCGAGGTGGTCATGGAGAAGGACCTTCGGGGCGCGCCGGATCTGATCCCGGCCGGGCACGTGCGGGGTGGGGCTCGTCATCTGGGTACTCTAACGCCTACGCGCGTAGATCACCGCTTGTCGATACGTAACAGTGACCGCGAGGACGGGTGGAGTACACCCGTCCTTCTGACACTGTTCTGTCATGGCACAGCGCGCACTCACCCTGCCTGCCGCGAGGCTGGGACGGGCCATCGGCACGGCCGGAACACCGACTGCGGTCAGCGGCGTCGTCCTGCTGCTCCCGGACGGCGGACCCGACTCGCACCGCCGCCCCTCCCCCCTCTCGTACGCCCTCCAACTACCCCTGGCCCGGGCCCTGGCCCGCGCGGGCCGGGCGGACGACCTCACCGTGCACGTGGTCCGCTACCGCCACCGCGGCTGGAACGCGCCCGACGCGGACCTCGCGGCGGACGCCGAATGGGCCGCCGACGAGGTCGTACGACGCTACGGCGACGTCCCCGTCTGCCTCGCCGGCCACGGCATGGGCGGGCGCGCGGCCCTCCGGGCGGGCGGCCACGAGGCGGTCAACTCCGTTCTGGCGATGGCTCCCTGGCTGCCCGAGGACGATGCGCGCGACCCGGAACCGGTCAAGCACCTGCTCGACCGCCGGGTCCTGATCGTCCACGGCACCAACGACGCCCGCACCGACCCCGAACTCTCCTTCCGACTGGCCGAACGCGCCAAGAAGACCAACCGCGACACCTGCCGCTTCGAGGTCCACTCCGACGGCCACGCCCTGCGTCAGCACCGCTTCGAAGTCACCTCCCTGGCAACGGACTTCGTCCTCGGCTCCCTCTTCGGCCACGCCTACTCCCGCCCGGTCGCCGATGCCCTGGCGGCCCCGCCGCCACTGGGCCTGCGCATGCCCCTCGCGGCGGGGTTCGGGAAGACGCTGCGGGGGTGAGGGCATCAGGGAGCGGCGGTTGGGGATGGAACGCGCGTCGATGTCGGCAGGTGCAGGACAGTACGGGCGGAGACATTGCGGTGGCGGTGGCGGGAGCAGACCGGCGGATGTCGTTGTGGGACAACCGGCTTACGCCTCTCAAGTCTGTTCCGTCGAGCTACTGTCTTCCGGGACGCGAGGAGAAGCACATGGGCGATGCGAGCCGGTTGCCGAGGTTCGTGGAAGTAAGTGAAAACCGCGCCTTCCCGCGATAAAACCCCAGGTCATTTAGTGTGGTCCCCGCGTGTGCGGGGACGGTCCTGCGCATCGGATTCACGGACGGGCAGCTGCTGCGTGGTCCCCGCGTGTGCGGGGATGGTCCGTGGGGCTGGGACCAGGCGAGTACCGACGCGGAGTGGTCCCCGCGTGTGCGGGGATGGTCCCTCTTCCCGGTCGGGCGGTTCGGTGTTCATTCGGTGGTCCCCGCGTGTGCGGGGATGGTCTCCTGACAACGAGGGGATGGCCCAGGACATGGAGCAGGGTGAAGTGTCGGTGGTGCCAGCTAGGTTCTCCTCATGAACGATGCCGAACTCGCCTCGCTCCTCGCCGGGTGCACTCACTGCCCCTACCCCGGGACCTGGCAGATTCCCCCTTTCACGGAACGCGCGGTGGACGGTGCGCGGTATGCCCTGGTCGCGGTCGACCCGGGGGCGAGCGCGCTCGGCGTGCGTCGTGACGACGGCTCGCTGTGGGGCTTGCCGGAGGACGGCGTTCCACACCTGGTGAACTCCGGCGTCGAGGCGTTCGTCGCCTTCGACCGGGCCTATGCCGAGGCCGCCACCGAGGCCGCCGCGTACGAGGGGCCCGGCGACGATCTCGACGAGGACGAAGCCGTGGACCGGGCGGAGGAGGCCGCCGACGCGCTGACCGAGGCGTTGGTGACACGGTTCGAGGCCCTCGATACCGAGGCGGTTGCCGACGAGAGCTCCTTCTGGTGCATTGCCGCCGAGGAGCTGGGTTACGGCATGAGCGTGTGAGCGCACAGTCCATCGGTGGGCGCCCACTCCCGTTCTCCTGAAGCGGGGAGCCCCACCGCGCACGCGTTCCGCGCGATGGGGCCGATGCCAGTACCGGTACGGATAGTGACGGTTCGTCAGTTGAGCGTGAGATCACCGGACTTGGCACCCGCCACGAAAGAGGCGAACGCACCGGCCGAAAAATCCAGCACCGGACCGCTCGGATTCTTCGAGTCACGGACGGGGACCACGCCGCGCGCGGCGACGAGATTGACGGCGACCTCGACGCAGGCGCCACCGTTGTCGCTGTAGGAGGACGTGAACCAACGGGGGGATTCGGTCGTCACGGGGAGCCCTTTCGCAACTGGCTGATCAGGCGGATACAGGTGTCGCTCGGGACAATGCCTCAGCATCAAGTCGATGGTAGGCCGCCGCCGGGGTACGGACCGAGGCTCTTCCCGGCCGAAAGGGCTTCGGGGCATAACTCTTGTTGTGTCCAGCCGGGTTCGCTCCAGCGGTCGCGCCATGCGTGTTCATGGCCACTCGGCGTACCGACCCAACAAGGAGCCCCACCGCGCATGCGTTCCGCGCGATGGGGCCGCCAGGACCGGTACGTATGACGCCGGTTGGTCAGTTGGCCGCGAACTCTTCGGACTTGACACCTGCCACGAAGGAGGTGAACGCACCGGCCGAAAGGTCCAGCACCGGACCGCTCGGATTCTTCGAGTCACGGACGGGGACCACGCCGCGCGCCGCGACGAGGTTGACGGCGACCTCGATGCACTGGCCGCCGTTGTTGCTGTAGGAGGACGTGAACCAACGGGGGGATTCGGTCGTCACGGGGAGCCCTTTCGTAACTGGCTGATCATGGCCACGGACGCCGCTTGGGACAACGCCTCGGCCTGTAGCTGATGGTAGGCCGTCAACAGCGGTAGTACCGACACGCTTTCCCGGTCGAGATGGCCTCGTTGGGCGGACTCCGCGTACGACATCAACTGGCGGTCCGGCAGCGTCACGAGAGTTACCGGCAGGTCGAAGGGGCGGTGCTCTCCCATGTCGAACGGGGCGATCTGGAGGACGGTGTTCGGCAGCTCCGCGAACTCGATCAGGCGCGCCAACTGCCCGTCCATCACGGCGGATCCACCCACGGGTCGCCGGAGGCAGCTCTCGTCCAGCACCACCAGGACCAGGGGTGGGGGCATCCGCACGAGTGTGGCCTGACGCTCCACCACGAGCGAGACCCGCTCACTCGCCTGGTCGCTCGTGATCGCGCCCCGCTTGACCGCGCTCTCCGCGAGGACCGTCGCGTATTCGGGCGTCTGGAGCAGCCCGGGAATGACACCCACTTCGTACAGGCGGATCTCCGCCGCCCTGCCCTCGTGCCCGACGTACTCGGGGAAGCCCTCCAGCATCGCGCCGTGCCGGATCTCGCGCCACTGACGTTCGAACGTGTCAGCGGTGCCCTCGGTCCCGAAGACGCGGTCCGCACTGCGCGAAAGACGCAAGGTCGGAAGCTTCCGACCAGTTTCGACCGAGGAAATATGCGTACTGGAATATCCCATCCGTTCGGCCAGTTCCTCCTGCGTCCAGCCGCGCCCCTCCCGCGAGCTGCGCAGACGCGCCCCGAAGGCCGCCTGGGGAGAGCTTTCCGGATCCAACTCCTTGCGATTCAACGGATTATCACCAACCTTTCGTCCTCCTGCGGCACGTTGAATGGTTCCTGACGGTAGACCACGCTGAGCCGCCTCGGTAAGGGAATCATTACGGAGAGGAGCGCAGTGGTGGTGCCCGTTGAGCACGTTCCCTCGAACGGGAAGAAATCCCCGCATGTCCCGGCTCCCGGCACGCTCATGGCCGACACCGGACACGGCGACCGCGTCGGCGAGTTCCGTGGGGTGGCCGGACCGTATTGGTCGTTGCGGCCGGTCCGGGGCGGGACCGAGTGGGAGGCCCCGCCGGAGTGTGTTCGCCGACTCACCTCGTCGGAACGGCTTCGCGCGGAGACGGCCCGGGCGAACGCCCGCAGTCGTGGCGAGTTGTTGTGAGGGGGAGGGAGAAGAGGAGTACCGAACGTCCCTTCACGACATCGGAGTTCACCCGCACCGGGCTCGTCGATCGGCGTGCGGGCTCGACGACCTCGCCCGCCGAAGGGCGCACATCGAAAGGAGACCCGCATGCCGCTCCTGGCCCCCTATGTGGCCTCACGGGACAGTGACCTCCCCGGCCGCACCTCGGAGTTGACTGTCGAATTCGGCAGCAAGGGGCCCCGGATCGCGTATCGGAACACCCGCTCCACCGACCGGGATCACCACGGAAACCTGTGGGTGCGTGTACGGGAGTCCCCGGGTGGGCGCGTTCTGTACGACTGCATGAACCCCCAACGGCAGCGTGTGTGCATGGAGCGGATGCTGTGCCAGGTGTGCGGCGGACCCGCCGACCGGAACGAGCAGGGGTGGCTGTTCCTCGACTGGCGGCGCGCGGACTCGCCGCCGACCTGGCCGGAGAGGTCGATCACCTCCATGCCGCCGCTGTGCGCCGAGCACGCACGGGTCTCCGTCCGGCAGTGCCCGTTCCTGCGGAGGAACGAGCACGCCGTCCTGCGGGTGCGAAAACCTCGGCTCCACGGGGTGTCGGGGACCGTCTACACCCTCACGGCCCGCGGCTGGCACGCCTCCGAGAACGACTGCCTCTCCGCATACGACGAACCCCGCATCCCCGGCCTGCTCGCCTCCCGTCTCCACCGGGAGCTGCGCCGGGTGACGGTCGTGGACCGCCCGTAGCCGGGGTCGGGGAACGAGTGCCATACTCGCGGTCATCAGACGAAGACATCAGATGATGACATGAGTGTCACGACATGCACGAGTGACACCACACGAGGGGATGGGCCGGTCCGTTGCCTCCGATATCCACGTCCTCCCGGCGGCAGCGGGCCCTGGTCCCCGTGCTGGTCTCGCTCGGCATGCTGGTCGCGATCATCAGCAGTCTGGGTGCCCCGCTGATCCCGACCATCGCGGACGTGGATCACGTCTCCGTCTCCGGCGCCCAGTGGTCGCTGACGGTCACGATGCTGGTGGGGGCCGTCGCCACTCCGGCCATGGGGCGTCTGGGCGACGGCCCGCACCGCAGGAAGGTGATCCTCACCGGTCTCGTCGTGGTGCTGCTGGGCAGTCTGCTGGCGGCGCTGCCGTTGGGTTTCGCGTGCCTGATCGTGGGCCGGGCTCTTCAGGGGGCCGGGATGGGGCTCGTTCCGCTGGCGATCGCGACCGCCCGCGACTCCCTGCCGCCGGAACGGGCACGGTCGGCGCTGGCGACGCTCTCGCTGACGACCGCCGCCGGGGTCGGCCTCGGCTACCCCGTCACCGGGCTGCTCGCGGAGTACCTGGGGATGTACGCCGGGTTCTGGTTCGCGGCGATCGCCACGGCGCTGGCCCTGGTCGCCGCCGTCCTCGTGATCCCCGTTCCGCCGAGCCGTCCGGCACGGCCGATGGACATACCGGGTGCGGTACTGCTGGCCCTCGGCATGTCGGGGCTGCTGTTCACGCTCAGCCAGGGGGAGCACTGGGGCTGGGGGTCGGCGCGGCTGCTCGTCCTGGTCGCCGTGTCGGTGTTCCTGCTGGGTGGCTGGGTGCTGCACGAGCTGCGCACCGAACATCCCCTGGTGGAACTGCGCCTCGTCCGGGACCGAGTGGTCCTCGCCGCCCACCTGACCACCTTGATGGGCGGCGTCGGGATGTACCTGCTGATCTCGTCGGTGACCCGGTACGTGCAGACGCCGACGGACGCCGGGTACGGATTCGGGGCCTCGATCGTCGTCACCGGACTGGTCCTGGTGCCGTTCTCGGTAGCGAGTCTGGTGGCCGGCCGTGTGGTGCGGCTCCTCGCCCGTACCCAGCCGCTCGCCCGGCTCCTGCCGCTGAGCTGTGTGATCTCCCTCGTGTCCATGCTGACCTTCGTGTTCGCCCGGGGAGCCCTGTGGGGTGTGTTCGTCACCATGGCCGTGGCCGGGCTCGGTGTCGGCTTCAATTTCGCGATCACGCCCGGGCTGATCGTCGGCGGGGTACCTGCGCATGAGACGGGCAGCGCGATGAGTTTCAATCAGGTCGTGAAGTACATCGGTTACTCGGCCGGCAGCGCGCTCAGCGCCATGGTCCTCCAGGCCGCCACCGCGCCCGGCCGGAGTCTGCCCTCCGGCGACGGCTACCGCACGACCGGGCTGCTCGGGTCGGGAGTGTGGGCCGCGACCGCTGTGGTCGGGCTGATCCTGCTCCGGTCGTTCGCGCGCACCCCGTCGCGGACGGCCGGGAGCACCGTGGCCATGAGCCCGGCGGTCGGGACGGGCGGCCCCGGCACCTCAAGCGGCTCCGACGGTTCCGGCACCTCAAGCGGCCCCGGCGGTTCCGACGGCTCCGACGGCTCCGGCGCCTCCGACAGCTCCGACGGCTCGGTGTCCGGACGGAATCCAGGACCGGGCGCGACGGCGGAGACGCGCGCGGAGGTGGAGCGGTGAGCGAGGGCGGAACGGTGAACGGGACGGCACCGGCACGCCGTCGCGACTCGGCCCGCAGCCGCGAACTGCTGCTGCGGGCCGCGAGCGAACTGTTCGGCGAGCGTGGTTTCGACCGTACGACGATCCGCGACATCGGCGAACGCGCCGGCGTGGACCCGGCGTTGATCGCCCGCTACTTCGGCAACAAGACCCTGTTGTACGTCGCCGCGCTCCAGGCGGAGCAGGGCGACGAGACACCGGCCGACCTCTTCGACCCGGACCGGCTGCACCAGATCTTCGAACGGTCCGACCGGCGCGGTCCCGTTCCGCTGCTCCAGGTGGCGGTGCAGCCGCTCAGTGACCCGAGGGCACAGGACGCCACGCGTGCGGCGCTGCACGCCCGGCTGGTCGAGCCGTTGCACGAGCGCTTCGTACGGGAGGGGCTGGACCGGCCGCAGCTGCGGGCCGAAATGGTGGTCGCGGCCGTTTCCGGGATACTGCTGGGCCGCCACTCGGGGGCGTTCGACGCACTGGCCGGGGCCGAGCACGAGGACCTCGTCGACCTGCTGCGGGACACGCTGCTGAGCGGGCGCTGAGCACGAGCCCGGTCCCGCTCGCCGCCGGACGGGCCGCGCCTTCGCCGCAGCACCATCGCAATCGTACGAAAGACCTGCCAAGGCTTCGGTTTCTCGTCGCGCAGAGTCCGGGCATCCTTGTGAGTTCGGCCTCGATGCTGCCGTCGATCGGACTGACATCGAGGCGAAGCCGGTCATCGCGGCAGGGAAAACAGGGAGCGGCGGAAAAGAAAAAAGGAAAGGAGACTTCTTTGCTCCTTTCCACTCTCAACGTATAGCGCACCGGGGGCCTTGCGGCAAGGCCCCCGTCGTGACGCAGAATCTCGGGTCGAGGCCGGAATCCGTGGACGTGGGAGCCGCGACGTGCTCGCGCCACACCTGCGTTCCCCGCGACCGGACCGGTGGCCGGACCGACGACCTGACCGGCACCCGGGCCGCCGACGGAACGGCGACCGGAACGACGACGGGAATGATGAACGAACGACGACGGCTCCGGGGCCGTCGGGCGGCACGCCGCGTGGCCCGGCCGCAAGCAACCCCAGATCGGAGCCCCTCCGCATGACCCCCATGACCCCCCTGCCCACCGACGCGTTCGCCCTTCCCGACCGCCTCTCCCCCAAGGCCGCCCCCAAGCTGATCGCCGACGACCGGCAGCGCTTCGCGGCCATCGCCGAGTGCCTGGACCGGACGATCGCCGAGCTGTCGGAGCGTCTCGCGGAGGCGCGCAGGGCACCCGGCGGTGTCGGCCGGGAGGCGATGGAACGGGATCTGGAGGTCCACCGGCTGACCGGCCGGCTGCGCACGCTGCGCCGCTTCGGGCTGGACCTGTGCCTCGGGCACATGGTCGGCGCGGACGGCTCCGAGCCCGTGTACGTCGGACGGCTCGGCCTGACGGACCGTGCGGGCCGTCGGCTGCTGATCGACTGGCGCTCCCCCGCGGCCGAGCCGTTCTTCGGCGCCACCCACGCCAACCCGATGGGGCTGGCGAGCCGCCGCAGGTACCGCTGGACCGGTGGCCGGATCAGCGACTACTGGGACGAGGTGTTCACCCCGGACGGGATCGTCGGGCACGCCGCGCTCGACGACCAGTCCGCCTTCATCGCCAGTCTGGGCGGCAACCGGTCGGCGCGGATGCGGGACGTGCTCGGCACCATCCAGGCCGACCAGGACGCCATCATCCGGGCGGGCTCCCGCGGCGCGCTCGTCGTCGACGGCGGCCCGGGGACCGGGAAGACCGTCGTCGCCCTGCACCGCTCCGCCTACCTCCTCCACTCCGACCCCCGTCTCGGGCACCGCAGGGGCGGCGTGCTGTTCGTCGGCCCGCACCGGCCCTACCTTGCCTATGTCGCCGATGTCCTCCCCAGCCTCGGGGAGGAGGGGGTGCAGACGTGCATCCTGCGGGACCTCGTCGCCGAGGGGGCCGCGGCGACGGCCGAGACCGACCCCGACGTGGCCCGCCTGAAGTCTTCCGCGAAGCTGGTCGAGGCGATCGAGACGGCCGTCAGGTTCTACGAGGAACCGCCCGCCCGGGGCATGGCGGTCACCGTCCACGGCAGCGACATCCCGCTGGGCGCCCGTGACTGGGCCGTGGCGTTCGACGCGGCGGACCCCGGTGTTCCGCACAACGAGGCGCGCGAGCAGGTCCGGGAGGAGTTGCTCACGATCCTGGAGGACCGGTACGACGGCGACGCACCGGCCGCGCTGGTCCGCAGGGCACTGCTGCAGAACAGGGAACTGCTCGGGGCCTTCGACCGGGCGTGGCCGCTGCTCGAAGCGGCGGACCTCGTCGGTGACCTGTGGTCGGTCCCCGCCTACCTGCGGATGTGCGCTCCCTGGCTCGGCCCCGACGACGTGGCGAAGCTGCAACGCGGCGACGCTCAGGCCTGGACGGTGTCCGACCTGCCGTTCCTGGACGCGGCACGGCAACGGCTCGGCGACCCGGAGACGGCCCGGCGCAGACGTCGGCACAACGCCGCGGTGGCCGCCGAGCGCGAGCAGATGACCAAGGTCATCGACAACCTGCTCGCGGCGGACCCCGACGGCGAGGGCGCGGTGACGATGCTGCACGGGCAGGACCTGCGGGACACCCTGGTCGACGGGGACGCGCTGCCCGGCACCGAACCGGACCTGCTCGCCGGCCCGTTCGCCCACGTCGTGGTGGACGAGGCCCAGGAACTCACCGACGCGGAGTGGCAGATGCTGCTGCTCCGGTGCCCGTCCCGGAGCTTCACCATCGTCGGGGACCGGGCCCAGGCCAGGCACGGGTTCACGGAGTCGTGGCGGGACCGGCTGGAGCGGATCGGGTTCGACCGGATCGACCTGGCCACCCTGACCATCAACTACCGGACGCCGGAGGAGGTCATGGCGGAGGCCGAGCCGGTCATCCGCGCCGTGCTCCCGGATGCCAACGTGCCGACCTCCATCCGTTCCGCCGGCGTACCCGTCCGGCACGGATCCATCGCGGACCTGGACGCG
Organism: Streptomyces sp. NPDC014734; assembly: GCF_043083325.1. NCBI lineage: Bacteria > Bacillati > Actinomycetota > Actinomycetes > Kitasatosporales > Streptomycetaceae > Streptomyces > Streptomyces sp. NPDC014734. The sequence goes on along the minus strand of NZ_JBIBYN010000023.1, from coordinate 36,659 downwards.
GTCCTCGACGCCTGGCTCGCCGAGAACACCGACGGGATCGCCTGCGTCATCGGCGATCCCGCCTTCCGGGCGACGCCCCGCGTCCGTTCGCTGACCCCGGAGCTGTCGAAGGGGCTCGAATTCGACCTGGTCGTCCTCGTCGACCCGGAGGCGTTCGGCGGGGGCGTGGACGGAGGCAGGAGCGTGGACGGAGGGGAAGGCGTCGAGGGAGGCAAGGGCATCGAAGGAGCGGTCGACCGCTATGTCGCGATGACCAGGGCGACCCGGCAGCTCGTCGTCCTCACGAGCCCCTGACGCCGGACGGACCGACCACCGCCGCCCAACGAGCCGGGGAGCGACAGAGGGCGGGCTCGCGACCCCCTATCGCTCCCCGGCTCGAAAGCCGTCCCGGCCCTGCGAGGCATCCGCGTCCCGGCTCCGCAGCGCCCCCAGAATCCAGGGCACGTCGTCCGCCGTCGCGGCGATGACCACCGGGGTCGTGCCGTCGCGGCACTCCACCACCCGCAGACCGTTCAGCGCGGCGGCGCCCGGGTCGGTGCGGTACGGCGGACGGACCCGGACCGGGGTCAGCGAGGACGGAAGGCGGCGGCGGGCCACCCGGCCGGTCGGGTCGGGGGTGGCGGCGAGCAGACCGGGGCCGATCACCAGGTGGTCGAAGCCGTCGACGCTGTACGGCACATCACCGAGGACCAGCGCGCGCAGGCAGCGTTCGCCTTCGGGCACGCGCGGCACGACGGTCATGGTGTCCGTGGTGCGGCGCAGTCGGCGGCGGATGATCAGCACGGTCGGCACAGCGATGACCAGCGCCGCGACGACCGTCGTCATCAGCACGGCCGGGACGGAGTCCGTGGCGAACGCGGCCACCGCCCCGGCCCCGGCGAGGCACAGGAACGCGCCGGTGGGGACTCTGATCTGCCACGGGTCCAGCGCGGGCGAGTCGGCCGACCGGCGGGCCCACCAGTAGCCGCCCCAGAGGAACGCGGCACCCAGCATCAGCATCGCGAGCCCCGCCGCGAGGAACAGGCGGCGGGCGCCGCCCGGGACGGCGCCGGTGCCCTGTCGCAGGTGTCCGAAGGCGACCGAACGGGCCTCGCCGCGCCAGTACGTCACCCTCACCCGGTCGCCCGCCGTCACGGCACCGAAGACCGGGGAACCGCTGCTCATCTCCAGCCGGAACTCGCGCGCCGCGCCATCGCCCGCGACGGACGCGGTGGGCGAGGGGGGCGCGGTGAGGAACAGGTACCGGTAGGTGGACCTGCCACGCCGCCCGGATTCCGTACGGACGACCACGGCGGGCGATTCGGCCAGGCAGTCGCGGTCCGGCTCCCGCGACGCCCGCGGCTTCCCCGGCTCTTCCACCGGGCAGGCGGTCGCGGCCGTGTAGTCCCGGTGGTCGGCGCGCGAGGCGGGCAGGAGGCCGAACATGAACACGGCAGCCCCGACGACGAACGCGAGACCGACGAGACCGGTGAACCACGCGCCGCCACGCCCCCCGGCCGGCCGGGACGGCGGGGACGGGGGCTCCGCGGCGGCGGAGGACACGGAATCCGGGCTCGTCATCCGGGCATTCTCCCCGGTCGTGCACGCGGCCGGGCGACTGGGCGGGCAGCCGACTGGCCCCGTACGGTGTCCGGCCGTCCTGCCGTCCTGTCGGCCGACCAGCAGCACAGCAGAACGGCAGGGACGGCAGGGACGGCAGGGGTGGCAGGGACGGCAGGGACGGCGAAGACGGCAAGGACCGCAGAACGCCCGGCCGGCGGGGCGGCCCCGTACGGGGTCAATCAGGCAGCAGGTGGCCCCGGCGCGACAGCAGGAAGCGTTTGAAGGCGGCCACCGGAGGCGTGTCCGGGTGGCCGTCCAGCCAGGCGACGCCGATCTCGCGGGCCGCCCTCGGCGCCGTGACGGTGAGTTCGACGACGCCGGGGCGGGCCACCGCGGGCGGCGGCAGCAGGGCCACGCCGAGGCCCGCCGCGACGAGCCCGCGCAGCGTCTCCGCCTCCTCGCCCTCGAAGGCGACGCGCGGGGTGAAACCCGCCTGCGCGCACAGGTCGTCGGTGATCCGGCGCAGGCCGTACCCCGGTTCCAGGGTGACGAACTTCTCGTCCGCGGCCTCCGCCAGCCGGATGCGCCGGCGCGAGGCGAGCCGGTGGTCCTCGGGGACGACGAGGCGCAGCCGCTGTTCGTCGAGGCGGCGGGCGACCAGGTCGGGGGCGTCCGGGACGGGTGAGGTGAGGCAGAGGTCGAGGCCGCCGGCGCGGAGACGTTCGAGCATCGCCTCCCCGTAGTTCTGCACGAGCTGGAAACGGACCCGGGGGTGATCGGCACGGAAGGCGCGGAGCAGGGCGGGCACGGTCTCGGAGCCCATGGTGTGCAGGAAGCCGAAGGCGACCTTGCCGGTGGCCGGGTCGGCGTCGGCCCGTACCGAGTCCGCGGCCTTCTCGACCTCGGCAAGAGCCCGCTCGGCCGAGCCCAGGAAGGTGCGGCCCGCGGGGGTGAGGGAGACGGTACGGCCCTTGCGGGCGAACAGGGCGACTCCCAGGTCCTGTTCGAGCCTGACCATCGCCCGCGAGAGGGTCGACTGCGGGATGCCCAGCTCGTGCGCGGCCCGGGTGACGTGCTCGTGGCGGGCGACCGCCTCGAAGTGCGCGAGCCGCGGCGCGAGGACGGCGCGAATGTCTTCTTCGTAACTACTCGGTGACAGCCGTGGCTGTGAGCTGCGTTCATGCGCCATGGGATTGATTATTGCGGTTTCATGCATTGGACGCATGAAACCGGGAGGCCTACGTTCGGAGCATGCCTCCTGCCAGTACCGGGGCGTCCACGATCGTCGTGGCCGCCTCGCCCCAGCCGTCCCCCGTCGCCGACCCGGACCGCGCCGCCGCCACCGCCGGCCCCTCCGCCTCCGCCGCGACCGCAGGCCCCTCGGCGCCGGACCGTCTCGCACCGGGCCGCCCCGGATATCGCCGGATGAGCCTCGCGCTCTTCGCCGCGGGGGTCGCGACCTTCGCGCTCCTCTACTCCACACAGGCCCTGCTGCCGGCCGTCTCCTCCTCGCTGGGCGCCACGGCCGGGCAGGCGAGCTGGACGGTCTCCGCCGCGACCGGCGCGCTGGCGCTGTGCGTGCTGCCGCTCAGCGCGCTCTCCGAACGGTTCGGGCGGCGGCAGATGATGACCGCCTCGCTGACGGTCGCCGTGCTGGTCGGGCTGCTCGTGCCCTTCGCGCCCTCGCTGGGCTGGCTGATCGCGCTGCGCGCCGTCCAGGGCGCGGCACTGGCCGGACTGCCCGCCTCCGCGATGGCGTACCTGGCGGAGGAGGTGCGGCCCAAGGCGTTGGTGGCCGCGATCGGACTGTTCGTGGCCGGTAACAGCATCGGCGGGATGAGCGGCCGCATCCTCACCGGCTGGATCGCCCAACTGTGGGGCTGGAGGGCGGCGCTGGGCGCGGTCGGGCTGCTGGCCGCGGCCTGCGCGGTGGCCTTCCACCTCCTGATCCCCCGGGCCCGGCACTTCACCCCCGGGTCGCTGAACCCGAAGGCGCTGGCGAAGACGGTCGTCGGGCATCTCGCCGATCCGTTGCTGCGGCGGCTGTACGCGATCGGCGCGCTGTTCATGACGGTGTTCGGCGCCGTGTACACGGTGATCGGCTACCGGCTGGTGGAGGCGCCGTTCGGCCTTCCGCAGGGTGTCGTCGGGTCGATCTTCCTCGTCTACCTGGTCGGCACGGTCTCCTCGGCCGCGGCCGGCAAGCTTGTCGAGCGGCTGGGCCGCCGGGGCGCCCTGTACCTCGCCGTCTCCACCACCGCCGCCGGACTCCTGCTCTCGCTCGCCGACGATCTGACCACCGTCCTGCTCGGTCTGGTGCTGATCACCGCGGGCTTCTTCGCCGGGCACGCGGTCGCCTCCTCGTCCGTGAGCCGTACCGCGACGAGGGGCCGGGCGCAGGCGTCGGCGCTGTACCAGTCCGCCTACTACCTGGGTTCCAGCGCGGGCGGCACACTCGGCGCGGTCGCCTTCCACGCCGGGGGCTGGGCGGGGACGGTGTCGCTGGGGCTGCTCGCGGTCCTCGGCGTGGTCTCGATCACGCTGTACGGCTCGCGGGCCGCGGCGCGCGCCGCACGGCGGCGGCCGGTGCCGGTGGTCTCCCCGCAGAGCTGAAAGCGGAACTGAACGGGGGTGCGCGTCGGCGTGCGGGTTTCCTCGCACGTCGTCGACGGCGGAGTCACACAGCGGGTTCCTCCGTTCTCAGGACCGGGGGAACCCGCGTTCGACTGCCGTGCGGGGGGAGTCAGCTGGGCTGGTCCCCGGTGTAGCGGTAGATGTTCCCCGCCGCGTTGACGTGCCAGACGGTGCCGTCGGCGCCCGCACCGATGTCGCTGCCGTTTCCGGCGACCTGGGCCCAGGGACTCGCGTCGTTGTTGGTGTAGCGGTAGAGGTTCCCGGCCGAGTTGACGCCCCAGACGTTCGTCCGGGACCCGGCCGAGATGCGGGCCAGGGCGCCCGAGACGAGCTTCCAGTGGGTGGAGCTCTCGTCGCCCGTGTAGCGGTAGACGTTGCCCGCCGCGTTCACCCCCCACACCGTGCCGTCCGCGGCCGCGCCGATGTCCGTCAACGCACCCGGGATCTGCACCCACGGACTCGCGTCGTTGTTGGTGTAGCGGTAGATGTTCCCCGCCGCGTTCACCCCCCACACATTCGTCCGCGACCCCGCCGAGATGCGGGCCAGGGCTCCCGGGATCTGCTTCCAGTGGGTGGCGCTCCCGTCGCCCGTGTAGCGGTAGATGTTCCCCGCCGCGTTCACCCCCCACACCGTGCCGTCCGCGGCCGCGCCGATGTCCGTCAACGCACCCGGGATCTGCACCCACGGACTCGCGTCGTTGTTG
>NZ_JBIBYN010000023.1:0-31681 GCF_043083325.1 Streptomyces sp. NPDC014734 | reverse complement strand
TGGTGTAGCGGTAGATGTTCCCCGCCGCGTTCACCCCCCACACATTCGTCCGCGACCCCGCCGAAATCGCCTTCAGGGAACCGGAGACCTGCTGCCATTCAGCCATGGTGCGCTCGCTTTCTCGCCGCGTCGTTCACTGCCCCCAGATCCTTGACACCCCGACGATTCACCCAAACAGTCCTTTATCACGATGAGATATCCAAATAGTCCGGAAGTGGTCGTTTGGTGATTCGGCGCCCCGGGGACGTCGACGGGACCACCGACGTGCGGATCCCGGTTGTCCGAAAGTCCCGTACCTCACACAGGCATCGGGGGCCTTTCCGGTTGACGCCCGCGGCGAACCGGGACCGGACGGGGGCGCGGGCCGGAGACAGAACCGAGACATTCCACGCACAACCGTCCGCTCCTCGGTGAACGTCTAGTTGTTGCTGGCAAGCAGGTTCTTGACGCCTTGCTCTAGGCGCAACAGTGGAGTTCGTCGGCGAACATGCCGACCGCGACGAGGCCACCGTCGCGCGGGAACGGCACACGTCGTCGCCGCAGGCCCGTTTGTCTGAACTAGCCGCGCTCGGGTTCGTCGTGGATGGTCATTGCTCCGGCGAGGTCGAGGTCGGCGACAGTGCCGTGTGCCCCGGCCCGGACGAGCAGCACTGCGCCGAGCGCGGTGCTCCAGAACGTCCTGACCTCCACGTCGAGCGGTCGGCGGGCCCTCCAGCCGCGACCGTCGATGAGCTGGCTCACGAAGCGCTCGGATTGCCGGAACAACAACTGGAGGTGCCGGTCGACCACGGGGGCGAGTTCTGGCTTGGAGATCCCGGCGGCGAGTGCTCGCGCGACCGATGGGAGCGAGGGCATGGCCAGTGCGGCGCGGGCGATGTTGCGCCGAAATGTCGCCGCATCGGGGGCTTGGCGACCGAGGCGCTCAATCCGTCGGGCGTCGTGCAGCAAGCCGAGAAAGGCGGCGTGCACGAGGAGCGAGTCCTTGGAGCCGAAGTAGTAGGTGACCTGATTGGGGAAGACGCCTGCCGCGTTCGCGATCTCCGCGACGCTCACCTCAGCGCCGGGCCGCTCCTTGCAGAGCTGTGCAGTTGCCTCTATCAGCCGGCGCCTCGTCGCGCGACCGCGGTCACGCGACCGAGCCGACGTTGATCGAGCTTCGGTTCGCTTCTTCTCCACGCCAAAATTGTATGTGATACAACAAGGCTGTTCGCTTGTATCGCATACAAGAAAGATTGAAGGGCATGCACCAGACTGAAGTCGTCGTGACCGGACTCGGCGCGATCACCCCACTCGGGGCAGACGTGGCGTCCACCTGGGACGCCCTGCTTGCCGGCGAGTCGGGCATCCGCGGCGGCGTCCTGCGCGGCCACGAGGATGTCGGTCTTCCCGACACCGTCGCGGGGACGATGGCGATCGACCCCGCCGAGTTGCTGCTGCCGGTGCAGGCCAGGCGGCTCGACCGCTCGCAGCAGGCGGCCTTCGCCGCGGCGGCCGAAGCCTGGGCCGATGCCGGTGCCCCGCGGGTGGACCCGGACCGGCTTGCATCAGCGATCGGCACGGGCATCGGGGGCGTACGGACGCTGCTGAAGGAAGACGACGTACTGGAAGCGGCCGGGACGCGGCGCGTCTCACCACGCACGGTCCCGATGCTCATGCCCAATGCGGCGGCGGCGCTGATCAGTATCGAATACGGCGCACGGGCCGGGGTCTACACGCCCGTCTCGGCGTGCTCTTCCGGTGCCGAGGCGATCGCCCTGGGGGCCAGGCTCATCCGTGCCGGCGAGGCGGACGTGGTGATCGCGGGCGGGACCGAGGCCGCGATCACCCCGATCACCGTTGCCGGCTTCGCCCAGGCACAAGCACTGTCGCGGTACACCGTCGAACCCGCGTCAGCGTCCCGGCCGTTCGCCGCGGACCGCAGCGGATTCGTCCTCAGCGAAGGCGCCGCTGTCGTGGTGCTCGAAAGCGCCGAGCACGCCAGCGCCCGAGGCGCGCGCGTCCACGCTGTACTCGCGGGCGCCGGCATCGCCGCCGACGCTCACCACATCACGGCACCCGCTCCCGACGGCTCCGGTCAGGTCTCCGCTATGCGGAAGGCCCTTGCGCAAGCCGGTTTGACTCCCGAGCAGATCAGCCACATCAACGCCCATGCCACCGGAACTCCGGTCGGCGACGTCGCCGAGGCACACGCGATCGGGGAAGTATTCGGCCGCGCCACCGTGACAGCCCCCAAGGCGGCGCTCGGTCATCTCTTTGGCGCCGCCGGCGCGATCGAGGCGCTCATCGCCGTCCTCAGTGTGGAGCACGGCGTCATCCCGCCGACCCGCAACCTCACCGCGGCCGGCGTCGGGCCCGACATCGATCTCGATGTCGTCGCAGAGCGACGAGACGTCCGCCAAGAGGCCGTGCTCAGCAATTCCTTCGGCTTCGGTGGACAGAACGTCTCACTCATCGTCACCGGCGCACGGCACCACGCGTCCCGTACGGCCTCGACGAGGCCATGACCCACGCGAACGCACCATTGTCCGTGGAGGGTCGCCGCCGATTGATCGAACGTTGCAAGACTCGTCCGATCGCGCATGTCGCCGCAGAGATGGGGATCTCCCGAGCAACGGCGTCGAAGTGGGTGAACCGGCACCGGCGACACGGCGAACTCGGGTTGGTTGATCGAAGCTCGACGCCGCACCATCAGCCGAGTGCGACACCAGTCGACGTGGTCACACGCATTGAGGAGATGCGGCGTGCCCACAAGTGGTCGGCCACTCGCATCGCCCACGAGCTCGCCGTCGACGGGATTGTGCTCTCGCGCCGCACGGTCACCCGCCACCTGGCCGCCCTCGGTCTGAACCGGCGGAAGTTCATCGACCCCAACGGCAAGACCAACCGAGAGCTGCGGACGATCACTGCTCGACGGCCCGGCCACATGGTGCACGTGGACGTGAAGAAGGCCGGCCGGATCCCCGACGGTGGTGGCTGGCGTATCCACGGTCGCGGAAGTCAACAAGCAAAGGCAGTCGAGCGCCGCAAGGGCAAGAGCGAGCGCGGCGGCTACGTGTACCTCCATTCCGCCATCGACGGGTACTCCAGGCTCGCCTACACCGAAGAGCTCCCTGACGAGAAGGCGGCCACTGCCGTCGCGTTCCTCCACCGGGCGCGAGTCTGGTTCGCTGCCCATGGCATCACCCACATCGAGCGAGTCGTGACCGACAACGGTGCCTGCTACCGCGCTGACGCATTCGCTCGGGCCCTGCTCGGGTCACGCCACCAGCGGATCACCCCGTACACGCCTCGACACAACGGGAAGGTGGAGAGATACAACCGCATCCTTGCCGAGGAGTTCCTCTACGCCCGCGCCTGGGCATCCGAAGACCAGCGTAGAGAAGCGCTCGCGACCTGGAACATCCACTACAACTTCCACCGCCCCCACAGCGCTGCTGATGGAGAACCTCCTGCGTCGCGGTTACGCCAGGCGTCAGTAATGTCCTGGCCTCCTACATCTAGTGCTGCGCGGGCGTCGTCGGCCGACGAGACCTTCCGGTCACGGCATGGGGAACGCGGTCGCACGGGCATGCGAACCGGCAGCGGCACAGGGCCGCGACAGAGCAAGGGGGAATCGGCACAGATGAGGCAGACGAGAGTCATCACCACCACGGGAGGGATACGGCTGCGGCGCGCGCTCGCCGTCTCCGCGGCCGTACTGACGGCGGCGCCCGCCCTCGTTCTGGGCACCGGCGGATCGGCGCAGGCGGCGACCTGCACCACGTCCGCCGGGCCCTACCAGAAGCAGGTGGAGAAGTACCTGCACCGACCGGTCGACGGCAAGCAGTCGGCGGCCGACTGCAAGGCGATCCGGTCGTTCCAGAGCACCTACGGGGTCACCCCCACCATCGGTTACGCGGGGCCGGTCACCTGGCGCACGATGAAGACGCTCACCGACCAGAAGGCCGCCGGCAAGAACCCCGACAGGGCGAAGAAGTGCCCCACCGACAAGGGGCGCATCGCGTGCGTCGACCTGACCCGGCAACTGTCCTGGATCCAGGACGGCGGCAAGCTGAAGTTCGGTCCCGTGCCGGTGCGGACCGGGCGCGACAAGTACGAGACGCGCACCGGGCTGAAGAAGATCTACTGGCGGCACATCGACCACGTGTCGTCGATCTACCACGTGCGGATGCCGTACGCGCAGTTCTTCGACGGCGGGCAGGCTTTCCACTCGGTGGGCGTGAAGATGTGGAACCCGCCGGGCTCGCACGGTTGCGTCAACATGCGGGACGCCGACGCCAAGGCGTACTGGAAGCTGCTGCGGAACGGCGACGAGGTGTACGTGTACGGGCGCAAGCCCGGCACCTGATCCGGCGGACGGACTCCGTCCGGCCGGGCCGCACCGCACCCCACCGGGCGGGTGCGGCCCGGTCGTCGTCCGGACACTTGCCGGAGTGTGTGCGGCTTCGACGCTTCCCGCCCCCGTTGTCAGTGGTCTGCTGTAGCTTCCGAAGTGCTGAAGTGAGCGGTGTCACAGCGCAACAGGGGTGGAGCGATGAGTGATCTGACAGCGACGGCGGACCTCGACAGTCGTCTGGAGGGGTACCGGGTCGAGCTGACCGGCTACTGCTACCGGATGCTCGGCTCCGCCTTCGAGGCGGAGGACGCGGTACAGGACACACTGGTGCGCGCCTGGCGCAACTTCGAGAAGTTCGAGGGGCGTTCGTCGCTGCGGTCCTGGTTGTACCGGATCGCCACCAACGTCTGTCTGGACATGCTGAACGCGGGCAACAAGCGGGCCCGCCCGGTCGATCTGTCGGGTCCGACGCCGCTCGCCCAGGCGGCGCTGAACCCGCTGCCGGAGAACACCTGGCTGGAGCCGATGCCGGACGGCCGCATCCTGCCGTCGGTCGAGGACCCGGCGGAGGCCGCGGTGGCACGCGAGTCGGTGCGGCTCGCGTTCGTGGCGGCGTTGCAGCACCTGCCGCCGAAGCAGCGGGCCGTGCTGATCCTGCGCGAGGTGCTGGCCTGGAAGGCGAGCGAGGTCGCCGAACTGCTCGACACCTCGGTCGCCTCCGTGAACAGCGCCCTCCAGCGGGCGCGCGCCACCCTCACCGAGCACGGCGACAAGGCCGCGGACAGCGCGAACCCGCTCGACGAGGAGCAGCGCAAGCTGCTCGACCGGTACGTCGCCGCCTTCGAGGGGTACGACATGGCGGCGCTGACCGCCCTGCTCCACGAGGACGCGGTGATGACCATGCCGCCGTTCGACCTCTGGCTGCGGGGGCACGACGACATCACCGGGTTCATGGAGACCATCGGCGCGGGCTGTGCGGGCTCGCGGCTGGTGCCGACACAGGCGAACGGCACTCCGGCGTTCGCGCACTACAAGCCCGACCCGGACGGACCGGGGTTCGTGCCGTGGGCGGTGCAGGTCATCGACATCTCGGAGGGGTCCATCACCGGGCTGCACTGCTTCCTGGACACACCTCGCTGGTTCCCGTTGTTCGGGCTGCCCGATCACCTGGACGCCACCGCGGCATGAGGCGCGGCGTCCGCATGTGGCTGGTGGCGGGCTGGCTGGTCCTGCTTATGGGCGGTTGGGCGGCGACCCGATGGCTGGGCGAGCCCTCCGCCACCGACGGCCGCCCCGTCCCCGGAGCGGAATGGATCCCGAACCCCGACGCGGAACCGGGACCACAACCGGAGCACGAGGGCCGGTGACGGCGCCGCCCGCGTGACGGGCGCGCCGTCACCGGTCCCCGGTGGGGCGTTCCCAAAGAGGCACCGGCATCAGTCAGATGGCCGCGCGCCGCACCCGACCGGCACGGCCGGGCGTGAACGACGGGGGCCGGTACGGCGGACGTGAACGCCTGGGCGGGTACGGCCGGGCGCCGGGTCGGCGTGGGCGTCGGCGGACGACCGGTGTCCGCGGGTCAGGCCCCGGTGTCTCCGGGGCCCGGCCCGCACACCACGTCCACCACGTCGGCGAGCCCCACCAGGTCGATCAGGCCGCGCAGTTCGGGTGGTGTGTTGCGCAGCCGCAGCCGTTTGCCGCCGGCCCGGCGCGCGACGAGTCCCAGTCGCGCTATGGCCTCGACCAGGGTCAGGTCCGGGTGCTCGACGCCGCCGACATCGCAGTCCACCCCGCTGTCGGGGCCGCGGACGACACCCTCGGGGCCGTGCAGCAGCGACTCCAGTTCGGCACAGAGCCCCGGCATCTCGGCCCGCGTGACGCGGCCGGTGACGACGAGAACGTTCGGGTTCACGGATTCCACATCAGGCAGACCGGTCCGACGGCCGAAACTCATCGCTGTCTCCTCCCCGCCCGACCGGTTCCCGCCCGCCCCTCCCCCCGGTTCCCTCCCGTCTCCCACCCGTCGGGATCCCCGTTGACACCGGTCCCGCAGCGGATCCGTACCCGTCGGGGCCGCACGCCCGGCTGCTGAGACCGCGCCTCCGGTCCGGTCCCGGTCCGGTCCTGGACCGGTGATCTTCCGTCAACTCCGGTCAGCTGTGAGCCTGCTGTGAACCCCCGCGACCGGATCCTCCTCTTGATGGGTGACCGGTCGACACCAACCGTCCCCATCGGTGCCGACTGACCAGCGGCCCTCGGGCCGCCTGATTCTCCAGGGGGAGAGTTGCGCGAACACGTGAGAAACGCGTGTGTATCGACCATCGCCGCGGCTGCCGCCGTGGCTCTCGCGGCGGGAATGACCACCCCGGCCGCGGCACAGCCCGACACCGCCCGGAAGGCCGGTGCGCCGTCGGCGGACCGGCACGAGCTGACGCTCATCACCGGCGACCGCGTGACGGTGGACGCCAAGGGCGGGATCCTGCGCTTCCGGCCCGCCGCCGGGCGTGAACACATACCCGTGCAGCGGCAGATACGCAACGGGCACACCCTGCTCGTCCCTGCCGACGCCCACCGGTTGATCGGATCCGGCACGCTGGACCGCCGGCTGTTCGACATCACCGAGCTGAACCGCGCGGAGATCCGCAGGTCCCAGAAGTCCGGCCTGAAACTCATCGTCTCCTACCGCGGCGACCGGGCACCGACCGCGAGGGCCGAGGTCCGTGACGCGGGTTCCACCCGGATCGACCGGACCCTGACGTCGTTGAACGCCGAGTCGGTGACCACCCCGGTCGACGACGCCCAGGACATCTGGAAGGCGCTCACCACCAAGCCCCCGCGCGGGATCCAGCGCACCGCGGCCGCGGGCATCGACCGGGTCTGGCTGGACGGCGTCCGCAGGGCGAGCCTGGACAGGAGCGTCCCGCAGATCGGCACCCCGGCCGCCTGGAAGGCCGGTTACACCGGGAAGGGCGTCAAGATCGCCGTCCTGGACACCGGCGCGGACGCCACCCACCCGGACCTCAGGGGCCAGATCCTGGAGGCGAAGAACTTCTCCACCTCGCCCGACACCCAGGACCGGGTCGGCCACGGCACCCATGTGTCGTCGATCGCCGCCGGTACCGGTGCCAAGTCCGGCGGAAAGTTCAAGGGCGTGGCCCCGGACGCCAGACTGATCGAGGGCAAGGTCCTCGACGACAACGGGTTCGGCGACGACTCGGGCATCCTGGCCGGTATGGAGTGGGCGGCAGCGCAGGGCGCCGACGTCATCAACCTGAGCCTCGGCGGCACCGACACCCCGGAGATCGACCCCCTGGAAGCGGCGGTCAACAAGCTGTCGGCCGAGAAGGGCGTCCTCTTCGCCATCGCGGCGGGCAACGAGGGCGACGGCGCGGGCACGGTCGGCTCGCCCGGCAGCGCGGACGCCGCGCTGACCGTCGGCGCGGTCGACCACGACGACGTACTCGCCGACTTCTCCAGCAGGGGCCCGCGCGTCGGCGACGGTGCGATCAAGCCCGATGTCACGGCCCCCGGCGTGGACATCACGGCCGCGGCGGCCCCCGGCTCGGCCATCGACCAGGAGGTCGGGCAGAACCCGCCCGGCTATCTGACGATCTCCGGCACGTCGATGGCGACCCCGCACGTCGCGGGCGCCGCGGCGCTCCTCAAGCAGCAGCACCCGGAGTGGAGGTACACCGAGCTCAAGGGAGCGCTCACCGCCTCGACGAAGCCGGGCGCCTACACCCCGTTCCAGCAGGGCTCCGGCCGGATCGCACTCGACCGGGCGATCGGTCAGACCGTCATCGCCGACCCGGTGTCGGTCAACTTCGGTGTGCAGCAGTGGCCGCACACCGACGACACCCCGGTCACCAAGCAGGTCACCTACCGCAATCTGGGGAAGGCCGACATCACGCTCGACCTCGCGGTCGACGGCACCGGCCCGGCGGGCAAGCCCGCCCCGGCCGGATTCTTCACCGTCGGCACGAAGAAGGTGACCGTCCCCGCGGGCGGCAGCGCCGATGTGCCGCTGACCGTGAACACCAGGCTCGGCGGCACCGCCGACGGGAACTACTCCGCGTACCTCGTCGCCACCGGTGGCGGGCAGACCGTCCGCACCGCCGCGGCGGTCGAGCGCGAGGTCGAGTCGTACGACCTGACGATCAAGGTCATCGGGCGTGACGGCAAGCCCGCCGCGTTCTACGAGAACGACCTGGCGGGCCTCTCCGGCCCGGCACTCGGCGTGTGGCTCAGCCCGTCGGGCGACGACGCCACGGCGAAGGTGCGGGCGCCCAAGGGCTCTTACGCGCTCAACTCGGTCGTGTACACCGACCCCGAGGACACCACCAAGGGCATGGACTGGCTGTCCCGGCCGAAGCTGGACATCACCGGCAACACCCGTGTCACCCTCGACGCGCGCACCACGAAGCCGGTGTCCTTCACCCTTCCCGCCAAGGGCGCCAGGAACCAGATGGCCGCCCCAGAGATCCAGTTCGACCTGGGGGACGACAACGGCTACACCTACGGCTGGCTGCTGGACTCCTACCGGGGCCTGCGCACCGCTCACGTGGGCCCGAAGGTCACGGACGGCTCGGTCTCCCAGCAGTGGGCCGGTACCTGGACCGCGGGCGGCTCGACCCGCTACGACATCGCGGTCGGCGGACCGGTGACCCGGGCCGCGACCGGATACGTGCGGAACTTCACCGCCGGTCAGCTGGCCAAGGTGAGGATCGGCATCGGCGCCTCCGCCAAGAACAAGAGCGCCATCGTCTCGGCGACGGGGCTGCTCCCCGGTTCGTTCGGCGGCTGGGGCTCCTGGTCCACCCACGAGCTGCCCGGCACCGTCACCGCCTACGTGTCCGGCGCCGACAAGGTGAAGTGGTCCTTCGACGTCATGCAGCAGGGCGAGGCGGACGCCAACGGCGTCCCGGACATCGACTCGATCTACACCATCGAGGACCCGCGGACCTTCGAGGCGGGCCGGACGTACACGAAGAAGGCCAACGTCGCGGTGTTCGGCCCCGCGCTCGGCCCCGGCTTCGGGGTCCTCCGCGAGGGCGACGACCTCATCACTGATCTGCCGCTCTCGGCCGACGGCAGCGGCAACTACGGCGCCCAGAAGTACGCCTCGATCAAGACCGTGCTGTACCGCAACGGCAAGAAGCTCGTCCAGAACGAGAACCCGTTCGAGGGCGAGGCCGTCACCGTGCCGTCGGGCGCCGCCGACTACCGGCTGACCACCTCGGTCCGGCTCGACCCCAGGGCGTCGGCCGTCTCCTCCCGGATCGACGCCGGTTGGACCTTCCGGTCGAAGAAGACCGCCGCCCTCACCGCGCTGCCCGTCTCCACGGTCCGCTTCACCCCCGAGGTGGGGCTGGACGGAAAGGTCGCCGCGGGCAAGGCGGCTTCGGTGCCGGTGACGGTGCAGGGTGCGGCCGCCGGGAAGAACCTCAAGTCGCTGACGGTGTACGTCAGTTACGACGGCGGCAAGACCTGGAGGAAGAACGCCGTCAAGGCGGGCGAACTCTCCGTGAAGAACCCGGCCAAGGGGAAGTCGATCTCCTTCAGGGCCGATGTCACGGACAAGAAGGGCAACACGTCCTCGGTCGCGATCTACCACGCCTACTTCGGCAAGTAGGCAGTCCGCAGGTGCCCCGGTGAGCCCGTCGGCTCGCCGGGGCACCTGTCGTGCGCGGGGGAACCTCAGGTCACGCGATGCGCTCGCGCACCACCGGAGTGGGTGTGAAGCCGGTGCCCGCCGGGGCGATGTCGTAGGCACCGGGCAGCACCCCCAGCGCGTCGTCGAACTTCTCGGGGGTGTCGGTGTGCAGGGTCAGCAGCGGCTGCCCCTGGGTGACGGTGTCCCCGGGCCTGGCGTGCAGCTCGACGCCGGCACCCGCCTGCACCGCGTCCTCCTTGCGGGCCCGGCCCGCGCCGAGGCGCCAGGCGGCGACCCCGATGTCGTAGGCGTCCATCCGGGTCAGCACACCGGTGGACGGCGCCGTGACCACGTGCTGCTCGCGGGCGACCGGGAGCGGGGCGTCCGGGTCGCCGCCCTGGGCGGAGATCATCCGGCGCCAGACGTCCATCGCGGAGCCGTCGGCGAGGGCCTTCTCCGGGTCGGCGTCCTTGAGCCCGGCGGCGTCCAGCATCTCGCGGGCCAGGGCCAGGGTCAGATCGACGACGTCCCTGGGACCGCCGCCCGCCAGCACCTCGACGGCCTCGCGCACCTCCAGGGCGTTGCCCGCGGTCAGACCGAGCGGGGTCGCCATGTCGGTGAGCAGCGCGACCGTCCGCACCCCGCTGTCGGTGCCCAGCGCGACCATGGTGGAGGCGAGTTCGCGGGCGTCCTCGATGGTCTTCATGAAGGCGCCGGAACCGACCTTGACGTCCAGCACGAGCGCGCCGGTGCCCTCGGCGATCTTCTTGGACATGATGGAGCTGGCGATCAGCGGGATGGCCTCGACGGTGCCGGTCACGTCGCGCAGCGCGTACAGCTTCTTGTCGGCGGGGGCGAGCCCGTCGCCGGCGGCGCAGATCACCGCGCCGGTGGTGTCCAGGACGTGTCGCATCTCCTCGTTGGAGAGGTGGGCGCGCCAGCCGGGGATGGACTCCAGCTTGTCGAGGGTGCCGCCGGTGTGGCCGAGGCCCCGGCCGCTGAGCTGCGGCACGGCGGCGCCGCACGCGGCGACCAGCGGGGCGAGCGGCAGGGTGATCTTGTCGCCGACACCACCGGTGGAGTGCTTGTCGGTGGTGGGGCGGGAGAGTGACGCGAAGTCCATGCGCTCGCCGGAGGCGATCATCGCGGCGGTCCAGCGGGCGATCTCGCCGCGGTTCATGCCGTTCAGCAGGATTGCCATGGCCAGCGCGGACATCTGCTCGTCGGCGACCTCGCCGCGGGTGTACGCGTCGATGACCCAGTCGATCTGCTCGGGGGTCAGCTCGCCTCGGTCCCGCTTGGTGCGGATGACGGAGATGGCGTCCATGTCCAGGGAGTCCTTCCGGCCGGTACGTGCGGTGCGTACACGCGGTGCGTGCGTACGCCGTGCGCGGTGCGTGGATACGCGGGAGTCCCGCATGACTCTACGCGCATAGAGGGTGGGTGTGGGGGTGGCCCTCCCGACGCGCGGAAGGGCCACGGTGGTGCGGGGCGACAGCCGGTGCCCCGCACCACCGGGCGACGGCCGTCGCCGTGAGGGGCCGGTGCCGTCCGGTCGGGCCGGTTATCCCAGATGGCCCGGGCCGAACGCCTGCGGCAGCATCTGGTCGAGCGTGCGCAGCCCGTCCGGCGTCTCCAGGACCAGTTCCGGTCCGCCGAACTCGTACAGCAACTGCCTGCACCTGCCGCACGGCACCAGGATCTCGCCCGCCCCGTCCACGCAGGTGAAGTGGGTGAGCCGACCGCCCCCGGTGGCGTGCAGCTGGGAGACGAGGCCGCATTCGGCGCACAGTCCGATGCCGTACGAGGCGTTCTCGACGTTGCAGCCGGACACCGTGCGTCCGTCGTCCACCCGGGCGGCGGCGCCGACCGGGTAGTGCGAGTACGGGACGTACGCGCGCGTCATGGCGGACCGGGCGGCGCTCCGCAGCTCCGCCCAGTCGACCTCCGCGGCGGCCGTCACTTGCCCTGGCCCTTCCGGTAGCGCATGCCGTCCGCCTTGGGCATGCGCAGCCGTTGCGCGGAGAGGGACAGGACGAGCAGCGTGACGATGTACGGGGTGGCGCTGACGAACTCGGTGGGCACGCTGTCCGTGGCGAGGTACCAGACCAGCACAGCGGCGGCGATCACCGCGCTGACCGTGCCCTGGACGAAGCTCTTGCGGTAGAGCTTCCAGCCGGCGAGGACGGCGAGGACGACCACCAGCAGCAGGAGCAGGGCGTGCACGGACTCGCCGCCGTTGCGCAACTGGAGCGCGTCGGCGAAGCCGAACAGCCCGGCGCCCATGGCGAGCCCGCCGGGCCGCCAGTTACCGAAGATCATCGCGGCGAGGCCGATGTAGCCGCGTCCGCCGGTCTGGCCCTCGTTGTAGATGTGCGAGGTGACCAGCGAGAGGAAGGCGCCGCCGAGTCCGGCCATCCCGCCGGAGACGATCACCGCGATGTACTTGTACGTGTAGACGTTCACACCGAGCGATTCGGCGGCGACCGGGTTCTCGCCGCAGGAGCGCAGCCGCAGCCCGAACGAGGTCTTCCACAGCACGAAGAAGGTGAGGGCGAAGAGGATCACGGCGACGATCGTCAGCAGCGACAGGTTGGTGACCAGTCCGCCGAGGATGCCCGCCACGTCGGAGACGAAGAACCAGTGGTGTTTCTCGATGGAGTGCAGCCCGTCGGAGAGGCCGGGGATCGTCACCGAGGTGATGTCGTCGGCCGGTGGGGACTGCTTCGGGCTGCCGCCCTTGGCCGCGGCCTCGCCCGTGTTGAACCAGAGCTTGGCGAGGTAGGTGGTGAAGCCGAGCGCCAGGATGTTGATCGCGATGCCGGAGATGATGTGGTCGACGCCGAAGGTGACGGTCGCGACGGCGTGCAGCAGCCCGCCGAGCATGCCGCCGACGACACCGGCGAGGACGCCGAGCCACGGGTTGGTCTGCCAGCCGGCCCAGGCGCCGAAGAAGGTGCCCAGGATCATCATGCCTTCGAGGCCGATGTTGACCACACCGGCCCGCTCGGCCCACAGACCGCCGAGACCGGCGAGCCCGATCGGCACGGCCATGGCCAGCGCCGCGCTGATCTGCCCGGCCGAGGTGACGTCCTCGGCTCCGGTGATGGCGCGTACGGCGGACAGCGCGAGCAGGGCGCCCGCGACGATCAGCAGTACGACGGGGAAGGAGAGGCGGGTACGGCCGCCCTTGCCGCCGGAGACCTTGGGGGCCGGCGTGGTGGAAGTCGCCGTGGCGCTCACGCCGACACCTCCTGCTGGTCGTTGTTGCGGGCGGCGGCCTGGGCGGCGAGTTCCGCGCCGACCTTGCTCTGCTGGCGCTTGAGTCCGTAGCGGCGGACGACTTCGTAGGCGATGACGACGCACAGGACGATGACGCCCTGGATCACGCCGACGATCTCCTTGTCGTAGCCCTCGAATTCGAGCTTGCCGGTGCCGCGCTCCAGGAAGCCCCAGAGCAGTGCGCCGAGCGCGATGCCGACGGGGTGGTTGCGCCCGAGGAGGGCGATGGCGATGCCGGTGAAGCCGATGCCGACCGGGAAGTCGCCGCTGTACTCGTAGCTGTCGTTGAGGAGGGTCGGCATGCCGATCAGACCGGCGACGGCGCCGGAGATCAGCATCGAGGTGACGACCATCTTCTTGACGTCGACGCCGCTGGCCTCGGCCGCGGAGCCGGACTGGCCGACGGTGCGCAGGTCGAAGCCGAACCGGGTGCGGGAGAGCGTGAACCAGTACAGGACGCCCGCGATCACGGCGACCACGATGAAGCCCCAGACGGGCGACGGGGTGGTCGGGAAGTCGAAGAAGTGCGCGGACTCCGGGAGCGGCTTGGTGGAGATCTTCGTGCCTGCCGCGTCGAGGTGGCCGAGGCGGCCCTGCTGGAGCAGGTAGCCGATGATCGCCGTCGCGATGGAGTTCAGCATGATCGTCGCGACGACCTCGCTGACGCCGCGGGTGACCTTGAGGACACCGGCGATGCCGGCCCACATCGCGCCGACGAGCATCGCGGTGACGATGATCAGCGGGATCTGGAGGATGCCCGGCAGGGTCAGTGCGCCGCCGACCGCGGCGGCGAAGAAGGCGGCGAGGCGGTACTGGCCGTCGACGCCGATGTTGAAGAGGTTCATCCGGAAGCCGACGGCCACCGCGAGACCCGCGAGGTAGTACGTCGTCGCCTTGTTCAGGATGTAGACCTGGCTGTCCGACTTCAGGCCGTAGTCGAACATGATGCCGAAGGCGCTGAACGGCTCCTTGCCGGTGGCGGCCAGCACCAGCGCGGTCACCAGGAAGGCGACCACGATCGCGAGTACGGGGGCCGCGATCCCCAGGAGCAGCCGCTCCTTGTCGATCTTCTTCATCGGTCCTCTCCCCCGTCCCGGGGGTCGGTGTCGGTGCGTGCGTCGCCGTCCCCGGCGGACGCGTCCTCGGACGCTTCGGCCGCTGCTTCCCCGGCGGTTGCCTCCCCGGACGCTTCCTCGGACGCTTCGAGGTGGCCGGAGGCCGCGCCCGTCATCGCCGAGCCGAGTTCCTCCGGGGTGATGGACGCCGGGTCGGCGTCCGCGACAAGCCGGCCGCGGTACATGACGCGCAGGGTGTCGGAGAGTCCGATCAGCTCGTCGAGGTCGGCGGAGATCAGCAGCACCGCCAGCCCCTCGCGACGTGCCTCGCGGATCTGGTCCCAGATCTGCGCCTGGGCACCGACGTCCACGCCCCGGGTGGGGTGCGCGGCGATCAGCAGCTTGGGGTGGTGGCTCATCTCGCGGCCGACGATCAGCTTCTGCTGGTTGCCGCCGGAGAGGGAGGCGGCGGTGACCTCGATACCGGGGGTACGGACGTCGTACTCGCGCACGATCCGCTCGGTGTCGGCGCGGGCGCCCTTGAGGTCGAGGAACACGCCCTTGCTGTTGGGGGCCTCGGTGACGTGGCCGAGGATGCGGTTCTCCCAGAGCGGGGCCTCCAGCAGCAGCCCGTGCCGGTGGCGGTCCTCGGGGATGACGCCCATGCCGTCCTCGCGGCGCCTGCGGGTCGGGGTGCGGGTGATGTCGGCGCCGTCCAGGGTGAGGACGCCCGCGTCGAGGTTCCGCATGCCCATGATGGCGTCGACGAGTTCGGACTGGCCGTTGCCCTCGACGCCCGCGATACCGAGGACCTCGCCCTTGTGGATGGTGAAGTCGATGCCGTCGAGCACCGAGCGCACCACACCGTCCGGGTCGACGGCGCTCAGCCGCAGCCCCTCGACGGTCAGCATCGGGACGTCGGTGACCGTGGACTCCCGGGTCTCCGGGGACGGCAGCTCGCTGCCGACCATCAGCTCGGCGAGCTGCTTCGTCGTGGTGTTCGCCGGGTCGGCGGTGCCCACGGTGGTACCGCGCCGGATGACGGTGATCTCGTCCGCGACCGACAGCACCTCGCCCAGCTTGTGCGAGATGAAGATGACGGTCAGGCCCTCCGCCTTGAGCTCGCGCAGGTTGTCGAAGAGCGCGTCGACCTCCTGCGGGACCAGGACGGCGGTGGGCTCGTCGAGGATCAGGGTGCGGGCGCCGCGGTAGAGGACCTTGAGGATCTCCACGCGCTGCTGGTCGGCGACCCCGAGGTCCTCGACCATGACGTCCGGGCGGACGCCGAGACCGTAGGCGTCGGAGATCTCCTTGATCCGGGCGCGGGCCCGGTCGCCGATCCCGTACAGCTTCTCGGAGCCGAGGACGACGTTCTCCAGGACGGTGAGGTAGTCGGCGAGCATGAAGTGCTGGTGCACCATGCCGATACCGCGGTCGATGGCGTCGCCGGGGTTGTGGAACGAGACCTGTTCGCCGTCCACCGCGATGGTGCCCTCGTCCGGCTTCTGCATGCCGTACAGGATCTTCATCAGTGTGGACTTGCCGGCGCCGTTCTCGCCGACGAGGGCGTGGACGGTGCCGCGGCGCACGGTGATGTCGATGTCGTGGTTGGCCACGACTCCGGGGAACCGCTTGGTGATGCCGCGAAGCTCCACGGCATGAGGGCTGCTTGACGCGTTGATGGCGCACTCTCCTTGGCAGGAGCGGAGGGCGGAGACGGTGGGGGGTGGGTTTCGTCGGACGGAGGCGGCGGGAGCGTGAAAAGGTACCGCGTCCGACGCGCGCTACGCGCGTAGCGCGATCGAATCGTTGACCACCCGACAACAGGTGGCGGACCGTGTGCGCACGGCTACCCGATGACGGCCCCGGGCCCTACGCGCGCGGGGCCCGTGCGAACCGCCGAAGCGGCTCGCCGGGCCCCGGTCCACGAGGGGATCAGAGCGTGGACTTGACGGTGATGCCGCCGTCGACGATCTTCTTCTTCGCCTCGTCGAGCTTGGCCTGGATGTCCTTGAGGTGGTCGCCCGTGAGGGTCAGGCCGACGCCGTCCTTGGCAAGGGTGTAGGTCTGCGTACCGGCCAGCGGCTTGCCGTCCTTGACCGACTTGATCAGGTCGTACACACCGCCGTCGACGTTCTTGACGACGGAGGTGAGGATCGTGTCCTTGTACTTCGCCAGCGACGGGTCGAGGGCCTGGTCGGAGTCGACGCCGATGGACCAGGCGCCCTTCTTGCCCGCGACGGCCTCGATCGAACCGGCGCCCGAACCGCCCGCGGCGGCGAAGATCACGTCCGCGCCCTTGTCGAGCATGCCCTTGGCGGCGGCGGAGCCCTTGTCCGGGCTGCCGAAGCCGGACAGGTCCGAGCCCGTGGACAGGTACTGGATCTGCACCTTGGCCTTCGGGTTGGTCTCCATGACGCCCTGCTGGAAGCCCGCGGCGAACTTCTTGATCAGCGGCAGGTCCACCCCGCCGATGAAGCCGACCTGGCCGTCCTTCGACTTCAGCGCGGCGGCGACGCCGGCGAGGTAGGAGCCCTGCTCCTCGGTGAAGACGATGTTGTCGACGTTCTTCGCGTCGGCGACCGAGTCGACAAGACCGAAGCTGACCTTCGGGTACTTGGCCGCGATCTTGGCGACCGCGTTCTGGTACGCGAATCCGACCGCGATGACCGGGTTGTAGCCGCCCTCGGCAAGCGATTCGAGGCGCTGCTCGCGGTCGGCCGGGGTCTCACCGGTCTTCGCGGTGAGCTCCTTCGTGTCGGCACCGAGCTCCGACTTGGCCTTGTCCAGACCACGCGCGGCGGAGTCGTTGAACGAGTTGTCGCCGCGGCCGCCCACGTCGTAGGCCATGCCGATCTTCATCTTGCCCTTGTCGGAGCCGGAGCTCTCGGTGGACGACTCACCGCAGGCGGAGGCGGTGAGCGCGAGGGTCGCGGTGACAGCACACGCAGCGGTGATCTTGGATACCCGGCGCAAGGGAAGGCTCCTTCAAACCTGACCGAAGCGCCTCTTCCGGCGCTGGTTTCGCCGCGATCGTAACGCGCGTAGATGTCAGATAAAGCCCCGTACGGAAGCCGTTATCGGATCGTCGCGAACGGGGGGTGACGCGTGCGGTCACGGATGGTTGCGATGGAGCAACGCGGAGGCAGTGAAGAGCTCCACGGCCACCGCGATCGCCCGCTCGTCGACATCGAAATCGCCGCGATGCAGGTCGAGCCGGGCGGTGTCCCCGGGCGTGCGGACACCGAGCCGGGCCATGGCCCCGGGGACGTGCTCCAGGTACCAGGAGAAGTCCTCGCCGCCGAGACTCTGCTCGGTGCTCTCGATCGCGTCGGGTCCGCGGCGCGCGGCCATCGCCCCGGAGAGCAGATCGGTGACGCCCGCGTCGTTCACCACCGGGGGGACGCCCCGGACGTAGTTGATCACCGTCTTGGCGCCGTACATCCCGGCGACCTCGTCGACCGCGGCGTGCACCAGGTCGGGCGCGTCCCGCCAGGCCGACAGTTCCAGGCAGCGGACGGTGCCGGAGAGCTCGGCGTGCTGCGGGATCACGTTGCAGGCGTGCCCGACGTCCAGCCGCCCCCAGGTGACGGCGAGCCCGGCCCGCGCGTCGATCCGGCGGGACAGCAGGGCGGGCACCTCGGTGGCGACCTTGGCGGCGGCGGTGACCAGGTCGGTGGTCAGGTGCGGTCGGGCGGTGTGCCCGCCGGGACCGTCCAGGCCGATCTCCAGCCGGTCGCAGGCGGAGGTGATCGCGCCGACCCGCAGCCCGATCCGCCCCACGTCCACCCTCGGGTCGCAGTGCACCCCGATGATCCGGCCGACACCCTCCAGCGCCCCGGAGGCGATGGCGTCGGGCGCCCCGCCCGGCAGCACCTCCTCGGCCGGCTGGAAGACCAGGCGCACGGGGTTCGGCAGCAGCCCCTGCCGGTCCAGGTCGGCGAGCACGAGCCCGGCGCCCAGGACCGAGGTCGTGTGGACGTCGTGCCCGCAGGCGTGCGCCCGGTCGGCGACGGTGGAGCGGTACGCGACGCCCGTCTTGGTGTCCGGGATCGGCAGTGCGTCGATGTCCGCGCGCAGGGCGAGCATGGGCGCGGTGGAGTCGTCCCGCGTGCCCACGTCACAGATGAGCCCGGTGCCGATGGCGAGGACCCGGGGGCGCAACCCGGCCCTCTCCAGCCGGGCCTTGATGGCCGCGGTGGTACGGAACTCCTGGTTGCCCAGCTCCGGGTGCATGTGCAGGTCGCGCCGGAAGGCGATCAGCTCGGCACGCAGGGCTTCGGGGAGGGTGCCGGGGAGGGCCTCGCCCTGGGTCGTCGGCTGGGCATCGGACGCGCGGGACATCAAGTGGTTCACCTGGCGAAGCGTACGTCTCTTCCCCCTTCAACTGCCCATGAAACAAGAAAACTTCAGCCACATAGACGAATAAATGACTGGGTCGTCGCGTGTGAGGTGACGACGAGGTGGGTAAACTCGCCCATTTCGAGCGCCTGGGGCACATGGGGTGTGTGAGGCGTATGAGGTGGATGAGGTGTGGGGTGTGAGGTCCGGTGCGCGGGCACCTTCGGACCGGGGTCACCCCCGGGCCGGGGACACCCTCCGGCGCACCGGCAGCAGCGCCAGCCCCAGGAACAGCGCGCCGACCGGCAGCAGGTCCAGGTCCGCCGCGATCAGCACGGTCGCGGCCAGCACCAGCGGCGGGGTCCACCACGGCACCGCGTCCCGACGGAAGAGGGCGAGCAGGGCCACCAGGCCGAGCAGCCCGAGCCAGAACAGCATCGGCACGACCGTGTAGACCAGCGGCATGATCCCGGGCACGTCCTGCACCTTCTCGAACAGCTCGCTCATGGCGTCCTTGTCCGCCGCGACGAATCCGGCCACCAGATCGATCCCCGCCTGGACCACGACCGCCGCCGCCCCGACCAGTCCCGCCAGGGCCGCCGCCGCGACCGCCATGCCTCTGCCGCCCCGGACGCCCGCGAGCCGCCCCAGCCCCGCGAACACCGGAACGAACGTCAACACCCCGGCCAGGAAGAACAGATGGGCCACCGTCCACCACACGCCGGGACCGTAGTCACCGACCGCCCGCCCGATCAGCCGTACCAGGCCGTACCCCGCCATCAGGGCGGGCCCGGCGAGTAGTGCCGCCCCGAGGTGTGTGTTCCGGTTCCGCGTCGACTCGTTCGTGTCCATGCCGGGATCCTCGCGCCGGGCCACCCCCTGCCACCATCGGGAGCGTCCCCCAACGCCCCCTGAGAATCCCCTGCTTCGCTCTCGGGGTCGCGCACCGGGGACCGGGTCCGGATCTCGCGGAGCCTGCGGGCCCGTCGGCCCCTGAGGACGGCGCGCACGGTGCGCACGCCGGACGCTCCGGCGACGCGCCCCGAGCCGCCGGCTCCGGGGCCGACGGGCCCCCGGATTTCGGCGTGTGGTCGCCTCCGCGTCCCCCGCAGGCAACCAAACACGCCTTCTCCTCATCTTCCGTCGCGATCGGTCACATGGAACGAGACGGCCGGTCACTGACGGGCCGGCACCGGGACTCGGGCGCCGGACCGCCGTCGAGCAAGTCCATGACGCATGAGGTGTGATCCCCGGCGTCCAGGTCCCGGAGTGTGTTCCGTGTCGAAAATGTCCCGTCGGGCGGCGTTGTCCGCGATCGGGGTCGGTGCTGCCGCGCTGACCGGCTGTCGGGCGCTGAACGAATCGGCCCCGGCCGCGCGTTCCGGCGATGGGGCCGCGGTGCTGGGGAACCGTGCGAGCTCCCCGGGGAACGAGACCATGCCGTGGGACGACAAGAAGAAGGTCTCCGACTCCACCGGTCAGATCCAGGGCTACGCGTCGAAGACCTCCGTCGGCCGCGGGGAGTCGATCGGCTTCCACATCTCGTCGCACCGCGCCCAGACGTGCACGGTGTCCGTCCACCGCGTCGGCGGACACGGCGGATCGGGCACCCGGCTCCTGCTGACCGGCTCCCCCGTCGCGGTGCGCCCCCGCACCAGGCCCGTCCCGGAGGCAGGCACCGGGCTCATCGCCTGCGACTGGCCGGTCTCATGGACGCTGCGCGTACCCAGGTCGTGGGTGTCGGGGATCTACGTGGCCGTCTTCACGGCCAGGGACGGGCACCGCGCCTGCACGCCCTTCGTCGTGCGCGAGCCCGCGCGCCGCTCCGACATCCTGATGGTCGTCCCCTTCACCACCTACCAGGCGTACAACGTCTGGCCGCACGACGGGCGCACCGGAAAGAACCTGTACCGCGGATACAGCCCCGAGGGCGTGTGGGGCGGGTTCGAGGACCGCGCCGTCAAGGTCTCCTTCGACCGGCCCTACTCCCAGTCGGGTGCGCCGCACTGGTTCGAGCTGGACACCAGCGCCGCGCGGTGGGCGGAGAGCGCCGGTCACGACATCACCTACGCGAGCAGCCTGGATCTGCACGAGGGACGGATCGATCCCTCGAAGTACCGGGTGATGATGTTCTCCGGGCACGACGAGTACTGGTCGGCGGACATGCGCGGCTGCGCCGAGCGGGCCGTCGCGGCCGGAACCCATCTCGCCTTCCTCACCGCGAACAACATCTACTTCCACATCCGCGTCGAGGGCTCCGCCGACGGCCGGCCGGGCCGTGTGGTGACCTGCTACAAGGAGAGCCCCGACCCCGCGCCTGGGCCGCTCGGACCCACCTCGCGCTGGCGCCAGCTCGGAGCGGACCACGAGCACGCCGAGCAGGGGCTGCTGGGCGTGCAGTACAACGGCATCCTCAAGAAGCCCGTGCCCCTGGTCGTCCGTGAGAGCGACCACTGGTTCTGGTCGGGCACCGGCCTGCGGGACGGCGACAGCATCCCGGATCTGGTCGCCGTCGAGGCCGACGGCTTCGACCCGGCGATGCCCCGGCCCGCGGGAACCCGACAGACACTCCTCTCCGCGTCGCCCTACGCGGACCGGCTGGGCCGGAGACGGACCCAGCAGAACACCAGCCTGTGCGTCGACGAGCGGGGCACGATCGTCTTCGTCGCCGGAACGTTCTACTGGCCGTTGGCGCTCCACGATCCCCAGCACGTGAACCAGCATGTGCGGCGGGCCACCCACAACCTCCTGTCCCGCATGCTGGAACGCAAGAGGGGCTGACGGCCAGTTCCGCCACGTCCGGAGGGCGCGGCCCGTCCCGGAGGCGCAGGGGCGCCGGTCGGCGCGTGATCCCGGTGCGATGCCCGACAGTTGGCGGATGATCCGGGGATCACCGGGCGGCGAGTATGGCCCGCATGGATCCCGAACTCGAAGCATTCGTCCCGCTGTTCCCCAAGAACGATCTGGCCGACCCGGTCGCCCACCGCGCGGTCTACGCCGAGTTGGCCGCCGCGAAGCCCGCGCCGGACACCACCGGTCTGGAGGTGGAGGACCTCACGGTGCCCGCCGATCCCGACGTGCCGGTGCGGATCTACCGCCCGGAACGGGCCCGGGGCGCCGTCGTCTGGATGCACGGCGGCGGGTGGGTCGTCGGCACCCTGGACACCGAGGACCACTGGGCCGCCCGGATCGCGGCGGCCTCCGGCGCGTTGGTGATCTCGGTGGCCTACAGGCTGGCCCCCGAGAACCCGTTCCCGGGGGCGCTGGACGACGTCCACGCCGTACTTGCCTGGGCGGCCGAGCACGCGACCGGGCTCGGCATCGACCCGGGGCGGATCGCGGTCGGCGGGCACAGTGCCGGCGCGAACCTCGCGGCCGCGGTCGCGTTGCGGGCCCGCGACCAGCAGGGGCCACCGATCCGCTTCCAACTTCTCAACGAGCCCATTCTCGACGACAGGTCGCAGACGTGGTCGGCGCGCAACTTCACCGACACGCCCTGGAACACGAGTGCCGTACGCGCCGCGGCATGGGGGCACTACCTGGGCTCCCGGCCCGCCACCGTGTACGCCGCCCCGGCCCGGGCCACCGACCTGTCCGGCCTGCCGCCCGCCTACATCGCCACCGCGGAGTTCGACCCGAACCGCGACGAGGGCATCGACTACGCGCTGCGCCTGCTGCGGGCGGGTGTCTCCGTCGAGCTGCACCAGTGGCCCGGCACCTTCCACGGATCGCAGGCGATCCTGTCCGCCGAGGTCTCGCAGCGGCAGATCACCGCACTCGGTGCGACCCTGCGCCGTGCCCTGGCCGAATGAGGTGCCGGGGCCCAGCCGCGGCGAGGACGACGGGGGCGGGAGGACGATGACCACCACCGATCTCGCCGGGGCCAGGAAACGAGACACGGAACCACCGGTCGCCGGACCCGCGGCGGGGCAGAGCCTGGCCGCGCTGCTGCGCCCCCACGGCGGGAGTTTCGCCGCCGTCGTCGTCCTGCAGGTCATCGGCGCCGTCGCGGGTCTGGCGCCGCTGCTGGCCGTCGGCGAACTGGGCCGTGTCCTGTTGGCGCCCGGTCCGATCGATCACGACCGGGTCCGGATCGCCGTGATCGCCGGTGCGGCCGGCATGCTCCTCCGGCTGCTGTTCACGGCAGCGTCGTCCGTGATCGGCCATGTCCTCGACGGCCGGGTGCAACTGATGTTCCGTCGGCAGCTCGCCGCGCGGCTGGGGCGCGTGCCGATCGGCTGGTTCTCCCGGCGCCGGACCGGAGAGCTGGCCTCGGTGGTGGGGGAGGACGTCGCCGCCGTGCACCCGTTCATCGCCCACACCCCCGGCGAGCTCGTCTCCGCCTTCGTGGTGCCGGCGGTGTCCCTGGTCTACCTGTTCACCGTCGACTGGCGGCTCACCCTGATCACACTGATACCGGTGGTACTGGCCGTGGCTCTGGTCCCGCTGATGATGACCCCGGCGCGCCGGCGCGAGCAGGAGGAGTTCGACGGGGCCATGGGACGGATCGCGAATGCGGCCGTCGAGTTCGTCCAGGGCATCTCGGTGGTCAAGGCGTTCGGCGGATCCGGTCGCGCCCACCGCGCGTTCCTCACGGCCGCTGACGATTTCGTCGGCACCTTTCGCCGGTGGGTGCACGGCATCTCGCGGATCGCCGCGGGGATGCAGCTCGTGCTGTCGCCGCCGTTCGTGCTCCTCGTCGTGCTGACCGGTGGCACGGCTCTGATCACGAACGGCGGGCTGGCCCCGGCCGACCTGTTGCCCTTCCTGCTGCTCGGCCTCGGCCTCACCGCCCCGGTGGCGGCCCTCGGCCACGGCTTCGACGACCTGCGGGCCGCCCGGCGCGCAGTCGGCCGGATCCGCGACGTGCTCGCGGTGCCGCCGCTGCCCGAACCCGCGGACCCGGTCGCACCGCGGGGACACCGGGTGGAACTGCGTGGGGTCCGGTTCGGCTACGAAACCGGTCACGAGGTGCTGCGCGGGATCGACCTGGTGCTCGAACCCGGGACGGTCACCGCGGTCGTCGGGCCGTCGGGAAGCGGGAAGTCCACGCTGGTCCAGCTGTTGCCGCGGTTCTTCGACCCGTCCCACGGTTCGGTCGTCCTCGGCGGTGTCGATCTGCGCGAGCTCGCCGGCCGGGAACTCCACCGGACGGTCTCCTTCGTCTTCCAGGACGTCCAGCTGCTGCGCGCGTCGGTCGCGGACAACATCGCGCTCGCGGTGCCGCGGGCCGGCCTCGACGACGTGGTGCGCGCGGCCCGGCTGGCACACATCCACGAGCGGATTCTCGAACTGCCCCGCGGGTACGCGTCGGTGATCGGCGAGGACGCCGGGCTGTCGGGCGGGGAGGAACAACGGATCTCCCTGGCACGCGCGCTGCTCGCCGACACCCCCGTTCTGGTGCTCGACGAGGCGACCGCCTTCGCCGACCCGCAGACCGAACAGGCGGTGCGCCGGGCCCTGGCGACGCGGACGGGCGACCGGACCCTACTGGTCATCGCCCACCGCCCGGAGACGATCGCCGACGCCGACACCGTCGTGATGCTGGACAACGGGTCCGTCGTCGAGCACGGCAGCCCCGCCGAACTGCTGTCCCGGGGCGGGCGGTTCGCCGAGTTCTGGCGGTCGCACCGGCGCGCGGGCGCGGAAGGGGCCGATACGGACCGGGAGGAGCGGTCGTGATCGCACACGGCCTCGTCGATCCGACGGAGATGTACCTCAGGACGATTCTCGAACTGGAGGAGGAGGGGGTGGTGCCGCTTCGGGCCCGGATCGCCGAGAGGGTGCGGCAGAGCGGGCCGACCGTCTCGCAGACCGTGGCCCGGATGCAGCGCGACGGACTGGTGCGGGTGGCCGACGACCGGCGTCTGGTGATGACGGAGCCGGGGCGCCGACAGGCCCTGCGGGTGATGCGCAAGCACCGCCTTGCCGAATGCCTCCTGGCGGACGTCATCGGCCTTCGGTGGGAGGACGTTCACATCGAGGCCTCCCGATGGCAGCACGTGATGTCCGACGCGGTGGCGGGCCGGTTGACGGAGCTGCTCGGCCGTCCCTCCCTGTGCCCGCACGGCAGCCCCATTCCCACCGGGGAGGAGAGCGGCGGCTGCCCCGCCCCCGTCCTCACCCTCACGGATGCGGCGCTCGCCGCGGAGAGCACGGTGGTGGTCGTCCGGATCGGCGAGATGCTTCAGAACGATCCCTCGGTCCTGCTGCGCCTGAAACGCGCCGGGATACGGCCCGGCCGCCGGATCGGCGTCATGGCGACCGGGAGCGGAGTGCGGGTGCCCGGCGACGAACCGGTGACACTCCCCCATGACGTCAGTGACCACGTGTTCGTGGAGACCCCCGATGACACACCGCGAGGAGGCGAGACCCGGTGATCCGCATGCTGCTGCGTGTCCTCGGTCACGAGTACGCCCGGCCGACCCGCCGCACCGTGGCCCTGATGACGACGACCGCGATCGCCGAGGGACTCTCCTACGCGCTGCTGGTTCCCGTGTTGCGGGCCCTGTTCGGTGACACGCCCGCGGACGCCCGGCCCTGGCTCGTCGCGTTCGGGGCCGCGGTCGCGGTCTGCGCCGCCCTGCGCTACCTCAGCGATCTGTCGGGTTTCCACGTCGGGACCGCGCTGTTGCGCGGCACCTACCACCGGCTCGGCAGCCATCTGGCCCGCCTGCCCGTCGGCTGGTACGACGCGGGCCGTCTCGGGGAGGTCTCCGTCCTCGCCAGTCGCGGCGTCCTGCAGGCGATGAGCGTGATCGCGCATCTGCTTGCGCCGTTCGTCTCCGCCTGCGTGACTCCGCTGACGATCGTCGTCGTGATGCTCGCGTACCAATGGCAGCTCGGGCTTGCCGCGTTGGCCGCCGTCCCGGTCGTGGCGGCGATCCAGATCCGGACAGGACGTTCGACGGCCGCCGACGACGCGGAGCGCACCGCACGCGATCACGAGGCCGCCGGACGCGTCATCGAGTACCTCCGGGCGCAGCCCGTGCTGCGCGCCGGTGGCCGGGCCGGCGAACGTTTCCGGCTGCTCGACGACTCCCTGCGCGACGTCCGGCTCGCGTCCCGCCGTTCCGCCCTGTCGGCGCTGCCCGGTGTGGTGGGCCTGACGCTCACGGTGCAGTTGGTGTTCACCGTGCTGCTGGTCCTGGGCGCCTGCCTCGCGCTCGGCGGGGACATCGGTGCGGCGGAGCTCCTGACGGTCCTGGTGCTGGCCGCCCGCAGCGCGGATCCGCTGCTGTCGCTGACGGACATCGGGGGCAGACTCCGCGGTGCCCGTTCCGTACTGGCGAGCCTCGACGCGATCCTGCGCACCGAGCCGCTCCCGGAGCCCGCCGATCCCGTCCAACCGGTGCGTCATGACCTGGAGTTCGACTCCGTGGTCTTCCGGCACGGCGACCGGACGGTGATCGACGGCGCCTCGTTGTCCGTGCCCCAGGGGCAGCGGCTTGCCGTCGTCGGCCCGTCGGGGGCCGGCAAGAGCACCCTGCTGCACCTGATCGCGCGGTTCCACGACGTGGACGGGGGCGCGGTGCGCGTGGGAGGCGTGGACGTGCGCGGGATCGACACGGAGACGCTGATGGCGAGGATCGCCATCGTCTTCCAGCACGTCCATCTCTTCGACGGCACGATCGAGGAGAACGTACGGCTGGGCCGGCCCGACGCCGACGAGGCCGAGGTGCGGGCAGCGGCCACCGCGGCGCGGCTGGACGAGGTGGTCGAGCGGCTGCCCGGCGGCTGGGCGGCGCGTGTCGGCGAGGGCGGCGCACGGCTGTCGGGTGGTGAACGCCAGCGCGTCTCGATCGCGCGGGCGCTGCTGAAGAACGCGCCCGTCGTGCTGCTGGACGAGGTGACGTCCGCCCTGGACCCGGTGAACGAGGCGGCCGTGCACGAGGGCATCGAGCGCCTGATGGCGGGCCGGACCGTGGTGATGGTCGCGCACCGGATGCGGACCGTCCGCCGCGCCGACCGCGTGGTCTTCCTGGACGGCGGGCGGATCGTGGAGGAAGGCGGCCACGACGAACTTCTGCGCCGCGGCGGCCGTTACGCCCGCTTCTGGAACATCTCCCTGGCACCGATGGCCGGTGAGTGAGGCCCCTCGACGGCGCGGCGCGGGGCGGAGCAGGACGGTACGGGACGGGACGGTGGAAGGCGGTGGACGGCTGCTGGGGAGCGGGCCGGGGCGGGGGCCGAGAGCCTGTCGGGTGGCCTCCGGCCGGGAAGCGGACGGGGCGTGGTGCGTGCGGTTCCAGGGGGCCGGGAGGGCCCGGTGACGGAACTGCCCGGTCGTCCCGGCAGCACCGGAGGCACGCGTGCCAGGACATGGCCGCCCGGTCAGAGGCCACCCGGCAGGCTCCGAGGGGCTCGGCGTCCCCGGTCCGGCTACGGCAGCTCCTCCACGTCGCTCACTGTCACGAATCCCTCGCCGCTGACACGCCGGCGGCGGCGGCGCCCGAACCACCAGCCGCAGCCGAGGACGGCGGCCACCGCGGCACAACCGCCCGCCGCGAGCAGGACCGTTCCCTTGGTGTCCGCCCTGCTGGTCGCGTGCGCGGGCGCGCCGGCGGCCGCGGAGCTCTCCGTGGCCTTCGCCGTGGCGGCGGAGGCCGAACCGGTCGGGCCGGCGGCCGTCCTGCCCGGGGTGCCCACAACGGCCGAGGGGGCTCCGGACCCCGACACCCCCGGTTTCGAGGGGGTGGGCGTCGTGGCCCCGGAGGGGGCGGCGGTGGTCGTGGGCGTCGCAACGGACGTGGCCGGGGCGGTCGCCGTTGGCCGCGGCAGGATGTCGAACCGATCGATCACGTCGTTCTGCCCGCCGTCCAAGGTGCAGGTCAGGTCCAGCTCGTCCGGGAAGAGATGGATATCCGCGCCCTTCGGGACGAGGTGCAGGTCGATGTCCCCGGCGGTGATCTTTCCCCTGCCCCGTCGGGTGAACGTGAGCGGGGGTGCGGCGCCGGTCGCCGGGACGCGGAAGGAACCGGAGTCCGGAACGGCGACCTTGGGGATGGTGAAGTGGAGGGCGATGTCGAAGTCGCCCTGCGGCGATCCGACTTTGACCTTGCCTTCCGCCGTGCCCGTAACGGATTGCACGCCGAGGAAGCGGAGCCCCGCGGTGAGTTCGGCGCTCACCACCGCCACCGGGCTGACGGGGAATCGCCGGGTGGGCACGCCGACGGTGTCCGGGCCGGGGATGTCCGCGTTGATCCGCACCGCGACGGGCTGGCCACCGATCACCGGAAAGGCGCAGGTGTACCGGAGGGCGAGCGAGACCGGCCGTGCGGCCGCGTCACCGGCTCCGGTGACGCCCATGCCCCCGCCCGCGGCCAGTACGGCCGCCGCGGCCCCGAGGAAGAGTTTCGTTCCCGGCCTTCCCACTGCCCTCATCGGACCTCCCGACGTGCCATCAGCTCGGCTCCCGCTCACGCTCCTGCTCGTGCTCCCGCTTCCGCGAAGGCGCTGGGGAATGCCCCTGCGAAGGCGTCCGCGAAGGCCCCTGCCGCGTCGACGCGCGGGCAGCGGCCACGGGTCTCGCCGGGGCGCCGGAGGTGTGTGCCGAGTGCTTCGTCCGAAAGGCGCCGCTCAGGTGGGTCTGGACCTTGGCGTGGCGGAACTGGTAGACCGCGCCCGCCTGACGCAGCACTTCGCGCTGGTGCGCGTCGTCCAGGAACGCCATCAGCCGCCAGGGCAGCCGTCCGGTCAACGGCAGCCAGATCCGGGCCAGGGCAACCCACTGGCCCCAGGCGGTGAGACCGCACCCGTACGCCAGCCCGGCGCCGAACGCGGCTTCGAGCCCGAACACGGTTCCCACCTCAAGTCCGCGCAGGGGACCGTTCCAGACCCCTTCGACCAGCCCGACCAGCGGCCCGATGACGAGCGCCCAGACCAACAGCCGGAAGGCGACGAGCCTGCGATTGGCGTTCAGCAGGTCCGTGGGCCGGACAGCTGACTCCGATTGCAGGGAATCCTCCAGGAGAGCCGTGAGGCCGAAGACGAGGCCGCCCCCGAAGCCGAGTTCCGCGAGGAACACGAACGCCGCCGAACCGTCGCCGCCCTGGCCGTCGTCGAGCCCGAGTCCGGGGACCACGAGCCGGTCGAGGAACAGCAGTATCACTGCGGCCACGAGACCGACCGCGACACCGATCACGCCGCCGCGAAGCGCCTGTTCGCGTCTGCGCCAGGCCTTGCGGGAGAGCCTGATGCGTACCGGCAACGGTGTGAGCCCCGCGCGCCCGGCCGCGAACCAGTAGACGAGTCCGAAGATCAGCCCGGCCGCGAGCCCGTGCAGGAGCCCGACCACGGCCCCTCTCACGAGTGCGAACTCCAGGCCGCACGTGGTCGCCACCAGGTCCACGGGGATGTTCCCGATCGCGGTCGTGACTCCGAAGGCCACGGCCGCGAGGCCCCCGATGGCGACGGCCCGCGAGGAACGGCGCATGGTGGTGCCCAGTTCCCACCAGGCGAGGTCGCGGGCTCCCTGGCCGCCCCGGCCGAGCAGGTCGAGATGGCCGGCGAGGTATCCGAGCCAGTCCTCGGCACGTTCGGTGTCCCAGCGCCCCCGGCGCCGGTCGACGGTGCGCGGGCCCGCGTTCTCGGCGCCGGTCGGCGGCAGGTCGTAGGCGGCCGGGACGAACGCGGACAGGAGGTGGCCCTCCACGGTTTCGGCGGTGGGGAAGCGGTCGGTGTCCAGCAGTTCCTTCGGCTGCGGCCCGCGCGCGCCGCGGTAGACGGTGCGTGCCAGGGTGACCATGAGCGGGGTGCTGAGCACGTCGGCGACGTTCCGCGCGCCCGGGCCGCGCGCTTCCCCGCCCAGCTCGTCCAGGACCGGTTGCCATACGGTGCTGTCCTCGTCGCCGCCCGGGGCGGGCGGGCTGGCCCGGCGCAGGTAGGTGGCGAGGTCGGTCAGCGCGAGGGGTGCCAACTCGATTCCGGCGGCCCCCCTGAGTACCGCCTCCGCCGCCCCGACGGCCTCGGCGTACTCCTCGGGGCGGCTGGTGAGCAGGAGTCCCGTGGCGGTGGCGTTGAGCGCGCGGAGCGCCGCGGACCGCAGGCCTCCGGCGATCTCGTCGAAGCCGTCGAGGACGGGGAGGATCCGGCCGCCGTGGACCAGGGCGGCGGCGAGACTCCCGCCGTTCGGGGCCGGGGCGTTGAGGTCGGGGTAGTCCCGCACCAGTTGACCGCACATCCAGTCGTGCAACGAGGTGGTGGCCGGGTCCCAGGAGCCCAGGCTGAAGATCACCGGCACGGGGTCGCCGGGGGCGGGGGCACCGAGCTGGTCGAGAACGAAGCGCAGGGCCAGGATCGTCTTGCCCGACCCGGCCCGGCCGAGTACCACCAGTCGGTGGGACGGGATCGTCCGGTACACCTCGACGATCCGGTCGAGGGCGCCGGTCAGGCCCAGGGGCTCCGCCCTCGTCCGCGACCGGGGGTCGGCCCGGCGGATGTTGGACCAGTTGTCGAACGGACCCGTGGCGTTCCGGAAGCGCACGGCCAGCGGGAACGGGTCGTGCACACTGCGCCGCCGCTCCTCCTCGGACCACTGCCGCTCCACCCGTGAGGCGAGTTCCTCCGCCGCCGTCCGCAGCCACGACTCGCTCCGACGCGAGGGGAGTCGTTCGAGCAGCGCGGCGCCGTGGGGCAGGCCGATCAGCTCGGTGAGTTCGCGGATCCGGGCCGGTGGGAGGGACTGGTACCAACGGTCCACCCGGCTCGCGGTGAGCGTGCCGAGCCCGTCGGGGCGATGGTGCTCACTGACCACTCCGATCAGACGGCCGTCGCTCCACACCGCGGCCCCCGACATCCCCTCCCACGGGGAGCGGTTCCGGTCGGCGTCGTACTCCGGTGCTCGCAGCGAGAGCTCCAGGGCCCCTTGGCGCACGCCGGCGAGCGGGGTGGTGGTCCCGCGTGCGTGGTGGGAATCCCGGTACAGCACGGGACGGCCGTCGAGCACCGAGGCGGGATCGCGGCGCATCTTGAACCGCGGGAATCCCAGCGCCTCGCAGGCGACCACCGCCGTGACGCGTGCGAACCGCACCGGCGGGACCTCGGTGGCCGGCGGTCCGCCGGTGTCCGGGTCGCGTGCGATCCTGAGCACCGCGATGTCCGCCACGGAGTCGGTCCAGACCCGCTTGCCGGGCACCTCGGTCGTGCGGCCGTCCTCGGTGAGGAAGCGCAGGTGAACCGATGACGCGTCATCCACCACGTGCGCGGCGGTGAGAACGGCGTCCGTCCCCACCCGGTATCCCGAACCGCGTCGCCGCGCGCCCTTCTCCGTCGTGGCGAGGACCTGGACCACCCGCCGCAGATCAGGTCCGGCCGGCTCCGGGGCCGGGTGTCCCCCGGTACTCATTCCTCATGTACCTCGGCGTCACCGCCGATGAAGATCTTGTCCGACCCGGTCAGGGCCGGCTTCAGCGTCAGTCTGATGTGCTGGGTGGAGGTCGCGCCCACGGCCGCCTGCGCGCCCGTTTCCACGACCCAGAACCGCACCTTTCCCTCCGCGTTCCCGGACCGTTCCAGCGCGACCGACATCTCCAGCTCGATCGTCCCCAGTTCGAAGCGCAGCGCCTCGCCCTCGGCGGCGACGACCGCGCGTTCCAACTCGTCCCGCAGATCCCGGATCACGGTGGCCAGCTCGATCAACTCCGCACCTCTTTCCGCCCGTCGGCCATCCGGTACACGACCATCATGCACCGCACAACACCCGGCCGACGCGGAATCGCCCTGAATCCGCACCATGTCACCCACAGGTGCCAAAAAAGGTTTCGGGGTCCGGCGGGTGGGCCCACGAGCCGGGGAGCGAGAGAGGGGTGGAGCGGCGAGCGTCGCCATGCGGCTTCGAATCCGGGGCGGAGGAGGGAGCGAGGGCGGAGTCATCGCGACCGACGACGACGCGGGACGCGAGGCCGCGGGGCGTCGCGAGCCCGCCCCCTCCTGCTCCCCGGCTCGTCACGCCTCGGTGACCGCCGTCGCGCGCCAGGGCGCCAGGCGTTGTACGTCGCGGGCGGTCTCCGTGAC
>NZ_JBIBYN010000022.1:32108-152170 GCF_043083325.1 Streptomyces sp. NPDC014734 | reverse complement strand
ACCCAGCAGACCCAGCAGACCCAGCACCCGCACGAATCAAACGACGACCGAACACACCCGAAGAACGAACCGCCACCTGATCCTCAACACCACCACCAGCCAACACACCACCCAACCGCACAGCACCCCGACCATCCAACACCTCCGGCAAATCAACCAAACCACCCCACCGCTCCGGAAACTCCAACGCCGCAACCCGACCCAAACCCCACACCAACGCCTGCCCCGGATCCACCACACCATCAAAACGACCCACCGACACCGCACCACGCGTCAACACCCACAACGGCGCCACCACACCCACATCACCCAACCCCTGCAACAAACCAACCAACCCCACCACACCCGAAACACCAGACACACCAGACACACCAGACACACCCACACCCTCAACACCCTCAACACCCTCAACACCCAACAACGAGACCACACCCGACACCGCACCCACATCCACACCCACAGCACCCAACCGCTCCACCACACCCACACGATCAACCCCCACCCCCACCTCAACCAACTCCACCCGCGCACCACACCCCGACAAAGCCCCCACCACATCCCCGACCCAACCACCCACACCCGACGAAACCACACCCGACGAAACAACGCCCGCCGGAACCACAACCAACCACACACCACCCAACAAACCAGAACCCACAGAACCACCACTCAACGGCTTCCACACCGCCCGATAACGCCACCCATCAACCACCACACGCTCAGCACGCTGCCGCCGCCACAACGACAACGCCGGCAACACATCACCCAACGACAACCCAGGATCAACATCCAACTCAGCAGCCAACCCCACCACATCACCACGCTCAACCACCTCCCAGAACCGCTCGTCGGCCGGGTCGGCAACGGTGGTGGCGGCGACGGAGCCCTGCCCGGAGCCGGACGGGGTGGCCATCCAGTAGGGCTGTCGCTGGAAGGCGTAGGTGGGCAGGTCGACGCGGCGGGCACCGGTGCCGGCGTACACGGCGCTCCAGTCGGCCTTCTTCCCGCGGACATGGGCACGCGCGACGGCCAGCGTCACGGTCTCGGCCTCCGGTCGGCCGCCGCGCAGCGCGGGGACGAACACCGCGTCCCGGTCCTCCGGCAGGCAGTCCTGGGCCATCGCCGTGAGTACGGCGTCGGGGCCGATCTCGACGAAGGTGGAGACGCCCTTCTCCGCGAGGGTGTGCATTCCGTCCAGGAAGCGCACCGCGTCCCGCACGTGCCGCACCCAGTACTCGGGCGAGCACAGCTCCTCGGCGGTGGCGGGGCGGCCGGTGACGAGGGAGACGACGGGGATACGCGGCGGGGAGTACTTCAGCACCTGGGCGACGCGCCGGAATTCGGTGAGCATGCCGTCCATCAGCGGGGAATGGAAGGCATGGCTCACGGTGAGCCGCTTGGTCTTGCGGCCCCGGGCGCGGAAGGCGTCGGCGATCCCGGTGACGGCGTTCTCGTCGCCGGAGACGACGACGGAGGCGGGTCCGTTGACGGCGGCGATGC
The DNA here is from genome assembly GCF_043083325.1 of Streptomyces sp. NPDC014734. Lineage (NCBI taxonomy): Bacteria > Bacillati > Actinomycetota > Actinomycetes > Kitasatosporales > Streptomycetaceae > Streptomyces > Streptomyces sp. NPDC014734. The sequence goes on along the minus strand of NZ_JBIBYN010000022.1, from coordinate 150,670 downwards.
CGACGCGGTCGTTCAGCAGCGGCAGCACCTCCTCCTCGGACGCCTGCAGGGCCACCATGGCCCCACCGGCGGGCAGTTCCCGCATCAGCCGGCCCCGGGCGGCGACCAGCGCGCAGGCGTCGTCCAGCGAGAGGACACCCGCCACGTGGGCGGCGGCGAGTTCACCGATGGAGTGACCGGCGAGCAGGTCGGGGCGCAGTCCCCAGGTCTCCACCAGGCGGTAGAGGGCGACCTCGACCGCGAACAGTGCGGGCTGGGTGTAGTCGGTGCGGTCGAGCAGGGCGGCCCGTGGAGAGTCCGGTTCGGCGAAGAGGACGTCCAGCAGGGGCAGTTCCAGCTGCTCGTCGAGGTACCAGGCGGCGTCGTCCAGCGCGTCGGCGAAAGCCGGGTACGTCGCGTACAGCTCGCGTCCCATGCCCAGACGCTGACTGCCCTGGCCGGTGAAAAGGAACGCGGATTTGCCGGTGGCGGGTCGGCCCTCGACCACGGCCGGGGACGGCGCACCGTCGGCCAGGGCGCGCAGTGCGTCGCGGAAGCCCGAACGGTCGTCGGCGACGAGCACGGCGCGGTGTTCGAAGCCGGCGCGGGTGGTGGCCAGCGAGTGGCCGACGTCGGTGAGGGCGAGGTCCGGGTCGGTCTCCAGGTGCTCCCGCAGCCGTTCGGCCTGCTCGCGCAGTGCGGACCCGGTCTTGGCGGAGAGGACCCAGGGAAGGACGGCGGGAGCCTGCCCGGTGGGTCGCGCCCCGGTTCCGGCGGCGGGCGGCTGCTCCTCCGTCCCGTCGGACCCCTCCGACGCGTCGGCCGTCGGCGGCTGCTCGATGATGGCGTGGGCGTTGGTGCCGCTCATGCCGAACGAGGAGATGCCTGCCCGGAGCACGCGTTCCTCGGCGCGCGGCCAGTCGCGGGCCTCGGTCAGCAGTTGGATGTCGCCCGCCGACCAGTCGACGTGCGGGGTGGGCGCGTCCACGTGCAGGGTCTTGGGCAATGTCTCGTGCCGCATCGCCATGACCATCTTGATGATGCCGCCGACACCGGCCGCGGACTGGGTGTGGCCGAGGTTGGACTTCAGCGAGCCCAGCCACAGCGGACGGCCCTCGGGGCGGTCTTGGCCGTAGGTGGCCAGCAGTGCCTGCGCCTCGATCGGGTCGCCCAGCGTCGTCCCCGTGCCGTGCGCCTCGACGGCGTCCACGTCCGACGTGGTCAGTCCGGCGTTGGCCAGTGCCTGCCGGATGACGCGCTGCTGGGCGGGGCCGCTGGGGGCGGTGAGGCCGTTGCTGGCGCCGTCCTGGTTGATCGCGGTTCCGCGGACGACCGCGAGTACCCGGTGACCGCGCTCGCGCGCGTCGCGGAGGCGTTCCACGAGCAGCATGCCGACGCCCTCGCCCCAGGCCGTTCCGTCGGCGGCGGCGGCGAACGGCTTGCAGCGGCCGTCGGGCGCCAGGCCGCGCTGGCGGCTGAAGGCGATGAACGAGCCGGGGTTGGCCATGACGGCGACGCCGCCGGCCAGGGCCAGCGAGCATTCCCCGGCTCGCAGTGCCTGTACCGCGAGGTGCAGCGCCACCAGGGAGGAGGAGCACGCGGTGTCGATGGTGACGGTGGGGCCCTCGAAGCCGAAGGTGTAGGCGATTCGGCCGGAGGCGACACTGGCGGCGTTGCCGGTCACCAGATAGCCCTCGAAGCCCTCCTCGGCCTCGTGCAGGCGCGGGCCGTAGTCCTGCTGTTCGGCGCCGACGAACACGCCGGTGTGGCCCCCGCGGAGGGTGGTGGGGTCGATGCCGGCCCGTTCGAACGCCTCCCAGGACGTCTCCAGCAGCAGCCGCTGCTGCGGGTCCATGGCCAGCGCCTCGCGCGGCGAAATGCCGAAGAATGCCGGATCGAACCGATCGGCGTCGTGGAGGAATCCGCCTTCGCGGGTGTAGCTGCTGCCGGACCGTTCCGGATCGGGGTCGTAAAGGGTGGTGAGGTCCCAGCCGCGGCCCGTCGGGAATTCGGATATGACGTCGCGGCCTTCGGCGACGATTTCCCAGAGTTCTTCCGGGGATTGCACGTCGCCGGGAAAGCGGCAGCTCATTCCGACGATGGCGATGGGCTCGCCGTCGGCGAAGGCCGCCCTGGCGGTGGCCTCGGCGCTGTCGGGGCCGTCGCCGAGCCCCAGCTCGGCCAGGACGTGGCGGGCCAGTTGGGCGGGGGTGGGGTGGTCGAAGGCGAGCGTGACGGGCAGCCGGAGCCCGGTGGCGGCGGTGAGACGGCTGTGCAGGTCGACCGCGGCGATCGAGTCGAAGCCCAGGTCCTGGAAGGGACGGTGCGGGTCGAGCAGGTCGGGGGCGTTGTCCCGAAGGGCGGCGGTGATCAGGTCGCCGACCAGTTCCAGGGCGGTTTCGACGCGCTCGGCCTCCGGCAGGTCCGCGAGTAGCCCCTGCCACGACACCGTGTGGGGAACCTCGTCCCGCTTTTCGGTGTTCTCGGGCGTGAAATCCTCGGACTCACTCATCATCGCGCGCCCCATAACCTGCAGAAATAAACCAAGACCGTGGACCAGCCTTGCACAGGGCAGGCCCCCCAGAAACCCCTTCAAACCCCCTATGGACCCCTACTTTTTCCTGGAGTCCCTTATTCGTGGGGCGGCTTCGGAGAGCGGCGCGTAATTCACCAGAGTGCACGAGAATTCCGGCACAGGCAAGCAATTCAGAGGTGGAGGGGCGGCCTTTCGGCCGTCCCTCCACCTCTCGGGGGATCGCCAGTTGGTCTGAGGTCGGTCAGCCGCGGCGGGCGGACCGGGGTGCGCGTTCCAGGAAGGGCAGGAGGAGCTGCGGCACCGCTTGCTCGGCGAGGGCGATGCCCTGGCCGGTGGAGACGTCACGGACCTTGTAGACGCCCTCTCCGGCCGCCGTGGCGGCACCGAGGGTGAACAGTCCGGCGCGCCGCTGGAAGGGTGTCCGGGTGATGCGCCAGCCGATGATCCCGTCCCGCTGGAGGGCGACGGTGCGGTGGGCGAACGTTCCCGCGCTGGCCACGAGATAACCGCCCCGGATGCCGTGGCCGAGGGTCCGGTAGGCGTTGAACGCGAAGACCGACAGGACCGGGACCAGGACCGCTGCGGTGATCCAGCCGACGGTCACCAGTCCGCGGCCGAGCCACAGGCCGAGACCGAAGGGCACGGCGCCGATCAGCACCGACCAGATCACCGCCCGGTTGACGCGGCGGCGCAGGGCGGCCCGGGGGTGGCGGGTCAGCCCGTCCCGGACGGTCAGGGAGGGGTGCTCGTCCAGCACCGCGGCCGCCACCCGGCGGGCCTCGTCGCGGGGCACGGGCGGGGTCAGGACGCTCCGCCTCCGGTTGTCCTCGCGGTTGCCCAGGCCGCTGGCGACGGCGTTGAGCTTCGCCGCTCCGGCCCAGCGCAGCGGGATCGGCTCGACAAGTTCCACGCCGCGCAGCCGCCGCTTCTCGATGCTGACGGAGCGGGTGACGAACAGTCCACGGCGGACGCGGAACATTCCGCCTTCCTCGCGGGCCAGTTGGTAGCCGGACCAGCTCTCGATGAAGGTGGCGGTGGAGCCGATGATCCCGAGGACGACCACGACGGCCAGGACGACGAGGATCCCGTACCACAGCGGGACCGAGCCGAAACGGTCCTGGAGGTCCTTGACGACCCCGAGCTCCAGCGGGTCCACCTTCAGCTCGCGCAGGGTGCGGTAGACGCTGGCCACGGCGATGAAGACACCGCCGACGCCCCAGACGCTCAGCGGGCCGTACTTCAGCCACGACCAGTCCAGTTCGCTGATCGGCCCGTCGTCCACGGCGACGGTGGCCAGGCCGCGCCGGGCGTCCCGGCGCTCGATCAGTTGCCGGCGCAGCTCGGCGGCGTCCGCCTTGCCGATGCCGTCCAGCGCCAGTCGCTGGCCCGCGGAGACGCCCTGTTCGCCGGTGCCGATGGTGAGCTTGGTGAGTCCGAAGATCCGGTGCAGCGGGTTGGCGGTCAGGTCGACGCTGCGGATGCGGTCGACCGGGATCGAGCGACGGCTGCGGAACAGGAGGCCGGACTGGAGTTCCACAAGGTCGTCGGTGACCCGGTACCGGGTGGTGAACAGCCGCATCAGGCTGATGCCGCTGATGACCAGGAGGGTGAGGAAGAGGGAAGCGAGGGTGATCAGTACCTGAAGGTTGGTCTTCCTGGTGATCAGGACGGTCACCAGGAACATAGCGACCGGTGCGGCCAGGACGGCGAGATTGACCGGGATCAGCCGGGAGTCGAGCCGTCCCCACTGCGGTGCCGCGTGTGCCGCCCGCCGCACGGTGTTCGGGGCGCTCATGTCGCGTCCTCTGCGGTGGCCTGGGTGAACCGGGTCAGATGCTCGACCAGTTCCTCGGCGACCTTGTGTTCGATGCCCTTGATCTTCACGGCTCCGGAGGCGGAGGCGGTGGTCACGGTGACACCGGAGAGACCGAACATCTGCTGGACCGGGCCACGCAGGGTGTCCACCGTCTGCACCCGGGACAGCGGCACCACGCGCCACTGCTGCCACAGCCAGCCGGAGGCCGCGTAGACCGCCTCGTCGGTGACCTCCCACCGGTGCACCCGGTAGCGCCAGGTCGGCATCACGGCCGTGTAGATCAGGCCGGGCAGCAGCGAGATCAGTGTCGCCCACATGAAGAATTCCCGGGTGGGGGGAATGGAGGCCCACAGGATTCCGAACGTGAGCGGAAGAGGTACGGCGAGCAGCGCCGACTGCACGGTCCACCAGCCGATCGCGCGGCTCCCCACCCGGTGCCGGGGCGGCCGGAGCCTCACATCTTCCATGCTGTCCACTGCTGCTTCACCCAAGTTCTTGCGTCAAGGCGGATCGCCGAGCTGATGAGCTGTCATGTTGTTCTGATCATGGGGTGTTGAGGAAGCCGAACACGTCGGCCGCCTCAGCACCCCACAGTATTCAGAGTGCCGCGCCGCTGCCGCTCCGGGACTCCGCGGCCGGGTTCTGCGCCGCCTCGGCGGCACGCACCTTGCGCATCTTGGTCAGCAGGACGGCGGTCCGGGTCAGGACCATGGCCAGGGACATGAAGACGAAGGCGTTGGCGTAGGTGTCCGGACCGCTGATCTTGTAGTCGATGGAGAAGCGGATCAGGTCCTCGGTGAACCAGTGCTCGGCACCGTAGGCGAAGATCACGCGGCCACTGGAGAGTACAACCCACACCAGCGCGTAGCCGATCCCCCCGATGGTGTAGATCTGACCGGACTCGTGACGGTAGGCGGGCAGCAGCGCCCCGGCGATCAGACCGGCGATCACACCGATCCCCACACCGACGAACTGGAACGACACGTCGTTCCCGAGGGTGGGGAACGAGTGCACGAAGATGGCGATGACGACAGCGACGGCGAGCACCGAGCGCACCATGCGCATGGTGGTGATCTGGCGGTGTCCGATGTCCGTGGCCAGAATAATGATCAGAATCGTTCCGCTGGCGATGAGAGCGGTGACGAACTGGCTCAACTGGTCCATGTGCGAGGTCTCCTGCGGCGGATCGGTTCTTGACTTCGGCGCACCGCTCGGGCGGTGTCCTGGGTACCCACGCTAGGCCCGCGGCACCGGTCGCGGAGACGACTGAACGGTGGGTTCCGGCTGTCCACCGGACGGTGGACACGGTGGACACACGTGGTAGGACTATGGGCGTGCGCACTCATTCTCGACGTGGTGTTCCACGGGCTCGGCAGCACCATGCGTCGCAGGACGGCGCGTACTACGGCCCCGAGTCCGGAACCCGCTGGTTCGGTCTGTGGGACGGCTTCTTCGCGCTCTCCTACTTCGTCACGGCCACTCTGCTGATCGGCTCCGGCACCCATGCCGTGGCCATCGGCGCCCTTACCCTGATCGTGCCCTGGTACGCGGGATTCGGCCGGCCCCTGATGATCCGCGACGACGCCGTCGGACCCCGGAACCTGGTCTTCGCGAGTGTCCTGTTGGTGCTGTTGGCCGTGGTGACGTCGTTCACCCTGTCCGGTGCCTTCGCGATGTTCGCGGTCGTTCCCATGCTCATCATGAGTCTGCCGATGCGGCAGGCGGTCGTGGTGGTCGTGATGGCCAATCTCTGGCCGGTGCTGGTGGTGTGGGTACGCGAGGAGGACCTGGGCCTCGGGGTGATCCAGGTGCTGCCCTTCTCGTTGCTGAGCGTCGGGCTGTCCACCCTCCTCGGGATGTGGATCAAACGGGTGGTGCGCCAGAGCAAGGCGCGCGGTGGTCTGATCGAGGAGCTCCGGCGCAGCCGCGAGCGGGTGGCCAGGCTCTCCCACGAGGCCGGGATCTCCGCCGAGCGGGAACGGCTGGCGAGGGAGATCCACGACACGATCGCGCAGGGCCTCACCAGCATCATCGGCCTGGTCCAGACGGTCGATTCGGAGCTGGAGCACGATCCCCAACGGGCTCGCGCCCATCTGGCGCTGGCCGGCCGGGTGGCCAAGGAGTCGCTCGCCGAGGCGCGTGACTTCGTCACCGCCCTCACCCCGCCCTCGCTGCGCGGCAGTTCGCTGGTGCAGGCGGTGCGCAGACAGGCGGACGGGCTGATGGCGGAGACCGGCCTGGATGTGCGCTGCACCGTCGAGGGCACGGAGAAGCCGTTGCCCATGACGGTCAATGTCGTCCTGTTGCGCTCGGTGCAGGAGGCCATCGCCAATGTGCGCAAGCACGCAGGCCGGGCCCGGGCGGTCGAGGTGACCGTCGCCTTCGAGGAGGACACCGTCCGTCTCGTCGTCCGCGACGACGGTCAGGGCTTCACCCCCGACGGGGAACAGGACGGATACGGCCTGCGCGGCATGCAGGCGAGGGCCGCGGAGATCAACGGCTCGGCCACCGTCAGCAGCAGCCCCGGCCGGGGCACCACGATCGAAGTGACTGCCCCGCTCGGCGCGGTCGGCCAGGAGGCGTTCAGTGGCTGAGACGGCGACGATCAGGGTGCTGCTCGCCGACGACCATCCGGTGGTGCGCGAGGGGCTGAGCGCCATGCTGGAGTCCGCCGAGGGCATCAGTGTCGTCGGCCAGGCCGGGTCCGGCGAGGAGGCGGTCGTCCGGGCCGTCGACCTCCGCCCCGACATCGCCCTGCTGGACCTGCGCATGGGTGCCATGGACGGTGTCGCCGCCACCGGCCAGATCCTGCGCCTCTGCCCCGGTACCAGGGTCGTCATCGTCACCACCTACGAGGATGACGCCGACATCCTTCGCGCGGTCGAGGCCGGCGCCTCCGGCTATCTGCTCAAGGGCAGTTCGCGGCAGGAGCTCGTCGACGCGGTACGCAACGCCGCCCGCGGCGAGACGGTCCTGACCCCGTCGCTGGCGGGCAAGCTCTTCCGGCCGCGTGTCGTCGAGCCCTCCCCGCTCTCCGGCCGGGAACGCGAGGTCCTCGGCCTCGTCAGCCTGGGCCTGACCAACGCCGAGATCGGCTCCCGCCTCTTCATCGGCGAGGCCACGGTCAAGACCCATCTGCTGCGCTCGTTCAAGAAGTTGGGCGTATCCGACCGCACGGCGGCGGTGATGACGGCGATGGAGCGCGGCCTGCTGTCCTGAGAGCCTGTCGGTGTGACCGCCGGCAGGCTCCGAGGCGCGTCTTCGACCGGGGCCCGGTTCCGGCCGCCCGGACGGGCGCTCGAAGAGGGCTCCGCGGCCTTCTTCGAACCCCCGCCGAAGCTGAACGCGGAACGGGGAAACGGAGGACGAGGGAACGGGGAATCCGGCACTCCGCCGCGGGACGGGCCTCAGGCGATCCCGGTGAGGCTGCTGTCCGCGAGCTTCGCGGGCAGGTCCCGACGCCGCTTCACCTTCAACTTCCGGTAGATCCTGGTGAGATGCTGCTCCACCGTGCTCACGGTGACATACAGCTTGGACGCGATCTCCCGGTTGGTGTTGCCGTGCGCGGCCAGGAGGGCGACGCGTGCCTCCGCCTCCGTGAGCGCGTCGACCTCCGGCTGAGCGGCGTCACCGGCCGCCTGCGCGGCCGGGGCTGCTGTCTCCGCCCCTTCCCCGTGGCTGGGGATGAGCTGGCGGCACAGGGGCTCCGCCCCGCACGCCTTGGCGACGTGCCACGCCTTGCGCACCAGCACCCGTGCCCGGTTGAAGTCGCCCAACGCACGGTAACCACGTCCGAGTTCGCCGAGCGCGTGCGCGAGCCGGAGTCGGTTGTCGCCGTTCTCCAGAATCTCGACGGCCTCCTTGAGGCGGGGAAGGCGGCGCCTGAGGTCGTCGCCCCGGGCCAGGATCAGCAGCAGCGCGCCGCGCAGTCCCCGGTTCCCCGGGCTGCGTCGCATCTGTTCCTCGGCGAGCGCGTAGGCCCGCTCGGTCTCGTCCAGGGCCAGCCAGGTCTCGGCGGCGTCCATCCGCCACGGAACCAGATGCGGGGTGTCCACCCGCCAGGCGGTCATCAGGTCGCCGCAGGCGTCGAAGTCCCCCAGGGCGGCGTGGTACCGGCCGGTCGCCAGGTGGTAGCGGCCGCGGGCTCGTAGGTAGTGCAGCCCCAGCAGGGTCTGGAACAGCCCGTCGGGAACCGGGTGTTCCAGCAGCATCATGGCCTCGTCGTAGCGGCCCATGCCGGTTTCGGCCTCGATCAGGGTGGCCAGTGGCAGGCTGATGGCGACGCCCCAGCCCGCCGGGGATATTCGGGAGAGCGCGGTCCGTGCCTGGTGCGCCGCGACCGTCAGGTCGCCCTGCCGCAGCGCGATCTCGGCCCGTACCGCGGACAGCACCGCCTGCCAGGTGGGAACCTGCCGGCTCGCACACTCGCCCAACAGTCGTTCGCACCAGGTCTGGGCGAGATCGATCCGTTCGGCGTAGACGAGGGCCATCAGGGCGAACGCCAGCGGCTGCAGGGCGTTGTCCGACAGGTGGTAGCGCTGGAGTACGCGTTCGGCCTCGAACACCGCGCGATGGGTCTGGCCCGAGCCGAGGGCGGCGGTCAGGGCCGCGGCGGACTGCGCGTACGCCTCGCCCGCCAGGTCGCGCGGGCCGGTGGCCGTCGCCCGGTCCACGGCGCCGAGGGTGGGGACGCGGTTGCGCAGCGGGGGGCTGACCGCGGTCAGCCACTGTGCGGTGGCGGCCAGGGCCGCGCCCCACGCGTCCTCACCCGCGGTCCCGCCCGGCCTGCCAGAAGCGGTCCTCCCGTCGGCGGACAGCCGGGCGACGGCGTCCGCCGCCTGCTCCAGCCGTCCGGACCAGAGGAGGTAGGAGACGGACAGCGCCAGATCCCGCGAGGCGACGCGTCCGGCCTCCAACTCGTCGGCGAGCTGCGGCAGATGCGTCTCGGCCGATACGGGGCCCAGCCGCCAGGCGACACTGACCAACCGCGTCTTCAGGGCCGCCCGCGCGGGTCCGTCCTGGCTTGCGGAGTGGGCGAGTTCCAGGCAGCGCAGGGCGAATTCCAGTTCCTCCTCCACGAGGGCGTACTCGGCCGCCTCGCGCAGTACGGGTACGGCCCACCGCTCGGCGTCCCACCGGGCGGCGACCAGGTGCCGGGCGACTTCGAGCACGGCGGCGCCGTCGCTGTGGAGCAGTTGGGCGGCCCGCCGGTGCAGTGCGGCGAGGGTGGTGGCGGGGGCGGCGGCGAGCACGGCGGTGCGCGCGGCGGGAGCGCGGAAGGTCCCGCCCTCCAGCAGCGCGCTCTGGTGCAGGTCCTGCACCCCCTGTTCGACGGCGCCGGCGTTCAGGCCGAGCAGTTCGCTCAGCAGCACCGGGCAGTTCGCGTCGCCGAGGACCGCGATGCCCTGGGCGATGGTCAGCGCGTCGGGGACGCCGCGGTGCAGGCAGCCGAGCACGGCCTGGGCGTACGCCTCACCCGGGACGGGACGTTGCAGGGACTCGCCGTGCTCCCCGTCGGCCCGCCAGTCGTCCATGAGGGCGCGCAGCAGCAGCGGGTTCCCGCCGGTGAGCCGGTGGCACTCGGGGGCCAGCCGGGTGGCGACGGGGCTGGAGACCCAGGCGCCGAGTACGCGTGCGACGCCCGACTCGGTGAGCATGTGGAGCCGCAGTCGGCCGCAGTTGGGCTGGCGGAGCAACTCGGCGTGGAACATGAGCTGTTCCTGCCGCAGCCGGGTGGACTCGGTGAGTACCACCAGCACCTTGGCCTGGCGTACCCGGCGGGCCAGGTGGAGCAGGAACTGAAGGGAGTGCCTGTCGCCCCAGTGCACGTCGTCGACCGTGATGACGAGCGGGCGCCCCTCGGCCAGTTGCAGGAGGACCGAGGAGACGCGCGACATGGTGCGCAGCCGGGTGGGGGCGTCGCTCTCCTCGTCGGTGTCCACGCCGTCCAGCAGCGCGATCGCCTCGGTGCGGGCCCGGGGCGACATGGTGGCGTTGTCGAACACCTTCTTCAGCAGCCCGAAGGGCAGCTCGCGCTCCGACCGGGATCCGGCGGTCTCCAGCAGCAGCACGTCGCCGGCCAGGGCGCGTTCGGCGAACCTGTCGAGCAGGTCGGTCTTTCCGCTGGCGACGGCGCCGCTGATGAGTGCCAGCTGTCCCCTGCCCTGTCTCGCGCTGCACAGCATGTCGGTCAGCGTCGCGAGGTGGCTTTCACGTTCGAAAAGTTTGGCAGCCAAGGTGAGTTCGTCCCCCAGAACCCCGACCTGCGGTCCGGAATTCACACCGGACCGCAGGAATGGTGCGTCGATTGCGAATTCGTGGTCCGGTCAGGACTGCTTTCGGCCGGCCCCGGAAATGCTCTTGGAGATGATCTCGATGATCTCGTCCGCGTGGTTGGCCAGGAAGAAATGACCGCCGGGGAAAACCCTGATGTCGAATTCGGCGGTGGTGTGGGCGCGCCACGCCTCGGCCTCTTCGAGGCTGGTCCTGGGGTCGCTGTCACCGGTGAAGACCGTGATCGGGGCGCTCACCGCGGCTCCGGCCTCGGAGCGGTAGGTCTCGACGGCCGTGTAGTCGCTGCGGATCGCGGGCAGCACCATCCGCAGGATCTCCTCGTCGCCGAGGATGCGGGAGTCGGTGCCGCTCAGGAGCTGCATCTCCTTCACGATGCCGTCGTCGTCGCGGCGGTGCACGTTCTCCTCGCGGTAGCGGGACGGTGCCCGCCGACCGGACGCGAACAGGGCGATCGGGCCGGGAAGCCCGTCGCGCTCCAGACGCAGCGCCACCTCGTAGGCGAGGACGGCCCCCATGCTGTGCCCGAAGAAGGCGGTCGGCACATCGAGCCAGGGCTTCAGCTCGGCGACGATGGCGTCCGCGTAGTCGGGGATGTTGTCGATCCCCGGGTCCTGCCGACGGTCCTGGCGTCCGGGGTACTGGAGGCAGAGGACGTCAACGGCCGGGGAGAGCGCCCTGGACATCGGGAAGTAGAAGGGCGCGGAGCCCCCGGCGTGCGGCAGACACAATAGTCGGACACCACTCTCCGGAGCTGGGTGGAATCGGCGTATCCATGCGCTGTTTTCTCGGTTTTCACCCATGTACCGAAGATACTTTCCCTAAAAGTTTCGTTTACTCACATGCCTGCGGCCGGAATAAACGCGTGCACCGCCCCCAGAACAAGTCATATGTTTATCATGGTAGTTGACGTAGGGGGTACCCCTATGTTTAGACCAACACCCCCATGTGGGGTAGCGCGTAGACTTGTGTTCGATTAGACGGTGGATTTGGTTTGTTCCGGATGGCCCGGAGAAGTCCGGGCGGCCGGAGTGCGGCCACCGGACGGCGGGGCGCGCCGTCCGGTGGTTCTCCGTCGCTCGTGCTGTGGCGGGCGGCGCCGTCAGTCCGTTCGCAGGGGCAGTGCGACGAGACCGCGCACCGAGCCCGCGCGACGGCGCAGTTGCTCGGCGGGGACGGCGAGGCGCAGTCGCGGGAAGCGGCGCAGCGCGGTGGCGAGGACGATTTCGGCCTCCAGCGCGGCCGGGCGCGCACCGACGCGGCAGTGCAGGCCGTGACCGAAGCCGAGCCGGCGCGTGGTGTCCGGACGGGTGAGGTCGAAGCGGTCGGGGTCGGCCCACTGGTCGGGGTCCCGGTTGGCGGCGGCGACGCCGACGATCACGTAGGAGCCCTTGGGGATGGCCGTGCCGCCGATCTCGACGTCGTCCAGGGCGTAGCGGCTCGGTCCGGGGGTGACCGGACCGTCGTCCCGGATGGCTTCCTCGGCGGCTCGCGGCAGCAGCGACGGGTCGGCGCGCAGTACGTCGGGCTGGTCCGGGTGCTGGAGCAGGGCGAGCAGTGTGTTGCCGATGAGCTGGGCCGACGGCTCGTAGCCGCCGAAGAGCAACAGCCCCGCCATGCTGACGAGTTGGTCGTCGGTGAGCCTGCGACGGCGAGGACGGCCGTCAGCCCGGCGGGTCCCGGCGGCAGCGGCAGCACGGTGAAGGCGGCGGTCTGGCCGAGTCGGCCGCAGACTGCCAGCCGGGTGGCCGAGACCCGTTTCGGGGCGCGGCCGATGAGCAGGGTCCCGACCAGCGCACCCCCGCCGAGCGCGCCGAGCAGGAGCCCGGCGGCCGGTGGCCCGGGCGGGGCGCCCGCCGGTCCGACGCGCCCGGCGGCCCGGGGGAACGCGGATGCGGCCGGGGAACGGGCGTTGCCACGGCCGCCTCGGCGCGTCCGGCCCGCGTCGGTGACGACCGCTCCGGCGGGGGTGGTTCCGTTCAGGCGAGGGCGTCGAGCGCGGCGAGGATGTCGGCCGGTTCGGCGCGGGCGGTGTAGTCGGTGTCCACGAACGCCCAGCGGATGGTGCCGTCCCGGTCGATGACGTACGTCGCGGGCAGCGGGAGGGTGCGCGGGTGGCCGCCGTTGACGCGCTGGAGGTCGAACCCGAGCTTGTCGTAGACGGCGGCGAGGTCGTCGGGAAGGTCGAAGGCGAGGCCGTACTGCTTCGCCGCGTCCGAGCCGACGTCGCTCAGCACGTCGAACGCGAGGCCGTGCTTCTCGGTGAGGGACAGGGACTCGTCGGGGATCTGCGGCGAGACGGCCACCAGGCGGGCTCCGCGCGCGGTGATGTCCGCGTGGTGCTGCTGGAGCGAGCGCAGGGCGATGTTGCAGTAGGGGCACCACGCGCCGCGGTAGAAGGTGAGGACCACGGGACCGTCGGCGAGCAGTTCGTCGAGCGAGACGGTCCGGCCGGTCGCGGAGCCGAGGACGAACCGGGGGGCCTCGGCCCCGACCGGCAGGGCGGTGTCGGCCTGTCCCGAGGCGGCGAGTTCCTGGCCCGCCCGGTTCATGACCTCCCGCACCTCGGCGGGGATCTGCTGCTGACGGGCCTCGTAGAAGCTGCGCAGCTCGGCGTTGAGGGTCATGGGCGGGATTCCTCCAGGGGTTGTGGTGGGTCGGGACGGACAGAACTTGGAACGTTCGTTTCAAGATAGCGCCGCGCGGGACCGCGCGCCAGCCGGAGGGCGGCTGCCGCATGGTTCAGAGGGTGGTGAAGGGCCGGTGGTCGGCGAGCGCGAGGGCCCGGACGAAGGCGCCGAGCCCGAGCGTCCGACGGGCGGCGAGACGGAGGATCGAGGGGCGGTTCGACCCGTAGGCGACGGCCCACAGCTTCGGTATCCGATTCATGCGGCACAGGGTGAAGACGCACATCTGTTCGTGGGGTGATCGTGGACGAACCTGGACGGCCGCGGCCCGGGCCGGTGAACCTTCCGGGTAACGGCACTGGGCGCGGAGGCGCCACTCCGGTTATCTTGGAATTCCTATTTCAAGATGGCGGGGTGAAACATGCCGGACATCAAGCACTTCGATCCGGACGCGACCCTGGAGACGGTGGTACGGCTCTTCTGGCAACAGGGCATGGCCTCGACCGGAATCCAGGACGTGGTGAACGCCACCGGTATCAACCGCTCCAGTCTGTACTCCACCTTCGGCGACAAGCAGGCCCTGTACCGGGCGGCCCTGCGGCGCTATCTGGAGCACCGTTCGCAACCGGTCTTCCGGCGTCTGGCCGAGGACGCGAGGGGACTGCCCGCCGTCACGGATTTCTTCACCGGGCTGATCACCGCCCGCTGTTCGGGCGAGTACGCGCGCTGGGGCTGCATGGTCTCCAACGCCCACGCGGGAACCGAGAACGGCGACCCGGAGATCCGCGCCGTCCTCGACCAGCACCACCAGCAGCTGCGCGACGCCCTCCGCGCGGCCCTGGTCACGGCCGGGGAGCGGGGGCAGCTCTCCCCCGGCGTCGATCCCGCCTCCTCCGCGGACCTGCTGGCCCTCCTCGCCTACGGGGTCAACCTGCGCTCACGGGCCGGCGCCGACGCGGGCACCCTCACGGAGACGGTGAAGGCCGCCCTCGCGCCGATCGGCGCTCGGGCCGCCTGAACCTTCCCGCGGGACGGGACGCCGGGCGGACACCTGGTGTGTCCGCCCGGCGAAGGGGTCGGGTCAGACTCCCGCGGGTTCGTGCCGCGGGGGCTCCGCCACCGGGGACGAAGCGGTCTCCGGCGGGGCGGACACCATCTGCCGTTCCAGCCGGTCGGGCATCGCCCGGCGATAGAGCGGAACCGCGGCGGCCGTCGTGATGACGGCGACCAGGACGAGCATGGCGAAGACCTCGGGTGTGATCACCCCCTGGGCGAGGCCGATGTTGATGAAGATCAGGATCATCAGGCCCCGGGCGTTCATCAGGCCGCCCACGGCCCAGGACTCGCGCGAGGAGAAGCCGATCGCGCGCATCGCCGCGGCGCAGCCGACGTACTTGCCGATGAAGCCGGCCGCGAGGATGGCGAGGAAGGGCAGGACCATCGCCCAGCCGGCGATGCCGCCGAGCTCGGTGTTGAGTCCGGAGAAGGCGAAGAAGATGGGCAGGAGCAGGACGCAGACGATGTCCATCATCCGGCCGTGCAGGGCGGCGCGGAACGCGGGATTCTCGGGCATCGCGAGACCGGCGATGAAGCCGCCGAACACCGAGTAGATCCCGATGTAGTCGGTGAACAGGCCCGAGAGCAGCACGATCCCGATGACGATGTACATCTCCTCGAAACCGAAGGTGCCGGTGCGCTCGACCCGGTCGCCGAGCGGACGCAGCAGCTTCTTGACCCCGAGGAGCATGACGGCGGCGAACACCGCGGTGAGGCCGATCGTCCTGCACACGTGCCAGGCGCCGGCGCCGCTGTGCATCGCGGAGAGGACCGCGAGGAAGCACCACGCCGCGGCGTCGTCGACGGACGCGCCCAGGAGCGTCATGCGGCCGAGCGAGGAGTTCTGGAGCCGTCGCTCGTACAGGATGCGGGCGAGCATCGGGAAGGCCGTGATGGACAGGGCGCCGCCGAGGAAGAGGGCGAACTCGAAGGGGGTGACGTCCGGCCTGGAGATCCGGTCGTACAGGAGGTATCCGACACCGGCGCCGAGCAGCAGCGAGGGGACGATGCCGGAGACGGCGAGGACGGCGGCGTTGCGGGTGTCCTTGCCGCCACTGCCCGCGCGGTGGTCGAGCCCGGCACCGACGAGGAACATGAAGACGGTGAGGCCGATGGTGCTCAGGACGTACAGGATCGGCTTCACCTCGGGCGTGAAGATCGCCTTCTGGGCCGAGGGGAAGAGGGCTCCGAACAGGGTGGGGCCGAGCAGGACGCCCGCGACCATCTCGCCCAGGACCCGCGGTTGTCCGACCAGGAGGGCGAGTCTGCCGCACAGCGCGGACGCGGCGAGGATGACGACGACGGCGGGCAGCACTTCGAGCACGAGTTCGAGGTTCTTGTCGACGACGGCGGCGGCCAGTTGGTGGGTGGCGTGATGCACAGGTGCTCCTGCGGTTGTCAGGACCGTGCGGTGACGGTGGTGGGGGCGGTGCCGAGGTCCGGTCCGGCCGCGGGCCGCCGCGCGGGCGTGGGACCCAGGCCGAGGACGGCGGGCCAGCGCGTGTCGTCGGCGGCGACGACGAGGGAGCGGGCGTACCGGCTGTCGAAGAAGGACAGGACGAACATCGGCAGCAGGGTCCAGATCGCGACCTGCTCCAGGGCGGCGTTGCCGGTGAGGGCGGCGATGACGACCACCACGAAGATGTTCGGGTAGGTCATGGCGGTGTAGTCGTCCAGGGTCTGTACGTGCCCGCGGCGTTTGAAGAGCATCGCGACGAGCCGCAGTCCCACGGTGATGCCGAGCGCGGTCGGCGCGTGGGTCGTGAAGTCGGCGAGGTCGAGCTTCAGCGTGACGAGCACGATGAACGCGGTGAGCAGCAGGACGGCCGCGTAGCCGTTGCGTTCGCCGTACTTGGCGGTGCGGATCGGGAAGCGCCGCCTGAGCCGGCCGACCAGGAGGTAGGCCGCCGCGACGACGCCGGTCGAGGTGGCGGCGCTGATGGCGAGGGCCGGTGCCACCCCCTGGTGCAGCGTGGCGGCCAGGACGGCGGAGAACGAGACGGTCGCGGCCAGCGAGGAGAGCAGGACCTGCGCGAACGTCGGCATGATCATTCCGCCCAGGCAGCGGCTGACGGTCATCGCGACCACGGAGCTCGGGGTGGCGAGGAAGATCGCGGCGAAGGCCACCGTGCTGGTGTCGCCGACGTCCCACCAGCGCAGTGCGGCGGCGAGGACGAGGGGCAGCGCGAGGTAGCGCAGGGCCACGGACCGCAGGATGCCCCGGTCGGTGACGAAGGTACGCGCGTTCTCCAGTTCGATGCGGCACATGGTGATCACGCTCGCCAGGACCAGGAGCACGAGCAGGAGGTACGGCGAGGTGGCGAAGCGCAGTCCCGCGAGGTTGCCGAGCAGTCCGGCGGCGAGACCGGCGCAGAAGACGATCGGGTGGTTGACGACGATCCAGTCGTAGACCATGTTCATGGTCTCGTTCTCGTTCTTCACGTACGAGTGGACGCGGTCGCCGCGCAGCATCTCGGAGTTCGGCAGCCGCAGGTCGTACGACTCGTCGGCCGGCCGGTCGAGGACGAACCGGCAGATCAGCTCGACCACGTACTTGTGGGAGACCACGCAGACCGTCTCGCCCCGGCGCAGGGCCGGCAGCAGTTCCTCGTCGTAGAAGGCGCGGACCCGGTCCTTGAACTGTTCGGCGGTCTCCCCGCCCCGCATCGTGGGGCTGTCGGCGTTCATGGCGCGCTCGTACTCGGCGATGCCGTGGCGGCGCTGGAGGATGGACTTGCTCTCCAGGGTGTAGCTGCCGAAGTCGCGTTCCATGAGCCGGTCGTCGACGACGACCGAGGGGCCGGCCGGGCCCCGCTCGCCGAGGATGGTGCGGGCGGTGTCGTGCGCGCGGCTGAGCGGCGAGACGAAGACGCGGTCGAACTCCTGGCCGCGGTGGCGGGCGGCGACCTTCTCGGCCTGGATGCGGCCGAGCGTGGTCAGCGGCGCGTCGCGCTGTCCGGCGATGCGGTGCACGGAGTTGCAGGTGGATTCGCCGTGCCGGACCATGAAGAGCCTGCCGAGCAGCCCGCGGTCGTCCTCCTGCTGTGCGTGGTGTTCCATCAGGCATCCTTCTTCGGGGCGTGCTTGACCTGGCCGGCGTACTCGGAGTCCCACCCGGCGAGGCGGGTGATGTCGCAGAGGTTGTGCACGGCGTGCTTCTCCACGAGCGTCGTCAGGAGGGCGACGGTCCGGCGGGCCTGTTCGGCCGTGAGGCCGAACTCGCGGGCCAGGGCGGTTCCGAAGTCGGCGGTGTCGTCGGTGAGGATCGTCCGGTACTTGTCGCGCTCGGTCCGGTCCTCGGCTCCCAGGTAGTTGACGGCGTTCGGGTAGGCGGTCTCCCGGGCGTGGGCCAGCAGGCGCTCGCGGAGCCGCTCGGTGTCCGGCTCGCTCGCGCCGAGGTCCAGGTCGGCGACGATCCAGTCGCTGCTGCGGACCAGGCAGTGGTGGACCGTGTCCGGAAGGTTCATCGCTTCCCCGCTGGTCTGGCTCCCGGCCTGGCGCAGTACTTCCATGGCGGTGTCGAAGCACTGGTTGCGCAGGGTTCCGATGCTGAACACGAACGCTCCGAGGCGGCCCCGGCGGGTGGTCTCGTCGCCCTGGCGCATCGGGCCGACGGCGAAGAGGTTCCTCGCCGTCCCGCCGTCGGCGGCGACCAGCTGGCCGTGCGGGCCGACCTCGACGCCGCGGTGGGTCCTGCCCTGCGGCCGGGCGGCCCGGTGCCCGTGGATCAGGCCGTTCCACAGCGGGTGGTCCGCTCGCTCGTAGTCGGTGTTGTTGCCCAGGCAGTTGACGACGCGGTCGACGGTCACGTCCTCGCGGTCGGCGAGGACGACGCGGATCTTCGTGCCGTCCTCGACCGGCCGCATGTCCTGGATGGCGGACGGGATGACGCTGATGGTCCTCGGGGCGCCGTGGTAGCCGTGCATCCGGTCGCGGACCACACCGCCGATCTCCCGCACGGTACTGGTGCGGCTGGTGACGATCAGGCTCTTGTAGCGGTCGAGCAGCATCCGGACGTCGTCGGCGTCCATCCGGGAGATCAGCTCGATGACGTACGGCTCCCAGGCCTTCATGACGCGCTCGGCGAAGATCTCCGCGGGAGTGTCCGCGCCGTGCTCGGCGAGCAGGTGGGCGTACTCCGCCCCGACCCCCTCGACGACGGCCTCGGGAGTGAGTGTGTCGGCGTCGAGGAACGCGGGGCGGCGGGCCTGCCAGATGTCGTGCTCGTGGTCCGTCGGGTAGGTGCCGTGCAGGTGTCCGCCCCGCGAGCAGATGAGGATCTGCCCCTTGTGCCCGGCGTGCACCAGGGAGACCACGGTGTCGAAGGCGGAGAGCGCCGAGCCGGTGACGAGGACGGTCTCGTCGGCGCCGACGGCGCGGAATCGTTCCTGGACCCCGGGGGCGTAGGGGTCGCCGATGAACCGCTCGGAACCGCGGACGCGGTGGTAGAACGGCGCCTGGGAGGGGGCGAGGTGACCCGTCGCCAGGATCACCTGGTCGGAGTGGAGCTCGTGGACACCGCCCTCCTCACCGAGGTCGGCGTACTTGACGACGTAGCCGTCGTCACCGCGGCGCACGTCGATGGTCTCGCCGGACAACTCGCGCAGGGAGACCTCGGGGTGGGCGTCGGCCACGGCCGACCGCAGCCGCTCGGCGAGGTACTGGCGGAAGACGAGCCGGGGCACGACACAGGCGACGCCGAAGGCGTGATACTGCCACTTCGCCGGCCAGTCGGTGCGGTCGGCCTCCCCGTTCGCCCACTCCAGGAAGTCCTCCGGGCGCTCGCGGCGCAGGGTGATGCGGCCGGCCTGGATGTTGAGCATGTGCTCCCAGTGCGTGGACGCCCGGCCGAAGGCGAGACCGCCGTAGCGGTATCCCTCCTCGCGCTCCATCAGGCATATCTCCAGCGGCGCGGCGGCGAACTGCAGGAGGCGAATGGCGGTGAGGGTGCCGGAGAACCCGGCGCCGACGATGACGATGCGGCGGGGGGAGCCGGCGCGGCCGGCCATGGTCTTCCCCATGGCCGGCGTCGGGGCGTTGTCACGCACGGTCTTCCCCGTGCCCGGCGCCGGAGCGTTGTCGCGCGCGGTCTTCCCCATGGCCCGCGTGGGGGCGTTGTCACGCATGGCTACCTGCATTTCCACGGTCCTGTCTCCTTCGGTGCGTAAGGGCAAGGCAGGGCGGCCACGGACGGGCGAGGGCTGTGGCGCGAGCGGAGGAGGGCGCCGGCCCGGCGAGGCGGCATCAGCATCGGGAGCGGCGGCGGTGTCCCGGCCGGATCGTGGACGATCCTGGACGAGACCGCGCCACTCCTCGCGACGGCCGGAATGTGCTTGACAGGGGGGACGCTTCCCGGACTAACTTGAAACGCTCGTTCCATGTTGTTGTGTTCAGGCCAGCCGTCCTTGGGGGAGGATCTTCGTGCCGCAGTTACTCGATCCGGGCAGAGCCCGCACGATGGACGAGTTCATCGGCGAACTACGCCTGTTGAAGGCATGGGCCGGCAATCCCTCGATCACGGAGATCACCCGCCGCGTTCATGCCGCCTGGCGGCAGGTGGGACGCCCGCGCAACGAATGGCCCGCCAGATCCACCGTGGGCAACTGCTTCCGGATCGGACGCCGCCGCCCGAACACCGACCTCCTGCTCGCCGTCGTCCACGCCCTGGTCGACGGCGACGCGGCGACGGTCTCCACCTGGCGGCAGGCCATGCGTGCCGTCCTGGGCGAGGTCGAGGCGTCCGCACGGGTCACCGCCTACGACCGGCTGCCCGCACCGCCGTCGCTGCTCATCGGCAGGGACGACCTGCTGACCCGGGCGGAATCCCTCTTCCTCGACGAGGACGCCGCACCCGTGCTCGCCCTGGAAGGCATGGCGGGAACCGGCAAGACGGCCCTCGCCCTGGCCCTCGTCCACCGCGTGCGCCCGGCGGGCCGTCCGGACGCACCCGTACTCTTCGCACGACTGCGCGGCACCGCCCCCGGCGCACCCCCGGTCGACCCCTCCGCGGTTCTGGAATGCTTCCTGCGCCTCCTGGGAGTGGGCGGCGAGCGGATCCCCCACGGCCTCGAAGCCCGTGTCCAGCTCTACCGGCAGACGCTCGCCGGAACCGGGACCCTGATCGTGCTCGACGACGCCGCCGACGGTGACCAGATCCGCCCGCTGCTGCCCGGCTCGCCCACCTGCCGCACGGTCGTCACCAGCCGCAGCGCCCTGTACGACGTGGACGGAGTGGAGCGGCTGCGGGTCCCCCCGCTGGACGCGGCCGGCTCCGCGGAGCTGCTCGGCCGCGTCGCGGGAGCCGAGCGCCTCGGCCCCGGCCCCGCGGCCGGCCGCCGGATCGGCGAACTCCTCGGCCACCAGCCGCAGGCACTGACGATCATCGGCCGCCATCTGCGCGACCATCCCAACTGGGACCTCGCCGACTACTACCGCGAGTCGCTCACCCTCCTCGCCATGGAAGGCGGGGTCAGGACCTCCGTGGCGGCCTCCGACGCCCGCCTCCCGCTGGGCGCCCGTCGCCTGTTACGGCTGCTGGCCCTGCACCCCCTGCACGACATGGGCATACAGGCGATCGCCGCCCTGGCCGACGAGTCCGCCGCCTCCGTGCACCGGCACCTGACCGCACTCACCCGGGTTCATCTCGTCCACGAAGTGGAACCGGACCGGTACCGGCTGCCCGACCTCGTCCACGCCTACGCCGAGGAACGCATCAGCATCGACGAACCGGCGAGCCGGATAAAGGAGGCACTCGGCAGGGCCCTGACGTACTACCGGACCAGAATCGACAACGACGGCCGGAGCCGGACGAACCGCCTCGACACCGCCGTCGTACGCAAACGCTTCAAGCACACGGACGCCTGGTCCGAAGTCGTGCGCCAGGCGGCCAGGGGGACCGTGACATCCGTCGCGGCGTAGCGCGATCCGCCTCCGCCCCGTCGAGACCACGGTCACGGCCCACGTCACCCGCTTCCTCGCCGAACTCCGGCTCCGCGACCGGGTGCAGGCCGTCGTCAACGCCGATTCCTTCACCGTCGGACCACTCGCCGAGGCACTCCGCGTCCCGCGCGGCGGCGCCGTTCTCAAGCCTTTCCCGGACGCAGGCGGCCGGAGGAACACTCCGGCCGCGCCTCGGCGGCGAGGTCCCCCAACAGCGCATCGGCGACCAGTTCCTCGACCACGGCAGCGCCGTGCTCCGCCAGGGCATCGGCAAGCCCGGGATCCCACGGCGCTTCGGTGACGCGCCCGGGGTGAGGGCCGCGCGCGTTGCGGACGACCGCGGCCCGGTAGTCCGCCGCCGTCATGCGCCAGGGGTGCGCCCGTGTCTTGTCCAGGACGTACGCGGCGATGCGGATGCCCTCGCCGTCGAAGTCACCGTGGTAACGAAGAGCGGCGCCCCGGTCGGCGAGCAGGCGCAGGAGCTGGATCGCGGCGCTGTTGGGCCAACCGGACGTACAGACGAGCGGCGGACAGCCGGGGCCGAAGCGGCGGAGTGCCAGGGCCAGGATGCTGGGGTTCTCCACCACGTGGACGACGTGTGGGGCAAGCGCGGCGGGCAAGGCGAGTTCGCCCGGGTTCCGCACGTGCGCGAGGGTCAGGCTGGCGGCCTGGCCGGCCTCGGCGCACAGGCGGGCCACCCGGGCGAGAAGACCGTCGCCGACGGGGCGCAGCCCGCCCACGACGACGGTGGCTGACAGCGCGTCGTCGGCGACGCCCGCACGGGTCCACAGGGCGCGTCGTTCCGCCGCGGACTGCGGTGGAGCGACGTCGTACAGGGTTGCCAGGGCGCGCAGGACGAGCGTGGAGAGAGGTGTGCCGTCGTCGAGAGCGTGTGCGTGGCCGTTCAGGACCCGGGCGGCGAAGACGGGCAGCGGTTCGGCCCGGCCGGGGAGTTCGGCGAGCACGGCGAGCGCGTCGGTGAGCAGTGTGCGGGTGCGTTCCGCCGAGCCGCCGACCAGGCCCGCGGCCCGGCAGGAGGCGGCCCAGTCGGCGAGCACCGGCTGCGCCCGCACCGTGTCGTGACCGGCCAGCCAGGCCCACAGTCCCGAGCGTTCGTCGTCCTGGCGGCGCCGCTCGCCGGCTCGGTCGCCGAGTGGTCCGACGAGTGCGGTGACGGCCTCTCGGACGGTACGGCCGGAGAGTTCGCGGACGGCCTCCTCCAAACGGTCCAGGGCGACGGAGGGACGGGGATCCGGCAGGCGGTCGAGACCGAGGAGGTCGGCAAGGGCCTCCCGCTGGGGTTCGTCCAGCGGTCCGAGGCGTACCCGCGCGACGGGGCGACCGGAGGAGAGGCGGTCGTGGACCGTCTGCCAGAGGGGGCGGAGCTCGGGGCGGCGCAGGGTGGCCTCGCCCGGGGCCGGTTCTGTGCGGGGCGTGGTGTTCGCGGTCGTCATTCCGCCTCCATGCCGGTGCCGTTCCAGACGAAGCGCGCGCTGGTGACGGCCTCGTCGTCACCGGCGGTGAGGAGTTGGTGGACGGCGATGCCGGGCAGCTCGCGGTAGGTGCCCCACTCGTGGTCGGAGGTGATCATGAGGTCGAGGTCGAGTGCGGTGAGCAGGGCGAAGACTTGTCCTCGGTTCACGGTGTCGACGCCGACGAAGACCTCGTCGAGCAGGATCGGGCGGGGTGCCAGGGGCACGTCCTCGTAGTGGGCGGCGACGGCGGCGAACAGCGGCAGGTGCAGGGCGATGGCCTTCTCCCCTCCGGAGAGGGCGCCGTGCAGCCGCTTGGTCAGCGGCTGCCTGCCTTTTCCGTCCGCCCGGTCGAGACTGACGGTGAAACTGTGCCAGGCGGTGTAGTCGAGTACGTCACCGAGGTGTTCCTCCCAGCTCGCGGCCGTGTCGCTGTTCTTGGCCTCCTCGATGCGGCCGCGGAAGAAGGCGTGCAGGGCCTCACGGTCGGACTCGGTGACCCGGCCGGGGTCCTTCAGGAGCAGTTGGCGGGCGGTGCGGGTGCTGTCGGGGAGGTCCGGGCGAACGTCCCAGACGAGCTGGACCGCGACCTTGGAGGCGGTGCGGACCCGCTCCAGGTGCCCGTTCATGTGTGCGACGAGCTCGCCGGCCCGGCGGATTCGGGCGGCGAGGTGACGGCGGATGTCACCGGTGAGGATCTGGTCGAAGAGACGCCGCTCGGCGGTGCTGATGTCGTCACGGCTGCGGTCGCGTTCCTGGGTGAGCGTGGTGAGCAGGCCGGTCGCTCCGACGCGGACGCCGTCCAGGGCGGCGGTGAAGAGCTGGACGTCGTCGTCGGGCTCCAGGTCCAGGTCGGCGCGGACGCCGAGGTGTCCGCGGGCCTCATGGACGGCTTCGGAGAGGCGGGTCGCGGCGTCGCCGAGGTTCCGTGGGGCGTGCGGGAGGCCGGGCCACTGGGCCGCGATGGCGCGGGCGGCCTCCAGAGTGGCCCTGGTGCCGTCCCCGGCGTCGAGTTCCGGTGCGATTCCGGCGTCCTCGGCCAGGCCGACGAGGCACAGATGCCGCAGGCGACGTGCCGCGCCGCCCCGGGCCGCGACGGCCCTCTCCCGTCGTTCGGCGTCCTGGCCACTCGTGGCCCTCAGTTCTCCGATGCGGCCTTCCAGGTCCACGAGGAGACGGTTCGCCCGCCGGGCGTCGTCCCGGCAGCGGTCCCGTTCGTCGCGCGCCTCCACGACACGGGCGACGATCTGCCGGTAGTCCTCTCCGACGGCCGCCTCCACCGCGTGCAGGCGCGCCGTCATCCCGGCGGCCCTCGCCCCGGCCGTGGCCGCCTCCTCGGCCCTCTCGTCCGCGATGCGGCGGGATCGGTCCGCCTGCGCGGCGGTCTGCCGGGCCCGTTCCGCGGCGGTGGCCGCGGTGAGGCGGGCGTAGACCCAGTTGCCCGCGAGGTCGTGGAATCTCTCGATGTCGTCGAAGAGCGTCCGCAGCCGGTCGCGGTCGGTGGGCAGTCCGTGTTCCGCCGCCCGGCGGCTCAGTGTGCGCAGCGCGTCCGCCACCTCGGTCTCGCGCCGGGCGAGATGCGTGGTCGCGTCGCGTACGACCTCGTCCCGGGCGGCCACCATCTCCTCGGCCCGGTCCCAGTCCCGTCGGAGTGCGTCGAGTTCCCGGTGGCCGGGGCGGGCGGCCCGGTCGGCGTCCAGCCGGGCGGCCCGGGCGTCGAGCTCGTGCAGCTGGCCGTCGACGGCGTCGAGGGCGGCGGCCGTCTCCTCGACGCGCCCGGTCAGTTCGGCGATCCGGCGCTGCCGGGTCCGCTGCCGGGCGAGAGCACCGATGAAAGCGGGTTCCGGCTTGTTCCACGTCCCGGTGGCCGGCCCGAGGCGCCAGGCTCCTCCGGCGGAGACGGCAGCCGGGTGGCCGCCGGGAAGGACGGTGCCGTACGCGACACCGGCGAGGATCCGGGTCACGGTGTCGGCCGGTACGGGGAGGTCCGCCTCCGGCCGCAGCACGTCGAGCAGGCTGGGCCCCGGGGCGGTCGTGGTCAGGGCGGCCTCGATCCGGGTGTCGTGACCCGGCAGCGTGATCCCGTCCGAGGAACTGACCCACGCGTCCAGGAGGCCCGAGCTCTCCAGTGCGGCTTCCACCGCTGCCCGGACGGGGACCGGGACGTCTTCGCGGAAGACCACCAACCGCCACAACGGTGCTCCCGCCGCCGTGGTGCGGACGGTGGTACGGGCGGGCGGAACGGGCGGCGGGAGGTCGGTCTCGCCACTGAGCCGACGCACCTCCTCGCCCAGCCTGTCCCGCTCCTCCCCCAGCCGCCGGCGTGCGGCCTGCGCACCGGCCCGCGCCGTGGTGATCTCCTGGTCCAGCGGTCGCGCGGCGGCATCGACCAACGCGCGCACATCCGCCTCGACCGCGGCCCCGGCCGCCAGTTCGCCGGGGTCGGCGATGCTCAGCTCCGCGCAGTTCCCGGCCCAGGCGAGCAGCCGTTCCGCCTGCCCGGCGACGGCGTCGTCCCAGGCTCCGGCGGTCTCGTCCCGGCGAACGATCGCCTCCCCGAGCCGGGTGCGTGCCTCGTCCAGCAGGCCCTCGGCGGTGCCCCGGTCCCGTACCGCGCGGTCGTGCCCCTCGATCGCCTCGGTGATGTGGGCGACCTGCCCGCGTCGGGCGGTGACCGCGCCGCGGAGCAGTCGGCGGGCCCGGCGGGCCGCGTCCTCTCCCGGCGGACGAACGACGGCACCGGACTCCTCGGATCGCCGGTCGCCCGTGCCGTGCGCCGGGCCGTCGCGGAGCGGCACCGCCGGTCCCGCGTCCAGGATCGCCGCCACCTCACGATGGACGGACTCCATGCCCGGGCCCCGGGCCGACCGGTGGGCTTCGTCCGCGGCTTCTCGCGCGTGTTCGTCGAAGGTGCGGGCGTGCCCCGCGGTCTCGTCGGCGAGCCTCCGGTCCTTCTCCGCCCCGTTCCCGGCGGACCGAGCGGTGGAACGCCGCTGCTCGGCGGCGGCGACGAGGTGTGCGGCGTCGCGGCGGAGCCGGTCGAGTTCCTCCCCCTTCCGGTACGCGTCGCTGTCGCGCAGCCCCTCGACGGTCTCGTCCAGTGCGTGTGCCCGCAGCTCCTGTTCGTCGCGCAGGGCCTGCGTCGAGCCGCGTTCCGCGAGCACCTCGTCGAGCTCCTCGGCACTCCGGCGGGCGGCACGGGTGAGGTCGTCCAGGTCGGTCGTCGCGGAGATGAGTCCGGCCGCACCGGCGCGCAGAACCCGGCGGGCGTAGGCGCGCTGCCGGGATGCGACGGTCTCGGCCGCCGCCACTTCCGCGTCGAGCCGGTCGACGTGGTCGCGCTGCCGGTCCAGGCGCTCGAAGCCCTCGGCGAGTTCGGTGATCTCCCCTTCGCCGAGCGGGGGCAGGGCGCGGGACAACAGGGTGGACAGCAGCGAGGGGTCGAGCCGTTCGGACAGCTTGGGCTGGCGGAGCTGGAGCAGCGCGGAGAGCAGCGACTCGTACCGCTGCTCCGCCATGCCCGCGAAGAGCGCGCGCCGGACAGCGGTGCGATAGTCGGTGGCCGACGGGTGGACCTCGCCCCGGTCGCGAAGGGCTTCGGCGAGAGCGGCCTTGGTCAGCGGCTGCCCCGCCTCGTTGACGAGTGGCACGCCATCGGGGTGGGAGAGCCGGGAGCCGGTGGTGAAGTATTCGGCGTGTGCCGTACTGGTGTGCACGCTCGCATGCAGGCGGGCACCGCAGCCGAACCAACGCTCGACGCCGTCGTCGACGCGGCGGAACTCCATCCACACGTATCCCACGCGTGTCTTGCCGGAAGCTCCCGCACCCAGCATGTTCCAGTGCATGGTTCGTTCCGAACCACCGAACGTGGAGAGGCGGTTGGGGCGGAGACTGGCGTCGAAGAGGAAGGGGAGCAGCAGTTCCAGGGCCTTGGACTTGCCGGAGCCGTTCTGGCCGCGCAGCAGCAGACGCCCCTGATGGAACGTGAAGGTCTCGTCGTAGTAGCGCCAGACGTTGAGGATGCCCGCGCGGTGGGGCTGCCAGCGGCTGCGGGCGGCGTCCGACTCGCGAACGGACGGCAGTTCGGCGTCCTCCTCGGGCCGTCGTTGGAGGGGCAGCTCTGTCACGTTCACTGTGTGTCTCCTGCCGCGGCGACGCCGCTGGAAGCGGTGGTGCCTTCCGGTTCGTTCCTCGGGCCCGGACCCGGGCTCGGGCTCGGGCTCGTGGTCTCCGTCAAGCGGTAGCGGTACGCGGCCGGCCGCGCGAAGGCGCGGCCCCGGGCCCGGTCGGCCAAGCCCATGTCGAGCAGGACGCGCAGGGCGTCGTCGGCCAGCCGTGCCGGACCGTCCTCGGACCGGTACGCCTTGGCCCAGCCCGGGAAGCGGCGCAGTTGCCCGGCCCCGGCCTCGGCCAGTTGCTCGGGCAGCATCCCCGCGGGAGTCGCGCAGAGAGGTTCGAGGAGGAGCAACGCGGCGACCCGGGCGGTGGAGGTGTCGTCGGGGAAGCGGACGTCGGTGGCGATGCCGTCCGGATCCACGAGGAGAAAGCCCTCGGCCCGTTCCTCCAGGAGGAAGCCGGCCTGCTCGACCGAGCGGCGCATGATCCGGCGGCCGGTCGGGGAAGTGACGTACGCGAGTTCGTCCTCGTCGAGGTCGGCCCGGTACAGCACGGGGTCGTCGAAGAGGCGGCGGAGTACCGAGTGGCGCAGCCACAGGTTGCGCTGGGCATCCGTGGAGGCGGTCTCGCCGGACGAATCGTCGGCCGTCCCGTCGACGGCGGCGCCGCCGTACCGGCGCTCCCGGACCAGGCCGGTGAGGAGGTTCTCGAACCGCGCGGGCACCTCGTCCGGGGGCACGGCGAGCCGGGAGGCGCCGACGGGCGCCGCCGGCAGCCTCATCAGCAGCGTGCTGTCCACCCGGTAGAGCACCTTCGCCTCCGCGGAGTCGGCGTACGCCTCGGTCGTCCCGTCCACGGCGCGCAGCACTTCGTACGACTCCAGCAGCTTCAGGACGTCGACGAACGCCATCCGCTCCGGCCGGTGGACCGGGTCGAACGCCGGCAGTTCCCGGTCGGCCGCCGTCGCCTGCACAACGCGGTCGGCGAGCATGCCGATGGTCGTCATCGGCATCGACAGCAACTCGGCCGCGGTGACACAGAGCAGGACGTAGCGCCGACGGTCGAACGGGGCCCGGCCGGACCGTGCCCTGCGCGCCGGGCGGGAGCCGTCGGGGTTCGCACGGATCTTGGCGAGGCGGGCGTACCCGCGGCGGGGCTCCACGACCAGGCTCCAGCCGCACGTGTAGTCGAACCAACGGGCCAGCGGGTCACGACGGCGACGCACCAGTTCGAATCCGGTCGGGTCGGCGGCCTCGGTGAGCAGCGGACGGGCCAGAAGGAGGCGGAGGGCACGGGCGACCTCTTCCCGTTCCGCGGAGGCGAGCTGGTTGGCGAGCGTGCTCATCCGGCCGCCTCCTGTCCGGTGGCGGCGCCTACTGCCGGGAAGGCTGTCGTTCCGCCCGCGACCATGATGTGGACGACGTAGTCCGGGCCCGCCAGCGTCCCCTTCGCGGTGTGCAGTACGGCGGTACGCCTGTCGGGAGGCGGCGACAGCACGATCTCCACCCTGCCGTCCCCGGTCGTGGTCCGCCGCAGGCCATCCGTGTCCGACGGGGCGGCAAGGGCCCGGCCCAACAGGTCGAGCAGGTGGTCGAAGGCCACCGGATCCAGGACGTCGAAGGAGGAGAGCCGCACCGGGCCGTCCGTCCTCAGCGCCTGCCGGGCGCGCGCGAGTTCCGCCCGCTCCGCACGTGCCCGCTCGGCGCGCTCGGCCCTCAGGGCCGCGACGTCCCTCACTTTGCCGGTGCGGGTGAAGCGCTCCGTCCGTCCACTGGTCCGCAGCAGCGCCGACACCGCCACCGCAGGCGCCTCGGACCAGGAACGGGACAAGGGGATCAACTCGGGGTCGGGGTGGGCGAGGTGGGCGTGGCGTGCCGGACCGAGGCCGAAGGCCGTCGACCACAACCGGTGCAGGTCGTCCTCCTCGGGAGCCGCAGCGAACCAGCGCGCCAGTTCACGGAAGTCCTGTACGGCGCTGGAGGAGCGGCGCCGGGACTCGTTGATCCGCTCCAGGACCTGGAGGAGGGAGACGATGGCGCGCCGGGCGATGTCGTGCAGCTGCTCGATCCGGGGGCGCGCCCCGTCGTCCGGCAGGAACCAGGCCCGCAGGCCCGACCAGCGCGCCCGCCGGCCCTCCAGCCAGCCGGCCGCCGGGTCCTCCCCCGGCACCGGTGGCAGTTCCGCGCCCCGCAGGGCCCGCTCGCGCAGCACCGCGATGCCCCTCTCCTCCACGCGGGCCACGGCCGCGGCGACCGTCTCGCCGCGCCGGTCGAGATCGATCAGGAATTCCTGGAGGTACGCGACGGTGGCGGCCTTGACCTCACGGAACACATCCAGGTCCACGCCCTCGGCGCGCAGGAGCCGCTGCAGCTGGCCGTTGAAGGCCTTGGTGTTCTCCACCAGGGCCTCCAGATGGCCCTCCAGCTCCCGCAAGGTGCTGAAGATCCGGCGGTCCGCCGCGGCGGGTTCACCGGACAGCAGAGTCAGCTCGTCGAGCCGATCGGTGATCGCCTCCAGCACCGCGGTCTGCAGCGCCCCCGTCGAGGCCAGCACCTCCAGGGCGTGTCGCAGCCCGGCGAGCGCGGCCTCGCCCCGGCGGGTCAGCGAGTAGTGCAGGTTGCGCCGCTCGTACTCCTCGGCCGTGCGGTAGTTCTCGGCGTGGTTGTGGACCACATCGAGAAGTTCCCACCCCACCAGCCGTTTCAGCGTGTCGTGCAGTTCTTCGTCATCGACGTCCGCGATCCAGCCCACCCCGCGCAACCGCTCGCGTACGCCGTCGAGCCCGAGCGTGGTCTCCAGGTGTTCGCCCGCCACGCCGAAGGCCTCCAGCACGGCCCCGTTCAGGTCGGACTTCTCCCCCGTGGTGAACCGGAACATTTCCGGTGGAACCCTGCGCATCCTCGTACGTCCCCTCCTCCGCCGCCCCCGCGGCACTTCGGCCCCCACGGTAACGATCCGGGGAGCAGCAGGAGGTGGGCCGACGAGCGGCGTCGTGCGGCTGCGCGTCCGAGGCGCACGACGACGAGGTGGGGGCCGGGCACGCGTGCCCTGAGCGGCGCATGATCCGGCGGCCTCCACACGGGGCGTGGCCGAACATCTGCGGCTCGACGGCGCGCGCGCCGCGACCGGCAATCCGGGCCAGGGGGTCCGGCCCGATCCGGTCGGCCGACGCGCCGTCGCTCGGCGGCGATGGAAGCCGGGTGATGCGTGAGGGCTGGGCACGCGAGTTTCCGGGCCTCACGATGTCGTGCGTCAGGAAACGGGGAACCAGGCAAGCAGACGCTTGGCGATGAACGGCACATCGACGATGTCCTGCGCGACTTCCTCGACGAACGGGCCGGCCACGGAGACGGGCGGCGGAACGGCACCGGCGCTGACGCCGTTGAACCGCAGGAAGACGCGCATGGCAAGCCAGGCGGTGCGCTTGTTGCCGTCGATCAGCCCGTGGTTGCGGGCGACCGAGTGCAGCAGCGCCGCCGCCTTCTCGTGCAGCGTGGGATACAGCTCGGCCCCGAATACGTTGGTTCGGGGCCGTTCGATCGCCGACACCAGAAGTCCCATGTCGCGCACGCTGTGCTCGGTACCGTTGACCGCGCGGGCGATGGCCAGGATCTCGTCGATCTGGATGTAGCGCACTTCGGTCACTTCAGGTAGTCCAGGATCTCCGCATCGCTGTCCATGAGCTCGGCCAAGACGTCGTCGACCTTCAGCTCGGCCCGGTTCTGGGCGTCACGGATGGCCTCGATGGCAAGCTCCTGCTTGCTGCGGCGCTCGCGACGAGCACGCTCGGTGAGCTTCGCGTCGAGGTCGTCGGGAAGTCGGAGTGTCATCGCCATACAGTGATGATACCGGTCTGGTATCTGGGTGGCGAGGTGATACCGACCACTCAAGGCCTCGGACCACCGCGCCCCCACCACGTCTCCGCCGAACCGCGCTCCCGGTTCCGAGGAGCGTGCGGCCGAGGCAGGGACGGCCCGGTCCGCGCGGCCGGGCCCAGAAGGTCCGCGAGGTTCATGCGCACGCACAGAACCGCAGGTCAGGAGCCCTTTGCAGCCGGTTCAGGGATGGCCACGCACTCCGCATGGTGCATCAGAGGATCTTTCTCATGGTTCCTCCTGTGCGGGGATGAGGGGAAGAAGGGAAAAGAGGAGAAGGAGCTGGGGGTGGGATCGGTGAGGAACGGCCCCCGGTCCTGGTGTCAGGTCCGGGGCCGGGGGCCGTTCGGCAGGTGGGGCGCTCAAGGCGCCCGGGAGGCGGCGGCCGGATCGGGGAGCGGCTTCGGCCTCCGTGGTCGCCGTCCGTCAGGCCGTGGGCCAGCGACGGTCTCGGCCGGCCGCGCCGAGCCAGCCGGCGGAGGGCTTGGGAGTGCGGGCGAAGGTGGTGCGGTCGACCGCGATGAGACCGAAGGTGGGCCGGTAGCTGCCCCACTCGTAGTTGTCGAGGGCGGTCCAGTGGAAGTAGCCGCGTACGTCGATGCCGTCGGCCATCGCGTCGGCCAGACCGGCCAAGGCGCCGGAGGTGTAGGCGACGCGGCGCGTGTCGTCGCCGGTGGCGATGCCGTTCTCGGTCACGACGAGCGGGACGCCCGGGGCGAGCTCGGCGGTCCGGCGCACCGCCTCGCCGAGGGCCTCCGGGTAGAACTCCCATCCAGTGAGGGTGCGTTCGGCGTCGTCGGGGACGGGCAGGAGGCCGTCGGGGCCGACCACGATGCGGGTGTATGTCTGGACGCCGAGCCAGTCGTCGTCGCGTGCCGCCTCCAGGAAGACGTCCTGGCGCGGGCGGCTGTAGGCATCGGCGGCTGCCTCCGCGCCTTCGAGCGCCTGACATGCCTGGACGGAGACCGACCAGCCGGTGCGCACGTGCGGCACGTGGGACTTGACCGCCTCGACGGCGCGGCGGTGGGCGCGGGTCAGGGCCTCGGTGAGGTGGGGGTCCGGCTCGGGTATCCCGGTGGTCGCGAGCTGCTCGGTCGCGCCGCCCGCCTCCGTGCCGGCCGCCGCCTGAGCGAGGACAGGGAGCAGGGCCGCCACCATGTTCGGCTCGTTGATGGTGCACAGGTGGTCCACGCCGTCGGCGTAGACCGGGGCGGCGGCCTCGGCGAAGCGGGCAAACCGGTCGGCGGCGTCTTCGCCGTACCACGAGCCCCGGGCGGCGAACCAGCGCGGCGTAGTGAAATGGTTCAGGGTCACCAGGGGGCGCAGGCCGCGCTGGTGGGCGCCCTCGACCATGCGGCGGTAGTGGTCGATCGCGGCGCGGGAAATCTCGCCGGGGGCCGGTTCGATGCGGGCCCACTCCATGCTGAACCGGTAGTCGGTGAAGCCGAATCCGGCGAGCAGGTCCATGTCCTCGGGCCAGCGGTGGAAGCTGTCACAGGCGTCGCCGCTGGGCTCCTCGATGTGCCCGCCGGGGCCCTGTTCCAGGGCGAGGTGTTCCAGCTCCCACCAGTCACTGTTGTGGTTCGCTCCCTCGGTCTGGTGGGCAGCGGTGGAGGCCCCCCAGAGGAAGCCCTCGGGCAGGGTGGTGCGGGGGTCGGTCATGGTGCGTGCTCCTGGGAAGTGGGACGGCGGCGCCGGGCCGCGGCGGTCGTTCGGTAGGGCAGGGATGGGTGACGGGGGTCAGGCGACGCGGCGCAGCGGCAGGACGCACAGGCCGCCGGCGAGGGTCAGGACGATGGCGAGGACGAACAGTGCCGGGTACCCGAAGGCGGGCACGAGCAGGCCCGCGGTGATCGGGGCGAGCAGCTGCGGCATGGTGTTGGCGATGTTGAGAAATCCGAGGTCCTTGGCTCGGTTCTCCTGGTCGGGCAGGACTTCCGCGACGAGGGCCTGGTCGACCGCGCCGAAGCAGCCCAGGCCGAGGGCGGCGGCGCCGGTGAAGAGGTAGAAGGACCAGAGGGCCGGGGCGAGCACCAGGGGGACGATCGCAGCGGCCATGACGGCGGTGCCGGCCAGGATGAACACCTTGCGGCGCCGGAGCCGGTCCGAGAGCGGCCCGCACACGGCGATGGCGGTGCCGGTGGCGAGCGCGGAGACGATCGCCCCCAGGGCGATGACCGGACCCGCGTGCGCGGTGGACAGGTGCAGGTGGTCGGTCAGCACGTAGAGCTGGTAGACGAGGACGAGGTTGATCCCGAGCAGGGCGAGCAGCCGTCCGCCCAGCGCCCAGAAGAAGTCGGCGTCCTTCGGCGGCAGCAGGCCCCGGCCCAGCTCCCGCAGGGAGATCCGCGGGCGGGCCAGGTCCTTCGAGGACGTGTCCGGGGCCATGAAGAAGAACAGCAGGGCGCCCGCAGCGACCAGCCAGGGCAGCCAGCGCAGCCCCAGGGTCGGCGCGGTGACCAGCGCGCCCGCCGCGACCGCGCCCAGGCTCTGCCCGACCAGCGAACCGAGGCCGGTCCAGGCCGAGGCCTTGCCCAAGCGCTCCGACGGGACCCGGTCGGGGAGCACCGCGTACAGCGGGGCGAGCATCGCGTTGAGGGCGATCTGGAACGCCACGATCAGCACGAGGAGCCCGGCGAAGCCGTCCGCGAAGGACGCCGCGCTGAGGCAGCAGGCGGCGGTGAGGCCGCCTGCGGCGATCCACGGGTTGCGGCGGCCGTGGCGGGACCGGGTGCGGTCCGACAGAAGGCCGAAGGTGATGTTGGAGACCAGGGCGGTGACCGCTCCGGCGGTGGCCAGGACGGCGAAGTGGGTGAGCTTGGTGGCGGGGTCGAGCTCCTCCAGGCGTGCCTGGAGGAGGGTCAGCCCGGCGGCGGCGGGGAACGCCCAGCTCAGGTGGGTGGCGGCGAGCAGGGGGCCCAGCCGGGTGGCTCTCGCGGGGGGCTTCTCGGTGTCGGTGCCGCCTTTGATCAAGGTCGCACCGACGGGTGAGGTGGGCGTCACGGACGGCTCCTACATGCCGTGTTGTGTGGAAGTCGCCTCAAGGTAATGTTGAAAACATTGATGGTCAAGGTTTTGGTTGTGGGCTCGTTAGACTCCACCCATGAGCACTCCCAGGGGGCCGTACGCGAAGACCGCTGCGAAGCGGCAGAGGATCATCGAGGCCGCGCTCGCGGCGTACGCGGAGGCGGGCAGCCGCAGGGTGTCGGTACGGGACATCGCCCAGCGCGCCGGCATGACGGACGCGGGCGTCCTGCACCACTTCGGCGGCCGCGAGGCCCTGCTCACCGCCGTGCTGGAAGCCCGCGACGCCGCCGGAAGCGAGCTGTACGGGTGCTTCGAGAAGCACGACGCCGGCTACGCGGACATGCTGGCGCGGAACGCCGCGACACCGGGCTTGGTGAAGCTCTTCGTCGACTTGGCCGCGGCGGCGGCCGAACCCGACCACCCCGCCCACGACTTCTTCACCGAGCGCTACGACCGCTTCCGCCGAGAACTGACGACCGCCATCGCGACCAAGGCCGCCGAACGGGACGCGGAGGCCACCGGCCCCGGAGCACACCCCGGCTCCCCCGCAGCGCCCGAGCCCCTCGATCCGGCCTGGGCCGCGCGCATCCTCATCGCGGCGACCGACGGACTCCAACTGCAGTGGCTGCTCAACCCCGAGATCGACATGGCTGCCGACCTCTCCCGCCTCGCCGACCTGCTGATCACCGTCGGCACCCGCGCCACGGATCCGGCGGCGAACTGAAGCGCCTCACCTGTACGCACAGAGGGAGCGCACTCCCCCATGCCGTCATCGGTCATCACCCAGCGGCACCGAACAGCTTCCGCTCGAACGCGGCGGTCAGCTTGGGATACAGGCCGGGCAGCAGGCGGACCAGGCGGTCCGCGGTCCTGGCGTCGGAGCCGACGCGCATGCGCGGGGCTCCGGCCTCCACACCGTCGACGATGACGCGGGCGGCCTGTTCGGCGGGCATCTTCAGGAGCTTGTCGTTGTAGACGCGTGCGCGGTCGACCTCGGAAGCTGTCGGGACGAGGCCCCGGTCGCGGGCCTGGGACAGGCCGACGGTGGCGATGTTGGTCTTGACGCCGCCGGGGTGGACGAGAGTCACCCGGACCGGCAGGCGCCCGGTCAGCAGCTCGGTGCGCAGGGTCTCGGTGAAGCCCCGGACGGCGAACTTGCTCGCGCAGTAGGCCGAGAGCGTGGGCTGGGCGAGGTAGCCGTTGACGCTGGAGACGTTGACCACGTGCCCGTCGCCGGAGGCGATCAGGTGCGGCAGGAACGCCTTGGTGCCGTGGATGACGCCGAACAGGTTGACCGCCAGCGTCCGGTCGTACACGTCCCAGTCCGTCTCCAGGACCGTCCGTCCGCCGCCGGTGATCCCGGCGTTGTTGTAGATCTGGTGCACCACCCCGTAGTGCGCGGCGACGGTCTTGGCGTACGACTCCACGGCGGCACGGTCGGCGACGTCAAGAGGGGCGGTGTGCACCTCGGCGCCCAGCGCCCGGGCCCGGTCGGCGGTCTCGCCGAGGCCGCCGTCGTCGATGTCACTGACGGCCAGCCGGGCGCCGCGCTTGGCCAGTTCGAAGGCGACCTGACGGCCGATGCCGGCGCCGGCGCCGGTGACCACGGCCACCTTGCCGCGGACGCTGTTGCTCATACGGGTTCTCCTGCCGAGGGGGCGGGCACGACGCGAGCGCCGTGCGCGTGGGCGAGTTCGGTGGTGAGGCCGACCAGACGGTCGAGGACGCCGGGCGCCAGGTTGTGGCCCATGCCGGGGATCTCCACGTTCCGGGCGCCGCGGATCGCGGCGGCGGTGGCGCGGCCGCCGCTGGGATGCACCAGGAGGTCGCGGTCGCCGTGCACGACCAGCGTGGGCGCGGTGATCCGGTGGAGTTCGGCGGTACGGTCGCCGGAGGCGCGGATGGCGTCGATCTGCCGGGCCATCGGCGCACCGGAGCGCCTGCCGCCCGTACGCTCCCACACGCCCGCCGACCAGGCCCGCTCCAGCGCCTCGTCGGGCGGGAAACCGGTGCCGCCGATGTGCGCCACAAGCTCCAGGTGCCGGGCCACGGACTCCTCGACGGTACGGGCCGCGGGCTTGACCAGCCGCGCGACGGTCGACCAGGCCGGCCGACCCGCCGGGCTCCCGTGGTGGAGAAGATCGAGGTGAGCGTGGCGACCCGGTCGGGGTGTCGGGCCGCGAGGGTCTGCGCGATCATGCCGCCCATCGACATGCCGACCAGGTGGGCCCGGCCGATGCCGAGGTGATCCAGCAGGCCCAGGGTGTCGGCCGCCATGTCGGCCAGGTCGTACGCGTCGGGGCGGGGGCGGGCGAGGAGTTGGCGCGTCCGCCCCGGCGGCGGGGCCGCGATCCGGTCGGACCGGCCGGCGTCCCGGTTGTCGAACCGCACCACCCGGAAGCCTCGGCCGGTGAACCCGGCCACGAGGCGGTCCGGCCAGGAGGTCAGGTCGAGCCCCAACCCGGCTAACAGCAGCAGCGGTTCGCCGTCGTCCGGGCCGTGCGTCCGGTACGCGAGGCGCGGCCCGGCCGGCGGCTCGACGAACCGGTCGCCGTCGGATCCATCCGTCGTGGCGTCGTCCCCGCCCGTCACGCCGCCGCCCCCGTCCGGGCCGCGGCCCGGGAGAAGACCAGTTCCCGGTCGGTGACGCTGCCGGAGCGCAGCAGCTTGACGTCGTCGCGGTAGTCCATGGAGGTCAGCCACGGCATCCGGTCCCCCTGCCGGGGCAGCGAGTCGACGGCGCGCCGGACGTAGCCGGCGCCGAAGTCGAGGAGCGGGCGGGTCACCATTCCGGGGTCGGCCGGCTCGGGTCGGCAGCTGTCGTAGCCGTGGGCGTCCAGATGGGCGAGCAGTCGGCAGAAGTGCTCGCAGAGCAGGCCGACCTTCAGCGTCCAGGACGAGTTGGTGTAGCCGATGGCGAAGGCGAAGTTCGGCACGCCCGAGAGCATCATGCCCTTGTATGCGAGGGTCTCCGACAGCCGTACCTCACGGCCGTCGACGGTGAGGCGGATGCCGCCGAACGCCTGCACGTTCAACCCGGTGGCGGTGACGACGACGTCCGTCTCCAGCTCCTGCCCGGACTCAAGGAGGATGCCCCGCTCGGTGAAGGTGGCGATCCGGTCGGTGACCACGGTGGCCCGGCCCTCGCGGATCGACCGGAACAGGTCTCCGTCGGGAACGGCGCACAGCCGCTGGTCCCAGGGGGCGTACGGCGGGTTGAAGTGCACGTCGACGGGGTAACCAGCGGGCAGCTGACGGGCGTTGGACCATCGGATCACGCGCCGCGCCGTCTTCGGGAATCTCCGGCAGAAGCTCCAGACGAGACGCTGCTGGGCGATGTTCCTGCGCCGGGACAGGGCGTAGCCGCGGCGCTGTCCGAGGTACCTCTTCAGCGCGTTGGCGATCGCGTCGGCGCGCGGTATCGGCATGACGTAGGTCGGCGTGCGCTGGAGCATGGTGACGTGCGCGGCGGTGCCCGCCATCGACGGGACGAGCGTGACCGCGGTCGCCCCGCTGCCTATCACCACGACACGCTTGCCCGCGTAGTCCAGGTCCTTCGGCCAGTGCTGCGGGTGCACGACCGGGCCCGGGAAGCGGTCCAGGCCCTCGAAGCGGGGCGTGAAGCCCTCGTCGTAGCGGTAGTAACCGCCCGCGCAGAACAGCCAGCCGCAGGTCAGCGTGGTGCGCTCGCCGGTGTCGGTGTGTTCGACCTCGACGGTCCAGCGCGCCTCGTCGCTCGACCAGGACGCGCCGAGAACCTTGTGGTGGTAGCGGATGTGCGCGTCGATGCCGTTCTCGGTGGCGGCCTGCCGCAGGTAGTCGAGGATCCGCGGCGCATCGGCGATGGACTGCTCGTCGCGCCAGGGCTTGAACTCGTACCCGAAGGTGTGCAGGTCCGAATCCGAGCGTATGCCCGGGTAGCGGAAGAGGTCCCAGGTCCCGCCGGACACCTGGCGGGCTTCGAGGACCGCGAAGCTCTTCGACGGCAGCTCGGTCTTCAGGTAGCGCGCGGCACCGATGCCCGAGATCCCGGCTCCGACGATGAGGACGTCGAGGTGCTCGACGGCGGACCTGGCAGAGGACGGGGACACGGGCGGCTCCGGGCGGTGTCGGTGGACGGGTGTGTCCATGCTGGTCGCGCCGCCGCACGGCAACAACGTGCAAACCGCACCATCCGGGTCGAGTGGAGGTGACGATCTGCACAACTACGATGGGTACATGTCATGGCAGTCGCCCTCGCCCCTGGTACGGGAACTGATCCGCCGGGGCGCCGAGATCGCGCTCACCCCCTCGCCGGACTGGCTCGCCGAGCTGGACGCGGCGATTCTGTCCGGCGACGCCAGACGACAGATCGCGGCCGATCCGGTGCTGGCCGCCGGGACACGCCGGACCAACCGCTCCAACCTGTTGTTCTGGGCGGCCTCCAACGTCCGCGCGCCGGGCGAGCCGGTCCCGGCCAACGACACGGAGGCACCCCTGGCCGTCGCCCGGGACATGATCCGGCGAGGCCTTGACGAGTCCGCTCTGGACGCCTACCGGGTCGGCGAGAGCGTCGCTGTGCGGATGTGGACACAGATCGCCTGCACGCTCACCAGCGACCCGGAGGAGCTGCGCGAACTCCTCGACGTTTCCCTGCGCTCCATCGCCGCCTTCGTGGACGACACCGTCGGCGCGATCTCGGCCCGGATGCGCGCCGAGCGGGACGAGCTCACCCGGGGCACCCACGCCGAACGCCGCGAGACCGTCGCCCTCCTGCTGGAAGGGGCGCCCATCACCCAGCAGCGCGCCGAGAGCCGGCTGGGCTACCGGCTGCAGCCGAAACACACCGCCGCGATCATCTGGACCGAAGCCCCCGACGCCGACCTGAGCCAGCTCGACCGGGCCGCCGACGCATTCGCCGAGGCCGCCGGCCAGCCGCGCGCCCTGAGCATCATCGCGAGCGCCGCCACCCGCTGGCTGTGGGTCCACGGCCGGCCCGACGGCG
Source organism: Streptomyces sp. NPDC014734 (assembly GCF_043083325.1). Lineage (NCBI taxonomy): Bacteria > Bacillati > Actinomycetota > Actinomycetes > Kitasatosporales > Streptomycetaceae > Streptomyces > Streptomyces sp. NPDC014734. The sequence continues at coordinate 111,952 of NZ_JBIBYN010000022.1, read as the reverse complement.
ACCGGGCGCACGCAGCACTGGACCGGCTGCCGGACGTGCGGGTCGCGTTCGGCTCCACCGCGCCAGGCGTCGACGGCTTCCGTCGCAGCCACCTCGAAGCCCTGACCACCCAGCAGATGCTCACCCGCCTGACCTCACCCTCACGGATGGCCTTCCACCACGAGGTCGAACTCGTCGCCCTGCTCACCGCCGGCCCCGAACGTGCCGACCGGTTCGTCACACGCACCCTCGGCGAGCTGGAGACCGCGCCACCCGAGATCATCGAGACCCTGCGCGTCTTCATCGCCGAACAGTGCAACGCCACCCGTGCCGCCGCCCGGCTGTTCACCCACCGCAACACCCTGCTCCGGCGCCTGGCCCGCGCCGACCAGCTACTGCCGCGCCCCCTCGCCCAGCACACGATCGAGGTCGGCGCCGCTCTCAAGGTCCTCCAGTGGCGCGGATACCCCTGACGCCGCCGAAAAGTGCACAGAGAAAGCACCTGGCCCTTCCATCGAGGGTCGACAGCGGGCAGCCTGCTCAACAGCTCCCGGAATCAGCTCGGACGGCAGCCGGAATCTCCCTGCCATGTTCGCGCCGTACCGGATGAGGACAGCGGTGGGGACTCCTCCCCGGAAGTGGATACTCCACCGGCTCCGGGCACGGCGTCCCGCACTACAGCCTGCCGCGGGGCGGGGCGCCCGGCATCCCCGAACCGCGAGCCTGCGGCTTGAAGCCCTTCCCCGGGCGCCGGAGTCCCTACGACCCCTGACACGGCATCCGTCCGACGCCCGCCTCGGCATCACGGAACGTCACGACCGAGAAGCGAAGGGGCGGAACCGGCCAACAGCTCGGCAGCGGGCCTCAGCACCCCATCGCGGCGGCCGCCTCCACACAGGCGAGTGCCCCGCCCGGCAGCCTCAACCCACACCTGACGCACCATCAGGCAACGCGTCGTTCATGGGTCACACGTGCGTCAGGTGCGTCGAATACGCGTCAAGACATCGCACCTGACACACGTATCGCCCATAACGCACACTCGGGAAAGCGGCAGATCAGGCGCCCTTGGCGGCCGGCTCCAGAATCGCCACGCACTCCATATGATGCGTCATCGAAAAGATGTCGCGGAGAGCGGGGACTGGAGAAAGTGCAGGCCAGATGGCCTATTCCTGCCTCCCCGGCGACCGGTGAAGTCACCCGAGCGTCAGATGAGCGTCAAAGAGAGCCGGGCCCGCGCTTCTGCTGGTGCCGCATCAGACAACGTTCGCCCCACCGAGTATCCCGCATAGCCGTTCGTCGGCGGCGTGCTCGTTCCGCCAGACGAGCGGCTACCACGCTCGGCATCACGCAGGCCTCCGGCAGGGTGAAGCGGACCCGCGAGGAGATATGGGCCCACCACCTTGAGGGCGGCTGCCCAGTACCACGCACGCGAGGGCCACCTCAACGCGTCCCGCAGCCACGGGGGAGCAGGCCGACGACGAAACCGTGCGGCCCGGGGCCTGGATCAGCCAGCAGCAGGTCAAGGCCGGGAAGCTGTCGCTTCAGCAGGCGAGGAGCTGTCCGCCTTGGACATGCGCTGGTCATAGACGAACGGCCGCGGGCACGCTACGCGGGCGGACCGGTGGCTGAGTGATCTCTGCAATTCTCGCTGCGGCAACGGCCCGTAGGCGGTGGCTGCCTCGCGGGCGATGCTCAGGCTGCGGACCCCCGCGCCGCCCAAGGTCGCCGTCGCCGGGCGGCTGCCGAGATGAGCATTGCCGACCGCGCCGATCCGAGACGATCGCGCGGCTCTCGCAACCGCTGCCATAAGGTGATCGTTTGGCTACTGAGAAAGGTGCATCGCCTCGTGAATTCAGTCCGCAAGTCCAGCAGTTCAGCCCTAATCGCCGCCCTCGCGATGGTCTTCGCTGCCAGCTGCACCCAGCAGCCCGAGCGTGTCGATTCCACCCCTCCAGCCCCGACCGGCAAGCAGACCTTACCGGCCCGCGCCGTCTACGATCCCCCAGCGAAGTTCAACACCCAGGCTGGCGTCCTCATGCCCTGGGAGGCCACATCCGGGCTGCTGAGCGTCGGCGGAACCTGGCTGGGTGACAGCAAAATCCCGGTGGCTCTCCACAAGGACAAGGCATACGTGGCGACCCTCGACCGCCTGCTGGCCTTCAACACGACCACCGGTTCGCTCACCGCCACTATCGCTCCCACGGCTGATGCGCTGAGTGTGCTCAGCGAGAACGACCGCAACAACGCCGCTCCTCCGGTCGTCACCCCAGGAGCCGATCCGCTGGTCCTCGCGCCGTTCTTCGTACGGCGGCCCGGAGTCGGAACTCAGGCAGCCACCAACTTCATCGAGCTCACTGCCACCGACGCGTCCAGCGACAAGGTCGGCTGGAGGCTGCCCCTGACGCTGCCGTCCTGGACAAAGGACGGCAGCCCGCGCACTGTCTCGGTCATAGGAGCCTCGGAGAAGGTCGCCATCGTGACGGTCAGCACCGGCGCGTCTTCGCTGTTCTCCGCTGCTACCACCTACGGCATCGACCTCACCGCACGCCGTGTCGTGTGGACCAAGGACCGGTTCGAGGCGACCGCCGTAACCGGGAAGATCGTGGCAGGCGAGCTGGAAACCTCTGACGGGACCTACGAATCCGCACGCGGCTACGACCTGCTCACTGGCACCGAGCGCTGGCACGGAGAGGACCGTCTCAACCTCGACGTGAAGCCCGCCGGGCCGCACCTCCTCCTCGTCCAGGCACAGAACAAGGACGACGCACGCGTACATATCCAGCAGTTCCTCGATCCCGCGACCGGCGCGGTGAAGCACGAGGCTCCGGAGGACATCGCCGGCTCCCGCTGTGGCCATGATGGGCAGAACACCGTTGTCTGCTCCTGGAACCAGGGAAACCTGTACAAGGTCTGGGCATTCAACGACCGCACCGCCTCCCTGCTGTGGCAGCTGCCAGACCAGACTGCCAATCGCATCGCGCCGCGGGTCACAGCCGTCTGGAACGGACGGGTCTACGGCAAGACGGACAACGGCCCCCTCGCTCTGGACTCACGGACCGGAGCCGACCTGCCGACCCGCCCGGGTGTCGCCCCCTTCCTCGTCAACGGGTACACCGGACTCGCCCTGTCCCCGGAAGATGACCTGACCGCGTACCCGGCCGCTAGGTAACCGGGATGCTGCGCGGTCGACGCCCCCGGCTGAGGGTGGCCGCCGCCGCACAGAGCCGGGCATCGGATGAGAGCTGCTGGCAAGGCCGCATGCCGCGCCCGCCGCTCCGTCTTTGCTGAAGTTCTTTGGCGGGCTCCCCAATTGGGGAGCCCGCAGGCCTGTCCGGTCTACGTAACCTGGGGTTGGTGAGTGCGCTAGGTAGTGTCCGGCGGATCATGAGGCCGTAGGGTCTGACCGTGATTAACCTCCAGGTCCGAGGCGAGAACGGCACGATCGAGGCCCGCGCGAAGCACGGTGTGGTCTGGGGACCTGAGCTGGCTGGTCTTGATCAGGCCGTGTTTCCGATGCTGGGACACCTGCTGCCGTACGCGGATACCGTTTTCAACCACAGGCAGGTGTCAACCCTGTTGGAGGAGGTACCGCGGCTGCCTGCAGGCGTGCTGGCTGATGAGTTCGCACGCGAGCTGATCGAGCTGGGTCAGGTAGTTCTCGCCGGACAGGGCCTGTACCTGTGGTTCCTCGGGGACTGAGACTGCGGGCCAGCTCAGCACCGGAGCCACAACCGGACAGCCGCAGTGGTGACGGTGCCGTGAAAGACGTAGGCCCTCTTGTCATAGCGGGTGGCGACGGCCCCGGAGTTCTTGAGCCGGTTGATCGTCCGCTCGACTTCGTTGCGGCGTTTGTAGATCTCGCTGTCGAAGCTGGCGGGCCGGCCGCCCCCACTGCCGCGACGTTTGCGGTTGGCCCGCTGGTCCTTCGGTTCGGGGATGGTGTGTTTGATCTGGCGTCTTCGCAGGTAGCGCCGGTTCCGACGTGAGCTGTATGCCTTGTCGCCGCCCAAGTGGTCCGGCCGGGTGCGGGGACGACCGCCTTGGGGGCGAGGAACGCGGATCCGTTCGAGGACCTCGATCATCTGCGGCGCGTCGCCCCACTGGCCAGGCGTGACCAAGAAGGCCATCGGGCGGCAGCCACCTTCACACGCGAGGTGAATCTTGCAGGTCAGGCCGCCCCGAGACCGTCCGAGTCCTTCGTCGGGGCGGTGGTGTCGAGGCGTCGTCCTTTTTTCGGGACACGTGGCTTCCTCTTGCGAGCGCCGGCCGCGTGCTGATGGGCACGGCAGGACGTCGAGTCGACGCTGACCATGCTCCAGTCGATCCGGCCCGCGAGGTCGGCGTCGGCCTAGACGGCACACAGGATCCGGTCCCACGTGCCGTCCGCCGACCAACGCCGGTGCCGTTCATAAATGGTCTTCCAGCTGCCGAAACGCTCAGGGAGGTCCCGCCACGGTATGCCTGTCCGGACCCGGAACAAGATCCCGTTGATCACTCTGCGGTGGTCGTTCCACCGTCCTCCACGCAGCCCCGACGCCGGCAAGTGCGGCTCCAGCCGGACCCACTCGGCATTCGTCAGATCACCCCGCCCCATGCCAGACACAACGAGTCGGCAATCCGACAGTCACACGATCCGCCGGACAGAACCTAGAGCCGTCCTTCTACGTCCTCGTAAAACCCCGCCCATGGGTGCGTTGCCGCTGGCAGGATGAGACGCTATGGCAAACGTCTTGATCAAGGATCTACGGGAAATCTCGAAAGGCTTCTCCGAGAAACTGGAAGAGTGGCCCCACATCCCGTGTCCCACGTGCGTGCGGGGGGTATTGCAACCGGTCCCCGAATCCTTCGTGGAAGAAGAGAGGGTCACCAGTAAGTCCTGGCGCAACCATGAAGCATGGGAGCCCGAGTGGATTCAGGGCGACTTCCTCTGCATCCTCACGTGCCAGAAAGGGGCCTGTGACCACGTACGCGTCGTCGGGCACAGCGCGGTCGAAGCGACAGGCAACTGGGAGTGGGAGGGAGAACAGTACGAGCAGCGCTTGACGCCGACCATGTTCTTCCCAGCGCTGCCTCTGCTCGAAAGCCGCCCCCTCTGCCCGAAGGAGGTGGGGAAACGGATGGATATCGCAGCCAAGATCATTTGGCTCGACCCCAACTCTGCTGCGAACCGGATCCGGTCGGCGGTCGAGGCCCTGATGGACGAGCAGGGGATCATCCGCTACAAGCCCGACCGTAGAGGGAAGCCGTCGAGAATCAGCCTCGACCAACGAATCTCTACGTTCAAGGCAGCGCTGCCAGAGCACGCAGAAGCCGCTGACCTGCTCTTGGCCGTCAAATGGATCGGCAACGTGGGCAGCCACGAGGATCTTCTCCGCAGCCGTGACGTCCTGGACGGAGTCGAGTTCCTGGACCATTCCCTGTCCCTGATCTACGACACGAACCACGACGACATCAAGAAGCGGGCAGCCGACGTAACTGCGCGGCGGGGACGCCCCAGCAGCTGATCCATCGCTGACTCATAGTGACCGTGAGCGCGGGGCAGTCAGGGCGGACGAGCGCGTCCGCGCTCGGCGTCCCGGGTGCGGGCCCCTTGCGGGCCACGCGTTCACCGGCAGCGACCGAACCGGCCCCGGAGGGCCTCCCGGCAGCTGCCTGGTGTGGCCTGCGGCCTACCGCACGTCACACGCCTCGCCACACCTCTGCCGCTCGGTGGAGCGCTGCGGCACGGTTCATCCTGGGTGCCATCTGGCTCCCGCTCTTACTGCACCCGACAGCATTGCGAGACTTCCCCTGGGGTGAATGCTGCGGGCCAGCCTTGGGAATCGTCAGCGCGCCAGTTTGAGGCGTGCAGTCTCTGCGGCATGGGAGGCTGCTTCGATCAGCCCGAGTTCGCCGGCGAGCGTTCCCACGAAGGCATTGACCGCCTCGATCGCGCGGCCCTCCATGGTGTCGGGCTCTGCGAAGTACGCCGCGAACTCTCCAGCGCCGATGGTCACCATGGCGGGCCGACGGGCCTGGTAGTCGGCCCACATCGGTCTGTAGACGGAGCGCACTCGGTCGAGCTCGGTTTCGTCGATCTCCTCATGCCGAAGGCGGCGGATTGTCTGCTCCTGGGCCCTCCACATCGCGATGTGGTGCTGGACGGAGACCGGCCCGAAGGGTCCGGGAAGGGCTCGTTCGATCCTCGGCATACCGGGCTGGGCCGACCAGGGCGAGTGCAACTCCGTGAGGACCGCGGTCAGCCTGTCGATGTCAATCCGGCCGGTCCGCTCGCCTTCCTCGAGGACGAGCTGGGCGGCGCGCCGTTGCTTGGGGGTGGCCGAGGGGTGGGCGAGTTGCTCGACGATGGCGCGGACGTTCTCCCTGCGCCGAACGGCGGTCGTCTGGCCGGTGGCGCGCGCGTGGGTACGCAAGGCTCGGCGGGCCTGCGGGGTGAGCACGATCGTGTCGTCGATCAGCCACAGGTACAGCACGACGCGGATCAGGGAGCGTTGCGGGATGCGCCCCAGCGGGGAACGCTCGCGGGCTTCGAGAAGTCTGGTGAACAACTCGCGTTGCTCGGGTGGGAAGACTCGCGGATCGCTGCCGTGCGCTCTGGTCTTGCGCGGCTCTGGGTTGGCAAGCATGCCGTCCTCGACCCAGGAGGTCACCATCCTGGGACTGGCTTTCACACCCAGCGCGAGCCCGTCAGCAACCAGATCGGCCGAGGTCCCCTCAACCCACGTGGTGGCCTGATTCCCGTTCATGCCGCCGAACTTACATCGAGATTCGAGCCCCGGAAGCTGCGTTCAACCCACGTCAGCCATAAGGCTTGGGCCAGCAGAAACTGCGCCCCGCACCGTATCCCTGGCAGGAACACCCGGTGCGGGGGCAGCCGACTCATCCCCTGAACGGAGACCGTCATGTCCCACCGTACGCACCGTCCCGCCCCGAAGCGCCGACGCGCCCGCCACCGTCTTGTCCAGGGCCTCGGGCAGGCGGCGTTCTACGCCGCTTCCGCCACGTTGGCTGGCGGGCTGGTCCGCGAGCTGCTCCACCTGGTCCACATGTCCGTCTTCTCGTGCTGACCTGAAGACCAGTGAGACGCCGCGTCCGAGCCTGCCGGGCGCGGCATCTCACTGGCCCTCTAGCTTGACTCTGTCGGTGATCTTGGAGGCAAGGTCAGGTGCCGGGGGTGCACCAGGACTCCGAGCCCGTGGCGAGGGCAGCGATCGGCTGCTTGAGCTGGCTGGCCCCCTCGCCGCCATCCACCGCATCACAGGCCCCCGTACCGGTCGGCTCGCCGGAGCCCGGCAGTACCGCACCTGGCACTGCTACCTTCGCGGCCGTCTCAACACGTACACGACTGCCGCACCCGACCTCGCGCCCGCCTCTCGCTGAGAGCGGTGGAGGACGTGGCGCAGGAATAGACGGCAACGGGCACGTGCCCGAGACCGCCGGACGGGTTGCTCGGCATGTCTCAAGGCTGCTGGCCTGCGATGCCCTGGCCCAGGCACGGCCCGTGTCGCAGGAGCAATGCTCATGACCTGGATCGGCCTCGGGTTGGACGCGAAGGGCGTACCTTCCCGAGTGATCGACTTCTGGTCATCGAGTAGGCCGACGTTGCACCGTCGGTTGGGAAGGCACGCCCGTGCTGAGCGTAGTGAATGCCGATGGAACGACCGAGACCGGCTCTCTGATCGACGACATCGTCCGCGAGGGCGCGGCCGCCGCTCTGGAGGCTGAAGTCCACTCCTACATCGTCGAGTTGGCCGACCAGCGAGACGAGAGTGGGCGCCGCCTGGTGGTCCGCAACGGCTATCACCAGACCAGGAAGGTCGTGACCGCGGACGGGGTGATCGAGGTGAAGGCCCCACGCATCAACGACAAGCGCATCAACGAAGCAACCGGCGAGCGCAAGCGGTTCTCCTCGGTGATCCTGCCGCCGTGGTGCCGCAAGTCCCCGAAGATCAGCGAGGTGCTGCCGCTCCTCTACCTCCACGGCCTGTCCAGCGGGGACTTCGTGCCCGCGCTCGAGCAGTTCCTCGGCTCCTCGGCCGGCCTATCGCCGGCCACCGTCATCCGGCTGACCGCCCAGTGGCAGGCCGGCCACAAGGCGTTCAGCGAGCGCTACCTGTCCACCACGGACTACGTCTACGTCTGGGCCGACGGTATCCACCTGCGCATACGGCTGGAGGAGGCGAAGGCCGCGGTCCTGGTCGTCATGGGCGTGCACGCTGACGGAACCAAGGAGCTGATCGCGATGGCCGACGGCTACCGCGAGTCCTCGGAGTCCTGGGCGAGCCTGCTGCGGGACTGCCAGCGGCGCGGCATGCGCGCTCCCGTCCTCGCCGTCGGCGACGGAGCCCTGGGCTTCTGGAACGCGTTGGACGCCCCGAAGTCAGCTCAGCCCGCGGCAAAGAAGGCCGTCCAGGACATCTACAACACCGAGGACAAGGAGCACGCGGCCGCCGCGGGCAAGGCGCTCGCCAAGCAGTACAGCGCGAAGTTCCCCAAGGCCGTCAAGAAGATCGTCGATGACGAGGATGAGCTGCTGGCGTTCTACAACTTCCCCGCCGAGCACTGGATCCACCTGCGGACAACCAACCCCACCGAGTCGACCTTCGCGACCGTCCGCCTGCGAACCAAGGTCACCAAGGGCGCCGGATCCCGGGCCGCCGCCCTGGCAATGGTCTTCAAGCTCGTCGAGTCCGCCCAGGCCCGCTGGCGAGCCGTGAATGCACCCCACCTCGTTGCCCTCGTCCGCGCTGGGGCCCGCTTTGAACGCGGCCAGCTCCTTGAACGGTCGCAGACGACCGCGGCGTGAATAGGGTGGCGGACCTGCCTCGAAGTTCGAGAACATCCGGCCATGTTGGATGGCACGGCAGGACAGGACCTTCCGGTCGACCTCGGGTTCCGACCGTATCGCGGCGACGAAGACGACTGCGCCATGGCCGCGGTGCGGCTGGGGTGTGTTGAACGGGACCGGGTCGATGTCCATTCGGTAGTGGAAGGGCTCCCGACAGCGGCCGAGATCGCCGAAGCTTCTGCCAAGTTGGAGGAGCCGTCCAAAAACCAGATCCTGGTGGTGCTCGACGAGAGCGTCGTCGGCTACGCGACGATCCGGTGGTGGCAAGAGCGGGACGATACGTGGCTGTACCTGCACCGCGGCTACCTCTTGCCCGGGCATCGCGGCCAGGGCATCGGCTCAGCCATGCTGAGCTGGGCCGAAGAGCGGATCCGCCAGCTCGTCAAACAGCACGGAACGGCGCGGACGGCAGTGATCGGCGCGAACGCCATGGCCTCCGAGCAGGACGCCACGGCACTTCTGCGCGCAGCCGGCTACCGACATGTCTTCAGCCTGGTCGAGCTGGAGCTGGGCGATCTGCAGCAGGTGCCCGAGCCGGGCAGCGAGCTGCCGGCCGGGATGCGGACAGGGCCGATCGGGACAAGCCACTACCGTGCAGCCTGGAGGACGGTCGTCGATTCGTACGCGGACCGCGGTTTCACTCAGAGATGGCCTTTCCAGGACTTCGTCGACACCGCCGACCCGGCATGCTGGAGGGCTGCCTGGAACGGGCAGGACATGGTCGGCGTCGCCCTGTGCTCCATCCGCCGTCACGACCACACCGTGGGCGAGGTGGAAGAGCTGAGTGTCCGGACGGACCAGCGACGCCTCGGAATCGGCCGGGTCCTGCTGCTGGACGGGCTGCGGAGCCTTCGCGAGCAGAGTGCAACGACCGCTCGGCTGTTCACGGGCACGGCAAATCCACACCGGTCCTACGACCTTTACGAGAGCGTGGGATTCCAGCGGCGGAACGAGTACGTCCGTTACCGCAAGCCGCTTGCTTGATCGACCGGCCATTGGGCTGTCGGGTCAGTCCACAGGATTTGACAATACCTCCAGCCAGGAGCCATCTCGCACACAGTTTGGAGGGTGTCGGCAGCGGCCTCCCACCGTCGGCATTCCACCTGGGTGAGGGCGACGTCCAGGCCGTAGCGGGCACGGGTGGCCAGGGGCACTCTGGCATCCAGGCGGACGGTATCCATGAGTCGCAGAGCCCCGCCCGTGTCTCCGAGCGCCACCGCGATGCTCATCGCCTGCGTGGCGGCGTATATCGGCCCATACGGCTGGGCGTGAGAACCCCGGGCATGTTCGTCCCCGATGCGGGCGGCGACGGCGTGCGCCTGGGAAAGGTACTCGCGGGCGTTGTCCGCGCTCGCCCCGCCCCGGGAGGCGGCGACGGCGGCGTTCGTGACGAGCTGGCCGTAGACACTGAGCCGGTCCGGGTCGTGCTCGCTCATCTTGGGCTCGATCCGGTCGGCCTGGGCCGCTGCGAGGAGGAATCCCTGCTTGGTGCGCCCATCACGGAGATTGACCCACGCGGTCGTGGCGGCGAGATGGGCGTCACGAAGGTCGTCCCCGGTCCGCACGGCGACCTGGCGGCCATAAGTGAGGGCCGCATACGCCAGATCTCGCGAGCCGAGCACGTTCGCGGCCATGCCGGCGGTCTGGAAGGTGTCGCTCAGCACTCCCCCGGCGGCCCCCTTCTCTTCGAGGCTGGCGGCGTCGAAGCGGGCCCGCGCCTCGGGGAGAAGCTGCCCGAGGAGCATTCCCAGCTCGGCGTACCGACCGCCCCAGTAAGCGGCGTCCGCGCGGCGCAGGACAGCACGGAGCTCTTCGACACTTCCCGGCTCGACTTCGAAGGGAATGCCGATCGCGGCGTCATGGGTGGCGGCGGAGACCATGCGCAGCGCGGCCCGCTCGTCCCGGTCCATGGAGCGGCGAGGCGCCTGTTGCCCAAGCAGCACGGCGATGTCGGTACCGAGCGCGTGGGCGATGGAGAGCAGGGACGGCAGCGATGCCGTCCCTCCGCGTTCGAGCTTCCGAACCACCCCGACAGACACCCCGGCGGCCTCCGCCAACCGCTCCTGCGTCACCCCGCCCCGCAGCGCCTTCAAACGCTCCGAGGTGGTGTACTCCGACCACTCCATGGTCCAGACCCTCCGCGTGGTGAGCCCCACACGGACAGTACTGGCCGGAGAGGGAACACGAACGCCCTTTCCGGGGAAGGAGGTTGACCTCAGGCGGCGTGAACCGCTGTGACCCCGAGCAGTGCTTCAAGCTCGGCCACGGCCGCGTCCTCGTCCGTGACATGGACAGTGGAGATCCCCAGCGCGGCGGCCGGCGGAAGGTTCACCGCGTGATCGTCCACGAACACGCACTGCTCGGCGGGCAGCCCGATCCGTTCCAGGGCGAGTTCGTAGATCGCCGGATCGGGCTTCGCCATGCCGACCAGCTCGGAGACGACGTGCACGTCGAACAGGTCCCAGATGCCGACGTGTTCGTACGGGTTGAACGGGTCGAGGCCGAAGCTGTTGGACAGCAGGGCAAGCCGGTGGCCGGCGGCACGCGCGGCACGCGCGAGCGCGACCATCCGGCGGGCCACAGGCACCCCGGCCCAGGCCCGCCCCATCAGGTTCACGGGGTCCACGTGCTCCCCCAGCAGCGCCGCTGTCCCCTCGTTCCACTCGGCCTGCCCGATCTCTCCGATTTCCAGAGCCGTGTACAGACGCCGGCCTTCAGGGTGATCGTTGAGAGTGCTGCGCCACGCACCCGGAGCCAGCCCTTCTGACACGCACCAGGCGCGGTGGACATCGATCGGGCTGGCAGTAAGCACCCCGGTAAAGTCGAGGATCAGGCCGCGCCTGTCGGCGACATCAGTCCTGTGCGGCATCCGGTGATCGTTCCTTCCCCGATGGGTTCTCTCAGCGACGCTACCGCGCACTGACCGTGCGGACGGGCGAAGCCTCTCTCACCGATTCGCGCGAGCACCTGGCGTACTGCCCCGACGGAACGCCTGGGCTCGGAAATGCCCGATGGCAGCCACGGGCCGTTCACCCGCCTCCTCGCGTCCCGCCCCAGCGGCCCCCGGCACGCCGTTGCCCGGCACACCCCGGTCGACTCGCTACGTTGAGCGACGAAACACTTACGCAAAGGGGGAGATCATGCCGTACCGCACCGAGCACCTGCTGAGCGAAGACGTCCGCGACAAGGTCTACCCGGGCGCGGTGTGGGGCGTCGATGACTCGGGCGGAGTCCGGGCGACAGTCACCACCGGTGTCCTGGCCCCCTACGAGCCGGACGTGAAGATGCGGCTGGACACCGTCTTCGACGCCGCCAGCCTCACGAAGATCCTCGCGGTCTGGGCCTCCATCGGCGCCCTGTGGGAGGACAGCGTCCTCGACCTCGACGCCCCTCTCGGCTCCTTCTGGGGCGAGGCCGCCGACCATCCCCTCGGATCCGTGACCACCCGCCAACTCCTGACCCACACCGCCGACCTCCCTCTCCGGGCCCAGCTGAAGAACCTCTACGGCACCGACCCCGCCGACATCAGCCGCAGGGCCCTGCACGAAGCCCTCAACCAGCCGCCCGGCGAAGCCGTCGAGTACACCGACCGGGCCACCCTCAACCTCGGCCACCTCGCCGAACACCTCTCCAGTCAGACCCTCGCCCAGCCTTCCGAGACGAGAACCTGGCGCTCGCTGGGCATGGAAGCCACCCGTTTCAGCCCACTGCCCGCCGACATCGCGTCCCGATGCGCCCCCACCGAACTCGACCAGGACACCGGCACCCACCTCAAGGGCGCTGCCTACGACTTCTCCGCCCGCCTCCTCGGCGGAGTATGCGGCATCGCCAGCGCGTTCACCGTTCTCGACAACCTGGCCGTCTTCCTGCGGTACATGCTCGACCACAGCACGGCCCCACCGAAGCCGGCTTCGGCGCCGAGCGGAGCGCCCACTCCCTCACCACGCAGACCGGTGGTCTCCAGCCGGAACTTGGCCTGTTCTGGCACCCAGCCCCCGACATCACCGACGAACAGGACGTCTGGGCCCACTACGGCTTCACGGACACCGGCATATGGATCTCCAGGACCGCTGGGCGGTCCGGCTGACCAACAGGCTCTACTACACCCGCGACCGCCAGCCGCTGACCGACGTCCACAACGCCTTCCGCCAGGAGGCATTCGGCTGCCCTCTCCCCGCGGCCCAGAGCAGAACGCCGATGTCATTGACAGCAGACGGCTCCAAGAATGAGGACTCATGGCCCTGTTGGACACACGTGGCGAAAAAGAAGCGTCGCGGACTCCTGTTGACGATCTGAAAGTTGAGGCCCTGTTCCCACATCCCTCGCCCACGCCTATTCTCGCGATCAAGCGGCAAGGGGGAGGGCGCGTGGCAGGCGAAGCGACAAGCTGGCAGAAGGAACAGATCAGCCGCGCGTACGTACACGCACTTGCTTCCCAAGGCGGTTACACCGTGGGCGAGTGGAACGTCGACAAGGACGGTGTCGACGTCACACTCCGGGATCGCGGCCTGATGGTCGACTTTCAGCTCAAGTGCACCCAGAGTCCGCGGGTCGTCCGAGGCGGGTACAGCTTCGACCTGGACGTCGAGACCTACGACAAGCTGCGCAGCACGGAACGCTCAGCACCTGGACACTTGGTCCTCTTGGTGGTGCCGCCCAACCTTGAACTCTGGGTAACCCAGCACTCCGATTCCGTCGTGCTCGCCTGCCACGGATACTGGGCCTGCTTACACGGCCGCGACTCTGTGGCCAGCCGTGCCACGACCGCGATCAGCCTGCCGGAAGAGCAACAGCTCTCAGTGAAGTCCATGCGCGGCATGTTCAACATGGCACGCAGCATTCTTCTGTCCGGCAGCGCGGGGGTGCACTGACATGGCTACCGACACGCTTCCCTTCGGGCCCGACGAGATCCGGAGCTATCTCAAGGTCACCGGCTGGTCCACCGTGTCCGGAGGAGAGGTAGCCGAACTCTGGCGCCTTCCGGGGCCAGCCGAGGAAGTCGTACTCGTCCCCATGAAGCCGGGCGCCCCGGACTTCGGCAAGCGCGCACGCATGCTCGTCGAGGACCTGGCGCGTGTCAGCGCCGAAGACACGCGGACAGTCCAGGACGCCATCGCATCCGTGTTCCACGACGTCACGGACCTCAGGGCCTCCCACCCCACCATTCACGACGGATCGATTCCCCTGGACGCCGGATTCGAACTGTTCCAGTCCGCCAAGCGCCTTCGCGTGGCCTCAGCAGCGGCCACCATCCGCCGCCAGGGACACTTTCGCAACTTCCCCACCCGCGCCCGGGAACAGGCCCGCGACGTCCGCCTCGGACAGACCCGCAAGGGCTCGTACATCGTGCCCATCATCAGCCAGGCGCGGTCGCCGCTGGACGTGTACGAACGGGGGCAGAAACAGATCGACATCGAGGTCGAGGAGACGCTCTTCGATCGGCGAGTCACCGCGACAATGTCCCGTGCCCTGGGAGTGCTGGAGGAGATGGCCGGTGCCGAGCGGGTGCCCACGCCCAGCGAGATCACGGATTCCATCGGAGAAGGCGTCTCGTACGAACTCTGCCAGGCCCTGTCGAAGGTCGTGAACAGCGACGCGGTCGACACGCTGGACGTCACCTTCAACTGGTCCCGCGTAGCTCCAGCTCCGCCCGGCACACCACGGGAGGTCGAGTTCAACCACGATGCCATCGCCATCGTGGAGCGGGTGTCCGACCAGCTCAAGACGAGCGTCTACAGCCGCGAGAACGTGCTCTTCGGCTTGGTTACCCACCTCAACCGGCACCCGAACGACGAGACAGGCAGAGTGGGCGTACAAGCCCTCATCCAGCGACGCAGCCGCACGGTCTGGATGGACCTCCCGGACGCCGGCTACCACGAGGCGGTCCGCTGCCACGACTCCGGCATTCCCGTGCGCGTCCGAGGGGTGCTCAACAGCCCACCCGGAGGATCCGCCACCATGCAGGTCGCCGACTTCGGACCGGATCCGTCCCTGGGGCAGTAGCCGCACACCCGATGTCGAACACTGACGCGAGGTGTGCCCCAGCAGCACACTCCCGAGCGGCCTCCTCATGTCTGCGGGTACGTCCGGGAATTGGCCTGGCACCAAGTTCGAGACACTAGGCTGCTTGCCGGACCTGACGGGAAGAGGGCAATGCAGTACTGCGAGCTCCACGAAATACACAACTGCGCGGACTGCGCTCCGCGCACACCTCGCAGCGGCTCGCCTACTGGCGAATGGGACGAGTGGCCAGCCGCTGCGATCATCATCCACGCCAGCGGCAAGGCCCACCTTCCCGGCTGCGGGCACATCGTCCCAGCCGACATTCGGCCACCCCTCTATGGCTGGGTGCTCACCCCCTCACCGGAAGCATGGCGCCGTCTTGCGTCTTCCCACCCGCTGCACGCCACGCAGGGCAACACCGAGCGATCGGGTGTGAGTCGCTGCATGACCTGCGACGAAACGCAGTAGGAAGTTGTTGTCTTTCCGGACTTGGGGGCGGCGTTTTCGCTGGTCAGGAGTAGGGGCGGTGGTTCTGTGGGAGTTGTGACCTGTCATGTCGTCGCTCCCCGGGAGGTTGCGGGTGCCGTCGGTTGTCGGACTGCTGGAACAGCACGAGCTCGCAGCTCGCTCTCGGGTTGACGGGCTGCGTGAGGAGGCCGACCGTATCCAGGCCGAACTGGCCGTGGCCGAGCTGGAATGGCAGGAGTGGGTGATCGCCCGCAGACGGGTCGATGCGGTGCTGGCTGCAGACTGCGGCAGCACCGCCGACACGGAGGACGTCCCGGATCCGCGGGCTGCGGGCGGGCCGTCGGTGCTCCGGGATTCAGCGAAGCCGAAGTCGCAGGTGCCGGTGTGGCGTGAAGGGCTGGCCTGGTCGGTGCTGTCGGTGGACTACCAGCGCATTCTGCAGGCTCTCTCGGACCGGGACCGGCTCCATCAAGGGCCGCTGACCTGCCAGGAGATGGCCGTGATGTTCGGTCTGGACGCGGTGCCGGCCAAGGTGGAGGCACTGCGGTCGAAGGCGAAACGCCTGGTCGCGCGCGGCTGGCTGGCCGCGCCTGCGCCGGGCCGGTTCATGCTCGCGAAGGCTGCGGCCGGGCGAGGCGGCGGGTCATGAGCAGGGTCATCGACCAGTAGATCATCGCCTCGGCGCTGGTGGTGCGGCGTTCGTAGTCGCGTGCCAGGCGGCGGCCAGCGCAAGAGGCTGTCCTGCGTCGAACGGCAGAAGAACGGTCCGCACCGCAACCTCGACCGCCAGGGTGCCGCCGACCAGAAGGCGGAGCTGGGTGTGCAAAATGCGCGAGAAGGTACGCACAGCTGAGAGCGCCGGACAGACGAGCGACGACACCGCACAGAGGTGACGCATCGCCGCCGCCGGGCGGCACCGCAAGGGGTAGGGCCCGGACCGCGACGCGCAGTCCGAGCCCTGGTGCCGCATCGGGGCTCTGCTGCCGTACTGGCTGCCGTGCCTAGTAGTGTCGATCACTCTGCCAGAGGCAGCAGCCAGCGTCCCATGGTTCAGCTATGGGACTTCCTCGACGTGCTCTTGCCGATCGGCCCCGAAGCCCGCGCGTGCTGCAGGACCGGAACTTCCCTAGGCGTTGGAAGATGGCAAAACGAACCAGGCTCGACGGACTTCCACTACGGCGAGATGAAGATGCGCCGACACGGCACCGAAGCACCTCTGGGCAAGCAACTGCTCCTGAGCAGGCACTGGACAGTGTCCGGATAGGAGCTGCGGGCCGTTCGTGCCCTCACCTCCCGCAGGAGAACTCCGGCCCACCGTTACCGCAGGAAATGCCAACTGACACACCATCAGAACGAGCGTCAAGTGAGCGTCACGAGCGTCAAGATATCGCCCGTAACGCCCACACCACACATAATGCGCACGGCTAAAACCGCAGGTCAGGCTTCCTTCTTCACAGGCTCCAGGATCGCCACGCACTCCACATGGTGCGTCATCGGAAACGTGTCACTGAGCGAGAGATATGAATAGCAGCAGGTCAATAGCTGTCTTCTGGGCTACTCTAGGGGGCTTGGGGTATGCGGAACGTCAGTTGAGCGTCACGACGGGCCGGAGTGGCTTTCTCATTCAAGCCGATCAGCGTCTCGACCGGGTTCATCCACACGAAGCGGTGCAGATCACGCGGGTCGTCCCCGTACAGCCGCCGGTGGATGTCGGATGCCGTTTTCTGCGCCGTGTGCTGGTACAGCACCCATACGGAATCGGCGGGAGGCTTCGCATCGCCTGTCCAGGCGCGTACGTCGTCCCAGGTCAGCTGGAAGACCGCCAGCCGTGCCCGGTGCGCGGCCGGGTCTGCTTGTCGCCGTCGGACGCGATGCGGTTGTGGGTGGGGCTCGCGTGATAGCGGTAGCCGTCCAGATAGACGGCGACGCGCCTGCGGTCGTCATCCAGGCTGCGGAAGACGACGTCGGACACGGTGAACCCGAGGTCGGTCTGCGTCTCCATGCGCCAGCCGCTGACCGTGCCGTCCGGGGCCGTGAACCGCAGTGTCGTGTCGCGCTCACCGTCGGGCGTCTGCGCGGTGCGCACGCTGACGACGTCGAAGCCCTCGGCCCAGGCGAGGAGCCCCGGTCCGGGAGTCCGGTCAGAGGTCTGGACGGATCTTGCCACCGACGTGCGCGATTCGGAGCTTGCCGTCTTCTCCGACGGGGCGGAAGTGGATACGGCCGGCGCCCGGAGTGAAGCGGGCGTGGAGGTGGAACGTCTCCGACCGCCCGTCCAGGTCTTCGAACCGACATACGCGCTTGCGCGTCTCGCCCTCCGGAGTCACCTTGCTCCGCCATTCCGGCTCATGCGTCGCGGCAGGGTCCCATGCGGCGGCTGCGGCATCCAACCGCTCCAGGCAACGTCGCACGGGCACAACCCAGCGCGGGTCGAGGTTGCTGAACTGAGCCTCGGTGCGGGGCAGGAACTGGAGGCTCGGATAGAGGTCAGCCCTGCGTTCCCAGATCTGGCGGCCAGTCACTGCCCGGGCCAGGCTCGACCTCCGGATCCAGCCGAGGTGTTCCTCGACGTGCGGCACGGCCGAGATGTGCCGCACGTCGACAGTATCGTGCTCGAACTCCAAGGAACCGTCGTCAAGTTCGACGAGCTCGCTGCGTTCGATACTGACTGTCGACCTCTGCCACTCACGGGAGACCGGAAGACTAACCGCGACACCATCCATGAAGTGCGCGGCACCCAGGGCCTGGGCTTCTTCTCCCTCGTGGCGGTAGTCGAGTTGGCCGTCCGCACCCGGTTCCGGAAAGACACTGCGGACCGGGGACCTGTTCCGCAGACCGAGGAGACGCTGCCAGCGGACATGATTCTTCGGGCTGGCCCCGATCCATTTGCCGACCGGATAGCCCTCGGCGATTTCCAGTGACTTGAGCGCGACCTCGCTGACCAGAGAAGTCTCAACCGGGTCCTCCTTGGCGACGGTGCGCACGGCGTCGACCAGGTCGGCCATCGCCGCATCGGCGCGGTCCGGGTCACAGGCAACGCCGCAGGACTTCTCGTTCAGGAACAACAGAGGCACACTTCCCCCTCAACCGTTGGCTGTTCTTCGTCAGTCCAGCAACTGATCCAGTGAGTTCTCCCACTCGTCGAAGAACCCTTCGGGCCACTGGGCCAGCATGCCGTCCTCGTCGACCCGGGGGCTGATGACCTCGGCACCCGAGCCATTGCCCTGGAAGAAGTGGATGAGCGCCTCCTCCGGCCGCAGGTCTCCCCGTTTGACGGCAAGGCGGACTCCGTTGAGGACGTGGTCGCTGTGGGTCTCGACGATCATTTGCGCCCCGGTAGCAGCGGCCGCCGAAATCAGTGCCGCCATCCTGCTCTGCCCTTTGGGGTGGAGATGGGCCTCGGGATTCTCCAGCAGGATCAGGCTCTCTGGAGTGGCTGTGAGACAGGCGACCACGATCGGCAGCGCGTAGGTGAGGCCAAAGCCGACATTGGTGGGGCGGCGGCGCCGGGTGGCGTTGATTCCGGCGGTGCCACCGAAGCCGTAGGAGAGACGGACGAAGTCGGTGCCCTCGATCGCGGAAGCCTGGAGGTTCACACCGGGGCAGAGTTCCTGCATCCAGGCAACCGTTTGATCGAGGAGTTGAGGGGAGGCCGCACCCGGATGGCGCAATGGCCCTTCGGGGACTTCTCTCTCGGTGAAGTGGCGCAGGTAGTTGACCGTGTGTTCGCCCCGGACACCAAGGAACCCGCGGTCGATGGCTACCTGCCGTGATCGCGGGTAGGTGACAGCTGGCGTGATGCGATCGGCGTGCAGGTACTGGAACGGTGTGTCGAGCAACTGGGAGAGCTCCGGCGAAACCCTCACCTCCATCACGTCTTCGTCGGGCTGCTCCGCGTCGTACAACGCGGCGACGCGGACCGCGTCACCCACCTCGACAACGAGGCCCACCACAGGCGCCTGGGTGGCCAGCAGGTCGTCGGCGGGACCGAAGTCGTCGTGCAGGACGTCGCGTGCGGTTCCGAGCTCCACCAGCTCGCCGTTGAGCAGCAGCCCCCCTCGGGGGGCCGTCGCCCGGTCGGGCCCGAACGACTGGCGAAGCAGGGCGAGGGACTGGACGACACTGCTCTTGCCGGAGGAGTTCAGTCCGGTGAGCAGGGTCAAGGGACCCATGGGGAGTTCAAGGCGGCGAAACGCCTTGAAGTTGACCAGGGTGAGCCGAGTGATCACTGTCAGGCATCTCCGTGTTCAAGGAGGTCTTCGAAGAGTTCCTGTACTGCTTCGAACCGCTTTCGTACCTTCCTAGGGTCTCCGGTGGCCACGGAGATGGACCGTTCGAACTCGGTGTCCTCCATCAGGTCCGCAAAGGCGTCCAGCACGCTCAGCCGCCTCAGCACATCATGCTGGGGCGGGGCGAGCCCGGCCAGATTCACCGCGATGGTCTCGAACAGGGCCTTGTTGATGGGGGACTTGCGTTGCTGCCCCGCCCGGTACTTGCGGAAGGCGTGAACGCCGAAGATCGCCTGGGCTGCGTCCATGGCGTGGCTGAACTCGTTCCGCAGCTGCGCCTCTTCCGCGGGTACAAAGCGGTTGATGCGGTGCATGGCCTGGCCCAGGAACCCGTCGAAGTCGCCGTTCTGGTATCCGTCCGGAGGTGTGAGCCGGAAGGCAAGGAAGCGAAGGACCATCTCGCGGTCGGCCATGCGGTCCCCGACCACGCTGTAACCGGTGGCACTGCGGAACTCCTCGGACGCCGCGAGTTCCGCGAGGAAGGTTCTGGAGCGGCCCGGGATGAGCGCGTGCCGGATCTCCTGACGGGTGAGCGGTTCACCGCCGGTGTTGATACGGGCGAAGACGTTGAACATGACCGGCTCGGGGGTGCCGCGCCTGATGACGTGGACGACGACCTCGGTCTCGCGCAGCCGGATCTGAAGCTTGCCAGAGAGGTCGTGGAAGCCCGCTCCCGCAAAATTACGCAGGTACTCCAGCCCCTTCAACGTCAACGGTGCCGCGTTTACCGTCTCGGCGTCGAAGAAGCGAGCGATGGAGGTGAGGCGTTGAATGCCGTCCACGATGGCCCAGCTGCCGTCCTTCTGCTCGGCGGCGTAGAAGGACGGGATGGGAATGCGCAGAAGCAGCGACTCGATCAAGCGGCTCTGCTTCTCATCGGTCCAGATCCCGGCCCTGCGCTGGAAGTCGGGAGCGAGGTCGATCATCTCGTTGCGGAGCCGAGAGATCAGCAGGTCGACTGTGGTCGTGCGGGTCTCGATGTCGATGTGCTCGGGGTCGAAAGGCGAAGTGATCTCGTCGACACCGCCCTCGGTGGCCTCCCGCTCGACGTCCGTGGGCTGCCCGTCGGAGGCGGTCTCCCTACCGAACAGCTCGTCCAGGGTAGGGAGCTCCCCCGGCACCTCCTGGTAACGCTCGTAGACCGACCGCTGGTCCCGCGTGCGCCTCTGGCTACTGTCCTCCAGCGCGGCCATGTCGTCCTTCGCCCTCGCCCTCGTGTCGTGCCGGGTCATTCTGTCCGTCCGTCCTGGCTCCTCACCCTACCGGCCGTGATCCGGCGCTCCGTGGTCTCCCACAGGCTCTCGCGAACCGCATGCGGCTTTGCAGACTGCACCGAAGTGGAACGGTGTGTACGCGCATTGCCTGCCGCTGCTTGACCAGAGCGATTCTCGCGCAGGCGGCGGAACAGCGGCTTTCCTGCGCACGGCGAATCCGGCGGCCGAGCGGGTTCACTTACTACCTCGGCAGATACGGACTCGCCTTCCCGTGCCAGCTGATGCGCAGGGTGTCGCGGGCTCGGGTGGCGGCCACGAAGAGCAGGGAGCGCGCCTTCAGTTCCTCGCGGGCAAGACGCTTCGGATCGGTGTCGCGGTAGCGCTGGACGAGGGAGGCGCGGGGGATGACGCCGTCCCGCGCACCGATGATGGCGAGTTTCTGGTATTCCAGGCCCTTGAAGCGATGCATGGTGCCCACGTGGATGTCGCCGTCGCCCTTGACACCGTCTTTGGTGAGTTCGGCGACGGTGAGGCCGGCCTCGGTCGCCAGGTAGTACATGACCTGGTTGGCGGCCTCGCGGTCGGCGACACAAACGGCGATGGTGCCGCGCGGGTCGCGAGGTCTGCCGCCGACTCCGCCGGTGGCGTGTTCTTCTCGCCAGGTCTTGAGCGCGGCAGCGAGCTGGACAAGTTCGTCGTCCCAGGAATCGCAGGGGACCAGGTCCGGGGCCGGGCCGCGGAGGACCGAGCGGTAGCCGTCGAGGTTGTCCGTGCCGTCGTCGAGGTCATCAAAGGTGATCTGGGTGCTCTTGGGGTTCACCACTTCCATGGCGCGGTTCAGGATCTCGCGGGTGGTGCGGTAGCTGAGGGTGAGACGGGCGGCGCGGCCGCGGATGTGGACTCCGACGGTGCCCAGGGTGACTTGCTGGTCGTAGATGCGCTGGTGGGTGTCGCCGGCGATGAACATGTCGTCCTCGCCGGAGGTGACCATGGCGCGGAGCATCTTCCAGTGGGCGGGGCGGAGATCCTGCGCTTCGTCGACGACGACGTGCTGGTAGCGGTGACCGAGGTAGTACATGCCGGAGCTGTCGTCACGGTGGATGAGATCCCTCCCACCGATCTCGTCCTTGTGCTCCTGACGGTCCTTGATCCTGGAAGCACGCTGCATCTCGAAGCGGGCGGCGCGTTCGGCGGCCTGGCCCCAGGTTTCGCGGTTGTCCTTGTCGAGGCGTGTGGTGAACTGCTCCAGGATCTTCCAGATCTGGGCGCGGTCGGGACGGCTGACGGAGTGGCCGCGTCCCGCTCGACGGGCATCGAAGTACGCCTTGCGGGTACCGAGGGACTGGCCGAGAATCACCTGCTCCCATTCTTCGTACAGGAATTCCGCGTCCCAGCGCTTCTCGTCGAGTTCGACGAGGATCTGGCGGAGGGTGTTCAGGGCGACGCTGTCGGAAATGCGCTGCTTCCCTGCGCCGGAAAGCGTGTTCTCGCTGAGGACGCGGGCGGCGAGCTGGTCGATGTGCGTGATGTCGACGCGGGCGAGTTGCTCGGGTTCGAGGAGTGAGGCGAGGCGGGCGCGCAGGTCGGTGGTGAGGTTTTTGGTGAAGGTGGTGAGCAGGATCGGCTTGTTGTGGCCGGGGGGCAGCCTCTCGGCCAAGTGTTTGACCCGGTGCAGGGCGACGATTGTCTTGCCGGTGCCGGGCCCGCCGGAGACACGGAAGGGGCCGCTGTAGCGGCGGTCGACGAGCTTGGCCTGGGCGGGGTGGAGAAAGACCTTCCAGGCACGGAAGTCGCCCTCTTCGAGGATGTCTTTGAGGGCCTCGTCGATGGTGGTGACGGTGGTACGGGCGAGCGCCGCGTCCAGGTCCTGCCGCTCGGACTCGTCGAGTTCGACCTCGACGGGTGCGGTGATCTCCTTGCGGACCTCGTCGAGGGTGAGACCGGCTGCGAGACCGTACAGGATGTCCTTGGTGAGGAGCGGGGCGCCGGAGACGAGGGCGTCGAGCTCCGCGCTCCCGGTGACCGCGAGGGCGAGGCCGATGAGCTGTTCGGCGACGCCGAGCTTACGGAGGTCGTCCGGGGCGAGGCCGGCCAGGAGCGGCTCGGCCTCCGGCACCTCGGGTGTGATGGCCGCCGGTTCTGCTGTGGCCAATACGGGAGCGAGCGTCTCCGGCTCGTCTCCGGCTTCGGGTTGCTCAGCCGGGGTGAGCGTCATTCCGGCCCGCTGGAGGACGCTCTGGCCGACCACCGAGAGGTCGACGAACTCGATCTCTCCCGTGATGCGGTTGATCGCGACGGAGAGTTCTTCGTAGACGTGCTTGCGGTGTCGTACGGCGACGACGAGCCACTTCTCATGGCCGTCGCCGTCGATGCCGATCTTGGCGAGGAGCGCCCGGTAGGACTGGTCGATCTTCGCCCGGTAGACGCGGCCGTCGCCCTTGAGCGGCTTGAGGTCGAGGCCGGGGTGATCGGGGTTCTGCCGGAAGCGGTGGGAGAAGTCGTAGAACTTGCCCTTGACCGAGCGATCGAGCTTGTACAGCTCCTGTTCGGCCTTCTCGTACAGGCTGAGCCGTGCGGTCATCGGCGGGTCGGGCCTTCCGTGTCGGGGAGCAGGGTGAGCAGAGTGTCGAGGTGGTCGAGCCAGTCGGCGGCCGTGCGTACGGTCCAGCCGTCACCGGTGTACGCGTCGTCCCGCTTGCGGCGTTCCTCGTCGTCGTGGCCGTCGGCGTCCACGACCACCGCGATCTTGATGCCATGGCCGGACCAGGCGAAGTCGGCCTGCCAGCCGCGCTCCCCCAGTTCGTAGCCGAACACCGGGGCCTTCTTGCCTCGTGCGGCGAGCTTCTTGGCAAGCCGGGTGAGGTCGGAGTCGGGCTCGTCCTCTTCGAGGAGTTCGAGGATGTCCTCGTCCCAGGCCGCATCCCGGAGCAGGTCTTCGAGTGCCTGCTCGGCAACAGAGGATCCTGGGGGCGAGGTGGCCGGGAAGCGGTCAGCCCCTGTCGTCGGCCCCGTGGTCTCCGCCGGAGCCGTCGGGCCGCTCTCCGCCCGGTCTGCCGCAGCCGGCTCGGGGTGCAGCCGGGTGATGAGCGTCTCCAGTTCGCCGACGCCACCTCCGACGCGGAGGATGTCTACGGGGAAGTCGGCGGCCAGGCTGGTGGCGAGCTGTACGCCGTCGCCGCCGGTGAAGGCGAGGAACTGGAGGAGGTTGGACCAGTAGAGCCAGGACCGCCAGCGGAGTTTGTGTTCGGAGGTGCCGAGCTGGTCGCCGTCATGGTCGTCGAGTACGGCGATGGCACCCCAGCCGACTCCGGCGGCCCCGTCCGGTCCGCCGGAGGGGTCGACGGTGTAGAGCAGCGGCAGGCCATGCTCATCCGTGGCGTGGAGGACGAGGATTTCCCCGCTCTCGGCGACGGGTTCGACGTCGTCCGCCGGGCTCCCGCCCCTCGCGAGGGAACGGAGTGCGCCGCGCAGCGTTGCGCGGGCCTGCGCGCGGTCGACGTTCTGCGCCAGGGGTTCGGGGGCGCTGAGGAGCCCGCCGACCAGAGCCTCGGCCCGCCGCCCCCACCGGGTGCGGGACGGGTCGCGGAGGTAGCCGAGGAGAGTGTCGATGGGATTGCCGAAGACGGCCCCGGCGAGTTCGGCGCGTTCACCCCCGAGCTCCTCGTACCAGTCCTTGGCGACGTCCTGACCGCTGCGCCGGTAGGGCGGCCATACCGGACGGGCCTTGGCGCGTTCGCCCGTCTCGAAGAGCTCGATGTCGTCCCAGGTGATCTGGAAGACGAGAGCTCCGCCGGCCCGCAGGTCGTCCCGCTTCCTGCAGTCGGGCGCGATGCGGTTGTGCGCACGGGTGGCGTGGTAGCGGTGACCGTCGAGGAAGACGTGCACCTTCTGGGAGGTGCCGTTGGTCCTTTCGAAGGTGAAGTCCGTGCGGGTGAACTCCTCGTCCCGCTGGGCGGTCAGCCGCCACGCCGTGGATCCGGCGAAGCGCAGGTTGCCGCTGTGTGTGCCGCTCTCCTCCAGGGAGGCGTCGTCCTGGCCGTTGCTCCAGGTGCGGAGGGCGGTGAGGAAGCGGGCCTCCAGATCGGACTCGACCTGCTTGTCCAGACCGATCGCCTCGGTCGTGGGGACGTCCGCGACCTGCCAGTGGTCGATGGGCTGCCCCTCGTCGTCGGTCAGCGGGCGGCCGTTCTCGTCGACGGGGCCGAGGAGGCTGTTGATGATCTCCAAGGCCTCGCGGCGCGAGACCTCGTCCTGGTGACGTTCCTCGGCGTAGCGGTGGAGGCAGCGGTGGCAGGCGCGGCGCCCCTCGTCCTTGCAGGGGCAGTTGAGCAGCACGTCGCGCGCTTCGGCGAGGGTGTCGCGGAAGGCGGTGGGGCGAGTGAGCCGGTCGAGGTAGCCGGTGCCGCCGGGGAGGCGGTCGTACAGGACGAGGAAGTGCCGTTTCTCGCCAGTGGCCTTGTCGGGCATCCTGGCGAGGGTGGTGTCCAGGTGGGCGGGGTCACCGCCGAAGTGCCGGTCGACACCGAG
The DNA here is from genome assembly GCF_043083325.1 of Streptomyces sp. NPDC014734. Classification (NCBI taxonomy): domain Bacteria; kingdom Bacillati; phylum Actinomycetota; class Actinomycetes; order Kitasatosporales; family Streptomycetaceae; genus Streptomyces; species Streptomyces sp. NPDC014734. The sequence goes on along the minus strand of NZ_JBIBYN010000022.1, from coordinate 86,624 downwards.
GCGCAGCGCGGCCCGGAAGGAGTGGACCTTCTCGTCGACGAGCACGGTCGCGGCCGGGAGCAGGATGCGCAGGGCCTCGGTGGTGAGCTGGTGGGCGAGGAGCACCGGTTCCTGCTTCGGGGCGTCCGGCCCCTTCTTGCCCCGGCGCAGCGGGCACCAGGGCTGATGGTGCTTGACGGCCGGGTTGTGCACGGCGGAGGTGTCGAGGGCGTCGGTGTCGTGGTCGAAGACGGGTTTGCCGTCGGCGGTGGCCGCTCCGCAGGCGGTGCAGACGTGGAAGGGCGCCAGTCGGATGTCGTGTCCGGCGAGCTCGTCCTCGGCGCGTGCGTCGAACCGGAGCGGGCCGACGTTGATCTTCCGGATGACGGCCTTACGGGAGTAGTCGACGCCGAAGGTCTCCCGGGTGTGCCGCCAGGACGCCCCGGCCTCGATGTGCTCGGCCGGGATGTCGACCGCGTCGACGACGGTGTAGAACCGCTGTTCGCGATCGTCCCTGTCGTCGCCGATCCGGGCATCGTCGCGCTTGTCGCGTGAGGTGACGACGGTGGGTTCGATCACCTGGTGGAGGCAGGACCCGTCGTCGGCGATGCCGGTGCTGTGGCAGCGCGGGCACGGGGTGCGGTCGTCGGCAGCGTTCTCGGTGCGGACGTAGCCGCAATCCCTGCAGAAGCGCCAGGGCGTCCAGTCGGGCCGGGTGGAGCTGCCGATCTCGATGCCGGTGATCTGGTGCTTGTAGCCGTTGACGTAGAACGTGTTGCCGGGCGCGAGTTCGGACAGCGCGTAGCGGCGGGGCCGGTCGTAGGGGCGCATCTTGGAGTCGAAGCGTTCCCGGCCGGTCTTCGGGTCCGTGCCGTCGGGCCAGTACAGCGTGGCGTTGAGGGTGGTGACGGAGTCGATGAGCGCGTAGTTCGGCAGCAGCCCGAGGTCGCAGAGGGCCTGCTGTGCGGTGGTGAGACCGCGTTTCATCAGACGTTTGCCGACGGCCCGGTGTTCCGCTTCGAGTTCGACCTTGCGGATGCGCTGCTCGTCGTCGTTCTCATGGAGTTCGTGGACGGCCTCGTCGATGAACTTCAGCCTGCGCCGGAGTTCGTCCTCGCCGCGCTTCCACTGCCGTCCGGCTTCCTCTACAGCACCGCGCAGCCCGCGTCCGGCGTAGACACGCAGGTCGTCGGCGGCCTTGGGGCTGACCCCGGTGGGGAAGAGGCCGAGGAACCTCTCGACGAGTTCGTCGGCACCGCTGAGCGCAGCCTCCACGAGGTCGGCGAGGTATCCGGAGGGGCCGAACAGTGCGGGCGCGTCGTGCGGGATCGCCGCGAGCGGCCGTCCGTCGGCCCGCTCCAGCCGGCCCCGCGCGGCGAGGTCGAGGAGGTGGGCGAGGTACTGGCGCCGCAGGATCTCGATGGCCGACAGGTGGCTGCCCGGCGGCACGATCTGCCCGGCGATCATCTCGCGGGGCTGGTCGAGGTAGTACAGGTCGCGGCGGCTGCGGTCGGGGATGGTGAGGAGGAAGGCGTTGCCGGTGCGTCGGCCGGCGCGACCGACCTGCTGGGCGTAGTTGGCGGCGCGGCGGGGCAGCGCGGCGAGCACGACGGCCGACAGGTCGCCGATGTCGATGCCCATCTCCAGGGTGGGGGTGCAGGAGAGCACGTTGGGGTCCTTGAACCCGCTGCCGTCACGGAACGCCGCTTCCACCCGCTCGCGCTCCGGCCGGGTGAGCATGCCGGTGTGCTCGGCGGTGATGACCTGGTACGTGCCGGCCTTGCGGTAGAGCCTGCGGTAGTAGTCCTCGCGGTAGTCACGGTCGCGCTGGTGCCGGCCGAGTCCTTCGGGCCGGTTTCCGGCGACGAGGCGGCCCGTGCGGCAGCGGTAGGCGGGGCACTTCTGGCCGTCCCACTGGGGCAGCAGGCCGGGGTGGACGGTCTGTTCCCAGAAGCAGGAGGGGCAGCGGACGAACGCCTCGTTGACCTCGCCGTCCTTCAAGAGCTGTACGTCGACGGCGCCCGGCTTGAGCCCGTAGACCCGCAGGCTGCTGTCCTCAGGCGTGCGTACGGCGAGCAGTCCGGCTGCGACGAGTTCGGGCAGCAGCCGGGACCAGAATTCGGCGGCCTGCTCGCGCGGCAGCCCGAGGCTGCGCTGCGCCCACCGCTCGGGCCAGGAGAGCCGCCCGGTGGCGAAGTCGAACTCGCTCTTGGTCTTCGGCGCGCTCAGCAGGAACACGGGTGCGGCGATGCCCTTGGGGAAGGCCCGCATGCCGGCGGGCCGCTTGCCCCAGATGTAGTAACGGCTGGTGCCGGCTTCCCTCAGGTATCCGTCCAGCCAGCGGTGGCCGATGGCGCCCCGGGTCCGCAGCCGTTCCAGGAAGATCCGCAGGAAGCCGAGGTACCGCGCGTCGTCCAGGGCGTCGGGTACGGGCAGTTGGCCGCCCTTTCCGTACGGCGAGGTGTGCGCGGTACGTACGAGCTCGACGGCGGCAGCCGGATCGGCTATACGCACCTGGGCGGCGGCGGTCCGGGTGAGTTCCAGGGTGCGGCCGTTGCGGGACCGGAACCCGAACTCCATCAGCGCCTCGAACGCGAACCGCTCCCCGATCAGATTCCAGGTCTTGTGGTCACCGCCCCGGCCTTCGCCGGACAGCAGCCGCTTCACGCCCTTGAAGTCGTGCAGGTCGGTGGGGACGACGGCGGCGAGCGTCGTACGGTCGGTGGTCGCGTCGACCACGTCGGCGATCAGGTCGTTCAGCGCGGTCGGCCTGTCCTCGGACAGGTGGCTCTTGAACAGGGCCCTCAGCGAGAAGGTGTACGAACGGCTCGCCACGAATCCCGCCCGGTGCGCGGCGTCCTGCACCGAGTCGTTGAACATCAGGGTCTTCGCCTCACCCTGCTCCTCGTCGAGCTCCCCGCCGGTGAACAGCTGGGTGACGGAGGCGGCGGCGAGGGCGGCGGCGCCGGTACCGAGGAAGCGGATCGTGTTGCGCGAGCCACAGGCCGGGCACCAGTCGTCCTCGGCGGCTCGGGTCGCGGTCTCCCCCAGGAACACAAGGACGAACGCGGAATCGGATCCGGCAAGGCGGGGGCTGCCCGTCTCCGGGTCGTAGTCCGCCACCGGGTCCGGCAGCCGCAGCCTGCGCTTGGGCCCGTCCAGGACACGGAGCTGTCCGGCCCCGGTCACGCTGAGCGCGTTGGCGTCGGCCCGCCCGGCGGCGCGGCCCGCGCCCTCCATGGGCGCGGCCCCGGATCCCTCCTTCGCCTCCCCCTCGGTGGCGGCGATCAGATTGCGGACCCTCATCTTGTCCTGGCTGACCGAGGCCCGCCGGATCTTGTGGGTGTCGACCTCGACGTCCAGGTCGTCGGACTCCGGAGTGAAGACCGCCCAGCCGGAGCGACCGCAGTCACGGCAGTACACCGCGGGCAGGAACAGGTTCGCGGTCTGCCCGGCGGTCGCCGTGGTCACCGGCGCGGTGTGCACCGCTCCGCCTTCGGAGGTCTCCGGTGTGCCGGCCGCGTCCCACTGGAACTCGGCCTTCGGCCACGGCAGCACGCCCCGTACGAGGCGGGACACCGACCGGGCCCACTGGTGCACCTCGACCTGCACGAAGGGGCGCGGCTTCTCAGGCGTGGACGCCGGGTCACGGGCCACCGAGAGCAGGGCGACGAAGCGGGCGAGCGCCTTCGCCGCCACCTCGGGACGCAGCGTGATGGTCCGGCCCCAGGACTGCGCGCCACTGCGCCACATCAGGTCGAGGACCTCGGGCATGGGACGTACCTGCCCGTCCAGGGCGTGCAGCACGGCCGAGGTCAGCGGGTGCCGCTTCAGGATCCGGCCGAGTGCGTGCGGGTCGGTGTCCCGGCTGCCGGTGACGGCCTCGGCGAGCGCGGCGAACTCCTCCTCGCCGAGCGTGGGGTCGGACAGCGCCGCCAGCTCGTCGGGCGTCGGAGTGGGGACGAGGGGGTCGTAATCGGCACGCGGCACGAACGCGTCGACGGTCAGCCGCTGTTCCCCGACGATCGAGTCGGTGAGGAACTCGGTGCCGAACACCTCGGTCGCCACGCCGAGCAGCTGCCGTACTCCGTCGGCGTCCGTCCCCGAGGCGAGGGTCGCCGAGGTGGCGACCGGGCAGATGCGCCCCAACGGGCGCCCCTTCTCCGAGGCCCCGACGGCGGAGGCGAGCCGGCGAAGCAGCATCGCCACGTCGGTGCCCTGCGCGCCGTCGTACGTGTGGAACTCGTCGACCACCACGTAGCGGATGTCGGCGTCCGCCCACAGCGGGGCGTCGGCGGCGCGCTGGAGCAGCAGGTCCAGCATCTTGTAGTTGGTGATCAGGATGTCCGGCGGCGTCACCTGCATGTCGGACCGGTCGGTGAACACCCGCCCGTACCGGGTCGACGCCCGGTCACCGATGTACAACCCGGCCCGCACCTTGCTCAGTTCGGGGTGCTCGGTGAGGAGGCCATTGATCCGCTGCGCCTGGTCGGTGGCGAGCGCGTTCATCGGGTACAGGAACACGGCCTTCACCCCTCCGCGCCCTGCTGCCCGCTCGCGCGCGCAGTGGTCGAGCACGGGGTAGAGGAACGACTCCGTCTTGCCCGACCCGGTACCGGTCGTGACGAGCGTCGGCCGGGGCGTTCGGCCGCCCGCCGACGACAGCCGCTCGAAGGCGACGGCCTGGTGCGCGTACGGCTTCCAGCCGTCGGTGCGCCGCCAGTCCAGGTACTTCTCCCAGGAGGGGTCCGCATCGACGAACGGGGTACGCAGCCGGAGGAACGGCCCCCGGAACATGCCGGAGTTGTCGTCCCCGAGGAACCGGTGCAGCGCCTGCCGCGCGCCCTCGTCGGTGAGCGCGTAAGTGGTGGACAGGTACTGGAGCAGGCTCTCCTTGAGCCCTTCCGCTTCGAGCGTCGGCCTCACGGCTTGGGCACCTCCTGCTTGACCGGGTCCCACTGGCCGGCGGCCACGGCGGCGTCGAGGCGCTTCTGGAAGTAGGCGTGCGCCTCACGCATCTCGGTCTCGCGGTCGGCCTTGTAGAAGGGGGCGGTGTAGCCGTCGGGGACGGGGGTCTGGGGGGCGGGGTTGTGGGTGGGGTCCTCCTGGTGGGCTTTGAAGGCGGGGTCGGCCATGCATGCCTCGAACTGCTTCCAGGTCTCCTTAGTCTGGCGCTGGCCGTAGGTGCGGGCGTTGCTCGCCAGCTTTGACCCCTCGGCGTCGAACCAGCTGGCCGCCTCGTACTTCTGGAGTACGGGGAAGCGGCCCCGGTACGCGGCGATCAGGGCGTCGGCGTCCATGCCGAGCCAGACGGCTACGAGTGCGTCGATCTCGACTAGGGCGGCGCGGCGGGCGTACTCGGTGCGGAGAGGGGTGTCGCGCTGCCAAGTGGGGGTGGTCTCGTGCAGGCGCGTCGGCATTGAAGGCCAGGGACGCGCCCAGGGTTCGTATCCGGCCCACCTGGAGTCGTGGAGCTCTTGCCAGAGATCGGCGTAGGCAGTGGTCAGGCAGTTGAGCCGCAGGGTACGGAGGAGAAGCGCAGGTGCGAGGGGATGCTCGGCACTCCCAGCCGGCATGATGCGTGCGCCAGCAACTTGCAGCTGAGCTCGATTAGTTGTACGCAAAAAGTAATCGAGCGGGAGCGACGCCCAGAATCCCGAGGCAAGCACGGTTGCCCTCAAATCCGGCATGGCGGCACTGTGAACGCCATGCACGTGAGAAGTGCCGGGGGGGACCAGAGCCGCGTACAGCGCTCGCTCTGTATTCGACGCGATCATCTTTCGCCACGTGAGTCGATAGAATTCCGTGTAAGCCCTCGTGGCCTGGGCCACGAAGGCTTCATCTACCAACTCGTATGGAATCTCCCTTGGCAGGCACCCTCGCTCCTCGGCCAGCGCCGTCCGCATTTCCTTGATCTCGCCATCCGAAGCCCGCAGTCTCTCCAGTTCCGCGTGGTTCAGCCACCGATCCTGCGCCGCGAGAAAACTCGCCGTTCGCCCCTTCGCCCGCACATAGGAGGTATCGGGAACGAAGTCGTCTGGGAGCGTCGACAAATCCGCACCATACGCGTCATTGCTGTTGGCGTCATGTCGCTTGTAGATCGGCGTCGCTACGCTCAACTGAGGGCCCTTGAGAATGACGTACTGCCACCCCTCGGGTTGGTACTCCTGACCAGTGTCCGGATTTGCGCGATTGTAGTCGATCAGATTGTCCTTCTTCGCGCCGCTCTCGTCGTAGCCGCGCGAGATCTGCGGGGCAAGGGCCCCTAGGCGCAACGGATAGTCGGCCAGCGCAGCAATCGCCGAGGCTTCCCCTGTACTCACAGGGAACAGCAGACGAGCCTGTTCAATCGGCTGCTCACCGTACTCGCCGAGAAGACGCTGCCATACGAGGAGCTGTTCCCGGTCCACCCGTACAACGCGTGCTCGGTGCGGACGCTCGTCGAATTCGCCATTGCGATAACGCACTCCGGGGACGTCCCCCGTTCCGTCGTGATCTGCGGACAGGCGTAGGGCATCGACCGAGACCAGCCAGGAAAGGTGATCGAACCCGATCTCTTGCGGATGGCCGTAGATGTGCACGCCGAAGTGGGTGGTGTCCCCTACAGGGCGTGGAAAAAATCGCTGCCCGGAGTTAACGAAGTCGCCGTGAATCCGAAGCCGCCGATACGCCGCTTCCCGTAGTGCGCCTTCCTTATCCCCTGTGAGGTGTGTGCCAGAATGGACGAGCCCTGTCGTCCCCCGCACAGAGGCGTGGTCCCACATCTGACACATGAATGCCCGATAGAGATCGGGCTGGGTGCCCTCCAACAGCGGGTACGCATGCGGTGCCCCGAAGAACTCGACCTGAGCGGAATTGTCGGTGAGTTCCTCCAACACGTAGGCTGCCGCCGCCGAGGCATTGAGTACCTCCTCGCGACGCTTGACCTTAGCTGCTGCGGAAACCCGTTCCTCCAACTCGAACCAAGGCTCACGCTCCGCAAGCACCGAAGCCTCGTCCCAACGGGGCCGCACCCAAGGTGGATTCCCCACCTGAAGGTCGAACCCGCCGCCCTCCGCGAAGGCCAACGCGAAGTCCAACTCCCAATGCAGGAACCCCTGCTCCTCCGCAATATCGGTCACCACCCGCATCCACGGAAACCGCTCCTCCGGATGCTTGAGGTCCATCCCCAGCAGGTACGGAAGGCTCAGCTCGAAGTCCTTCAGCGCATCCAGGTGGGCGAACTCCTTGAGCAGGTCGTTCTCATCGATGTCGACCGTTCCGAGCATCGCTTCCAGGAAGTCGATCCAGTCATCGAGGTCCACCAGCGGAATGACGTCCCGCCAGTCGCGCGGAGCCCGCTTGGCCGCCGTCTTCCTCGGCTTCGCCGATACGCGCTTGCTCGCCCCCGCCTCGCCCCCGGCCTCCGCGAAGAGCAATGACTCCTGAACGCCGGATTCGGTCGCGAACAGCGTGGTCTGCTCGGTAAAGCGCGGCGTCGGAACGACGTCCAGGCGCGCCAGCTCGCCCGCCGCGCCGGACTCAGGCCGCTCCCCCGCCACGAGCTCCTCAGCGCCACCCACCGGCCCGGCGGCCCCGAACATCTCCCCCAGGAGCTCGGCGGCGTTCACCGCCTCCTTCGGGTCGTACTCCGACGCACTGCCATCCAGCAGCGCTGCCTCACCCGTTGGCCAGAACCAGAGCGCGCACCAAGCGTCCATGACCTGCTTCAGCCGCCAGTACGGCGACCCCACGGCTTCGAAGAGCTCGGCGTACACCTTCTCCTTGGACAGCCGAGTCCCGCTGTCCCCGTCCGTATCGCCCGCAGCCGCCCGGCGCAGGAACGAGAACTCCCCGTCCTTATGCTGCTCCGCTCCCCACACCTCGACGGTCCGGGCGATCTCCCGCTCCGACAGCTCCATCCGCTTGACGACGAGTGACCACAGGAACTCCGCCCGCCGCGCCGCGTCCCGAAGCCGGGTGTACTGGGAGGTCGCCTCGCGCCTCGTCTTCCCTACGAGGATCGGCTCGCCCGTCTTGGCGTTCAGCCGCCGCTTCGGCTTCTGGAGGATGCCCTTCTTCCAGTTCTTGAGCTGGTCGACACCGTCCCCCGCCAACTGCGCCAGCAGCTTCTTCGCGTCGCCGCTCGCACCCGTCACCGCCGCCCAACCAGGGGTCGGCAGCAGGAACTGGTGCACCGCCCCGTCCGGCAGCGGCTGCCACTCCCCACTCTGCTCGTTGTTCCGGAACGGCAGCGGGGTCGGCGCCTGGGTGCCCTTGGCGTTCAGCCAGAGCGCCTTGCCCTTCCACGGCGCGACATCTCCCGCCCTGTACACCGAACGACGCCCGCCGATCAGCGAGTTGCCCCGCCGCAGGTGAAGCCCGAACCACGGCGCCCGCATCCCCGGATGCATGGTGTTGAGCCACAACGACACCTCGGCGAGCTCGACGCCCGTCGAGTTGAGGTCCACGCCGTACGCGTTGTGCAGCGCGATGTACGCCTTGACCTTCTGCTTCTCCGTCAGTGCCTCGGACGTCGGGATCGACGTGCCCAGCTCGTCCTGACGCCGCCGCAGATACTCCTCGGCGACCTGGTTGATCGCCTCGTTGAGGAACGCGCCGGAACCGAGCGCGGGCTCGCAGATGCGGTACTTCAGCAGCTCCGAGGCCCGCGTCCTGACGACGTTCCCCTCGGCGTCCTTCTCTTGGTCCAGGCGGTGCTTGAGAGCCAGCTCGACGGTGACCTGGGTCAGCGACTCAGGGGTGTAGTACGAGGCCGAGGTCTCCCGGTCCCGGCCGGCGAGGCGGTAGACGAACGTCCCCGCCGGGTACTTCTTCGGGCCGCGCAGGCCCTTCTCCTCCCGGTCCCGCTCGTCGTACTCGACCCGGGTGTTCTCCGGGTACTCCTTGAGCCGGTGCGAGGGGACCAGCCAGGAGCCCTTCTCCGGGTCACCGCCCTTGGCGACCTCGCTCAGTTCCTCCTCGGCGATGATGCCGGTGTACGACATCAGGCCCTCGTACACCGCACCCAGCTGATTGATACCGAGGTTGCGGTACGAGATGAAGCCGCCGCGTTCGCCGCGTCGCTTGGCCTTCTTCATGGTGAGCAGGCGCAGCACCTCGTGCAGGGCCTGGTTGCGTAGCCGCAGGTCGAGCCAGGCCGGGCCCCCGGGGCCCTCCTCGTCGCGGCGCGGATCGCGGGTGCCGAGGCCGATGAGCCTCACCGATGCCGGTTCGAAGAGTTCGCTGCGCAGGGGTTCGAAGCGCAGGCCGCGGCCCTCGCTGCGCTGCCGGGCCTTCTTCTTGCGGGTCTCCGCGTCGTCTTCGGGACGCTCGTCCCAGGGCTCGGTGCCGTACTGCCGGTGGCCGTAGTTGACCTTGTTGAACAGGAGGTCGAGGGAGGCGTGCAGGTGGAATCCCTGGCGAGCGGTCTCGTCCGTCAGCTGCGCGTCCCGCTCGACGAGATCGCGGAGGCGGGCCACCGAGTAGCCGGCCTCGTAGGTGCCGTCGTCGGCCGGGAGGATGCCCAGTTCGGGGCGGGCCTCGGCGTACAGGAGGAACAGGACCCGGTAGAGGTAGCGCAGTGCCTCGCGGGTGAGCTGCCGTGCGAAGGGGTCCCCGGGCGTTTCGAGGTCACGCGGTTCGAGACCCGTCTCCTCCAGGCGGGCCAGGACCTCGTTGGCGATGATCTCGACGGACTTCTGGAGGCCCTGACGCAGCTCGCCGGAGACGCCGACCGCGTTGTCGCGGGACGCCTTGACGAGAGCGTCGATGGCGGGGCCCTTGCCGTCCTCGGCCGGTGCGAGTGCGTCGTGGCTGAACAGGCCTGCGATGGTGGCGAGTTCGCCGGACTGCCTGCGGTCGTAGCGCTCCAGGGCGGCGTCGAGATTGGCCGCCAGGTATCGGCCCTCGCCCCAGGCCTGCCGGTCGGCGAGGACGATCACCCCACCACAGAGCAGCAGCACGAAGCGCGGGGCGCTGCCGCCCTTACCGCCCAGCTCGCTCTGGAACAGCCAGGTGGCGAGCGCGTGACCCGACTCGTAGGTCTCGCCGCTGCCGACCGTCCGCACCGGGTGCATCAGGCGGCCGTAGGAGTCGGCGTCCAGGGCGGTGTCGTTGCTCGCGGACCAGCCGCAGTCGACGGCGACGATGCCGTCGCCGTGCCAGGCGACAGAGACGGTGTGGTCGCGTCCTGCCCGGTGGACGGTCAGCTCGCGCGGACCGGACTCGGCACCCGCCTGTGCGTATCCGAGGGCGGCGAGCACCTTGCGGTGCCAGTCCTCGACACGTTCGCTCCACTCCTCGTCCTGGTAGGTGTGGAAGAACTTCTCATAGCCCACTGCGTCGGGGTACTCGTCGTCCTCGACATCCGCTTTCGCCTGCTCCGCGAAGAACCCGCGGTACTTCTCGTCGAGGTATACGGACCGCAGGCCGCGCAGGGCGACGCGCGGCGTGACGCGATCGTCGTTCTCGTCGGACTCACGGTCCGCCCAGGCCGCGAAGACGCCCTTCTTCAGGCCGTCGGCGAGCTGCTCGGCGAAGTAGTGCGCGGACAGGTACTCACCGCGGTTGGAGAAGGAATCGAAGTCGGTACTCATCGGGCGGTCGTCTCTCCGGCGTCGGGCGTGGCGGTCTCAGCGGGTACGGCGGTGGGCCGCGATGCCGACGTGGCGGCAAGAGGTTCGAGGACAGCGAGGAGCCGCAGCAGCGGGGCGCCGGAGGTCCGCAGGGACCGGACCAGCGTCTTGCGCCTGCTCGCTGTGAGGTCGACGTCCTGTTTGACCTTGGACGATCGGCGGGCTGCTGGCGTGAACAGCGCCGTCTGCTGCCACTCCGTGACGCGCTTCTCGTACGGAGCGAGGACGGCAGCGATCTCCTGCGCGTACGCGCCCTCGCGGTCGGTCAGGAAGCGCCGGGCCTCGGCGACCGCGTCCGGCACGCGCGACTGGAGGAGTCCGAGGTTCACCGGGGTGGCACGGCCCGGCATGCTGGGGCCGACCCGGCAGGCCGCGAGGAAGGCGTCGTCGATCCGGTGGACGCGGGGGGCGTCGGGGAGACCGGTGACGGCCATCCACTCCACGACGGTGGGACGCCCGGCCTTGTTCGAGTAGATGCCCTGGAGCAGGTAGACGGGGCCGTCGAGTGCGGCGGCCAGCTTCGGATCGATATCGGCCGCCTTGCCGTGGTCGGGATCGAAGGCGAGCACGAACGCCTCGTCGTGGCGGAGCGCCGCAAGCGCCTTGTCGGTGACCCAGTCCAGGACGGGGTGCACGTCGGAGACGTAACTGACGTTGGGCCACTGGCTGGCGGAGTCCTCCCGGGCCACCTTGAGCCGCTTGGCGGCAAGGCCCTTGTCGAAGGTGAGGCGGATGCGGCCTTCCTTGTTCGCCGTGGGGAGGATCTGCTGCTCGGTGAGATACGACTTGGGCAGGGCCTTCAGCCGATGGAGGAGATCCGACGGCGGCTCGAAGGCGATCGTGCCATCCTTCTCACGCCGCAGCTTGAGCGCGATGTCCGGGCTGATGGGGTGACAGACCTGGCGGAGGGCCTCGTCGAAGTAGCCGGAGGTCGCGTCTGTACCGCCGCCCGTGCCGAACAGGCTGGGCACGGTGGCGCGCGGCACGTCGTCCGTCTTCTTCTTCGCTCCGACGTTGCCCATCAAGCGACCGAGCACGGCCTTGACGCCACCGCCCGTCGAGGACTGCTTGATCGATTCCTCGACGGTGCGACCGGCGATGAGGTCACGGGTCAGCCGGTCGTCCTCCTCCTTCGCCCGGTAGATACCGGTGACCGCCTCCGCGGTGCCCTCGATACGGTGGGCCTCCTCCTCGCGGGCGAGGAGCTTGGCGCCGACCAGGCGGTCGTCCAGCGGCAGCGGTTCACCGGTCTCGTCGTCGGTACGCCACTCCACGTCACTGGTGAGCACCAGGGCCCGGAACTGGGGCTTCTTCTCCTGCCCGTACCGGTCGACGCGGCCATTGCGCTGCTCGATGCGGATCAGCGACCAGGGCAGGTCGTAGTGGATCAGCTGGTGACACTGCTGGTGCAGGTTGACGCCTTCGGAGGCAACATCGCCGGTGAACAGGAGCCGTACGGGTGCCGAGCGCAGGCCGAAGTCCTCGACGATGCGCTTCTGTTCATCCTCACCCGTCGCGTCGCCGTGCATGACCTCGACGACCCCGCCGTACGCCTTCCACGGCTTGGCCTTCTTCTCGCCCTGCTCCAGCTGCTTCACCGGGCGGAAGCCGAGCCGGGCCGGAACGATCTCGGCCAGCCACTTCAGAGTGGGGACGCGCTCGGAGAAGACCACAACACGGGTGTCGGAGCCGGGGCCGACACCGATCTCCTTGAGCACCTCGACCAGGGCGTCAAGCTTGGACGAGTTGTCGCTGCCGAGATCGCCCGCGACGCGCGCAAGGTCGAGGATGGCCTCCCGCTCGATCCGCCGCGCGGCCTCCAACTTGGCTGGGTCCTGCCCCTTGCGGCCCTTCAAAGGCTTGTCGAGGGACTTGGCCCGCGCCTCGACCGAATCCTGAAGGGCCCGGTGGGAGGAGAGGAACGCCTTCAGCAGGTTGTACGCGACCATCGGGTCCGCGCACACGGAGGAGGCCGCCCGGTCGCGCGGAATCCAGCGCGCGGCCAGCTCCTCCAGGACGGCCGTCTCCTTCGCGGTGGCCTTGGCGATCACCGGCTGGGACGGGCCGCGGTCCGCCCAGACGCCCTTGAGGGAATCGCGTACCTCGGGGTCGGTCTTGGTGCGCCGGATGTAGAGGTGCCCCAAGTCCTTCACGTCGTAAGCGGAGTGGTCCGCGATCGCCGCCTCGTCCAGCATGCCGATCAGTTCGGCGAAGGACTCCCCTTCGCCGTTGTGCGGGGTGGCGGAGGCGAGGACGAGGGCGTCGGTCCGGCGGGCCAGGAGACGGGCGAGGGCGTTGTTCTTCGTTCCCTTGTTGACCAGGTTGTGGGACTCGTCGATGACGACGGCGTCCCATTCCGTCTTCTCCAGGTGGTGGGCGTAGACGTCGCTCTTGAGGGTGTCCACGGAGATGATCGCCCGCTTGAAGTAGGCGAACGGGTTCCGGCCGGCCGGGATGTCCTGCTGGATCCGCTGGATTCCGGTGGAGTCGAGGCGGACGAGCGGAATCGAGAAGCGGGTCCACAGCTCGCGCTGGAACTGCTCCAGGACGTGCGCAGGGGTCACCACCAGGATGCGCTCACCGCGGCCACGGCGGATCAGCTCGGCAAGGAGGATGCCGATCTCCAGGGTCTTGCCGAGACCCACCACGTCCGCGACGAGAACGCGGGGCTGGGGGTTCTCCATGGACAGGGCCAGCTGAGCGGGGCGGAGCTGGTGCGTCTGCTGATCCATGAGGAAGTTGTCGGCCAGCGCGAGCCCCTGCTCGGTCTGCGACAGCGCGGTCTTACGGATGACGGCCTCCAGGTAGAGGCGCGCCTTGCGGTGGTTCGGGGAGGAGTCGGGGACGAGACGCGTCCTGTCCGGGTCGAGCGGCTCGATGTGGTCGAGCTTCTCGTAGAAGACGGCGTCCGTGCCGCGCACGAGGGAGGAGACGCCGGTGACCTCGACCATCCAGCCGTCGTGCGGTGTGTCGGCGACCTTCTTCACCAGCCACTGTTCGTCGCGCACCAGGACCTGGGAGCCGGGGGCGAACCTGGGGCGGTGCGAGCGCGGCACGGAACCGGCCGGGGTGTCGGCGGAAGCATCCTCTGCGGCCTGCTCGCGGTACGCCGAGTCGAAGGTCCCCTGTCCCGTGGCCGCGTCACCGACCTCCGCCGAACCGCTCACGAACCGCTCCGCTTCCTCATCGTCCCTGATGTCCCGCATACCGCTCCCCACCGCTTCTTTCACATAGTTCTCGCGTGCCACGGGCGGCGGCGCAGCGGTGCCGGGCCTCCCGCCCACTTCCCCATAGCAATGCGGGCGCACACCGGTACCGCCCGCTCGGACCCGTTACAGGGCCGCTTGCATCGCGTATCTGGCCCTCAGTTCCTCGGCCACCTTCTGCGAGGCCGGCTTCCGGCCGGGTCTGCGGCGGGGCTCGGGTGGCGTCCGATCCGTGGGGCGGGGCGTCTGCTCACCGGCTCGGGCCTTGGCCGGCGGCGCAACGGGAAGCTCGGCGTCACCCCCCGCCGGGACCGGAGACGACGGCTGCTCCTCGTCGTCAGGTGGGTCGCTGCGGTCAGGGCGGTCCAGCGGGCTGTCCAGACCCTCCTCGTCCACGACCGGGGTGTGCACGTCGAGTACGTCGACGTACTGCGTGGTGATGCGCTCCCACACGGCCGGCGAAGGACCCGGCCGGCTCTCCACGGCCTTCCCGGGGTGGGCCGAGACGTCGATCAGCGCATACCGCGCCTCGACCGGTGTGAACCCTGAGGCCTTGATCAGCTCCACGCATTGGGCGGTGACTTCGGTGAGGCTGGGCCGGTCCTCCGGAGCGTGGGCGAACATGCCTGCGACCAGTGGGACGAGCACCCCCGGCAGGCCGGATAGGTCCGGCGGGTGGGACTCGTCGGTGACCTTGGCGACGATCGCGGGCCAGCCGTTGCCCTCGTACGGGTAGCGGCCGGTCGCCGCGTACAACAGAACCGTGCCCAGGCCGTACACGTCGGCCGGAGCCTGCACCCGGGAGCGGCCGAGCGCCTGCTCCGGCGGCATGCAGCGCACCGTGCCGACGATCATGCCTTCCTGGGTGAGCGTGTTCTTGCCCGCGTCCATGAAAGCCCCGAGACCGAAGTCGATCAGGATGGGGCCGTACTCGCCGAGCATGACGTTCTGCGGCTTGAGGTCGCGGTGCAGCAGGTCGACGGCGTGTACCGCCTCCAGGCCCTCGGCAAGCAGCGCGCCGAGACTGGCCACGAGCGGGACCGACAGGGTTCCGGCGCTCTCCACCTGCTCCTGGACGGTACGACCGGGCACATACTCGACGGCCATCCATGGCTGGGCCGCGTACGGATCGGCGTCGAGGAAACGGGCCACCCGGTTGGTCCCGACGACCGTCCGGGCGATCAGCGCCTCTTTCTCGAAGCGCGCTCGGGTCGCCTGGTCGAGCCTGTCGTTCCTGATCACCTTCACGGCGACCGGGTCACCGCCCGGCGAGTAGGCCAGGTAAACCTGCCCCATGCCCCCCGCGCCCAGCTCCCGCTCGACCGTGTACCGGCCGATTTGCGTGGGCCTCTCAGTCATGTCTTCCGCGTCACCCTCTCGCGCCGCTCTCGTGGGGGCGCGTCACGCCTTCACAGAAGGTTCACTCTAACGCTCCGGATAGGGGACCGTCAGGGGCTTGTCGCTTGACATGCGCGAATACGGGGAGCGAGCCGAAACTCGACCCGCCTGCCCCGCGAGGAGGGCATTCGCGCCGGAATGCCGACGGCCCCTGGGACGCGGACCCGGCCCGCCTACGGCTCCTCGACCCCGCCGAGTTGCTGAGCGCCCGCGTCGCCGAGGCCAACGCCCGCAGCCGTACCGGCCTCAGTGTTGGCGACATACGGGGCTCCCCACATGCCGCCCCGGCCGAAGAAGACGCCCGGTGATGCAGGGTGCATGCAACCGGTGCGCGCCTACCACGTAGCAGCACGGTCGGGAGCCGTGGCGTCGAGGGTGCGGACCGGTTCGCGCCGTCGGACGAGGACGTCGTCCCGGACGTGGCGGAGGGCCCGTCTCCTCATCTCACCCGAGATCGGACAGCAGATCCCCCAGCACCGCCTCCTCCTCCACCCGCACCCCCGCCTCCTGCAACGCGTCCGGCAGCTCCGGGTCCCACGGGGCTTCGGCCCGCACCCCGGTGAGGGGTGGGCCGGCGGGCAGGGTGTGTACGGCGGTGCGGTAGTCCGCCGCGGTGTAGCGCCACGGGGTCCAGGGGACCCGTCGCAGCAGGGCGGCGGCGATCCGCAGGCCGCCCCAGTCGAAGTCGCCGTGGTAGCGGAAGCGGCTGCCGTGCGTGTGGAGATGGCCCAGGAGGGCGAGGGCGGCGGCGGACGGCTGGCCCTGGAGGCAGACCAGCGGCGCGCACCGGGTGCCGTACGTATCGGCGGCCGCGGCGAGCACCGCCGGGTTCTCGCAGATCCGGACTGTCGGCGGCGCCGAGCGGGGCGGGCGCCGGGTCAGCTGCCGCAGAGTGAGCACGGCGGGCTCGCCCGCGTCGGCCATCCAGTCCAGGGCAGGAGTCCCCCGCAGATTCAGGGCGAGCACCGTCGAGGACAGCTCGTCGCGCAGCAGTCCCACCGATGCCCACGCCTCGCACCGCCCCTGCGCGCCACCCGTGTCGGGGACCCCGGTCAGCGCCCGGACGCCGGAGAGGGTGAGGGTGCAGAGCGGGGTCCCGTCGTCCAGGGCGTGGGCGCTGCCCAGGAGCTGGGAGGCGAACGTGGGGAGCGACACCGCCGGCTCCACCGGAACGGCTCTCACGACAGTGGCCACCTTGCCGAGCAGGTCGGCCGCTGCGGTGGGTGTGCCGACGTGGCGTCGTACGAGACCGTCGCTGCGGAGCCGTTCGGCCCAGGGTCTGAGGGCGGGGACCTCGTCGGCCAAGACTTCGAGCGGGGCGTACGCCTGGGCCCAGGCCCGGTGCTCCTCGGCGCGCACCTGGCCGAGGACGGTGACCGGGCCGGTGAGCGCCACCACGGCGGCGGCCAGTCCCGCCGGGCTGACGCCTGA
This sequence comes from Streptomyces sp. NPDC014734, assembly GCF_043083325.1. Classification (NCBI taxonomy): domain Bacteria; kingdom Bacillati; phylum Actinomycetota; class Actinomycetes; order Kitasatosporales; family Streptomycetaceae; genus Streptomyces; species Streptomyces sp. NPDC014734. The sequence goes on along the minus strand of NZ_JBIBYN010000022.1, from coordinate 69,994 downwards.
GCGGCGCAGCAGGTCGTCCACCGCCTCGAGGCGCACGGACAGGGACCGTCCGCCACCCGGCGCGCGCCCCAACAGCCTTTCCGCCGCCATCCGTTGGTCCGCCGTGGGCGCGCTCAGCGATACCGGTCCGGTGAGCGGTTGCCCGCGCTCCAGGCGTCGGCGCGCACGGTCGACCAGCCAGCTGAGGGCGGGTGCGCCGAGGAGTCTGCGCAGCCGTACGTCATCGATCGTCGACGCAGTCCCGGGGGTCACTTCCACTGAGGTTCCGACGCCTCGGTGCGGGGTGCGGGCACCGCACCATCGGGCACCGCCGGGTCCGCGCCGCGCCGCCTTCGGGTGCCGTCCCACTCCCACCGGGTGACGAGCACCGCCGCGACCTCGTCGATCCGCGACAGCTGGGCGATGGCGATGCCGGGCACCTGCGGGTAGCAGGCCCAGGCACTTGGCGCGGGAGTCGTCGTCCACTCCGGCGAACGCCTCGTCGAGGGTGACCAGGCGCGGTGCGTACGGGCTGCCCGCACTCGCGTAGTGGGAGGACGCGGCGGCGAACAGTGGCACCGACACGGCGAGCACCCGTTCGCCGCCGGAGGCGGGTCCCGTGGCCGGGATCCAGCGGCCCTGCTGGTGCCGCTCGACCCCGAACTCGTGCCAGGTCCGGTAGTCGAGTGCGGCGGTGAGGTGATCCAGCCAGCTGCCCGAGGCGTCGTCGGTGTGCTGGCGGGCGATCTGCTCCGAGAGGAACTCACCCACGGCCGCGCGGTCCTCGGCGGTCCAGACGTCGGCCGACCGGCGCAGCCGCTCCCTGGCCGGGGCCAGCCCGGCGGGGGCCTTGCGGGATGCCCGCCACACCAGCCTCAGCCGCATGCCGGTGGAGGTCGGCCGCTCCTCCAGTTCGACGTTCATGTCCCGCACCTGCCGCTCGGCCGCACCGATCAGCTCCTGGAGCGTCCCCGCGACCTCCGTGACCACGTGGGTCTCCAGGATCTCCCGCTCCCGTGCGGACAGGATGCAGGACAGTTCGCCGACCTCGACGGCCAGTGCCGCGGCCAGGTCCGGTACGGCTCGTTCGCGGCCCTGATACGTGATGTCGACGACCATGCCGTCCTCCACCATCCGGGCGGACGCCCGGTGTCCGTGCCGGGACAGGGTGTCCTGGAGGGTCTTGAACTCCTCGCTGAGCCGGCGCTGCACCCGTTCCCAGGCGCTGTCGGAGTCGTCGGTGGAGGACAGTTCCGCGTCGATGGCGCGGGCCAGCGTGATTGCGGGGGGGGCGCGGCCCATGCTCCGCCTTCCACGGCGGGCACCTCGATGTCGGGCACAGCCACAGTCATCAGTCCGGTGGCGGTGAACCGCTGGAGTGCGGCAATCGCCTCCGTACGCGCCTCGGCCGCCTCCGCCAGCCCTTCGTGCAACTGCTCGATACGGCCTTCGGTCCGGCTCGCGGCCCGGTCGGCCTCGGCATGACGCCGGTGGGCGGCCTGCTGCTCGCTCTCGCAGGTGCGCGACGCCTCCGCGGTCCGCGCCAACAGGCGCTGAAGCTCGTCGATGGCGGCGCCCACCGTGGAACGCAAGGTGCTGAAGCGCTCGTCGGCCGCCGCCGCCTCGTTCTCTGCGTCCTTCGCGCGCTCCGCGAGCTCTGCGGCACGCTCGGCCGCCTGTCCGGCCTCGGTACGCTCCTCGGCGACCTGGCCGTCAGCCTCGCCGCGCTCACGCAGGGCGGGCTAGAGGGCTGCCAACACCTCGGCGAGGGCGCCGAGTGCGTCACGTACCGCTGTCAGCCCGTCCTCGTCGGACGGCATCCTCAGGTCCTCTGCGGTCCGGGCGAGTTCCGCCGCCGCCTCGCTCCGGCCGGCCGCCTCCAGAAGGGCGGCGGCCCGCTCCTCGCGCCGCCCACCGGCCCGGCGCAGGGACTGAGCCGCGGCGGCCACGCGGGCGTGCGCGCGGGTGAGAGCGGTCTCGTCCGGTACGTCCGCCACCTCCGCGTCCAGCACCTCGCGGCGGGCGGCCAACGCACCGAGCAGTTCCGCAAGGGTCGTCAACTCTCCCTGCAATAAGTTGAGTTCACCGGTGATCGTTTCGATGCGGGCCCGCCTGGCAGCCTCCCGCGCACCCTCGCCGATGTACTCGGCGGTGGCCTTGGCCCATCGGCCGGTCAGCGCGCCGACCCGGAAGCGGCCGTCGACCGCGACCCACGTTCCGGCTTCGCCCGCCGGCCCGGCGCCACCCTGCTCGGCACCCACGGCACCGGCGCCGATCGCGGCAAGCACCCGGGCCACGGTCGCTTCGCCCACGGCAGCGTCCCCCCGCGTCCCCCTGGTCCACGGCCGGGCGCAGCAGGTGCGCGAGCGACGCGACCCGCACCGGAGCCCCTGCCGGGGCGAGCAGCACCTCGTGGCTGTCGGCGGTGAGAACCGTGCCGCTGGGCAGCACCCAGGCATCCAGCATCCCGGACGCCTCCAAGGCGGCCTCAAGACCGGCCTGTTCCGCTGCGGAGAGCCCGTTCTCGAAGTCCACCAGCCGCCACAGCGGGGCACCCGTCAGACGCTCGCGCAGGCCGGGGGTGCGGGTGTGCGGCGGTTGCGGCGGACGTCGCCCGCCGGCCTCCAGCGCGGCGAGTTCCTGCCGCAGCCCGTCGGCCTGCCCGGTGAGTTCGGCACGGCGCCGGCCGGCGGCGGCGCCCTGCTCGGCCAGCCGTGCGGATGCGGCGCTGTGGGCGCGCGCGGCCTCGGCCCGTGCCGGGTACGGGCTGTGGAGGCGACCCACCCATTCCTGGAGTTCGTCCAGCAGACCGGGCTCGTCCGCGTAGGCGAGCTCGGTCCAGCCACGGGCACGGGTGCGGACCTCGTCCAGCAGCGCCCGGCCCGCGCGCACCGCCTCCTCCTCTGCCCGGCCGAGCTCCTCAGCGGCCGCGGACCGGTCCGCGTCGGCTTCGTCCAGCCGGACGGCGTGCGTGCGCCGTTCCTCCGAGGTGCGCACTGCGGTGACCCCGTTCCACGGACTCCTCGACGGCGCCGCGTAGTTCACTCGGGGCGCGCCCGTCATCCGGCAGGTCGTTCGCGGGGAAGACGACCCGGGCGGTCGCCGCGGCCTTTGCCGCCTGCCGGTAGATGTTCTGCGCATGCCGGTCGGCCGCCCGCAGCCGGTTCTCGGCGGCGCCGAGCCGCTGGAGGCCCTTGTCGTGCAGCCGCGCCGCCTGGCCCCGGTCGCTCTCCGCGCGCTCTGCCGCATGCGCTGTGCGCTCCACCTCGTGGTGTGCCTGCTCAAGGCTTCGGGCGCTGCGCATCTCGGGGCTCTCCCGCAGAGCCGCGTCCTGGGCGCGGAGCTGGTTCTGCTGCTTCTCCAGCCTCGCGATGAGCTCGGTTGCCGCCTACCGTTCCTCCTCGGCCCCGGCCTGCTGTGCCTGTGCCTCGGCAAGGTCGCTTTGGCGATGCTCGTAGCGGGAGTGCTCGGACCGTGGCAGCCGGGCACGGCGACGGGTGGCGACGCGTGCGTAGCGCCGGTAGTGCTCCAGGAAGCCGGCGGCGGCACGCTCCGCCGCGGAGGCCGCCGCCAGTTCGGTCTTCTCCTCGTCGAGGGACCGGAACGCCTCGGCCACGTCGGCGATCACGGCCTGGTCCACCGGCGGCAGGGCCTCGGTGAGGGCGCGGGACAGGGCTGCCTCGTTGGGGCGCTTGGACAGCTGAGGCTGGCGCAGCTGGACGAGCAGGTCGACCAGGGCGCCGTACCGCTGCTCGCCGAGCCCGAAGAGGGCCTCGTCCACGGCTCTGCGGTAGGTCTTCGCCTGGTCGTACACCATGCCGTGACCAGCGACGGCTTCGGCGAGACGATCCCTGGTCAGGGCCGTACCGGTGGCGTCGACCAGGCTGAGGAAGCCCTCCACGGGTGTACCGAGTCCGTGCTGGACGCGCAGCTCGGTGACCGCGTACCAGTGCCGGGCGATCCCGCGTCCGCTCACGGCCTTCAGCCCGCAGAGCAGCGTACGGAAGTGGCTCTCCCCGGTGCTCGCGTCGTGTCTCTCAAACTCGATCCAGGTGTAGCCGAGGCGCTCGGTGTGCGGGTGCTCGCCGCCGAGCAGGAGGTTCCACTCCATCCGCTTGCCCGGGTCCCCATCCGGCTCCACCCTGCGCGGGCTCAGGTCGCCGTCAAGGAGGAAGGGCAGGGTGAGGGCGAGCACCTTGGACTTGCCGGTGCCATTGTTACCGCGCAGCAGCAGTCGCCCGTCACGGAAGTGGAACTCCTCCACGTCGTAGTGGAAGAGGTCGACGAGCCCGATGCGCAGGGGCTGCCAGCGGGTGCGAAGGGGTTCGGGAAGCGGGTTGGTCACGCCTGACCGGCCTTTCGCTGTGCCGGCGTGCGCGCGCTGCCGGGTGTGACTGTGGGTGGTGTTCCTGGTTCGAGTACGACGGGTTCACCGACTGCGTAACGCGTCAGCGCGGGGCGGGGGTCGGCTCCGTCGGCGGTCCGGGAGACGAGGCCGAGGGCGGCGAGCCGGGCGACGGCCTGCTCGACGAGCTCGGCCTCCGTGCCCGGCTCTCGCGCGGCCTTGGACCAGAACGTGCCGTGTACGAGGGCGAGTTCCCGTACCCGCTGGGTGAGCTGGTGGGTGGTGACGGGCCGGGCCGCCCCCGCCAGGTGCTCGGCAAGCAGCAGGGTGATGTGGCCGTGGGTGCCCTGCTCGGGCATCCGTACGTCGGTGAGGTCGTCCTCGGGGTCGACCATGGCAATGCCTTCGGCGCGGATCTCGGGCACCAGACCGGTCAGCTCGGCCACCCGGGCCGTGAGGAACCCCCGCTGTCTGGTGAGGTAGCCGAGTTCGGCGTCGCTCAGCTCGTCGTAGTAGAGCACCGGGTCGTCCAGGAGTCGGCGGGTCAGTGCGTGCCGCATCGCGCGGAAGCGGAGTTCCTCGCTGTCGAGGGCGGTTTCGGCGACGAGCTGCGCCAGCCGGTCGGCGGTGGCCTCGGCCTGCACGGTGGAGGGGCCACGCCGTGTCGCAAGGAGCCCCGCGAGTACCCGGCGTTCGACGTCGTAGAGCACGTCGCCCGCTCCGTTCACGTACGCGTCCTCGTCTTCAGCGACCCGGCGCAGTACGCCGAGGCCGAGCAGCAGCCGCACGACTGCCGCGAGGTCGAGGCGCTCGTCGCGGCGGTCGAGGGTGAAGTGGATGCCCGACGCGACCAGCCCGGGGTCGGTGGCGTCGAGGACGACCTGGTCGGCGAGACGGCCGAAGGCGATCTGGGACTCGCCACGCTCCAGGGCCGCCAGGGCCAGACAGAGCAGAACGTAGCGGCGGCGGGTGAAGGGGGCGGCGGCGCGGGTCGCCTCGCGTGCAGGGTGTGTGGCGTCGTGGAGCACGCCGGGGATCTTGCGCAGCCGGGCGGTCCCGGCGTCCACGTGGAGTGGCCATCCGGTGTTGCGGTCGAACCACTCGCGCAGTTCGGCGGCGTGCCGTCGTACGAGCCGGAAGTCGTCCGCGTGCTTGCCGTGGGAGAGCAGGAGCGGCTGTTTGAGCAGGGTGCGAGCGGCCTTGCGGAGCTCTGCGGCGTGCTGTCCGTCGAGCACTTCTGCCGGTGGCGTGGTCATCGTCCGCTTCCTCCGTGCAACGACCTGTCGTCGTCGGTCAGATCGACGATCTCGATGAGGTGATCGGGACCGTGGAACGTGCCCGACGGTGTACGGATCTCCGCCGGAGGCCCCTCGGCCAGGGCGCTGAGCCTGATCTCCATCGAGCCGTCGTTGCTGGTGGCCACGGTGTGCCGCATGCCGGGGCGCCAGGTGGCCAGTGCGTCGCCGAGCAGTTGGAGGAAGAGACCGAAGGAGACCGGGTCGAGCTCGCCGAGTTCGGACAGTCTGACCGCTCCGTCGGTGACGAGGCGGTCCCGGGCAGCGGCGGTCTCGGCCACCTGCTTGGCCGCCACCTCGGCGAGGTGACGACGACGCTCCTGACGGTCCTCGACCTTGCGGGGCTTGCCCCGCCGCTCGTAACTGCCGGTACGGCGCAGCTGGGGGCTGATCCGCAGCGGCTCCGCGGCAGCCCAGGGGGTTGCGGCGGGCACCGGTGCGGCAAGCCGGGCGGCCAGGGTGTCCGCGTCGGCCGTGAGGTGCCGGGCGGGGTGGAGTCCGAAGGCCGCCCGCCACAGCTGGTGCCGCGACGCGTCGTCGGGGGCCTCGGCGAACCAACGGGCGAGGGTGCGGAAATCGGCGGACCGGTCCGACCGGCCGGCCCGGCGCTCCCCCCAGCACCCGGACGACGGCCAGCATCTGCGGAATGGCCCCCAGCGCGCGGCCACGCAGCAGGCGGGCCTGCGACTCGCGGCCGTCCCGGCTGAGGAACCACGCGGTGAGCCCGGCCCAGTGGGCGTATGCCTTCTGCGCGGCGGGCTCCGCGTCCTCGGGCGCGGCGTCGGCCGCCTCCCGTCCCGCGGCAGCCCTGAGCAGGATCTGGATCCGGCCCGAGTCCTCCAGCTCCAGGATGATCTGGGCGATGCGTCCGCCCAAGGTGATCAGGTCCTGGATGAAACGCTCCAGATACTGGATGAGGCGGTCCTTGTACGCGAGGAAGACCCCTTCCTCCACCTCGTGCAGGTCGATGGTGCGCTGCAACGAACTCATGAACGCGCGCGCGTTGTCGGCGAGAGCGGCGAACCGGCTCGCGAGCGCGTCGAACGCAAGGTACGTCTTGCCCGGGTCGGGCTGCTCGTCGGCGGTGAGGACGAGAAGGGCGCGCAGCTGCGTGACGATGTCGTGCAGAGCGATGGCCTGAAGGGCGCCCCGCCGCCCGAGCGCCTCGTCGTAGGCGGCCAGGGCTTCCCCGGCTGCCTCCCCGGCCCGGGTCAGCTGGTAGATGAAGCGTTTGCGGTAGAAGTCCTCGACGGCGCTGACCCGTCCAGTGTCGGGGTCGGCGCGCAGATTCCCCCACTCGACCAGCTTGTCCAGTGCTTTGACAACGCCGTCCAGCTCGCCGGGCCGCACCCCCCGGGCAGCGCGGCGTACACGTCCTCGGGACGCAGATGCACGGCGAAGTGTTCCTTGGCCATGGCGAACGCCCGCATCACCTGCCGGTAGAGGGCGGTGTTCTGCACGGTGAGGTGGGCGAAGGGGCTGAACCTGTGCGGCCCGGAGCCTGGAGCGGTGGTGCTGGTCATCACTGGCCATTGTGCCGTGACGGCAACGCTCCCGGACGGAAACCAGAGTGATTGTCTGGTTGACGCCGGTATGCGGGGCGCCCTGACCGCTTCCAGGCCCGAGGTCATTCCCCTGGGGTCGGAGGGCCGGCCATAAGGACGCTCATCCCCAGTGTTCCTCCTTGTAGCGCAGGAGATCATCACCGTGGAGTTGCTTCGTGGCATTGCCGACCCGGACCCAGAAGTCGGTGGCGCCGTTGCCGCCCTTGGCGGGTTTGGCGAACACCGGCATGCCTGCCGCGGCAACACTGATCTGACAGACGACGTTGCTGGCGATTTCGGGGAAGCCTACGCGGACGGTGGTAGCTGTCGGGGTCGACAGGCTGCTGTCGATGAGTTGGCGCACGAAGAGCTCGTATCCGTCGACGCTGGCCTGCGACTCCAGAGTGGTGAGGTCGTTCTCGATACCGAGGACGGTCCCGTCGTCGGCGACGCCGATATACAGGTTTCCGCCCTCGCCGTTCAGGAAGCCGCAGACGGCCTTGACGATGTTGTGCCGCAGAGACTTGTCGGCCTGCCGGGTGTGCACGTTCCAGCGGGCGCTGGCCTTGAACTCGGTGCCCTGGGATTCGCCGGCGGCGATCATGTCGGCCGGGGTGGTCGGGACGTACGCAGGGCGTTCCCCTCTGAGGGTTTCGAACGCTTCCCGCACAACCTTGGCTATCAGCTGACGCCGCCGTTCCAGAAAGGTGAAATAGTCGAGCTGTTCCCAGCCGACCGGGAGCGCGTGCCACCGTACCTGCCGCTCGAGCACCTTCGGGTCCATAGCGTCCGTGATTCTCGGCCAGTATTCATGTGGTGCGTCGCTGTTGGACAGCTCGTCCGCCGGCCACGTCACATACGCCATGTTCGCGATGGCATTGACTTGGCGTCGGTCGGTAATACCCAGTCCGGCGAGCACCTTGCCGTGGAACAGGTTGTCCCGGCCGACGGCCCTGACGGGTTTGACTGAGGGGTCCAGCAGATCACGGATCCGTTGGTCGCCGAGGAGCATTTCGGCGTCGAGGATGTCGAGCGCAGCCTGGTAGGCGAACAGCACCGGTGAGCGCGACGAGGACGTGTCCAACCGGTTCGGCAGGGAGATGTCCCAGTAGTCGCCGGTGAAGTTCGCTGCGATGATCCGGTCGAGTTCCGCAGCGAAGGCTCGGCCATCACCTGGCGGCAGACTGCCGATGCGCCCCAGGTCGGACTCCATCTGCGACTCCGGCGAGTTGGAGTACCGACCGGTGGTGTGCGCCATGAAGAACCACCGTCCGATCAAGGGACGGAGTTCATCGGCCGTCAGCCCGAAATCGTGGCGTCCAATCAGCCAGATCGTGTAGCTGTACAGCAGGGCGTTGTCCGAGGTGATCATCTTGCGGCTGCGGAAGCCAGCCATCCTGACGCACTGGAAGAACTCGTGCCAGCTGGTCAGGTCCAGGACCTTCGTGTGCGCTTGAGCGAGCCGATCAAACTGCTCCTGCCGTCGTGCGGCGGTGACCTTTCCGGTTCCAAGGTCCTTTCCCCGCAGGACGCTGTAGACGTGCTGCAGCCGGGCACGCCGGAAGGCGAAAGCGACGGCTACGCGCAGCAGTTGGTCGGGACTCGGGTCCAGAAAGGCGTTCCGAGGGCTCGGATCGGGGAGCCCTGAGATCACCGCGCCGCGGCTGAATTCTTCGAGCTGACGGCGCCCCTCCTCCCAATGCACTGACATCAAAGTGAGGATGAAGTCGGACTGATTGAGCTTCACGCCTTCGGAGTTGATGCGCACGAAGATGTCGGCGACCTGCTCCTCGTCAGCCGAAGCACCCAACTCCACAACCTGGAAGAGAAAATCATGCAGGTCCCGGACACCATCTATGCGTTCTTCGAGCTCATCTTTGGCAGCGTCCGACAACGGCTGTCCGCCAGCCTCTTCGAGCCGTTGGAAAAAGCGACGGACGGTGGGCTTGTAACCACCTTGGGCCCAGAGCGCAGTGATGTCCGGAATGAAGTGGGCATCCCGCTCGATCGCCGCGTCAGTGACCTCGAATGTCTGGTCCTCCGGGTGGAACGCGATGCGAATGTTGATCGCGTCGAATGACTTGGTGACGATCTTGCGCCCGGTGAGGACAGCGAACAGGGCGGTGAGCCGCTGCTGCCCGTCGACGACCAACAGCTGGGGTGCTCGATCACTCGCTTCCGTTCCGATCTGCCGCGTCCCCACCTCAGCGCCGGTCTCCCAGAACATCAGCGTGCCGATCGGGTAGCCCCGATACATCGAGTCGAAGAGATCGCGGGTCTTCGCCGCGGACCAGACGAACGGGCGTTGAATGTCGGGGAGTCCGATACGGCCGCCTTCGATGTTCTCGATCAGGTGCCGGAGCGTGTAACCGGTGTCGCGATACAGAGTGGATGGCACAGCCGAGGGCTCCAAACGTCCGAGGGCAACTGGTCGGTGGAAGTATCAAGAGCGTGGGAACAGCATCAGGTTTCTACCACGTGGACACACCACACCACAGGACCAATGGCGCTGGCCACAAGGAGGAATGCACGGCGGCGTGGCCCAACTGAGGGTGGTCCCACCCAAGTCCGCAATGCCCTGGGCCGGGTTTCGGGGCCGCCCATCCGGTCAACCGAATGCCACACCTGCTGGCCCGGACGGGCTGGATGAAAGCACGACCTCGGATCGGCGCCACGCTCTGCCACTTGGACTGCCAGGCGCTGGGCTCCAGGGAGCCGGGGACCGGGATGGCAGCTCGCGCCGCCGCCGGGAGGAGTTCCTTGCCCTCCATGCCGAGGGCCCGGCCCACACGGCCCCAGTCTGTGAGGTCCGTGAGGCTGAGACTCCCGATTCGAGCGTCATACGAGCGTCAAGAATCTCCGAACGAGACCTTGAAGACGTCGCGGACGCAAGCGACTCCGTGATGAATTCGCAGTTCAGGAGGCTTCGAGAGTCAGGCCCGGCACTCGACCCGCTCCACGGAGGGAAACAGGTCGAGTGTCTCACCCGAATCACAAAACCGCAGGTCAGGCTTCCTTCTTCACCGGCTCCAGAATCGCCACGCACTCCACATGATGAGTCATCGGAAACAGATCGAACGCCCGCAGCGTCCGCACCCGGTATCCCCCGTCCCGGAAGTAGGCGAGGTCGCGGGCGAGGGCGGCCGGGTCGCAGGCCACGTAGGCGATGCGGCGGGCGCCCAGTGAGGACAGGTGCGCGACCGTCGACCTGCCGGCGCCCGCGCGCGGGGGGTCGAGGACGATGAGGTCGCACTCGGTGATGCCGGTGCGCGGGAGGACCTGGTCGACCTTGCCGTGCTCGATGCGGACCCGCTCCAGGTCCTTGAGGTTGTGCCGGGCGTCCTCGACGGCGCGCTTGCCGGACTCGATGCCGAGGACCGCGCCCTTCTCGCCGACGCGCTGGCCGATGGCGCCGGCGAACAGGCCGACGCCGCAGTACAGGTCGAGTGCGGTGTCGCCCTTGCGGGGCAGCAGGCCCTGCATGACGGCGCGGACCAGGGTGTTGGCGGCCTGCGGGTGGACCTGCCAGAAGCCGCCGGAGCCGACCCGGTAGGTGCGGTCGTCGGCGCGTTCGCGGACGAAGGCGCGGCCGTGCACCCGGTGGACGCCGCCGTCGCGTTCGTCGACGCGCATCACCGAGACGGGCTTGTCGAGTTCGACGAGGGGAAGCCGGCCGCCGGGCCTCGGGGTGAGGATGACCTGGCGGTCGTGGGAGCCGGTGGCGGCGATGGCCTCGACGGACGCCATGCCGGGCCAGTCACGCTTCTCGACGCCGAGTTCGGTGACGCCGGGGGCCGCGATCAGGCAACGCTCGATGGGCTCGACGTCGTGCGAGCGGTGCTTGCGCAGGCCGACGCGGCCGTCCTCGTCGATGGCGTACTGGACCCGGGTGCGCCAGGCCGGTACCTCGCCCGCCGGGAGCTTGTCGCCCTCGGCCGGCATGACGGTGCCGTCCCAGCCCGCTTCCTCGGGGGTGAGGCCGGCGAGGTGCTGGAGCTGTTCGGCGATCACCTCGCCCTTGAGCCTGCGCTGGGCGCCGGGCTTGGCGTGCTGCCAGTCGCAGCCGCCGCACTTGCCGGGGCCCGCGTACGGGCAGGGCGCCTCGACACGGTCCTTGGAGGCTTCGACGATGCGGACGGCGTCGGCGCGCAGGAAGCGGGAGTCGCTCCCGCCCTCGGTGATCCGGGCGACGACCTTCTCGCCGGGGAGTGTGTGGCGTACGAAGAGGACCCGGCCCTCCTCGGTGCGGGCGATGCAGTGGCCGCCGTGTGCGACGGGGCCGACCTCGACCTCGTATTCCTCCCCGACCAGCGACGACGTGGATTCGTTCTGCATGAGGGGGTGGCTCCAGGGTTCGGGGAAGGTACGGCCGGACAACAACCTACGAGTCTACGTGGATGTCGCCCGGCCACCCGCCACGAGTCGGACGGAGACGGAGGGGTGTCCCGGTCGCCTCCGCCGGGACAGTCCTGCGCCGGGACAGTCCTGCCCTGGCCTGCCCTGGCCTGTCCTGTGCCGGGGCAGTCCAGCGCCGGGAGAATCCTGCGCCGGGACAGTCCTCCGTCAGGCCTTGTTCGTGGGTTCCCTGGGCTTGCGCTCGACGGGACCGCGGCGCACCGCGCCCGGCGCGTTCCACTCGGCGCGCTTCCTGGCCCGCTTCCTCGCGGCCTCGGAGGACTCCAGCTGGTACGGAACCGAGGTGACCATCACCCCCGGGGTGAACAGCAGTCGTCCCTTGAGGCGCAGGGCGCTCTGGTTGTGCAGGAGGTGTTCGTACCAGTGGCCGACCACGTACTCGGGGATGTACACGCTCACCACGTCGCGCGGGCTCTCCCGGCGCAGGTTCTTCACGTAGTCGATGACGGGGCGGGTCACCTCGCGGTACGGGGAGTCGAGGATCTTCAGCGGGATGTCGATTCCCCGTCGTTCCCAGTCCTCCCTGAGCGCCTTGGTCTCGGCCGGGTCGACGCTGATGGAGAGGGCCTCCATCCTGTCGGTGCGGATGAGCTTGGCGTAGGCGAGTGCGCGCAACGTCGGCCGGTGCAGTTTGGAGACCAGGACGATCGAGTGGACCCGGGAGGGGCGCATCGTCTCGTCCGCCGGGGTCTCGTCCGCCGCGATCTCCTCGGCGACACGGTCGTAGTGGCCGCGGATGGCGGTCATCGTCCCGTAGAAGATCACCATGCCGAGCAGGGCGACCCAGGCGCCGTGGGTGAACTTGGTGGCGAGGACGACGACGAGCACCAGACCGGTCAGGAAGGCCCCGAAGGTGTTGATCGCGCGGGAGCGCTTCATGTGGCGTCTCTTTGCCTGGTCCTTCTCCGTCGCGAGGTGCCGGTTCCAGTGCCGGACCATGCCGATCTGGCTGAGGGTGAACGAGACGAAGACACCGACGATGTAGAGCTGGATGAGTCGGGTCGAGTCCGCGCCGTAGATCCAGGTCAGGAGGATCGCCGCCCCCGCGAGCAGCACGATGCCGTTGGAGAAGGCGAGCCGGTCGCCGCGGGTGTGGAGCTGGCGGGGCAGGTAGCGGTCCTGGGCGAGGATCGAGCCGAGCAGCGGGAAACCGTTGTAAGCGGTGTTCGCGGCCAGGAAGAGCACCAGCGCGGTGGCCCCCGCGAGTACGACGAAGAAGAACGTGCCGTCGCCGAAGACGGCTGCCGCGACCTGGGAGATCACCGGGTCCTGGACGAATCCGGAGCCGACCGGCGCACCGTTGCTGATCAGGTCCTTGGCCGGGTTCTCGGCCATCTTCACATCGGTGGCCATCGCCAGGCCGATGATGCCGCAGAACATGGTGACGGCCAGCAGGCCCATCATCGCGAGCGTCGTCGCCGCGTTCTTGCTCTTGGGCTTGCGAAAGGCGGGCACACCGTTGCTGATCGCCTCGACGCCGGTGAGGGCGGCGCAGCCGGAGGAGAAGGCCCGCAGCAGCAGGAAGACCAGCGCGAACCCGGCGAGTCCCTGGTGCTCGGCCCTGATCTCGAAGCCGGAGGTCGGGGCACGCATCGTGTCGCCGAGGACCAGGCCCCGGAACGCACCCCAGGTGATCATGATGAAGACGCCGGCCACGAAGAGGTACGTGGGGATGGCGAAGAGCTTGCCCGATTCCTTGACGCCGCGCAGGTTCATCAGCGTGAGCAGCACGATGGCGGTGATCGCCGCCGCTGTCTTGTGCTCGACGACGAACGGGATCGCGGACCCGAGGTTCTCGACCCCGGAGGCGATCGACACGGCGACGGTCAGCACGTAGTCGACCAGCAGTGCGCTGGCCACGGTGAGCCCCGCCCTGGGGCCGAGGTTGGTGGTGGCGACCTCGTAGTCACCACCACCGCTCGGGTAGGCGTGCACGTTCTGCCGGTACGACGCGACGACCGTGAACATCAGGACGACGACGGCGAGCGCGATCCACGGGCTGAAGTGGTAGGCCGACACGCCCGCGACGGACAGCACCAGGAGGACTTCACCGGGTGCGTACGCCACCGAGGACAGCGGGTCGGATGCGAAGACCGGAAGGGCGATGCGCTTGGGCAGGAGCGTTTCTCCCAGCTTGTCGCTGCGCAGCGCCCTTCCGATCAGAATCCGTTTGGGCAGGTCGGTCAGTTTGGACACGCAGAGGATCGTAAGCGTTCCGTATGGAAGCCGCAGAGCTGTCCGAGCCGTGGCCCGCCATTTCCCTGCACTCGGCCGAAACCGACGCGAAATCCTTAACGGAATCCTTGCGCCCGTACGCTCGGGAGGGGCTCAGGCGCCCGGGAACAGGGCACTGTAGCCGTTCAGTGCGGGCTGACCGCCGAGGTGTGCGTAAAGGACGGTGGATTCCTGGGGGATTTCACCGCGGCTCACGAGATCGATCGTTCCGGCCATCGATTTTCCCTCGTACACGGGGTCGGTGATCATTCCCTCGGTCCGGGCGGCGATCCGCATTGCGTCGAGTGTGATGTCGTCAGGAATACCGTACGTGCCCGCGTGATAACGCTCGTCCAGTTCGATGTCGTCCGCGGTGAGTTCGCGGCGCACACCGATGAGCCGTGCGGTGGCCGCCGCGATCCGGGTGATCTGCTCACGGGTACGGGCCGGTTCGGCGGAGGCGTCGATGCCCAGAACCCGCCGCGGCCGGCCGCCCGCCTCTTCGAGCGCGGCGAAGCCCGCGACCATACCGGCCTGGGTGGAGCCGGTCACCGAGCAGACGACCACGGTGTCGAAGAAGACACCGAGCTCGCGTTCCTGCTCGGCGACCTCGTACGCCCAGTTCGCGAAGCCGAGCCCGCCGAGCGGATGGTCGGACGCGCCGGCGGGAATGGGGTACGGCTTGCCGCCGCTCTCCTCGACCTCGCGCATCGCCTGCTCCCAGCTCTCCTTGACGCCGATGCCGAATCCGGCGCGCACCAGCCTGACGTCGGCTCCGGCCAGACGACTGATCAGGATGTTGCCGACCTTGTCGTAGACGGCGTCGGGCCAGTCGACCCAGCTCTCCTGGACGAGGACGCACGAGAGGCCGGTGCGGGCGGCGACCGCCGCGACCTGCCGGGTGTGGTTCGACTGGACGCCGCCGATGGAGACGAGCGTGTCGCAGCCCTGGGCGAGGGCGTCGGCGACGAGGTATTCGAGCTTGCGGGTCTTGTTGCCTCCGTAGGCGATGCCGGAGTTGCAGTCCTCCCGCTTGGCCCAGATATCGGCGCCGCCGAGGTGGTCGGTGAGCCGGTCGAGACGGTGGACGGGCGAGGGGCCGAAGAGGAGGGGGTGGCGGTCGTACGAGGAGAGGGAGACCGAAGCGGAAGGAGAGGCGGGCGTGGCGGAGGCGGAGGGGAACGTGTGCGTCACGGAAGGGCTCCCTGGGTCGGGGCGGAGTGATGCGGGGTGAGTGATGCGGGAGGTGAGTGATACGGGAGGTGAGTGATGTTGCGGGAGGCGAGTGATGTGGGGCGGAGCGATGCGCGGGATGAGTGGTGCGGGGTGGGTCCGGAGGTGGGTGTCGGCCGCGAGGCGTACGGGGTCCGTGTATCCGGGATGAGCGGGGGTGGGTGGATGGGTACGGGCCGGATGGGCCGGCGCAGGTCGACCGCCGGGTCGTCAACGGAGTCGGCCGGACAGCCCGTCAGCCGGTGTGTCCTGCGTGAGCCACGTCCCCCTTCGTGGCTTCGGCCACCGGGTGGGACGGTCCTCCGTCGGCCACTGCCCCGGACAGTTCGCCGGCCGGATCGTCGGACGGGGCCTCGGACGGGGCCTCGGACGATTCGCCAGCCGGGTCATCGGACGGGTCATCGGACGGGTCATCGACGAGTTCTTCGAGCGCCCGCCAGATCTCGGCGGTGATCCGGGCCGCCGCGTCGGCGTCGCGCTCCGCGCACGCCTCGATCAACCGGTCGTGCAGCTCCGCCGAGCCGTGCGCCGCGCTCGCCGTGCCGAACTGTCGCCACTCCAGCCGTCGCAGCAGAGGCGTGTACCGCTCGACGGTGGCGGCCACGGCACGGTTGCCGCAGGCGGCGACGAGCACGCCGTGGAGCCGGTCGTCGGCATGCAGCGCGTCCGCCACGTCACCACGACGGGTCGCGTCCCGGAAGCCGTCGTTCGCCTCGCGCATCGCGGTGACGTCCGCGTCCGTGAGACGGGGCACCGCGGTCCTGGCGGCAAGCTCCTGCATCGCCCGTACCACCGCCGCGGCGTCCCGGACGTCACCCGGGACCAGCCGGGTCACCCGGGTGTAGCTCTGCGGCTTGGATTCGACCAGGCCCTCACCGGAGAGACGGGACAGCGCGTCCCGCACCGGGGCCCGGGACAGGCCGAGGCGTTCGGCGAGGTCGGCGTCACGGACAGGGGCACCGGGCGGGATGTCACCGCGGACGATGGCGTCCCGGATCGCCTCGTACGCGGTGTCCCGCAGCAGGGTCCGTCGGACCGGGCGCAAGGTCTCCATGAACTGACATGTTAGATGTCTGTTCATTGTTCGTTCAAGGGTCCGTCGCGTGGTTCGAGGAATCGTCAGGTGACGGGAGGGATTGTCAGGCGGTCGGAGCGATCGCCGTGCGTCCGGCCGGTGGGCGCGGATGGTGTCCGGGCCGCCCGCCCATGTCACCGGGCACGACGAAAACGCGGCCGGATGAGGCTTCGCGCTCCCCGCCGCTTAAGCTCATCCTGGGCAACGGGACGAACCGTTGCCCCGTTGTTTTGCCCGGCAAGCTGAGGAAGAAGTGTGAGCAGGGTGTTTTCGCAGGTCAGCCGGATGACCAGGACTGCGAGGTAGGCACAAGGTGCACATCGTCATCATGGGCTGCGGGCGAGTGGGAGCCGCTCTCGCGCAGACCCTGGAGCAGCAGGGGCACACGGTCGCCGTCGTGGATCAGGACCCCACGGCCTTCCGGCGCCTCGGGTCGGGTTTCGGCGGGCGACGCGTGACCGGGGTCGGCTTCGACCAGGACACCCTCCGCGAGGCCGGAATCGAGGAAGCCGGCGCGTTCGCCGCGGTGAGCAGCGGCGACAACTCGAACATCATCGCCGCCCGGGTGGCCCGCGAGATGTTCGGCATCGAGAACGTCGCGGCGCGGATCTACGACCCCCGCCGTGCCGAGGTCTACCAGCGTCTCGGCATTCCCACGGTCGCCACCGTGCGCTGGACCGCGGACCAGATGCTGCGGCGGCTGCTGCCGTCGGGCGCGGAGCCGCTGTGGCGCGATCCGAGCGGTGGTGTACAGCTCGCTGAGGTGCACACCACTCCCTCCTGGATCGGCCACAAGATCAGCACCCTGCAGGAGGAGACGGGCGTCCGCGTGGCGTTCCTCACCCGGTTGGGCGAAGCCATACTGCCCAGCTCGCAGACGGTGCTGCAGGAGGGCGACCTGGTCCACGTGATGATGCGTACGGACGAGATCGCACAGGTCGAGGCAGCCTTCGCCGAAGGGCCCGAGGAGGGCGGTCACTGATGCGTGTCGCGATTGCCGGTGCCGGCGCGGTGGGCCGTTCCATCGCCGGCGAGTTGCTGGAGAACGGGCACGAGGTCCTGCTCGTCGACAAGGCTCCGACGGCCATCTCGGTGGAGCGGGTGCCGATGGCGGAGTGGCTGCTGGCCGACGCCTGCGAGATCACCTCGCTCGACGAGGCGGCGCTCCAGCGCTGCAGCGTCGTGATCGCGGCGACCGGCGACGACAAGGTGAACCTCGTCGTCTCGCTGCTCGCCAAGACCGAGTACGGCGTGCCGAGGGTCGTCGCCCGGGTGAACAACCCGAAGAACGAGTGGCTGTTCAACGAGGCGTGGGGCGTCGATGTGGCGGTGTCCACCCCTCGCCTGATGTCGGCCCTGGTCGAGGAGGCGGTGAGCGTCGGCGACCTGGTACGGCTGCTGCGCTTCAGCCATGGTGACGCCAATCTGGTCGAGCTGACGCTGCCGCCGGAGTCGGCGCTGGCCGGAACCCAGGTCGGTGAAGTGGCCTGGCCCGAGGACACCTCGCTGGTCACCATCATCCGCGGGCAGCGCGTGCTGACGCCGAGCACCGAGGAGACGCTGGAGGCGGGCGACGAGCTGCTGTTCGTTGCCGCGCAGGCCCGCGAGGAGCAGCTGGAGGACCTGTTGTCGGTGCGCCGGGGCGGCGGCGGCTCCGCGGACTGACGCACGACGCGGAGGCGTACCACCGGGACGTGTACGACCCGCGTGTACGACAGCCGGAGGGCCCGGAACCGTTCCACACGGTTCCGGGCCCTCCGGCTGTGGCTTCCCGCTCGCGCTCCCGCTCTCCGCTTCCGGCTGTGGCTTCCCGCTCGCGCTCTCCGCTTCCGGGTCGCTGTCGCGGGTTGGTCAGAACTCCTGGTTCCGGGGCGCGACGGCCGCCTCCTGCGCCTTGCGGGCCTTCTCGGCCTCCTCCTCCGCCTCCATCTCGGCGAAGACGTCGATCGGCGGCGGGGCCTTGGCGAGGAAGACCCAGGTCAGGTATACGGCAAGCAGGAACGGCGGGATCTTCAGGGCGACCAGCACCCAGCCGAGCTGAGTGGTGTCGGCCCACCAGTACAGCGGGAAGAGGATCGCGCACTTGGCGAGCAGGATCAGTCCCCAGGCATAGCTGGCCTTGGCATACGCCTTCTTGCGGCCGGGGTTCCTGGTACGCCAGGAGAGGTTCTCCTTGAACACAGGCCCAAGGATCAGCCCGATCAGCGGCACCCCGGCAAGAGTGGTGATCAGGTAGGCCAGTGCCAGGCCCAGCGTGTACACCATGCCCGGCAGGTAGAAGTCCTTGGCGTTGCCGGTCATCATCGCGAAGACCACGCCGAAGGCCACGCCGAAGACGCCGCTGAAGGCGTGCTTGACGGTGTCCTTGCGGATCAGTCGTACGGCGACGAGGACCAGGGACACCACCAGGGCCGCGATGGCCGAGACGTGCAGGTCCTTGTTGATCGTGAAGATCGTGACGAAGAGCAGCCCCGGAAGAACTGTCTCCACCATCCCCCGGACACCGCCGAACGCTTCGAAGAGCGCTGCCTCGGTGACCGCTTTCGCTTCGGCCTCCTGGTGGTCGGTGCGGGCGATGCGTTCCGTGTCGGACGACGGCTTGTCGAGAGACGTCACCGGCTACTCCTTGCCGAGCGGTCGGAGTTCGTATTTGGGATTGAACAGCACCCGGCGTCCGTGACTCATGGCGATCCGGCCCGAGGCGATGAGCCTGCGACCCGGCTCTATGCCGACGATGGAGCGTCGGCCGAGCCAGACCACGTCCAGCGGCGCGGTGCCGTCGAACAGCTCCGCCTCCAGGGCGGGGACTCCGGCGCGCGGCCGCAGGGTGACCGTCCGCAAGGTACCAGTCACCTTCACGATCTGCCGGTCGGTGCATTCGGAGATCCGGGTGCACCCCGAAGCCTGCGCGTCCTCCTGCAGCTCCTCGGACTCCAGATCCTCCTGCGAGCTGGACAACCGGTCGAGCATCCGGCGAAAGCGACCGGAAGGCTTCTCCGCCTTGCCGGACTTCTCGGATCGAGGAACAGCACTCATACCCGAAGGGTACCGGTCTCCCGTGCCCCGGGCGGGTGTCCCCCGTCTCACTCGAACGAGTCATCCAACAGGCCCCTCGCACGGCAGCCGCCCGCGCCCCGCCGATCCCCCGCCGCGCCGGCCGGGCATCCCGCGGTCGGCGGATTCCCGCCCGTTCAGCCGCGCTCGAAGCGGTACCCCATCCCCGGTTCGGTGACGAAGTGCCGGGGGTGCGAGGGATCGGTCTCCAGCTTGCGCCTGAGTTGTGCCATGTAGACCCGCAGGTAGTTGGTCTCGGTCCCGTACGAGGGCCCCCAGACCTCCTGGAGAAGCTGCTTCTGGCTGACCAGTCGGCCGCTGTTGCGGACCAGGACCTCCAGCAGGTGCCACTCAGTGGGGGTGAGACGCACATCGCGGCCCGCGCGGTGGACCTTCTTCGCCGCCAGATCGACGGTGAATCCCTCGGTCTCGACCATCACCACGTCGTCGGTGCCCTGCCCTCCGACGGGTTCGGCGCGGCGTACGGCGGCCCGCAGCCGGGCCAGGAGTTCGTCCATGCCGAACGGCTTGGTGACGTAGTCGTCCGCTCCGGCGTCCAGCGCCTCGACCTTCTCGTCGGAAGTGTGGCGAGCGGAGAGCACCAGGATCGGCACCCGGGTCCAGCCGCGCAGCCCCCTGATCACCTCGACGCCGTCCATGTCGGGCAGTCCGAGGTCGAGGACGACGACGTCGGGGTGGCGGGCGGCGGCGAGCTGGAGGGCGGTGGCGCCGTCGGGCGCGGCGTCCACCTCGTACTTGCGCGCCTTCAGGTTGATCACGAGAGCGCGTACGATCTGCGGCTCGTCGTCGACCACGAGCACCCGGGTCATGGGCGTCCTGCCTCTCTGCTGCACGGCTCGATGCCTCTGCTGTACGGCTCTGCCACTGTCTGTGCTGTTTCTACTGTCTCTGCTGTCTCTGCTGTCTCTGCTGTCTCTGCTGTCTCTGCTGTTTCTACTGCCTCTGCTGTTTCTACTGCCTCTGCTGCCTCTGCTGTCCGTACTGTTTCCGCTGTCCGTGCTCTGCGGCTCCGGTGTGTCCGTGCGGTCCGGCGTTTCGGCCGTACGGCTCCGCCGCGCGGCGGCCTCCCGGGGCCGCCCGGAGATCTCGGGGTGGCCGGCGCGGTCATGTGGTGGTCCGCGCGGGCAGGTCGGCGACGGCCGGGGCATGTCCCGGGGCCGCCTTCAGCGTCAGCACCATGGTGAGACCGCCGCCGGGGGTGTCCTCGGCGTCCAGCGTGCCGCCCATGGACTCCACGAACCCGCGGGCGACGGCCAGGCCCAGCCCGACGCCCGCCCCGCGCGGGGCATCGCCGTAGCGCTGGAAGGGCTCGAAGATGCGGTCCTTGGCGTCGTCGGGAACGCCGGGGCCCCGGTCGGCCACCCGCAGTTCGACGCGTTCGCCCAGTGCGCTGGCGGCGGCGGTGACGCGCTGCCCGTCTGGGCTGTACTTGACGGCGTTCTCGACGATGTTGGCGACGGCCCGCTCCAGCAGTCCGGGATCGACGTCGACCATCGGCAGGGTCTCCGGGATGTCCAGGTCCACGCTGTCCTCGGGAACTCCGCCGAGGGCCATCGGGACCACCTCGTCGAGGTCGATCTCGCGAATCAGCGGGGTGACGGTGCCGGTCTGCAGCCGGGACATGTCCAGCAGGTTGCCCACGAGGTGGTCGAGCCGGTCGGCGCCGTTCTCGATGCCCTCCAGCAGTTCGGCCTCGTCCTCGTCGGACCAGGCGACGTCGTCCGATCGCAACGAGGTGACGGCGGCCTTGATGGCGGCGAGGGGGGTGCGCAGGTCGTGACTGACGGCGGCGAGCAGCGCGGTCCTGATCCGGTTGCCCTCGGCGAGCCGCCGCGCCTCCTCCGCCTCGTCGACGAGTCGCTGGCGTTCCAGGACGACGGCGGCCTGGGCCGCGAAGGCACCGAGCACCCGGCGGTCCTCGGCGGGCAGCGGCCGGCCGGAGAGCGCGAGCGCCATGTGGTCGCCGACCGGCATGTCCACATCGGCGTCCTCCGGCCGCTCCACCGGTCCCGGTCCGACGCTCCCGGCACAGGTCCACGGGTCGACGTCGCTGCGCCGCTCCAGCAGGGCGACGGACTCCATGCCGAACGTCTCACGGACCCGGTCCAGCAACGCGTCCAGAGTGGTCTCGCCGCGCAGCACGCTGCCGGCCAGGAAGGAGAGGATCTCCGACTCGGCACGCAACCGGGCCGCCTGATGGGTACGGCGGGCCGCGAGGTCGACGACCGAGGCGACCGAGACCGCCACCGCGAAGAAGATCACGATGGCGACGAAGTTCTCCGGGTCCTGCACGGTCAGGGTGTGCGTGGGCGGGGTGAACCAGTAGTTCAGCAGCAGGGAGCCGACGGCGGCCGACGCGAGGGCGGGCAGCAGCCCGCCGAGCAGGGCCGCGAGAACCGTCATGAAGAGGAAGAGCAGGACGTCGTTGGCGAGTCCGGGACCGTTGTCCAGACCGCGCAGGAGCAGCGTGAGCAGGGCCGGACCGCCGACGCCGAACAGCCAGCCCCAGATGATCCGGACCCGGCCCAGTCGGGCCCCGCGGGCGATCGGCAGCCCGCGCCCCTTGGCTACCTCTTCGTGGGTGACGATGTGGACGTCGAGGTCGGGGCCCGACTCCCGGGCGACGGTGGCACCGACGCCCGGTCCGTAGATGTACTGCCAGGCCTTGCGTCGGCTGGAGCCGAGGACGATCTGCGTGGCGTTCACCCCACGGGCGAATTCGAGCAGCGCCGACGGTATGTCGTCGCCTATGACGTGGTGGAAGGTGCCGCCCAGGTCCTCGACGAGGGTGCGCTGGACGGTGAGCTCCTTGGGCGAGGCCGACGTCAGCCCGTCGCTGCGGGCGATGTAGACGGCGAGGATCTCGCTGCCGGAGCCCTTGGCCGCCATCCGGGACGCGCGGCGGATCAGCGTACGGCCCTCGGGGCCGCCGGTGAGTCCGACCACGATGCGTTCGCGGGCCTGCCAGGTGGTGCGGATGTTGTGCTCGCCCCGGTACTGCTGGAGGTACTCGTCGACCCGGTCGGCGACCCAGAGGAGGGCCAGCTCACGCAGTGCGGTCAGGTTGCCGGGGCGGAAGTAGTTGGACAGGGAGGCGTCGATCCGGTCCGGCTTGTAGATGTTGCCGTGGGCCATCCGGCGGCGCAGTGCCTGGGGGGACATGTCGACGAGTTCGATCTGGTCGGCCCTGCGGACGACTTCGTCGGGGACGGTCTCGCGCTGCCGCACGCCGGTTATCGACTCGACGACGTCGCCGAGCGACTCCAGGTGCTGGATGTTGACGGTCGAGATCACGTCGATCCCGGCCTTCAGGAGCTCCTCGACGTCCTGCCAGCGCTTGGCGTTGCGGGAACCCGGCACGTTGGTGTGCGCCAGTTCGTCCACCAGGGCCACGACAGGGGCACGTTCCAGGACGGCGTCGACGTCCATCTCGGTGAAGACGGTGGCGCGGTACTCGATCTCCCTGCGGCGGATCTGCTCCAGACCGTGCAGCATCACCTCGGTGCGCGGGCGGTCGTGGTGTTCCACGAAGGCGACGACGCAGTCGGTGCCCCGCTCCACCCTGCGGTGGGCCTCGGAGAGCATCGCGTACGTCTTGCCGACGCCGGGTGCCGCGCCCAGGTAGATCCGAAGCTTGCCGCGTGCCATGGCCCCATTGTCTTCTCGAAAGCCGGCTGCGGCCGATGCGGCAGCCACTCCGAAACTACCCCGCGGATTTCCGGCAAATAGGGCGGGGGTGGGGTTCGGAGACCGAATTGACAGGATTCTGACGCCACGCCCCGCGGCGTCGCTCCGGAGCACGGTGCCGCCCATTTCCCGTCCGCCTCCGTCCACGAACCCTCCGTCCGCGAGCTTCCGGGGGCCTCCCGGGCGGCAAAATCGCTTTCCGACGGCTTCCCGACAACTTCCTTACACGCCGCGGCCAGCCTTGCCGGGGTCAGCAGGTCCGTCCGCCCTCAGAGCCGGTCGGGTGACCTCTGGCCGGGCGGCCACGTCCTGGCACGCACGCTTCCGGCGTTGCCGGGATGACCGAGTAGCTCCGCTGCTGGGCCATGCCAGCGCCTTGGAATCGCACGCGCCATGCCCCGTCCGCTTTCCGGTCGAAGGTCACCCGACAAGCTCTCGGGCGCGGGGGGATCCGCCGCCCGTCCCGAAAGGCACGCATGACGACACGCAGCAGTCTTCCCGGCCCCGGCGCCCGAACCCTCATGGCACCCCTGGCCCCGGTCCTGGTCCTCGCCCTGGTCACGGTGCCCGTCATCACGGCCACCGCGCACCCCCGGAGCCCCGTCTCCCCCGTCGCCGCGCAGAACACCACCACCGCACAGAACACCACCGCCGCCCAGGACACCACCACCGCGCAGAAGCCCATCAGCGCGCAGGGCCCCGCCACCGCGCAGAGCCCAGCCGTCCCGGCCGTCTCCGAGCAGCAGGTGATGTCCCATCTGCGTGCTCTGCAACGCATCGCCGACCGCAACGGCGGCAATCGCGCTCACGGTACGAAGGGGTACGCGCAGTCCGTGGCGTACGTGAAGCGCGCCCTGGACCTTGCCGGTTTCCGGACGCGGCTGGCGCCCTTCACCCACGCCGGTGTCACCGGCCACAACCTGATCGCCGACTGGCCGGGCGGCGATCAGGACCACGTGCTGCTGACCGGCGCCCACCTGGACAGCGTGCCGGAGGGGCCGGGCATCAACGACAACGGGTCGGGATCGGCCGCGGTCCTGGCCACCGCCCTCCAGGTGGCCGAGTCCGGCCTGAAGCCGAAGCGGCACCTCCGCTTCGCCTGGTGGGGTGCGGAGGAACCCGGGCTGATCGGTTCGGCGGACTACGTCGGGAAGCTCTCCGAGGCCGATCGCCGCAGGATCGACGTCTACCTCAATTTCGACCAGGCGGGCAGCAGGAACACCGATCAGTGGCTCGTGGTCCACGACGACGAGCACGGCGAGACGGAGGCCCAGCAGGCGTTCGAGTCGTGGTTCGCCGAGCGCGGCGTCCCGACGTTCGACATCGGGGTCGGCGGTTCGGACCACGAGTCGTTCGGAAACGCGGGCATCCCGTCGTCCGGCTTCAGCACCGGCATCTCGGACTGCATCCATGAGGCCTGCGACAACCTCGCCAACGTCGACCCGAAGACGGAGACGACCAGCACCAACGCCATCGTCGGCGTGGTGTGGAAACTCGCCGCCGCTGTTCCCCGGCGCTGACCCGTCCCGCCCCCGGAACACGTCATCGCCGACCGTCCCGGGACCTCCGGCGCCAACCCGCCCCGCCCCGCCCCCGGGAGAACGGCACACCGGCCGACCGTCCCGGGACCCGTCACCGACCGACCACCCCAGGAATCGAGACATGCGCAGACTGCCGAACCAGCGCCGCACAACCGTCGCCGCCCTCGCCACCGCCGTGGTGAGCGCCGTCGTCCTGGTCGCCTCCCCCGCCTCGGCCGCCATCGGTGGTCCGGGCGTCGGCGACCCGTACTTCCCCGACGACGGCAACTCCGGCTACGACGTGTCCCACTACGACGTCCGGATCGCCTACGACCCGGCGCACACCGAGCGTCTCGACGGCGACACCACCGTCACCGCCCGTGCCCTGACCCGTCTGGACCGGTTCAGCCTGGACCTCAAGGGGTTCACCGTGGCGTCGGTCGCCGTGAACGGCACCCCGGCGAAGACGTTCTCCCGGGCCGGTGCCCATGAACTGGTGATCACCCCGGCCCATCCGGTCGCGAAGGGCACGACCTTCACGGTCCGGGTGACGTACGCGGGCAGGCCCGACGCCGAGGGCTGGCACACCCTGGCGAGCGGCGGCGCGTACGTGGCGGGCGAACCGCACTCCGCGACCTCCTGGTACCCGGCCAACGACCACCCGTCCGACAAGGCCACCTTCGCCCTCACCGCGACGGTGCCCGACGGCTGGAAAGTGATCGGGAACGGTCTGCCGGGGCCGGAGACCACCGAGAACGGCCGGCGCACCTTCCGCTGGTTCGAGGACAAGCCGATGGCCACCTATCTCAGCACGGTCGCCATCGACCGGTTCACCGTGCACCGGGGCAGGACGGCCGCCGGAACGCCCGTCATCACGGCGTACAGTCCGGACGCCGTGATCGACGCGGACGCGGAGGCCGAGCAGACCGAGATCCTGGACTTCCTCGCCTCGAAGTTCGGCCCGTACCCCTTCTCCTCCGCCGGCGCGATCGTGGTCGGGGCCACCAAGGAGCCGGCCAACGGCCCTCTCGCGCTGGAGACGCAGAGCCGCCCCACCTACGGGGCGATGCTCTTCGACGCGTCGGTGGTCCACGAGAACACCCATCAGTGGTTCGGCGACAGCGTCTCGTTCGAGGACTGGCGGGACGGCTGCGTGGCGGAGTGCTTCGCCCAGTACGCCGGGCAGTTGTGGGAGGAGCACAAGGGCGCCGATCTGGACACGTACTACTACCGGTCCGAGGTGGAGGACTACCGGAACGACCCGTCGTTCTGGTCCGTCCGGCTCTACGACCCGGGCCCGGGCAGGGAGCTGGACCCGGCGCTGTACTCCAAGGGGTCCCTGATGCTGCACGCCCTGCGCCGTACGGTGGGCGACGAGGCGTTCTTCGGGACGCTGCGGACCTGGACGCACGACCACGCGTACGGCAATGCCTCGTTCCGGCGGTTCGAGGCGCTGGCGGCGAAGGTCTCGGGCCAGGACCTCAGGGGTTTCTTCGCGGCGTGGGTCGACGGCACGGTCGTCCCGCCGGAGAAGTACCTGTATCCGGGCAGCCTGGCCGAGTCGGCCGACGCGGCCGGGTAACGCCGGTACGGGGCAGTGCCGACGCCCCGGTGGCGTCGGCACTGCCCCGTCCGCCCGCCCTCACCCCCTGCCCACCAACTGTCCGAGCGCGATGTTGAGCCGCAGCACATTGACCGTCGGCTCCCCGACGAAGCCGAGGATCCGGCCGTCTGTCTGCTGTTCGACGAGCTTCTCCACCCGGTCGACGCCGAGGTGGTTCCGCTCGGCCACGCGGCGCACCTGCAGCCGCGCGTAGGCCGGTGAGATCCCGGGGTCGAGGCCGGAGCCGGAGGAGGTGACGGCGTCGGCCGGTACCTCGGCGGGGTTCACCGGGTGGCCGGGGACGGAGTTGTCCTTGACGACGGCGGCCTTGGCTGCCTTCACCTCGGCGACGAGTTCGCTGTTGTCACCGGCGAGGTTGGTCGCACCGGAGACGAGCAGCTTGTACTGGGTGTTGACGCTGTTGGTGGCGAGACCGTCGGAGGGGCGCGGCTGGAACCATCGCAGGTCCGGGGCCGCGGTCGCCTGCCCCTTCGTCGGCGGCAGGTCGTAGCGCTGTCCGATGAGTGCGGAGCCGACGACCCTGCCGCCGGCACTGATCTCGGAACCGTTGGCCTGGTGGGGAAGAACGCCCTGGGCGACGCCCGTCACGGCGAGCGGGTAGAGCACGCCGCAGAGGACGGTGAGGACGAGCAGGGCACGCAGTCCCGCCCAGAGCAACCGGGCGGTGTTTGCTACGGAGTTGTTCATGGCAGCTCAGCCAATCCCTCATGGGGTCGGCCCGGGACACGGGATTCGGTCCGGTCCCCGGAAAAGGATCCGGAACAGGATCCGGTCCG
Source organism: Streptomyces sp. NPDC014734 (assembly GCF_043083325.1). NCBI lineage: Bacteria > Bacillati > Actinomycetota > Actinomycetes > Kitasatosporales > Streptomycetaceae > Streptomyces > Streptomyces sp. NPDC014734. Next base: position 43,211 of record NZ_JBIBYN010000022.1, on the reverse strand, counting down.
GTCCGGGGGACACGCTTCGTGCTCGGTCCCGGGGCGGGGGTCAGTTCAGTCCGGGGACGAGGGAGATGATCAGATCGATGATCTTGATGCCGACGAACGGGGCGACCAGGCCGCCGAGTCCGTAGAGCCCGAGGTTGCGGCGGAGCATCGAGTCGGCGCTGCTGGGCCGGTAGCGCACGCCCTTCAGGGCGAGCGGGACCAGCGCGACGATGATCAGCGCGTTGAAGACGACCGCCGACAGGATCGCGGACTGCGGCGAGGACAGTTGCATGATGTTGAGCTTGTCCAGACCCGGGTAGACCGCCGCGAACATCGCCGGGATGATCGCGAAGTACTTCGCGACGTCGTTGGCGATCGAGAACGTCGTCAGCGCGCCCCGGGTGATGAGCAGTTGCTTTCCGATCTCGACGATCTCGATGAGTTTCGTCGGGTTGGAGTCCAGGTCCACCATGTTCCCGGCCTCCTTCGCGGCCGAGGTGCCGGTGTTCATGGCCACGCCGACATCCGCCTGGGCCAGCGCCGGGGCGTCGTTGGTGCCGTCGCCCGTCATCGCGACGAGTTTGCCGCCCGCCTGCTCGCGCTTGATGAGGGCCATCTTGTCCTCGGGGGTGGCCTCGGCGAGGAAGTCGTCGACGCCCGCCTCCTCGGCGATGGCCTTCGCGGTCAGCGGGTTGTCGCCCGTGATCATGACCGTCCTGATGCCCATCCGGCGCAGTTCGTCGAACCGCTCCCGCATGCCCTCCTTGACGACGTCCTTGAGGTGGACGACGCCCAGGACGCGGGCTCCGCGCCCGTCCTCCAGTGCCACCAGCAGCGGTGTGCCACCGGCCCCGGAGATCCGGTCGGTGAGTTCCCGCACCTCCGGGGCGACGCTGCCGCCGCACTCCTGGACCCAGGCGGTGACCGAACCGGTCGCGCCCTTGCGGACCCTGCGCCCGTCGACGTCCACGCCGGACATCCGGGTCTGGGCGGTGAAGGCGACCCAGTCGGCCTGCCGCAGCTCGCCCCGGTGGCGTTCGCGCAGCCCGTACCGCTCCTTGGCGAGGACGACGATCGAGCGGCCCTCGGGGGTCTCGTCGGCCAGCGAGGAAAGCTGTGCGGCATCCGCCAGTTCGGCCGCGGTGGTGCCCGCGACGGGGAGGAACTCGGCGGCCCGGCGGTTGCCGAGCGTGATGGTGCCGGTCTTGTCGAGCAGCAGGGTGGAGACGTCTCCGGCGGCCTCGACCGCGCGCCCCGACATGGCGAGCACGTTGCGCTGCACCAGCCGGTCCATGCCCGCGATGCCGATCGCGGAGAGCAGGGCGCCGATGGTGGTCGGGATGAGGCAGACGAGCAGTGCGGTGAGCACGATCATCGACTGCTCCCGTCCGGCGTGGACCGCGAACGGCTGGAGGGTGACGACGGCGAGCAGGAAGACGATGGTGAGGGACGCCAGCAGGATGTTCAGCGCGATCTCGTTGGGCGTCTTCTGCCGTGCGGCGCCCTCGACGAGGGAGATCATCCGGTCGATGAACGTCTCACCGGGCCTGGTGGTGATTTTGATGACGATGCGGTCGGAGAGCACCTTCGTGCCTCCGGTGACGGCGCTGCGGTCGCCGCCCGACTCCCGGATGACGGGCGCCGACTCGCCCGTGATGGCGGACTCGTCGACGCTCGCGACGCCCTCGATGACGTCCCCGTCACCGGGGATGACGTCTCCGGCCTCGCAGACCACCTGATCACCGATGCGCAGCTCGGTGCCCGGTACCCGCTCCTCGTTCCTGCCGATGATCCGGCGGGCGGCGGTGTCGGTGCGGGCCCGGCGCAGGGTGTCGGCCTGCGCCTTGCCGCGTCCCTCGGCGACCGCCTCCGCCAGGTTGGCGAAGATCGTGGTCAGCCACAGCCAGGCGGCGATCGCCCAGCCGAACCATTCGCCCGGGTCGAGGCAGGCCAGCACGGTGGTGAACACCGAACCGACCAGGACCACGAACATCACCGGGGACTTGGCCATCACCCGGGGATCGAGCTTGCGCAGCGCGCCCGGGATGGACGTGAGCAGTTGCCGGGGATCGAACAGGCCCCCGCCGACGCGGCCTTCGCCCGAGCGACCGGTGGGTGCGTCCCGGTGCGGTGCCCGGGTGGGGGTGACAGTGGACATCGCGTCCTCTTGCTCCGTACGAGTGGTCATGACGCCAGCCCTTCGGCCAGCGGCCCCAGCGCCAGGGCCGGGAAGTAGGTAAGCGCGGCGACGATCAGCACCGTGCCGACCAGCAGTCCGCTGAAGAGCGGTTTGTGGGTGGCGAGGGTTCCGGCGGTCACCGGTACGGGCCGCTGCCCGGCCAGCGAGCCGGCCAGCGCGAGGACGAACACCATGGGCAGGAACCGGCCGAGCAGCATCGCGAGACCGATGGTCGTGTTGAACCACTGGGTGTTCGCGTTCAGCCCGGCGAACGCGGAACCGTTGTTGTTCGCGCCGGAGGTGTACGCGTACAGCACCTCGGAGAAGCCGTGCGCGCCCGGATTGAGGATCGAATGGGGCGGGGTGGGCAGGACGAGGGCCAGGGCGGTGAAGCAGAGCACCAGCGCCGGGGTGATCAGGATGTAGCAGGCGGCGAGCTTGATCTCGCGGGTACCGATCTTCTTGCCGAGGTACTCGGGTGTGCGGCCGACCATCAGCCCCGCGAGGAACACCGCGATGACCGCCACGATCAGCATTCCGTAGAGGCCGGACCCGACACCGCCGGGCGCGACCTCGCCGAGTTGCATCCCCAGCATCGCGATCCCGCCGCCGAACCCCGTGTACGAGGAGTGGAAGGAGTTCACCGCGCCGGTGGAGGTGAGGGTGGTGGCGACGGCGAAGATCGACGAGCCGGCGATCCCGAACCGGGTCTCCTTGCCCTCCATCGCCCCGCCGGCGAGCTCGAACGCGGGCCCGTGGTGGGCGAATTCGGTCCACATCATCAGGGCGGTGAAGCCGAGCCAGATGCCCCCCATCGCCCCGAGGATCGCGTAGCCCTGCTTCGTCGAACCGACCATCCGGCCGAACGTCCTGGTCAGCGCGGTCGGGATGACCAGGATCAGGAAGATCTCGAAGAGGTTGGACAGCCCGTTGGGGTTCTCGAAGGGGTGGGCCGAGTTGGCGTTGAAGTAGCCGCCGCCGTTCGTGCCCAACTCCTTGATGACCTCCTGCGAGGCCACCGCGCCGCCGTTCCACTGCTGCGGGCCGCCCATGAACTGACCGACCTCGTGGATGCCCGCGAAGTTCTGGATGGCGCCGCAGGCGACCAGCACCAGTGCGCCGACGACGGAGAGCGGCAGCAGGACGCGGACGGTGCCGCGCACCAGGTCGGCCCAGAAGTTGCCGAGTTCGCCGGTGCGGGACCTGGCGAAGCCCCTTACCAGGGCGACGGCGACGGCGATGCCGACGGCGGCGGAGACGAAGTTCTGCACCGCCAGGCCGCCGGTCTGGACGACGTGGCCCATGGCCTGTTCGCCCGCGTAGGACTGCCAGTTGGTGTTCGCGACGAACGAGGCCGCGGTGTTGAACGCCTGGTCGGGGGTGATCGAGGCGAAGCCCAGGGACCCGGGCAGGCTGCCCTGGAGCCGCTGGAGGAGGTAGAGGAGCAGGACGCCCACCGCGGAGAAGGCGAGCACACCGCGCAGATACGCGGGCCAGCGCATCTCGGTGTCGGGGTTGGCGCCGATGGCCCGGTACATCCACTTCTCGACCCGGAGGTGCTTCGTGGAGCAGTAGACGCGGGCCATGTGGTCGCCGAGCGGCCGGTACACCAGTCCCAGCGCCACGACGAGCGCGAGGACCTGGAGCACACCGGCGAGGACGGAACTCATATCGGGCTCAGAACCTCTCCGGGTACAGAAGGGCGAGGACGAGATAGCCCAGCAGGGCGACGGCCACGACGAGGCCGACCACGTTTTCGGCGGTCACAGCCTGGCCACCCCCTTCGCTATGAGGGCCACCAGCGCGAACACCGCGATCGTGACGACGACGAAGGCCACATCAGCCATCGTGTGCTCCTGGATGAGGTACGGATTCTCTGACCTCTTGAGGAAACCTCTCGTCGCACCCGTTTCGACCTGTGTTGATGGCTCCCTTACGGGGAACGGCGAGCCCTTGACGACGCGCTGACGTGCCCCATACGCGCCCCATACACGCGCCCTCGTGCGCCCCTGTCCCTCCCCTGCCGGGAACGCGAAAAGGGCCGGTGGGTGGCTCCCCTTCCGGAAAGGGAAGCCACCCACCGGCCCTCAGCCGACGGGGCGCGGCCCGCGCGAGCGAGCCACTCGACGCACCTCGGCTCAGCGCACCTCGGTGATCTCCGGGCCGCGCTGGAGCTGACCCATGCCGCCGGAGAACTTGGAGTTCTCCTGGCTCTCCTGCTGGACTCCCTCGGGCACCATCTGGGCGTCGTTGGGGAGCTTGAGGACGATCGGATCGCGCGGCGCCATCGGGCCCTCGCCGCGGACGACCACGGTGTCCCGGAAAACCGTCTCCAGCAGCCCCGCGGCCTCCGGCTGCACGGCGCCCTGGCCGGAGATCACTCCACGCAGGAACCAACGCGGCCCGTCGACGCCGACGAAACGCACGAGCTGCACGCCGTTCGTCCCGTCCGGGAGCTGTACGGGGACCTGGGCCCGCAACTCCCAGCCCAGCGGGCCCTCGACCTCGTCGATGATCCCGCCCTGCTGGGTGATGCCCGAGGCGATCTCCTCGCGGACCTCGCCCCAGATGCCCTCCTTCTTGGGGGCCGCGAACGCCTGGAGCTGCACGGCGCTGTCGCGCAGCACCACGGTCGCGGCGACGATCGCGTCACCGGCGACCTCGACGCGCAGCTCCATGCCCTCGACACCGGGCACGAAGATGCCGCCCAGGTCGACCCGGCCCTCGCCGGGCTCCGAGACCTCGGTGATGTCCCACGGTCCGTCCGGCCGCGGCGCCGGCGGGAGGTTCACCCGGCGCGGGCCGCTGTCGGCCCCGTCGGTGTCATCGAGCTCGTCGACGACCTGCTCGGCCTCGCGCGCTTCGTCCGCCACGTCCTCGGCGGAACCACTCTTCTTGCGACGTCCGAACACGTCACTGTCCTTCCCGGTCGGGTACGACCGAAGCGTAGCTGTTTCCGCCCTGGTTGATCCCGCCCCCGACGCCATCGACCGCACCGGAGGCGTGGCCCCCGGTGGATCCGAAGCCACCCTCGCCACGGGCCGAACCGGGCAACTCGGTCACCTCGTGGAAGCGCACCTTCTCGACCCGCTGCACCACCAGCTGGGCAATCCGGTCGAACCTCTCGAACCGCACCGGCTCGCGCGGGTCGAGGTTGATGACGATCACCTTGATCTCTCCACGGTACCCGGCATCGACCGTCCCCGGGGCGTTCACGAGTGCGACTCCGCAGCGGGCCGCGAGCCCGGACCGCGGGTGCACGAACGCGGCGTACCCGTCGGGCAGCGCGATCGACACCCCGGTCGGCAGCATCACCCGCTCGCCCGGGGCGAGCTCGGCGGGCTCGGTGGTCACCAGGTCGACCCCGGCGTCACCGGGGTGCCCGTAGGCCGGAATCGGCACCGCCGGGTCGACCCGGCGGATCAGTACGTCCACGGGCGGCCGCATCAGGGGTTCACCTCGAACGCACGGGCGCGCCGGACCTGGTCCGGGTCGGCCATCGCGGCCTCGATCTCGGCCGGGCGACCGTTCTCGATGAAGTGGTCGACCTTCACCTCGATGAACAGCGCCTCGGCACGGACCGCCACCGGGCCGTCCGGGCCCCCTATCCGGCCGATCGCCCGGGAGTAGATCTTGCGGCCGTGCACCGCGGTGATCTCGGCGTCGAGATGCAGCACGGTGTCCACCGGGACCGGTCGCACGAAGTCGGTCTCCAGCCGCCCGGTCACCGCGATCACCCGCAGCAGCCAGTTCAGCGAGCCGAGCGTCTCGTCCAGCGCGGTGGTCAGGATGCCGCCGTGCGCCAGCCCCGGGGCTCCCTGGTGCGCCGCCTTCACGGTGAACTCGGCGGTGACGCTCACGCCCTCGCCGGCCCGTGCCTGGAGGTGCAGCCCGTGCGACTGCGACCCGCCACAGCCGAAACAGTGTTCGTAGTGCGCGCCGAGGAGCTCACCGGGCGCCGGGGCTTCGGGGTGCCGGACGGGTTTCACCGCGTCGGCGGGGGGATTCAGGGCCGCAGATGTTCCACTCACAGGCGCAGACCTTACCCGCGCCGTCGGTGTCGCGGCGCACCGTGCCAAGCTTGGGTTCATGCAGCCTTCCGCCCCGCCCTTCGACGAACGACTGACCGCGCCCCGTTCGTGGTGGCTCATCGCCTTCCTGATCGGTATCGCCTGCGCGCTGATGCTGCTGCCGCTCGGCACCGTGCCGCTGCTGGCCGGTCTGGTGGGCGGCACCGCACTGTCGGCGGTCGCGGTGAGCTCGTACGGCTCGGCCAGGATCCGGGTGGCGGCGGGGTCCCTGGTGGCCGGGGACGCCCGCATTCCGGTGTCGGCGCTCGGTGAGGCCGAGGTGCTGGACGCCGACGAGGCGCGCGCGTGGCGCTCGTACAAGGCGGACACCCGTGCGTTCATGCTGCTGCGCAGCTACATCCCGACGGCGGTCCGGGTGGAGGTCACCGACCCGCAGGACCCGACCCCGTACGTCTATCTGTCGACCCGGGAGCCGCAGGCCCTGGTCGACGCCCTCGGCGAGGCGCGCGCCTGACTTCCGGGCTCCGGGGTCCGTCGGCGCTGCGGGATTCGCCCCGTCCCGGGGACCCGCACCGCCCCTGTCCGTGCCTCTCCACGAGCTTCGGGGCTTCGTGCCCCGGGCGCTCCGTGGCCCGGTCAGCCCGTCGGTTTCCCCGGCAGGGCCTTGCGCGGGCCCCGCGTGCGTTCCGGGGGCGGCGGCGGTACCGGGAGCCGGTCCCAGGGGACCTGGCGCTCGCGCAGGTCGTTCCTGATCCGCTCGGCGACTCTTCTGGTGTCGCGCCGGTTCATCATCGCGCCGACGGCGGCGCCGATCATGAACGGGATCAGGTTCGGCACGTCGCGTGCCATGCGCTTCATGACCTGCCTGCGCAATTCGTGTTTCGTCCGGCTGCCCAGTGCCGCGTTGATCGTCAGGGGCTGGGCGATGTCGATGCCGCGTTCCTCCGTCCAGGACGAGAGGTAGGCGGTGGACCGTTGGGGGAGCCCGCCCGGCGGACGCAGTCCGTAGACCTCGTGCAGTTCCGCGACGAGCTTCATCTCGATCGCGGCCACACCGGTGATCTCGGCCGTCAGCTCGGCGAGCATCGCGGGCGGTACCGGCATCATGGCCGCCGCGCCGATTCCGGCACCGACGGTGGCGGTGGCCCTGCTCGCGCCCGCCACGAGCTTGTCGGCGAGCTCCTCCGGGCCGAGGCCCGGGAACTGCCCGCGCAACGTCGCGAGGTCGCGCACGGGGACGCGGGGAGCGGACGCGATGATCAGGTCGGCGATGCGACCGATCACGGCCCTCGCGTTCTCCCCGCTCCTGCGAACGCCCCGTCTCACCGAACCCGGACGGCGCGCCCCGGTCATGGGCCCCGTCCTGTCGAGCTCTCCGGCCGTATCGGCCGGTTCCGTTCCGTCATGTCCCACGGCCGCCGCTGCCGCTTCGAATGCCGCGGCTGCTTCGAGCGAGGCCGGTCGGCCTCGCTCGTCGTCACGCTCGCCCGGGGTTGGTGGCAGGGCGGACCGCTCGGCAGACGCTGTGGTGCGCTCTGCCGGGACCGGTCCGCCCTGTTCCGCCTCCGACGACTTCTTGCGCCGCAGGCGTCGCTTCCGGAACGGTTTGTCGCCTGCCACGGCCGACTCGGCCTAGTCGCAGTCGCGGCAGATCGGCTGGCCGTTCTTCTCGCGCGCCAGCTGGCTCCTGTGGTGTACGAGGAAACAGCTCATGCACGTGAACTCGTCGGCCTGCTTCGGCAGGACCCTGACGGCCAGCTCTTCGTTGGACAGGTCTGCGCCGGGCAGTTCCAGCCCTTCAGCCGCGTCGAACTCGTCGACGTCGACGGCGGACGCCGTCTTGTCGCTCCGGCGGGCCTTCAGCTCTTCGAGGCTGTCCTGATCGACGTCGTCGTCGGTCTTGCGTGGGGTGTCGTAATCCGTTGCCATGTCGCTCTCCCCCTCTGGGTGTCTGCGGTGTCTCAGCGCACGTAACGCGTGAGAGGCCGGACTTGTGCCCGACCCGAGGCGGAGATTTTGCCTCACATCAAGGTCTGTTACTCAATCGACACCCAAAAGGACCGCTCGGGAGTGATCGGCTTGGGTGGCGATGGGGACCGTACACGGTCCCGGCGTCGTGTCCCACAGGCGCCACCCCGTGTACTTCCCGTGATATCGGACCCGGGAAACCCTGATTTTTGCGGGGTTTCCGGCTACTGTGCCGATCACGGAGCGTTGAGGTCCGGACATTCTCCTCTGTGATCGATCACACACGACCACGTCGGTCACAGGTCCCGAAAATTCCGCCCAAAGCGAACAAAACTTTTCGGGTGCGCGGCGCTCCGTCCGGCCGGTCAGACCGGCAATGAGACACGCATCACAAGGCCGCCCCCTTCCCTCGGATCCGCGACGATACGGCCGCCGTGGGCGCGCGCCACGGACCGGGCGATCGACAGGCCGAGCCCGACCCCCTTGTCGCTGCCCGTTCGCTCCGTACGCAGCCGTTTGAAGGGCTCGAAGAGGTTGTCGATCTCGTACGCGGGCACCACCGGGCCCGTGTTCGATACCACCAGCACGGCATGACCGGACTGGAGCTCGGTGACGACCTCCACCCAGCCGCCTTCGGGAATGTTGTACCGCACGGCGTTCTGCACGAGGTTCAGCGCGATCCGCTCCAGCAGGACACCGTTGCCCTGGATGACGGCCGAGGTCCGTTCGCCGCGGATCTCCACGCCGCGCTCCTCGGCCTCGGCACGCGTCTGGTCGATGGCCCGGGAGGCGACCTCGGCGAGGTCGACCGGCTTGCGCTCGACGATCTGGTTGTCGCTGCGGGCGAGCAGCAGCAGTCCCTCCACCAGCTGCTCGCTGCGCTCATTGGTGGCCAGCAGGGTCTTTCCCAGCTGTTTCAGCTCCGGCGGAGCCTGCGGGTCCGAGAGGTGGACCTCCAGCAGGGTGCGGTTGATCGCGAGCGGCGTGCGCAGCTCGTGCGAGGCGTTGCCGACGAAGCGCTGCTGGGCCGTGAAGGCCCGCTCCAGGCGGTCGAGCATCTCGTCGAAGGTGTCGGCGAGCTCCTTCAGCTCGTCGTCCGGGCCGTCCAGCTCGATGCGGCGGGACAGGTCCGTTCCGGCCACCCTGCGGGCGGTACGGGTGATCCGGCCCAGCGGGGAGAGCACCCGGCCCGCCATCGCGTACCCGAAGGCGAACGCGATGACGCTGAGGCCGACCAGGGCCAGCAGTGACCGGTTCAGCAGCGTGTCCAGCGCCTGCTGTCGCTGGTGGTTCACGCAGGAGTTCATCGCCGTGTTGATGGCCTCCGACGTGGTCACCCCGCTGAAATCGCACACGCTGCTGGTGAGCTGATTGTTCACGATCTTGAACGGCAGCTCGCTGCCCACGTGCAGGGCCTGGGCTGCCAGCATGTAGATGATCGACAGCAGCAGGATGCCGGCGATCAGGAACATGCCGCCGTAGAGCAGCGTGAGCCGTATCCGGATGGTGGGGCGCAGCCAGTAGGGCGGCTCCTGCTGCTTGGGTTCCCAGGTGGGCTTGGGGGGCGCCGGCGGGGGCGCCTGGACGCTGGGCACCGGCGCTCAGATCCGGTAGCCGGAGCCGGGCACGGTCACGATCACCGGGGGCTCGCCGAGTTTGCGGCGCAGTGTCATGACCGTCACCCGCACGACGTTGGTGAACGGGTCGGTGTTCTCGTCCCAGGCCTTCTCCAGCAGCTGCTCGGCCGAGACGACCGCGCCCTCGCTGCGCATCAGCACCTCCAGCACGGCGAACTCCTTCGGCGCGAGCTGGATCTCGGCCTCGCCCCGGAAGACCTCGCGGCGATTGGGGTCCAGCTTGATGCCCGCCCGTTCCAGGACGGGCGGCAGCGCCACCGTCGTGCGTCGGCCCAGTGCGCGCACCCGCGCGGTCAGCTCGCTGAACGCGAACGGCTTGGGCAGGTAGTCGTCGGCCCCCAGTTCCAGACCCTCCACCCGGTCGCTGACGTCCCCGGACGCGGTGAGCATGAGCACCCGGGTCGGCATGCCCAGCTCCACGATCCGGCGGCAGACGTCGTCGCCGTGCACCAGGGGGAGATCCCGGTCCAGCACCACGACGTCGTAGTCGTTGACCTCGATGCGTTCCAGGGCTGCCGCGCCGTCGTACACGACATCGACGGCCATGGCCTCACGACGCAATCCGGTGGCCACCGCATCGGCGAGCAGCTGCTCGTCCTCCACGACGAGTACGCGCACGGCGCTGTCCTTCCTCAGAAACTTCACTACGGCGGAAACTTCACCGCGGCGGGAACCGCGGTGCGTGCCGATGCGCGCACGGTCCGTGACACGGGCCGCCCATCGGTACGGATGTGTGCGGCACCATCCTGCCCGCAACGCGCATAAACCGGCGGTAAGGCGGCGCTCCCCCACCTGTGCCTCCCGGGAATTCGCAGGATTTCCGGGCCAGTTGAGGTTTCTCCGAGGTGGGGGCCGGGGAGGACGCAAACACACCCGCGATCACGTCTCGAAATGTGGCGTCCCAGGCCACTCCGTCCCCGGAGAGCTCGTGATCACCAGCCCTACCGCCATCGCGCGGAGGGAAACCCCGGGCACACCCCCGTGCCACCGACCCACGCTGAGGGGGCGCATCATGGACGCTTTCACCGCAGGCCTGCTGCAACGGATCAAGACCACCGAGTCCGACCTCACCAGGGCTCGGGAGACGGGCGACGACTTCCTCGCGGACGTCGAGCAGAGCGAGCTGGACGACCTGCACCGCCTCGCGGCCGAGCACGGAGTCAAGATCGGCAGCAGCAGCGTCTGATCCGTCGTGGGGGGGGGGGCCCCCCCCCCGCCCCCCGGGGGGGGGGCCCCCCCCCCGCCGGGGGGGGGGGGGGGGGGGTTAGGGGGGCCACACGCCCCCCCCCCCGCGCCAGGGGGGGCGGCG
>NZ_JBIBYN010000022.1:30915-32098 GCF_043083325.1 Streptomyces sp. NPDC014734 | reverse complement strand
GCGCCCGCCCCCCCCCCCCGCCGCGCCGCCCCCGCGGGTTACAACCGCGCGCCCCCGCCCGGCTGGCCGGGGGGGGGGGGGGCCCCCCGCGCGGGGGGGGGGGGCGGGGGCCCCCCCCCCACGTCTCCGGGGCTCTCCGGGGCCTTTCCGGGGCCTCACGGCCCCACCCGGACGGCAGAGGGGCGGAGCCTTTCGGAGGGCACCCGACTGGTTCTCAGTCGTGCCAGGCGCCGAATTCCTCCAGCAGGGCCTGCAGCGGCTCGAAGACCCCCGGCACGGCGGCGACGGTCAGGTCGCCGTCGGCGGGCCGCCCGGGGCGGCCGCCGGTGCGGGCACCCGCCTCGCGGGCGATGAGGTCGCCCGCCGCCAGGTCCCAGGGGTGGAGACCGCGCTCGTAGTAGCCGTCGAGGCGGCCCGCGGCGACATCGCACAGGTCCACGGCCGCCGAGCCGCCGCGCCGGATGTCGCGCAGCCGGGGAATCATCCTCTGCGCCACGTCCGCCTGGTGTGCGCGGACGCCGGCGACGTAGTTGAATCCGGTCGACACGAGTGCCTGATCGAGCGGCGGGGCGGGCCGGCAACGCAGCACGGTGCCGGTGCCGTACGCGCCGCCGCTGACGTACGCACCGCCGCCGAGGACCGCCCGGTACGTCTCCCCGCGCATCGGGGCCTCGACCACGCCCACGACCCGCTCGCCGTCCCGTTCGGCGGCGATGGACACGGCCCACGTGGGCAGGCCGTACAGGTAGTTCACGGTGCCGTCGAGCGGGTCGATGACCCAGCGGATGCCGCTGCTGCCCGGCGCGCTCGCGCCCTCCTCGCCGAGGAAGCCGTCCCGGGGGCGGTGCTCGGCGAGGAAGCCGGTGATCAGTTTCTCGGCGGCTATGTCCATCTCGGTGACGACGTCGATCGGGCTGGACTTCGTCGCGGCCACCCCGAGATCGGCCGGACGGCCGTCGCGCAGCAGTTCTCCGGCACGACGGGCGGCCTCCAGGGCGAGGTCGAGCAGTTCGGACAGGTTCGGCTCGGTCACGGCTCTCCAGGTTTCGACGGTCTGCGGGGCGACGAGGGAATTCCCGGCCGGGGGGGGGGGGGGGGGGGGGGGCCCCCCCCCCCCCCCCCCCCCCCCCCACCCCCCCCCCCCCCACCCCCCCCAACCCCCCCCCCCCCCCCCCCGCCGACA
>NZ_JBIBYN010000022.1:0-30905 GCF_043083325.1 Streptomyces sp. NPDC014734 | reverse complement strand
GGCTTGGTCGAGATGTTGGTACTGGGGGGGGGCGGTCCGGGCTGCCCTGGTTGGGGGGGGGGGGGGGGTGTTTTGGGGGCCCCGGGGGGGGGGGGGGGGGGGGGGGTCCCCCCCCGCGCCCGCCACGGCTCACGCGTACGGGCTGTCGGCACCCGCGGCGGCGGGCTTGGGTCCCCGGGCCGGACAGCAGCCGGCCGGGCACAGGTCGTGGCTCGGCCCCAGCGCGCCCAGCGCACACCGCCGGGCATCCGCTCCCCGCTCGGTCGCGGCCCGCTCCAGCAGCAGGTCGCGCACGGCCGCCGCGAACCGCGGATCGGCGCCCACCGTCGCGGATCGGCGCACCGGGAGTCCGAGTTCCGCGGCCTTCGCGGTGGCCTCCGTGTCGAGGTCGTACAGCACCTCCATGTGGTCCGAGACGAAACCGATGGGGGCCATCACCACGGCGGGGGCTCCTTCGCCGTGCAGGCTCTCCAGGTGGTCGCAGATGTCGGGTTCCAGCCACGGGATGTGCGGGGCGCCGCTGCGGGACTGGTAGACGAGGCGCCAGGGATGCTCGACCCCCGTCTCCTCCCGGACCGCCTCGACGATCAGGCGGGCGACGTCGAGGTGCTCGGCGACGTAGGCGCCGCCGTCGCCGTGTGTCTCCGCGGGGCCGGAGGTGTCGGCGGCGGAGACGGGGATGGAGTGCGTGGTGAAGGCGAGGTGCGCCCCGGCCCGCGCGTCCTCCGGCAGGTCGGCCAGGGAGGCCAGCACGCCGTCCACCATGGGCCGCACGAACCCGGGGTGGTTGAAGTAGTGCCGGAGCTTGTCGACCCGGGGCACCGGCAGCCCCTCGGCCTCCAGGGCGGCCAGCGACTCCGCGAGGTTCTCGCGGTACTGGCGGCAACCGGAGTAGGAGGCGTACGCGCTGGTCGCGAGCACCGCGATGCGGCGACGACCGTCCGCGGCCATCTCCCGCAGGGTGTCGGTGAGGTACGGCGCCCAGTTGCGGTTGCCCCAGTACACCGGCAGGTCGAGGCCGTGCTCCGCGAAGTCCTCGCGCAGCGCGTCCAGCAGGGCTCTGTTCTGGGCGTTGATCGGGCTGACGCCGCCGAACAGGAAGTAGTGCTTGCCCACCTCCTTCAGCCGCTCCTCGGGGATGCCCCGGCCGCGGGTCACGTTCGCCAGGAACGGGACCACGTCGTCCGGGCCTTCGGGGCCGCCGAAGGAGAGCAGCAGCAGGGCGTCGTAGGGAGTGGGGTCGCACAGATCGGACATGCCACCGATCCTGCCACTCGTCTCGGACGGCGCCCCCACCGACGTCCCGCCGGACCGTGCCGTCGCCTCCCGACCGCGGCGACCTCGGCCACCGCGGCCGGCGGCGTCGCGGCGTCCGGCGGCTCCGCCCCGGATCCGACGGCCGGGCAAGCCGCTCCTTCCCCGCTGCCGGTCGTGGGCGAGGCCGTAAGCTGTGCCGGTCATATTCACGCATGACAGGCGCGTACGACGGCGCCGCCCCGGAGCCCTCCTTGCTCAGTCCCTATCGTGCGATCTTCGCCGCCCCCGGCACCAAGGGGTTCTCGGCGGCCGGATTCCTCGGCCGGATGCCGCTGTCCATGATGAGCATCGGCGTGGTGACCATGGTGTCCCAGATCACCGGCCGTTACGGGCTGGCCGGGGCGCTCTCCGCGACGCTGGCGCTGTCGGCGGCGGTGTTCGGGCCGCGGATCTCCCGGCTCGTGGACCGGCACGGCCAGCGCCGGGTGCTGCGTCCCGCCACCCTCCTCGCGCTGGCGGCGGTGGCCGGTCTCCTGGTCTGCGCGCAGCAGCGGCTGGCGGACTGGACGCTCTTCGTCTTCGCGGCGGGCGCCGGCTGTGTGCCCAGCGTGGGTTCGATGATCCGGGCCCGCTGGGCGGAGATCTACCGCGGTTCGTCGCACCGGTTGCACACCGCGTACGCGTGGGAGTCGATCGTCGACGAGGTGTGCTTCATCGTCGGGCCGATCGTCTCGATCGGCCTGTCCACCTCCTGGTTCCCGGAGGCCGGGCCGCTCCTCGCGGCCGGGTTCCTGCTGGTCGGCGTCTTCTGGCTGACGGCGCAGCGGGCCACCGAGCCGGTGCCGGATCCGCGTGAGCGGCGCACCGGCGCCTCCGCGCTGCGGTCCCGGGGACTCCAGGTGCTCGTGGTGACCTTCGTGGCGACGGGCGCGCTCTTCGGAGCGATCGACCTGGTGACGGTCGCCTTCGCCGAGGAGCAGGGGCACAAGGCCGCGGCGAGTCTCGTCCTCGCCGTGTACGCCCTCGGGTCCTGCGTGGCCGGAGTCGTCTTCGGTCTGCTGCGTCCGCGCGGGAAGCCGTCCGTGCGGTGGCTGGTGGGTGTGTGCGCGATGGCCGTGAGTATGATCCCCCTCCAACTGGCCGGGAACCTGCCGTTCCTGGCCGTGGCGCTCTTTGTCGCGGGCCTCGCCATCGCACCGACGATGGTCACCACCATGGCCCTCGTCGAGCAGCACGTACCGCGCGCCGCACTCACCGAGGGCATGACCTGGACCAGCACCGGGCTCGCCGTGGGGGTGACGCTCGGCTCCTCGGCCGCCGGCTGGGTGGTCGACGCGTCCGGGGCAAGGGCGGGGTACGCGGTGCCCGCCGTGGCGGGAGCGCTCGCGGCCGCGGTGGCGTTCCTGGGGTATCGCCGGCTCAGCGGGCCGGCTCCGACCGGAGGGCGCGCGGAAGATGACCGAAACCGACGCACGGACGACGACGAACGCGTGGCGTAACTGGGCGGGGAACGTCACGGCCCGTCCGGCGGGGACCGTGACCCCCGCCTCCGCGACCGAGCTGGCCGAGGCGCTGCGCCGGGCCTCCGAGGACGGCCTGAGGGTGAAGCCGGTCGGCACCGGGCACTCCTTCACGGCCGTGGCGGCCACCGACGGCGTGCTGATCCGCCCCGACCTGCTCGCCGGTATCCGGGAGATCGACCGTGAGGCGATGACGGTGACCGTCGGGGCGGGCACCCCGCTGAAGCGGCTGAACGCGGCCCTGGCACGGGAGGGCCTGTCGCTCACCAACATGGGCGACATCATGGAGCAGACCGTCGCGGGCGCCACCTCGACCGGCACCCATGGCACCGGCCGCGACTCGGCCTCCATATCCGCGCAGATCCGCGCGCTGGAACTGGTCACCGCCGACGGCCGGGTCCTGACCTGTTCGGAGAAGGAGAACGCCGACGTCTTCGCCGTCGCCCGGATCGGGCTCGGCGCGCTGGGCGTCGTCACGGCGATCACCTTCGCCGTGGAGCCGGTCTTCCTGCTGACGGCCCGCGAGGAGCCGATGGCCTTCGACCGGGTCGCGGCCGACTTCGACGAGCTGGTCGCCGAGAACGAGCACTTCGAGTTCTACTGGTTCCCGCACACCGGCAACTGCAACACCAAGCGCAACAACCGCAGCGCGGGCCCCGCGGCCCCGCCCGGAAGGGTGAGCGGCTGGATCGAGGACGAGCTCCTCTCCAACGGGATCTTCCAGGTGGCCTGTTCCCTCGGCCGGGCGGTCCCCGCCACCATCCCCTCGATCGCCAAGCTCTCCAGCCGCGCCCTGTCGGCCCGTACGTACACCGACATCCCGTACAAGGTCTTCACCAGTCCGCGCCGGGTCCGCTTCGTGGAGATGGAGTACGCGGTGCCGCGCGAGGCGGCCGTGGAGGCACTGCGCGAGGTCCGGGCGATGGTCGACCGTTCGCCGCTGCGGATCAGCTTCCCGGTGGAGGTCCGCACCGCCCCCGCGGACGACATCGCGCTCTCCACGGCCTCGGGCCGGGAGAGCGCGTACATCGCCGTCCACATGTACCGGGGCACGCCCTACCAGGCGTACTTCACGGCCGTCGAACGGATCATGACCGCCCATGCGGGCCGCCCGCACTGGGGCAAGGTCAACACCCGCGACGCGGGATACCTCGCCGAGGTCTATCCGCGGTTCGGCGAGTTCACCGCCGTGCGCGACCGCCTCGACCCGGACCGTCTGTTCGGCAACGACTACCTGCGCCGGGTGCTGGGCGAGTAATCCCCCGGCACCCGGCCGCGCGGCCGGGTGCCGGGCGGCTCAGGGGGCGGTGGACGGGCCGGTGGTGGCCCGGTCGCCCTGTGCCGGGGTGTCGCCGGTGCCGGTGGGGTCCGGGGCGGCACCGCCGTCGCCGGGGGCCGACGGGGAGGGCGTGGCCGCCGGGGTCGGGCCGGTACCGGTCCCGCCGGAGGGGGTGGAGCCGGGTTCCGGGTCGGCCGACGCGTTGCCGCCCCCGCCGGAGTCCGGGTTCCGGCTCTGTCCGTCCCGGGTGTCCGTGCCAGGGGTCGCACCGCTCTCCCCGTCCGGCGTCCGGTCCCGCGCCGGATCGGTGCCGGTCGACGGGGCGTGGTCCTCCGGCCCGGCACCCCGTTCCCCGCCGCCGCGCACGACGGAACCGACGGTGGTCCCCCGGCCGCCGCTCAGGTCGTTACCGGCGATCAGTTCGTAGGTGGTGATCCCCGCCATCGACACGGCGAAGACCACGGCGGCTCCGAGAGCCGGTCGCTTCCAGCCCCGGAGCCGGGTTCCATGGGTGGTGGCCTCGGAGAACTCCTCGTCGGGGACCGGGCGCACCGCCGCGGGAGACCGGGTCGCGTCGAGCGGCACGGGCCGTGTGCGGTCCGGATCGGTCCCCACTGCCCTCAGCACGGTCGTGGGGTCCGTCCCGTGCGGCGGGGACGTGCCGTCCACGGCGGGCATCGCCGTGGTGGCGTCCACAGCAGGTATCGCCGTGGTGGCGTCCACGACGGGCATCGCCATGGTGGCGTCGACGGCCCGGCCGGGGGCCGCGGACCGTCGCCCTCCTCGCGCGGGGGGCGTGCGGACCGTCTCCCGGGTCCGTACGGTCGTCTCGCGGTCCTGGTGCTTCACCTGGACCGTCACCTCGCGGATCTGCTCCCCGGTGCGGCGGAAGAAATGCTGGAAGACCGAACCGCCGCAGGTGGCCACGACACTCATGACGCCCGCGCCGATGACCGTTCCGTACACACCGAGCTGGGAGGCCGCCACGGCCGCCGCGACCGCCGCCACGGCACTGCCCGCCACCTGCGGCAGGCTCAGATCTATTCGCCTTTCCTTGGGTTCCGTGTCACTTTCCGGCTTCTGCACCATTTCCAGCCCTTGATTGACATCTCTCCCACCATGCAACAAGAAGGGACATATGAGCGAAGTGATTAGTTCCGCTTCGGGAGATTCTGTGAAGCAGGACACGGACGAGGGACTTGCCTCACTCGGATGGGTAGCTCAACTCCCGCACCTCACGAGAACTTCGACGGCGCGGCGGTCCACCCACATGGCCCAAATGGAGTACTGTGACGAGCCCTGGGGCCGGATTCCCGTACGGGTGTCCGGGTTCTTCGGAAAGGGGGCCGAAGGAGGCACTCAATCCGGCGACGCCACAGCATCGCACGGAGACCGGCTACACGAGGTGACCAGAAGTCGCTTCGTGTTGCACAATGGGTCACCGTGACATACCGGCGGTCGAGGGCTCGCGCCCGACACACCGGGCAACACGGCAATGTTGTGGCAGGCTGCACCCGGGCAGGCCACACTCGACTAGCGGAAGCAGCGGCGCAGTGACGTCGGCAGGCACCACCCGGGAGGTCCCCATGCCCGAACTGCGTGTCGTGGCCGTCTCCAACGACGGCACACGACTGGTGCTCAAGGCTGCGGACAGCACGGAGTACACGCTTCCGATCGACGAGCGGCTGAGAGCCGCCGTGCGCAACGACCGCGCGCGGCTCGGGCAGATCGAGATCGAGGTGGAGAGCCACCTCCGGCCGCGCGACATCCAGGCCCGGATACGAGCCGGCGCCTCCGCGGAGGAGGTCGCCCAGTTCGCCGGGATTCCGGTCGACCGGGTCCGCCGCTTCGAGGGCCCGGTGCTCGCGGAGCGCGCCTTCATGGCCGAGCGTGCCCGGAAGACCCCCGTACGCCGTCCCGGCGAGAACACCGGTCCCCAGCTCGGCGAGGCGGTGCAGGAGCGGCTGCTGCTGCGCGGCGCCGACAAGGAGACCGCCCAGTGGGATTCGTGGCGCCGTGACGACGGCACCTGGGAGGTCCTGCTGGTCTACCGGGTCGCGGGCGAGCCCCATTCGGCAAGCTGGACGTACGACCCGCCACGACGGCTGGTCCAGGCCGTGGACGACGAGGCGCGTTCGCTGATCGGTGAGACCGACGACGCCGCACCCGAACCGACCTTCCCGTTCGTGCCCCGGATCGCCCGGCTTCCCCGCGACCGGCCGCTCGACCGTTCCCTGGACCGTCAGTTGGAGCGTCCCTCGCTCCCCGCGCCGGAGCCGGAGGAGCATGTCAACGGCATCTCGGCGAGCGAACGTGATTCGTTGACGAGCCTGCTGGAGGCGGTACCGAGCTTCCGCGGCGACATGGTGGTCCCGGAGCGGCCCGCGCCCCCCGAGCCTCCTTCACTCGAACCGGCCGCGCAGGAGCCGGAGGCCGACGAGTCGCCCGCCGCGGCCTCCGCCGGTTCCGCCTATGCGGATGTGCTGATGCCGCGAGCGGTGGCCGGACACCGTGACCGGCTGACCGGGACCACGGACCGGCAGGCCGAGGCGGACGGCGTCCGGCCGGGCCGCAGGGCCGCCGTACCGAGCTGGGACGAGATCGTCTTCGGCACCCGCCGCAAGAAGCAGGACTGAGCGGCAGAACCCGCGGCAGGTCACGGGCCCGTACGCAACTGCGTACGGGCCCGTGCCGTCCCTATGTCCCCCTGACCTCGCGGCGCCGGTACCCGCGCGGGCACGGGTCGTGCCCGCTTCCGGCCGTTCCGCCCGGCCGGGTCGGCAGCCGCTCCGTCACCGGGGGTCGGGGCCCGTGGCGACCGGACGGGACTCGTCGGCGGTCCACTCCGACCAGGAACCCGCGTAGAGCGCCGCCGGAATTCCCGCGACGGCCAGGGCCAGTACCTCGTGGGCGCCCGAGACGCCGGAACCGCAGTAGACACCGACCCGGGACTCCCGGTCGGCGCCGAGTTCCGCGAAGCGGGCCGCCAGCGACGCGGCGGGCAGGAATCGGCCGCCGTCCGTCACGTTCTCGGAGGTCGGGGCCGACACGGCGCCCGGAATGTGGCCGGCCACCCGGTCGATGGGTTCCACTTCGCCCCGGTAGCGTTCGGCGGCCCGCGCGTCGAGCAGCAGCCCCGTCCGGGCCAGTGCCGCCGCCTCGTCGGCGTCCAGCGACGGCACGGCTCCGGGCACCGGCCGGAAGTCGCCCTCGGCGGGCGCCGGGATCTCCTTGTCGAGCTCCCCCTCCCAGGCCGCGAGACCACCGTCCAGCACCCGGACGTCCTCGTGCCCGGTCCAGCGCAGCAGCCACCAGGCACGGGCCGCCGCCCAGCCCTGACCGCCGTCGTACACCACCACGGGGGTGTCCGCGCGGACACCGGCCCGGCGCATCACCGCTCCGAAATCCTCCGGATCGGGCAGGGGGTGGCGGCCTCCGCTGCCGGACGGTCCCGCGAGATCCGCGTCCAGGTCGACGAAGACCGCTCCGGGGATGTGCCCGGCCTCGTAGTCCGGGCGGCCGTGCGGGCCGCCCTGTCGCCAACGTACGTCCAGGAGCACCGGTGGACGCGACCCTGCCAACTCGCTCACACATTCGACTGCGGTGATGATGGGCTTCATGGCCGCCATCCTCGCGCAGGGCAGGTCCCACCCGTAACACCGTCACACCACCGGACCAGGCGCACCGCATGTTTCCGGCCTCTTCGCCGAGTTCCCGGACAGTGCGGCGCGGCCGGTACGCATCGTGCGCCGGGTGGTGCGAGCATCTGCACGGGGCGCGCCCATCCGTACCGCACACGGCACACCGGCCCCGTTCCCCCCGTACGGCCACCACGATGGTCCGAGGAGAGAGTGACGATGACCGAGGCTCCCGCCCGGCGCACACCCGGAACACCTTGCTGGGTGAGTCTGATCGTGCACGGCCTGGGCACGACGCAGGACTTCTACGCCGATCTGTTCGGCTGGGAGTTCGTGCCCGGACCGGACCAGCTGGGCCCCTATGTCCGGGCCGTGATCGACGGGAAGGTGGTCGCGGGCCTCGGGCAGATGCCGCCCGACCGTCTCCTGCCGGTGGCCTGGACGACGTACCTGGCCACCGACGACGCCGATGTCACGGCCGAGCTGATCCGCTCCTGCGGCGGCACGGTCGCCGTCGGGCCGCTCGACGCGGGCGAGGCGGGCCGGATGGCCATCGCCTCCGACCCCGGCGGTGCGGTGTTCGGGATCTGGCAGGCCGCAGCGCACCTCGGCACGGCACTCGCCGGAACCCACGGCACCCCGGTCTGGAACGAGCTGCTGACCCGGGAGACCTCGACGGTCTGCAAGTTCTACCAGACGGTGTTCGGTTTCGAGGCGGAGGCGGTGGTGTCCGCCGACTTCGACTACCAGACCCTGCATCTGCGCGGCCGTCCGGTCGCCTCGCTGCACGGCGTCGGCCACGCCCTGCCCCGCGACCGCGGACCGCACTGGATGACGTATTTCGAGGTCACCGACGCGGATGAGGCCGCGCGTCGCGTGGTGGATCTGGGCGGGTACGTGCTCCAGCCGCCCAGGGACGGTTCCCTCGGGCGGGTGGCGACCGTGGCGGACCCGGAGGGCGCGGCGTTCACGATCGTACGGTCGGCCGGTCGCTGAACCACGGGTGCGGGCCCGGTTTCAGAGTCCGTCGGTCCGCACCCGCTCCGCCTCGCCCCGGAGGCGTTCGACGTGCCGGCGCGCGGGACCGGCCAGCCGGGCGTGCAGTTCGTCGAAGAGCTCGGACGCCTCTGTTCCGCCCCAGTCGGCGGGCAGCAGGTCACGGGCGACGCCGGGGTCGAGATAGACGAGCCGGCGCCAGTCGGTCAGCACCCTGATGTACGTCGCGAACGCCTCGCGGTCCGTCACGCGTCCGCCGTCCCCGACCGGCGCGGTCGCCGGGCGGTGCGCCACGAGGAACTCGGCGTACAGCCGCCGCAGCCGGGCGGTGTCCCACCAGGTGCGCACCTTCGCGGCCAGTTCGCCGTCCGTGCCTCCGGGACCGGCCGGCGAGAGGTAGTCGGCACGGAACAGGTCGGCGTAGGCGCGCAGCCCGTGCCGGGCCAGCATGTCCTCCGCCTCGGCGTGCACGTGCCCCGGCGCGATCCACACACCGGCGGACACCGAGCCGAAGCCGAGCCGGGTCAGCTGGGTGCGCAGCGTGTGCCGCCTGGCGCGCTCGGACTCGGGCACGGAGAAGACGACGAGCACCCAGCCCTCGTCCACGGTGGCGCGCCGCGCCGCGAAGATGCGCGGGTCACCGTCGCGCAGCATGCGTTCGGTCTCCGGCGAGATCCGGTATCCGGCCGCCCCGGACACCGACGCGGCTTCGAGGATCCCGGCGCGCTTCAGCCGGGAGACGGAGGAACGCACGGTGGGCGCCTCGACGCCCAGATCGGCGAGCAGCCGGATCAGCGAGGCCACGGACATCCAGCCGTCGGTGTCACGTGCGTACAGCCCGTAGACCGTCACGATGAGCTGCCTCGGCTGCGCCTTGCCCGGGGAACCCGTCCCGGCGCCGTCGTCCTTCCCGCCCACCGTGTTCACGGCGTCATCCTAACGAGCCGGGGAGCGGGAGGGACGCCGTGAGCCCGCCCCTCCCGCGCTCCCCTAGCTCGTAAGGTCTGTCCCGCGATCCCCGGCGGGCGCGACGACGGCAACGGCACCTCGCGGCGTTGCCGGAACGTCCGCGCGTATCCAGTACGAGAACGTCCCTCCGCCTCGCGACGCACTGCATGCGACGCCGCGGGGTGACGCCGCCGCGCACGTCCCGCCCGGACGGCCGGGCCCCGCCGTCCCGATCGCCCCGGGAGGGCTCCCCCTCGGGAGGGCCAGGGACTACGGTTGCTGGCCATGTGGTCAGGACAGTTACCCGAGGGCAACGGGAACCGGGCGAAGGCCGCCGCGGTCGCCGCGGCCACGACCGTGGTGGTGACCGTCGGCGTCACCGGCTTCCTGCTCCTGGGCGGCGGCGACAGGGACGACGACGCCGACGGCGGCAGCGCGAGCACCAAGGCGCCGACGACCGCCTCGAAGGGCACCACGGCCTCGACGCCGACGCCCGACAGCCCGCCCGGGGCGACCGAGAGACCGACCGTCCCGGGCTGGAAGGTGGTCATCAACCCCAAGCGGGGCACGGCCTTCGACGTGCCGCCGGACTGGGACGTCAAGTCGCCGACCCTGCTGATCGGCTTCGAGGACAGCGAGGTCGACTACAACGACCCCGACAACTGGGGCAAGGTCGTCATCGTGATGGGCGCACCGGCGATCCTCAAGGAGGACTGGTGCGTGTCCCGGAGCAAGAAGAACGGGCGCGTGAAGCAGAACAGCACCGAGCTGGCGGCGGCGGGCACCAAGGGCGCCAGTGGCGCCGGCAGCACCGGCGCCGCCGCCCTGAGCCAGGTGGAACAGTGGGTGTACGGCGGATACACCCAGCCGGACAGGAAGAGCATCGTCCGCGACGAGGCGGCGACGCCGTACACGACGAAGTCCGGCGTCAAGGGCAGCATCGCCCGGGCCAGGTCCAGGAACGCTCCCCGCACGGACGCGTGCGCGAGCGACGGCAAGGCCATCACGTTCGGCTTCAGGAACTCCGCGGGCGACCTCGTCGCGTGGAGCCTCTACGGCGCCACGGGGGTGAAGAACGAGCTGCCGGACTCGACCGTCATGAAGATCCTCGGCACGGTACGCCTCCACGGGGACCCGACGGAATCCTGAGCCGGGCGACCGGGGTCCCCGGTACGGCTCCGCGTGCGGAGCGGGGCGGGAAGACGGAGCGGGAAGGGCGATATGACGGGGGCGGACGTACATGGCGAGGCAGGCGGACTCCGGTGAGCCGAACATCACCAACACGGCGGTCGATTGCACGGCCGAGTACCTGATCCAGATCGGGATCCTCGAAGGGGATCTCAATCTGACCCTGCGCGTGGATTCCGCGTCGCCCGACGACGACGCCCCACTCGCCGCGGCCGAACGACGACTCGCACGCGGTCTCCTGCACCGGTGGCGGGCCGAGGCCGATGCCTGGGACATGACCGATCCCGAGCCGCTGCCCGTGCGCTGGACACCCAGCCGACGAGTGGCGTCCGCCGGGGAGTACGTGCCCGCGGGCTCCGGGACCGACACCATCGCCGGGACCTTCCTCCGGCTCCGGCCACGGCGGCGGCTGGTCGTGCTGGGCGCCGCCGGGTCCGGCAAGACCGTGCTGTCCGTCCTGCTCACCCTCGAACTCCTCGCCCGGCGGCTCACACAGGGCGAGGACGACGTACCGGTCCCGCTCGTCCTGTCGCTGGAGTCCTGGGACACCCGGCGGCAGTCGTTCACCGACTGGCTGATGGACCGGCTGCGCCAGGACCACCCCGGTCTGCCGCCCGTGGACGGTGTGCACCCGGCCCGACGGCTCGTCCTCGACCGGCGGGTGCTGCCCGTCCTCGACGGCCTCGACGAGTTGCCCGGACACCGCCGCGACGAGGTCCTCGACGCGCTCAACGCCGGTCTCGGCGGTACGGGGGACGTGGTACTGATGTCCCGCACCGCCGAGTACGAGCACCTCGACGGCAGGGGCAGGGGTCTGCGCCACGCGACGGTGATCGAGTCGCTGCCGCTGCGCCCCGACGAGGTGGCGGGCTACCTCCGCATGGCCCGGCCACCGGCCCGCGCGGCGGCCTGGGCGAGCCTGCTGGGGACCCTTCGGAAGGAACCCTCCGCTCCGGTGGCGTGGGCCCTGACCAGTCCGCTGATGGTGTGGCTGGTACGCCGGTCCTACGAACAGCATCCGGCGGATCCGGGGGAGCTGGTGAACCGGGCACGGTTCCCGACCCGTGACGCGGTCGAGAAGCACCTGCTCGACGGCATCGTTGCCGCCGCGTTTCCGTCGCGGCCCCCGAACCCCGGCCGGCTGCACCCGCCCCGTGCCTGGGACGCCGAACGGGCCGATGCCTGGCTCTCGTACCTGGCGCTGCTGCTGAACCGTCGCGAGGAGTCCGAACTCGCCTGGTGGCGGCTGCACTCGGCGCCGCTGCCACGACTGCTCGCGCTGCCCGCGCTGCTCACGGCCGGCATCCTGCTCTCCCTCCTCATCGAGGCGGGCATGTCCGGGTACGCGGAGGACTCCCCGCTGGGTGACTTCAATGTGACGGCGGACGTGACCGGCGGGATCCTCTTCGCGGCCATCGCACGGTCCGTGACCGCCTCGTGGTTCGGGCACCGGATCAGCGAGCCGCGACGCAGCGCCAACCCCCTGCTGTTCATCCAGGCCCTGCGCACCCTCGACCGGCATGCGCGGGTGGGGCCGCAGGTCCGCCTCGCGGCGCTCGTGGGAGGTCCCTCGCTCGTCGTCCTCCTGCTCGCCCTGCACGTCTTCGTGTCACCGGACCCCGTCCTGGTCTGGCTGGCGGTCGGCGGCGTGCTGCCCACGCTGCTGACCGTCGTGTACGCGGCTCCGGCCGACACCGTGGACGCCGCCACACCCGACGCGCTCCTGCGCGGCGAACAGTCCGCCCTGGTCACCCTGGTGACGCTGGTGGCCCCGCTGATTGGAACCGGTACGGGTCTGTTCTTCGGGCTCCGCGGCGGCGACGGGTGGTGGCCCGCGGTCGGGGGCTGGGCGGGTGCCTCGGCGATGTTCGTCCTGCTCAGCCCGTGGAGCCGCTGGATCCTCGCCAAGTGCTCGCTCGCGGCGGCCCGGCGGGTGCCGTGGTCCCTGATGGCGTTCCTCAGGGACGCGCGCGCGGCGGGGCTGCTCCAGTTGTCGGGCGGCACCTATCGGTTCCGCAACCGGCGGCTCCAGGAGCACCTGGCGGAGCGGCGCGCCCGGGAGCGGGGCGAGAGCGGCGGCTCGTCCGGCCCCGGGCCGGACCGCGTGCCCGCGTCCACGGAATCCGGTCGCTTCACCGCGGAACGCACCGCGGACCGTTTCCACCTGCGCGGTCGGTCCAAGAGGCTGCCAGTGGCCCACTGGACGGCGCTCGGCTCCCTGATGGGCGTCTTCGTCGTGCGGTTCACCGTGAGCGGCCAGTGGCAGGACGCGGCAGGCTGGGCGGCCATGCTCTTCCTGCCCCTCCTCGGCGCCGCCGTCACCGTGGTCGGGTTCCTCCTGCCGCGGCAACGGCTGGAGCTGGAGCTGACCCGGGACGGCGTCACCTCCGTGATCGGGCGCAGGCGACGCTCCTACGCATGGCGACACGTCGAGGAGATCACCGTGCGCCGCGCGACCGTCCGGGGCCGGGACGCCCGCTTCTACGCCCTGCAGGTCCGGCTGCGCGCCGACGCCCCGCGCCCGCCCCGCCGCTCCCGCATGGGCGAGGGCTGGTACTACGTCCTGCCCATCGGCTTCTCGTCGCAGGTGGATCCCCGGCTCGGCACGGCCCTCGCCGACTTCGCGGGGCCCTGCTGGACGTCTCCGTCCGGTGTCCGTTGAGCCCTCAGCAGAGCGGCTCGACATCCGCGGAGGCCGTGAGGAGGGCCAGACAGCGTGCCGTCACCGTCCGGCCGCCCTCGCTGATGTCGACGGCGTAGGCGATGGGAGCGCGGTCCGCGGCCCCCTGGGGAGCCGTGATCCGCCAGCGCATCTCGTACGTGCCGTGCGCCCCGAGTCTCCGGGGCGGCCGCCCGACGGGGGTGGCCCGCCAGCCCTCGGGCAGCAGGGGCGGTCGTACGGTGATGGCGAGGTCGCGTGCGGTGGTGTTCTCCAGGACGATCCGGCCGCCGTCCGCCGGGCGCAGGCGCAGTGCGTCGGAGCTGTTCCAGCGGATGTCGAACTCGCGCAGGCGGAGCCGCTGCACGTCCTCGGTCTTGGCGAACGCGTCGAGCAGGCCGATGCGGACGGAGTCGATGGCCTCCGGGACGGGGTAGTCGTAGCCGTACTCCTTCCTGGAGTAGGGGCCGTCCTTCTGCTCGTGGGGGCGTCCGTCCCGGAACTCGACGGTGCGGGCACCGACCTGGCCCTCCACGTCGAGGCCCGGTACGAACAGCGACGTGACGCTGTCCGGGTCGAAGTCCACCGACACCTCGCTCAGCGGCAGCGGGATACCGAAGTCGATCCTCAGCCAGTTGTCCTTCAGCGAGGATCCCTTGGCCGACCAGTAGCCCGCGTGACCGGGCAGGGCGGCGGACGGCGGATGTCCCGGTGCCGAGTAACTCGCGCTGAGCTCCGGCCAGCCCCGGGGGGCGGCCGCGGCCAGGTCGATCCGGCGGACCGAACCGGTCAGCGGATGCCGCCAGCCGTCGTACATCCCGGGCAGGCCGAGGAGGGCGGCAGGCGGCAGCGCGCCCGCCTCCAGCAGGACCAGGACGAGCGGTACGACCAGGTACCCGGCGAGGTGGGTGAGCAGCAGGGTGCGCCGGGCGGCGCGGTGCCGGGGAAAGCGGAATGTCGTGCTCTCGGGCCGTCGCACGGGTGGGGGCACCATGCTCTCCCCCGGGCCCGGGGTACCGGGCGTGCCGACGAGCCATCCCAGCGTCCCCGCGAGGGCCGAGGCCGGAACGCAGCGCATCGGGATGTCCGCGGCGTCGAGCGCGCGCAGCAGGGGGCCGCCGTCGGCCGCGTCGAGTTGTGCGCGCACGGCGGTGTCGTCGCCCCGCGCCGCCCGGGTGTACAGCAGTGCGAGCCGGCGCGGGCGGCGGCGCGCGGGCAGGGCGGTGAGGACGTGCAGGACCCGGGTGACGGCGTGCGCGGCGTCGCTGTGCGCGGCGGGGTCGTCCACCACCAGCAGCAGTCCATGGGCCCGGCCCAGGACGTCCAGCGCGGCCACCGCGTCCTGGCTGTCGTAGGCGTCACCGGACGGGTCGTACCAGAGCACGGGCACCCCGTCGGTGCGCACGAGCGACGGCTCGGCCCCGGGCGCGGCGCCCAGCTCGGTCTGCCCCTGCCGGTGCACTGCGCCGCGCTGCGCGCCCGAGCCGCCGACGAGCACGACGACCCGCGCCCGTTCGTACCCGGCGGGCAGCGCCTTTCCGCAGTGCGGACAGGACGCGTCCAGACGGCGCGTGCCGAGGACGGCGGGCAGCCGGGTGCCGCAACGGCAGCGGTGGGAGAGGGCTCCGTACCGGTTGGGCAGCAACTGCCGGTGTGCGGCCCGGCACGTCGGGCAGAGCCGTGCCGGACGGCGGATGGTGCGCCCGCAGCCGGTGTACGGGCACGGCGCCGGCCCGCCGCGCAGCGCGCGGCCCGTCCGTGCGACGGCCGCCCACATCGCCCACCACAGGATCCACAGTGCGTGGCCCAGTGCCCACACCAGCAGCGCGAACAGGAGCGGAAGGATGCTGAGCGCGGTCGCGGTCAGCACGACGGCGACGAGCGTCAGCAGGAAGACGGGGCGCAGGAAGACCGTCAGCAGGACCCGCCCGCCGGTCCCCCGCTGTCGCGGCGGGCCGCCGAACACGTAGCTCACCCGGTCGGCCAGGAACCGCTCGGCGTCGCTCATCAGCCGTTCGTGTCGTTCGAGCCCGTCCCACCAGGCCGCCCGCAGATCGCGTGCGGCGACGACGCGGAGGTAGGAGGGCGTGGCCGGTTCGCCGTGCGGGTCGGGCGGGGAGTGGGCCGCCCTGCCGAAGGTCCGCCAGATGGTGTGCAGTTGGGTCCACACCAGCCTGGGCAGGGTGATGAGGAGGCAGTGGCCGACGATCACGGCCATGAACAGGATGACCGCCAGGAGCAGCACGACGATGTTCCCCACGGCTCACTCCCTCCCCCGGGCCGGTCCGCGTCGCCGCAGCAGCCGTGGTGCCCGCTCCGGCTCCTCGGGCCGCACCAGATCGCGCAGGGCCTCGTAGGTCTCCGTCTCCGTCCACAGCCCCCGCCGGTACAGCCGCAGGATCCGCAGCGCGGTCGGCCGCGGCTCCCCGGCGGCCCGGCGCAGCACGTGCAGCGCGGTGGCGGGGGCCGCGGAGAGCACGTCCGGCGCTTCGTCCGCGAGGCGGGCGAGGGAGGCGCACGCCCGCGTGTCCAGGGCGGAGGCCCGCAGGGCGGCGGAGGCTTCGAGGGCGGCGAGCACCCCCGCGAGGACGGCCCGCCGGTACGGCTCGGGCAGGGGGGCGAGCGCGGCCCCCACGTCGCCGAGGGGTGTCGTGCCGTCGGCGAGATGGCACGCGGCGGCGTCCGTCAGGTGCTCGGGCGCCAGTCGCGCCTCCTGCGGCCGCAGCTCCGCGACGGCGCGCACGAAACCCACGAGCCGGGGCCCCTCCCCGTCGAAGGCCCCCGCGTCGCCGTCCGGCGCGAGCAGCGCGCACCCGGCCCGCAGCCGCCGCACGTCTCCCCCGACGCCGTCCGCGGGGCCCGTGTCCCACAGTTCCGCGACGGTGTCCAGGACGTCGAGGCGTCCGCTCGCCAGCGCGCCGACGAGGAACCGTGCCATCGGGACCGGCCCCGGACAGCCGTCCCCGGTCAGTGGGTCGAGGTGGAACACGGGGCCCGGGGCCCGCTCCGCGGTCTTCGTCCCGGTCCCGATCAGATGGTGGTGGTCGTCCCCCGGCCTCGCGGTGTATGTCGTGAACGTCAGCCGGGCGGCCAGGCCGGCGGGCAGGGTGTAGGAGACGGCGGCGATCCAGTCGACGGCACGGTCCGGATCCTCGGAGACCAGGGTGGCGCCGGGGCCTTCGCCGACCAGCGCCCGCAGGGCCGCGGTGAGCAGTCGTTCCAGGAGGCGGACGCCGGGGTCGCCGGTGTCGGCCAGCAGGTGGGCCACCCGGTCGGGCCCGACGGCGCTGCCGGGGACGAGAGGGCCGAGGTCGGGCAGGTCCCGGTCGTCGGGTGACGGTGCCGGGGCCCAGTGGGGGGTGTCCCACAGTTCGACGGGGCGCAGACCGGCGAGTTCGTCGGGGGTGGCGTACAGGGCGTGACAGAAGTGGTTGCCCCAGCGGCCGGTGTAGTCCCGCCCGGTGAAGCGGGTGCGGGTCAGCACTGCCGCGTCGTCGGCCGGTCGGTCGTAGGCGAAGGCCACGGGAAAGGGGCGATCCCGGTCCGGGCCCGGAGGTCGCGCGTATCCCGTCAGGGGGCGAAGGACGTCGAGTGCGGGGCGGGCCGCCGGGGAGACGGCGGTGAACCGGAAGCCGCCGTGGGGTGCGTCGGGCGAGGGTGGGGCGGACGTGTAGTGCGCCTGTCCTGCCATCCGTGTCACCGCCGTCCCCGGTCGAGGGCGCCGAAGCGGTGCAGCAGCCACATCAGGGGGTCCTCCACCCGGTGCGGGCGTACCAGGCCGCCGAGTCCGAGGCCGCCGCCCCGCCGGGGCCCGGCGCCGAGCGTGGACAGCGCGAACAGCTGGTAGTCGGTGCAGAACTGGCTCAGTCGCGCGTCGAGTTGGTGCTCCTGCCAGCGTCGCAGGAGGGCGCGCAGTTCGGCGTGGACGGCGGCCCGGTCGTCGGTGTCGAAGACGGGGCCGGGACGGCGGGTGCGGTGCAGCGGGGAGTTGTCCGGCAGGTGCGCCCACAGGAGGTCGGCCTTGGTGAGGACGACCGCGACCGGCACGGTCACCTTCCCGCCGCCGCCCAGGTGGCCCAGCACCCGGGCGAGTACGTCGCCCGACCGGCCCGGCACCCCGTCGCCGTCCCGCACCGGTGCGCCGGGCAGGTCCTGCGGATCGACAAGGACGACGACGGCGTCGGCCGCGGCGAAGTAGCGCGTCTGGGTCTCCATGCGGTCGCGCGAGGCGAAGTGCTCACCCGCGGTGTCGAGGAAGACCAGGGTCAGCACCCGCCTGCGGACACGTCCGAAACGGCCCCGCCGGGTGCGGCTGAGGCGGTGCACGAGGGGGCGGCCGATGTCGTGCTCGGCGGTCTTGGGGACGGTGTGCTGCTCCTCGTAGAGATGCCGCTCGTACCGTTCGTGGTAGTCCGACATCGTGTCGTCGTCACAGGGGAGCAGCGCGGCGTCGAGTTCGGCGCCGAGGCGGTGCAGGAGTTCGTGCACGAGGACACCGATGTAGGTGCTCTTGCCGGAGCTGACCGGTCCGGCGAGCGCCACCAGCTTTCCGGGAGCGCGCAGATAGCCCTCCGGCAACCGGGCCGTGCAGGCGGTGCAGCGCAGCCGGGTGGTGGTGCGGCCGCACGTGCCGCACACCGCCGAACCTGCCCGTGGGTCGGCCGAGGCGAGGCCCCGGTTCTCGGCGCAGGCGGCGCCGCTCGCGCAGACGTACGCGATCTGTGCGCGGGAGATGCGCCGGAAGCAGTGCGGGCACACCCAGGTACGGCGCCACGGAAATCTCACGTCCACTCCCCTAGGTGACTTCGAGCGTGTGCTGCGGCGGATCGCACAGGACGAGCGCCGCGCCGACGGCGAAGCAGCGCAGCCGGCCGCCCGGACCGCGGGCCAGGCGCGCCGACAGCCTCACGTCCCGCCCGGGGCCGAGCGTCACGTCGGAGACCTCCGCGAGGACGTGCCCGTCGGTGGGCTCCAGCGGCCGGAGGGGCCCCGGGGAGCGCACGAGCAGCAGCCGCTCGGCCCGTACCGTGACGCGCGCCGTGAACACGGCGGTGACCGTGCGCCGTCCGGGCAGGCCGTGCCGCTCCAGCCGGTAGTCGACCTCGGCGCGCGGCGGCAGTGCCGCCGTGCTCGGCGGACCGTACGCGGGCAGTCCGCCGAGCACGGCGATCGGCCGCACCTCGACCTCCACCCCGGCGCCGCCCTCGACCGGCAGCCGGACACCCGCCCCGTGCCGGTAGGCGGCGCGGGTGACGGTGTGCCGCCGTTCGCCCGCCTCGCCGGGCGTCCGCCAGGTGATCTCGGCCTCGTCGCCGCCGTCCGGCGGCCAGTCGAAGGCGACGGCCACGCCCGTGCCGACGTGGCGGGTGAGCGTGGGGGTGCCGAGCGCGGGCACGGCGGCCGCGGCGTGTGCTCCGGTGACGGCGTGTTCCCCGGCGACCGTGACCGCGAGGACCAGGGTGGGCCGGCCCGGCGGTGCGAACCGCAGCCCTTCCGGGGCGGGTCGCGTCACGATCGGACGTCCGGGGAGTTCCGCCGCGCTCAGCCGGGTGCCGGGCGGCCACGGGGGCGCGTCGTCGAAGCCGTACAGACGCACCTCACCGCCGGGTGGCGGGTCGAGGCGCGCCAGGAGGTCACCGTCCACGAGGCGGATGTCCAGGCCGGTGACCGGTTCGGGCGGTGCGAGTGGCGTGGCCGCGCGCCGGACGCCCCGCGTGCGCACGGGCAGTCCGTCGTCGGTGCGGTAGACGACGCGGACGCGGTAGCCGTAGGTCGTGCCGTTGACGAGCCCGCCGTCCGTGAAGCCGTCGCGGCGGGCGTCGACCCGCACCTCCTCGTCGTCGGGGCCGGTGCGGACGACCTCGATGGACCGGGCACGGTCCGGGCACGTCCAGTCGGCGCCGATCAGCCGGTCCCCGGGGCGCAGGTGGAACCCGGTGACCTCGGGCCAGTGCACGACGGGCCCGCCCACCACGAGCGGCGAGGGCGCACTGCCGGGTTCGGCGGACCGGCGCACGGCGACCGCGTAGTACAGCGGGACGCAGGCCGGGGGCGAGCCGTCCACGTACGAGGTGGCACGCGGCGACGTCAGCGGCAGCACCGTGCCGTCGTCCGCGTCGCGCGGCGGGCGCCGTTCGGTGCGCAGCAGCACGCACTCGGGCTCGCCCGTCGTGGACGGCGAGGGCCGCCACCGGACGACGACGTCCGCGCCGTCCCCGGCCGCGGTGAGGCCGGACACCGGGTGCACCGCGAGGCCGCGCCGCACGGCGTCGGTCCCCGGAAGGTCACGGACTGTCGCCTCCGCCTGTTCCAGCAGGTCCCAGGCCCGGTCCGCCTCGGCCGCCGGCAGTCGGCGCGCGGCGTCCACGAGACCGTGCGCCTCGGCGACCCTCCCGCGCGCGTGCTCGGCCAGGGCGCGCCCGTCCCCGGTGAGCGAGCCCCGCGGCAACCGGTCCGCCACGGCCACCGCCTCGGCGAGCCGCCCGTCCGCGGCCAGTCGGCGCAGCCGCTCCGACAGCGGGTCGCCGGCGGCCTCGTGCAGCACCGCGAACACCAGTCGCCGCGCGTCGTCGGCGGCGACGGACAGTTCCCCCACCGCGTGGGCGAGGAGTGTGGCCGGGGTCGCGCGGGCGGCGTACCGCGTCCGCAGCGGCACCGCCAGTTCATGGAGCAGGATCCGGGTCAGGCCCTCCGGGCCCTGTTCGGTCAGCACGCCGCGGACGGCGGCGGTCACGGCCTGCGCCGCGGTGTGGGCGGCGCCGTGCGGCAGCCGTCCCCAGCGGCGTGCCGCCGCCTCGACGCCCGACGGGTCGACCGGGGGCGCGCCGAAGACGTGTACGGGCCGCTCGGTCCGCCCGCCGGGCGTGTCGGTCGCGAGGAAGTCGCCGAGGTGCCGCAGCCCCAGCACCTCCAGGTGACCGGCGCACCGCGCGTACGCGGGGTGCGGCAGCGACCGGGGCAGCGGGTCGGGTTCGGTGACACGCAGTCCGAGGACGGGCAGCAGGTCCCGTACCCGGTCCTCGCGGACCCGGTGGGCGGTGGCGATCTCCGCGACCGTGCTCTCGGCGAGGAGGCCGAGCCCGCCGGTGGCCTCCTCCAGGGCCGCGCGCAGCCCGGCCCGTTCGGATTCGGTGCGTCGGCCGTGCTCCGCGAGGGCGGCCCGCAGTCGCGCCGGGTCCCCGGCGGCGGCCGTGTCCAGCAGCGGCCGGTGGATGAGGTACCCGGCCTCCAACTGCTCGATGACGGAGCGGTACTTGAGCCGCGACCGGTTGCGGCGCCAGCAGGCGCGGACCGCGGCGACCGCCTCGGCCACCGCGGGTCCGGTGAGGCGCTGCGGCAGTTGGTAGCGCGTGCGCAGGTCCTCGGTCACGGGCAGTCCGGCGTCGAGCACCTCGCGCCGGTAGCGCATCTCGTCGAAGACCACGGCTCTGTTCCCCCCGTTCCGCCCGCGATCAGCCGATCCGCTGACGGCTCATCGCGACTCGCGCCTCGTCGACCGCCTCCTGGGACAGACCTCCGATCTGGAGGGAGATCTCGATCTGCTCGCCGGTCTCCCGCTCGGTGGCGACGACGGTGAGGAGTCCGGAGGTGTCGAGCGTGAACGTGCACTGGACGGGCCAGCGCGCGGGTTTGCCGGGTGGGATGTCCAACGTGCCCTGCGCCACCTCGGTGTTGTGCTCCGGTTCCTCCGACTCCACGGCGCCCGCCTGTTCCATCACCTGGATCCGGACCTTCCGCTGACCGGCGCGGAGCGTGTAGAAGTCGTCGGTCACCGACACGGGCAGGGCGTCGTTGGCGTGCACGAGGTGGGTGATGTACTCCCGTCCGGTGTCGATGTCCATGACCTGGATGCCGTAGCCGCGCGAGGCGACGGTGGAGATGTCGTACGGCCGGTGGGCGAGGCCGGTCTCCGGCAGGTCCGGCGCCCGGTCGGTGGGGAACTCGCCGTCGGGGAGGATGTACGTGGCCCGGTCGAGGGCGTACTGCGCGGCGCCGCGGGCCACCGCGAGGTCGGGGTTGTGCAGCCTGGGTTCGAAGCCGAACTGGGTGCGCAGGGCGGCGGCGACGGCGGGCATCTTGGTCGCGCCGCCGACGAGCAGCACGTCGTCGAAGGACGACACGCCCCGCTCGGCGGCGAGTTCGACGGTGCGGCGGGTGATGTCGACGGAGCGGTCGAGCAGGTCCCGGGTAAGTTCCTCGATCAGCCCCCGGGTCAGCTCCACCGGTTCGACCCTGCCCTGGTGCATGACGCGGACGGTGTAGCGCTCGCGGAAGGACAGCGCCTTCTTCGCCTCCTCGGCGTCCTTGCGCAGCTGCGTCTCGGACTGGAGATCGGACAGCGGGTCCTCGACGTCCGGGAAGCGCTCGCGGAACCGCTCCACCAGGTGCACGACGATGCGGTCGTCGAAGTCGCTGCCGCCCAGCTCCTTCGCGCCGTCCGTGCACAGCACGGTCAGCTCGCGCCCGCGCAGGGTGAGCACGGTGGTGTCGAAGGTGCCGCCGCCGAGGTCGTAGACCAGGATGGTCCGGTCGCCGTGTCCCTCGTCCCCTTCCAGGGCCCCGTAGTCGAGCGCGGCGGCGATGGGTTCGGCGACGACGTCGAGGACGTGCAGTCCGGCGATCTCGCCGGCCTTGCGGGTGGCGTCCCGCTCGGCGAGCCCGAAGTAGGCGGGCACGCTGATCACCACGTCGCGCGGCTTGTCGCCGCAGGCGGTCTCCGCGTCCTCGACGAGTTTGCGCAGGATACGAGCGGAGATCTCCTCGGGGGTGTAGGTGCGGCCGTGGAACTCGCGCGGCACCACGTCGCCCATGTCCCGCTTGATGAGCTGCACGACGTGCTCGGGGTCGAGGACGGTGGCGTCCTTGGCGCTCTGCCCCACGACGACGCTGTCGGCGCTCTCGAAGTAGACGACGGAGGGGGTGGTGTCCGCCCCTTCCAGGTTGCGCAGCACGGCCGGTCTGCCGACGTCGTCGATCCGCGCGACGCACGAGTAGGTGGTCCCCAGGTCAATGCCGTACACGGCCATACGGTCTCCCGCCGTAGGGACGGCCGCATCGCGCCCGTCCCGTCCGTTGTCCCGCCGGTTGTCCTTGCCAGTCATGCCGATCGGCCCCATCGGGGACGACGGCGCTCACGGGGCGTCCGGTTCCCACCGGGAAACCACGACGTCGGCCTTGCGGACGACCCGCTCCCCCTGGACGAAACCGGCGGCGACGACGCGCGCCACCGTCCGGTCCGCCTCGGGCCCCTCGGCGGCGGCGCGGCCCACCGGGCGCTGCGACGCCATGTCGAACGCCGAGCCGGGCCGGGGGACGTACCGCTGCACGCCGGTCCTGGCCACGGTGTCCGCCGTCTCGTCGGCCAGCGCGTTCAGCAGCTCCCGCAGCTCGTCGACGCCGAGCGGGCCGGTGACGTGTTCGGCCTGGCGCAGGATCTGGTCGTGGAGCCGGATCAGGGAGTGGCGCACGAGATCGAGCGCCACCTCGACCTCGCCCCGGCGCAGCCGTTCGACCTCGTCGTGCAGCCTGGTGACGATCTCCTCACGGCGCTCGGCGAGCTGCTGCTGGCGAGCGAGCGCTGCGGTGAACTCGCCTGCGAGTGCGCAGAGTTCGACGGATTCCGACACGTCGCTCACAGTAGCCCAACGGGGCTCGGCACGTCAGCGGAACGTGCCGGGCCGGGCCGCCGGGCCGGGCCACCGTGCTCGACACACGGGTGGTGACACGGGCACGGAGCGCGATGGGCCCGCGGGAACTCGCGGCCGACGGAACGAACCGGTCGTCAGTCGGAGGTCACCGGCAGGACGTCGGGGGACAGCGCGCCCGCGCGGGCGGCGGGCGCCGTCATCCGGCGGAGGTGGTGGCGGCGGCACAGGACCTCGTAACCGGTCTCCCCCACCGGACGGCTGACGTCGCCGACGACCACCTGGGCGCCCTCGACCACCATCTCCCCGCCCACCGTGCGCGCGTTGTGCGTGGCCCGGGCTCCGCACCAGCACAGGGCCTCCACCTGGAGGATCTCGATCCGGTCGGCCAGCTCGATCAGCCGCTGGGAGCCGGGGAAGAGCTTGGTGCGGAAGTCCGTGGTGATACCGAAGGCGAAGACGTCGAGACCGAGGTCGTCCACGACCCGCGCGAGCTGGTCGATCTGCTCCGGCGAGAGGAACTGCGCCTCGTCGACGATCACGTAGTCGGCCTTGCCCCCCTTGGACAGCCGGTCGACCAAGTACCCGTACATGTCCATGCCCTCGGTGGCCTCGACAGCCGCCGTGACCAGGCCCAGCCGCGAGGACAGCTTCCCCTCGCCCGCCCGGTCGTCCCGGGTGAAGATGACGCCCTGGAGCCCGCGGGCCGAGCGGTTGTGCCCGATCTGGAGCGCCAGAGTGCTCTTCCCGCAATCCATAGTTCCGGAGAAGAAAACCAATTCGGACATCAGGAACTGAGAACCTTTCGGGCACTGCGGAGCGGTCACGGGGCCGGACGGTGGTGCGAGAACGCGGCTACGAGCGTACTTCGAGCAGCGGGACGTACTGCTCGACGGGGGTCATCGAGCCGTGCATGCCGACCATCTCGGACTCGTGCGGCTCGTTGACCGACGCGGTGATCACCACGTCGGCGTGGGCCGCCGCGACGACGTCGCCGATCCTGCCGTGGACGCGTTCGTCGATCTTCGGGCCGAACCATCCGGCCTCGATCACCTCGTCACGGCTCGCCACCCAGAACTCCTCGCCGAGCACGTCCCGCCAGACGGCGAGGACGTCGTTCTCCGCCCCCGGAACGGCGTACACGTGCCGGGCCCTGCCCTCGCCACCGAGCAGCGCGACACCCGCGCGCAGCTCCCAGTCCTCGTCGAAGTCGATCCGGGACCGCTCGTCGAAGGGGATGTCGATCATGCCGTGGTCGGCGGTGATGTACAGCGCCGAACGGGCCGGGAGCTGCTCCGCCAGGCGCCGGGCCAGACCGTCCACGTACATGAGCTGTCCGCGCCACGCGTCGGAGTCGATGCCGAAGCGGTGCCCCTTGGCGTCGACCTCGCTGTAATACGTGTACACGAGCGAGCGGTCGCCCGCCGCCAGCCGTTCGGCGGCGACGTCCATCCGTTCCTCGCCGGACAGCCGGCCGAGGAACGATCCACCGCTCAGCGCGACCTGGGTGAGCGGCGTCCGCTCGAAGGCGGGGGCGGACACCTGGGCGGTGGCCACGCCCGCGGCGTCGGCGAGCGCGAAGACCGTGGGGTGCGGCTGCCACTCCCCGGGCGGCGTCCAGGGATACCAGCGGAGCTGGTTCATCAGCTCGCCGGTGCCGGGATCGCGCACGGTGTAGCCGGGCAGTCCGTGCTCCCCCGGCGGAAGTCCGGTGCCGACCGAGGCCAGCGAGGTCGCAGTGGTGGCCGGGAAGCCCGCCGTGATCGGACGGCCGGTGCCGCCGCGCGAGGTGGGGAGCAGCGCGTGCAGGAACGGCGCCTCGTCGGGGTGGGCCCGGATCTGCTCCCAGCCCAGGCCGTCGATCAGGAACACGCAGTTCCGGTCGGCCGGGGTGAGCTCGGGGATCGTCGCGGTGAAGCCGGGCACGCCCTGCCCCGCGACGAGGGTCGGCAGCAGATCTGCCAGCGAGCCGACGCCGTACTCGGGAACGGGAGCGGTGCGGACGTCGAGCGGAACGGGGTCCTGCCAAATCGGCTGGGCCATCAGCGGCCGGTCGCGGGCGTCGCGGCGGTGGCCTCGGAGAGCGACTGGGCGAAGGCGAGGGTCTGGCGCACGGTGTCCGGGCCGTCGCCGGCCTCGCTGACCCGCAGGCTCAGGTCGTCGGCGGTGGAGTTGCCGGTGTAGCCGTGGTCGGCCTCGCAGTTGGGATCGCCGCAGGCGGCCGGCTCCAGGTCGATGCGGGAGACCGCGCCCCAGCCGATGGTGAGGACGACCTCGCGGGGCAGTGTGCCCGGAACGTATTTCTCCGGGTTCGCCACCACCCGGCTGACCACGACCGACGAGATCCGGTCGAGCTTGACCGACTCGGTGGAGGTGGTGGCGTACGGCGTCGGGGAGCTGGTGTCCGCGTTCTGCTCGTCGGTGTGGCTGACGATGAACCGGGTGTCCGTGAGGACCAGGACCGTGACGTGGCGGCGCACCTCGTTGGAGTCGAAGGTGGTCTCCTGGTGGACCAGGTACGAAGCGACCGGCTCACCGCCCACGGCGGCCTCCACCGCCTCGGCCACGAGGGCCGGGTAGTAGCCACTGCGCTCGATCGCCGCGCGCAGCCCCTGGGTCGTCGTACCGGTCTTTGCCATGAGCACCATCCTACGGGGGGCGGATGGCTGCCGGGGACGTCGTGGACCGGCCGGGGCGGCACGGGACCCCGGCCCCGCGGGAACGGCGCCGACGGGCGGGCGGCGCGCGTTCCGGCCGGCGGTTCGGGCGGTTTCGGTGGTTTCAGTAGTTCGGGAGGCGGCGGGGCCCGAGGTCGGTGCGGGGCGGGGGCGGCGAGAGACGGACGCTCGCCCCGAGGACGGTGAGCCCGTGGGGGGCCACCACGACCGGCTCCAGGGCGACGGAGACCACCTCGGGATGGTCGTCGACCAGCCGGGAGACCCGGAGCAGCAGCTCCTCCAGGGCCGCGGTGTCCACCGGCGCCGCACCGCGCCAGCCGAACAGCACCGGAGCCGCGCGGATGGACCGGATCAGCTCGGCGGCGTCACGGTCGGTGGCCGGAACCAGACGGTGGGCGGTGTCACCGAGGAGTTCGGAGGGCGCGCCGGCGAGCCCGAAGGAGAGGACGGCGCCCGCCGCCGGGTCGATCGCCGCCCGTACGACGGTGTCGACACCGCGCGGGGCCATGGCCTGGACGACGGGCTGGAGTTCGGCGGGGCCGCCGAGCAGGTCCGTCAGTTCTCCGTAGGCGCGCCGCAGCGCGCCCTCTCCCGCGAGGTCGAGTCGTACACCGCCGAGATCGGCCCGGTGGCGCAGGTGGGGCGCGGTGGTCTTGAGCGCCACCGGATAGCCGAGCCGGGCCGCGGCGGCGACGGCCGCCTCGGGGTCGGGGGCGGGCAGCGTCGGCCGTACCGCGATGCCGTAGCGGCCCAGGAGTTCGCACGCCTCGTCGTGGGTGAGCGGCCTGCCGCGCGGATCGGGGGCGGGGCCGAGGAAGGCGTCGATCAGCTCGGCGGCCCCGGCTTCGTCGGTGGTGTCGTCGAGGAACTCGGGCACCTTGCCGGGCACCGCGGCCTGCCGGCGCCATTGCGCGTAGCGCACCGCCTCGGCCAGGGCCCGCACCGCTCGCTCGGCGGCCGGGTAGGCGGGGATCCGTCTGCCGCCGGTACCCGGTCCGGACGTGTCCGGGGCATCCGTGCCCGAACCGACGCCGGTGGCACGGCCGGGGGGTGCGGAGGTCCCCGCCGGACCGGGGAGGGGGCCTTCGCCGTCGGACACGGTCTCCGTGGGCGAGGGGTCCGTTCCCGAGGCCACCGCCTCCGCCGGCTCCACGGCCGAGGACCGCCTCGGCGTGCGCGGCTGCGCGACCGTGCCGGTGGCCGCGGCGAGAGCGTCCGCCAGGCCGCCGATCTCCACGTGGACGACGGCCACCGGCTTGGCGGGGCCCGTGGCCACGGCCGCGCGCAGCGCGGTGGCCAGCACCTCTCCGTCGCCGGTCTCCGCCTCCCCGTCCTCGCCCACCCACGGGATCGCCGTGACGATCACCGAGTCGCAGCCCTCGTCGGCGAGGGCCGCGGCCAGGGCCTCCCGGAAGTCCTGCGGGGTGGCGGCGGTGGTGAGGTCGAGGGGCGGCCGTGGCCGCAGTCCCTGGGTCAGGCAGGCGTCGTACGTGAGCAGCCCGAGCGACTCGGAGTTGCCGAGGATCGCGACCGCGGGCCCTTCCGGAAGGGGCTGGTCCGCGAGGAGGAGGCCCACGTCGACCGTCTCCGTCACCGTGTCGACCCGGATCACGCCGGCCTGCCGCATGAGCGCGGAGACCGTCGCGTCCGGGATCCGGCTGACCGGGACGGCGTGGCCGGGCGGGGTGGAACCGCTGTGCCGGGCGCCCTTCACCACGACGACGGGCTTCACGGCCGCGGTGCGCCGGGCGAGCCGCATGAATTTGCGCGGGTTGCCGAACGATTCGAGGTACAGCAGGGCGACGTCGGTGTTCGGGTCCTCGTACCAGTACTGGAGGAAGTCGTTGCCCGAGATGTCGGCACGGTTGCCCGCGGAGATGAAGGTGGAGAGCCCGGCGCCCTGCCGGTAGAGCCGGGAGAGCAGGGCGATGCCGATCGCCCCGGACTGGGTGAACAGGCCGATCCGGCCGGACGCGGGCGGCTCCGGGGCGAGGGAGGCGTTCAGCCGGACGGCCTCGGCGTTGTTGATGACGCCGAAGGCGTTCGGGCCGATGATCCGCATGCCGTACGAGCGGGCCTGGCGGACCAGTTCGCGTTGCCGGTCCCTGCCCTCGGCCCCCCACTCGGCGTATCCGGCGGAGAGGACGACGAGGCCCTGGACGCCGTGCTCGCCGCAGTCGGCCACGGCCTCCGGGACCCGTTCGGCGGGGACGGCGACGACGGCGAGGTCCACCGGTTCGTCGATCTCGCCGACGGAACGGTGGGCGGGGACCCCGTCGATGGTGCCCTGGTCCGCGGCGAACGACCGGTTCACGGCATACGTACGACCGGTGAAACCTGCCCCGAGAACGTTGCGCAGGACCGTGCGGCCGACCCCGCCGGGCGTGCGGCCGACGCCGACGACGGCCACGGAGCCGGGAGCGAGCAGGCGTTGCACGGAGCGCGCCTCGGCCCGCTGTTCACGGCCGCGCTGGACGGCGAGGGACTCGGCGGTCGGTTCGAGGTCCAGGGTGAGGTGGACGGAACCGTCCTCGAAACTGCGCTGCTGGGTGTAGCCGGCGTCCCGGAACACCTTGATCATCTTGGTGTTGGCGGGCAGCACCTCGGCGGCGAATCGGCGGATTCCGCGTTCGCGGGCCACGGCCGCGATGTGTTCGAGGAGCGCCGAGGCGACTCCCCGGCCCTGATGCGCGTCCTGCACGAGAAAGGCGACCTCGGCCTCGTCCGCGGGCGCGGAGGCCGGCCTGCCGCGCCCGTCGATCCGGTCGTAGCGGACGGTCGCGATGAACTCGCCCCCGACGGTGACCGCGAGCCCCACCCGGTCGACGTAATCGTGATGGGTGAAGCGGTGCACATCCCGGTCCGACAGACGGGGATAGGGAGCGAAGAAACGGTAATACTTCGACTCGTCGGATACCTGTTCGTAGAAACTGACCAGCCGTTCGGCGTCGTCCGTGGTGATCGGCCTGATCCGGGCCGTCCCGCCGTCACGGAGGACCACGTCCGCCTCCCAGTGGTCGGGGTAGGCGTGGTGCGGACTGTGCTCCGGCGCGGGCTGCATGGGCCCAGCGTACGGCTCGGCCACCGGTCGCGTACGCCCTGGGGCCGGGGCAGTCTGGGGGGATCGAACAGCGCTGCCGCACTGGTCGCGGGCGTCCTGCGGGTCGGCCGGAGCACCGCGCACCCCGTGCGAGAATGGTCTAGACAACCGTTGATTCATGAAGGGCAGAACCATGGCTGAGCGCCGCGTCAACGTCGGTTGGGCCGAGGGCCTGCACGCCCGCCCCGCTTCCATATTCGTCCGTGCCGCCACGGCGTCCGGCGTCCCGGTGACGATTTCCAAGGCCGACGGCAACCCGGTGAACGCCGCCTCCATGCTCGCGGTGCTGGGGCTCGGCGCGCAGGGCGGCGAGGAGATCGTGCTCGCCTCCGAGGCGGACGACGCCGAGATCGCGCTGGACCGCCTGGCGAAGCTGGTCGCCGAGGGGCTCGACGAGCTCCCGGAGACCGTCTGAACCAATTCCCGCGCGAGAGCCGCGGTGCCGTGAAACGGCACCGCGGCTCTTCTGTTTTCCGAACCGCCCGCGGCGAGGACCGCCGCGGGCGAGGAGCTCGTGGTGCGGCGACGGCTCGAACGGTGACGGGCTCCTGGGGTGACGGGCTCCCGTGGGAGGAGGGGACTCGTGCGGTGACGGTCTCCTGCGCCCTCGGCGGAAGGCCTCCCCCGCCCGGGCGCGACGCGGCCCCCGGTGGACGGGGCGTCCGGCATGCCGAAGGCCCCGGCACGCGAGTCCTTCCGGTACGCGCCCGCCGGGGCCTTCTGGAACGGTGTCGTGCGTGGGGCCTCGCTCAGACGCTGACGCCGTGGGCGCGCAGGTATGCGACGGGGTTCATGTCGGAGCCGTAGGAGGGCGTGGTCCGGGCCTCGAAGTGGAGGTGGGGGCCCGTGGAGTTGCCGGTCGACCCGGAGAACCCGATCCGCTGGCCCGCGCCCACGCTCTGGCCGACGAAGACCCCGATCGACGAGAGGTGGCCGTACTGCGTGTACGTACCGTCCGTCATCCGGAGCACGATGTTGTTGCCGTACGCGCCGCCCCAGCCGGCCTCGACGACCGTCCCCGCGCCGACCGCGACGACCGAGCTGCCGGAAGCCGCGTGGAAGTCGATGCCCGAATGGCTGCCGGACGACCACAGCGAACCGCTGGACTTGTAGCCGGTCGTGACGTAGGAACCGGCGACCGGAAGCTGGAAGGAGCCCAGGCGGGTCCGCTCGGCGGAACGGGCGGCTCGCGCCTTCTCGGCACGCGCCTCGGCGGCACGCTTCGCCTCCGCCTCGGCCTTCGCCGCCTTCGCCCTGGCCGCGGCCCGCTTCTCGGCCTCGGCCTTCCGCAGGGCCTCCGCCTTCGCCGTGGCATCGGCCTGGCGCTGCTGCGCGTCGGCCTGGGCATCGATCCGGTCGGCGAGGACGCTCTCGATGACGATGACCTGGTTCAGACCGGTCTCGTCGGCGTCGGAGGCTCCGGTGTCCGCGGCGACTGCCGGGGAGGCGACGCCGCCGATGACGCCGCTGGTGGCCAGGGTCGCGATGCCGGCGATCTTCGCGCTGTTGCGCGTGAGCCGGCTCGGGGCACGGTGCTTCCCGGTGGCACGGGTGAACGCCATGAAGTGGCTGGTCCTTTCCTTCCTTCTCGCCTACCGGGTTAGCTGACGGGTTCGGAGCAGGAAGGTCTCCTACGGGCACCGCGGCCTCACCGAGGCCGGGCATCCGATTCACCCCAGGGACTGTGTGGGTCCCCGGCTCCCCAGGCTCACGCCCGACGGGGACTCGGCGATGGCTGCCCGGTACGTCGCGGTCGCGACATACGAGTGACGAACAGCCCGGTCGACGCTAAGGGGCGGAACTTTCGTTCTCCAAACGGACAAGCCGATTTGTAGCGCATGCCACAGGGGGGACGAGCAACCTCCGCGGCGGAGCGGCACACGAGGAAGACCCCGGCGAGACTTGGCGGGTTCTATTGATCCCCGCAACACCCTGTTGTTCAGGGAGTTGCGGGGATCGTGGATTTTGGAGACCTGAAGGCGAGGTTCTTCGAGGCGT
>NZ_JBIBYN010000021.1:0-153701 GCF_043083325.1 Streptomyces sp. NPDC014734 | reverse complement strand
GTCACGGAGACCGCCCGCGACGTACAACGCCTGGCGCCCTGGCGCGCGACGGCGGTCACCGAGGCGTGACGAGCCGGGGAGCAGGAGGGGGCGGGGGGGGGGCGCCCCCCCCCCCCCCCCCCCCCCCCCGCGGGGGGGGGGGGGGGGGGCCCCCCCCCCCCCCCCCCCCCCCCCTCCGTGTTTTCCGCGGTCGTCCGTCGACCGCGCGAGTCAGTTCTTCGAGGCGCGGGTACGGCGCATCAGCAGGGCGCCGCCGAGCACCATCGCGGCGCTCGCGCCGCCGGCCAGACCCAGGTTGGTGTCGGAGCCGGTGTGTGCAAGCTGCGGCTTGTGGTGGTGGTGGTGCCACTGCGGCTGGTGATGCACCGGGGGCTTGTGCGGCCAGTTGTGGGTGGGGGGCTTGTGCGGCCAGTTGTGGGTGGGGGGCTCGTGGTGGGCGGGCGGGTTGTGGTGGTGCCCGGGAGGGCAGTCCGGCGTGTGGTGGTGCGGCGGCTTGTGGGGCGGGTGGACCGGCGGCTTGTGCGGCGGGTGCACGGGGGGCTTGTGCGGCGGGTGGACCGGCGGCTTGTGCGGCGGGTGCACGGGCGGCGGCGGGGTCTCGATGCCCTCGGACTCGTTCTCGCACTTGTTGCCGAACGCGGGGTTGAGCAGGCCGACGACATCGACCGTGTTGCCGCAGGCGTTGACGGGAACATCCACCGGGACCTGCACGATGTTGCCGGAGAGCACGCCGGGGGAGCCCGCCGCGAGGCCCTCGGCGCTCGCCCCCGGTCCGCCGTCGCCCCGACCGCCCTCGCTCTCGTTCTCGCACTCGTTGCCGAACGCCGGGTTCAGCAGGCCGATCACATCGACCGTGTTTCCGCACAGGTTGACGGGAACGTGGATCGGCACCTGCACGGTGTTGCCCGAGCCGACGCCCGGCGATCCGACGGCGGCACCCTCGGCGGAGGCGTCCGCGAACGCGTATCCGCCGGACGCGGCCAGGATGCCTGACGCCGCCGCCATCACCAGCACGCTCTTACTCAAGGCTTTTCGCATTGATTGCCCTTTCCTGGGACACGTCGCGCGAGCGCGGGGCCCGCGGTTCATTCATCAGGCGATGCGGATTGCACGGGGAGTCGCCCCGCTTCCTCTCGGTGCGGGCCGACAGCCGGTGGTCGTGGCACGGCGGAGAAGCGACGTACGAGCTTTCTTCACGCGATGAATCCACCTCTCTGCCGGGCGCACACCCGAGCCGCACGCCCGGTGACACCCATAACGAGGAGGAATTGTCGAGGAAACTCACATTTCGTGGAAATTTTGTGACCACTCGAACGGATTACATGCGCATGCCCGCTCTGACGCCGAACGGATCCTTCGGGTGTTCAATCACGCGTGTTTCGAGGGTGGTTGAGGCGTGAAGGGGATGGGGGGCATGGAAAAACGCTTCTGCGGTACTTCTGACGCATATTCGTACCCCTGTCCGTGATCTTTCGGCGTTCGGGTGAATGGAGAGAACCAAAAGCCCGGTTGCGAGTTGGTCAGGAGGCTCCGGTACGGGGCATCCGGTACGAGAAGGGTTAATCGTGATCAAGAAGGTTCTGGCCACGGGCGCCGTGGCCGCCTCCATCCTCGGCAT
Source organism: Streptomyces sp. NPDC014734 (assembly GCF_043083325.1). Taxonomy (NCBI): domain Bacteria; kingdom Bacillati; phylum Actinomycetota; class Actinomycetes; order Kitasatosporales; family Streptomycetaceae; genus Streptomyces; species Streptomyces sp. NPDC014734. The sequence goes on along the minus strand of NZ_JBIBYN010000021.1, from coordinate 152,083 downwards.
GGGCGCGACGCAGGCCATGGCGGTCGGCGACAACGGCGGTACGACCTCGGTCAACGGCAACGGAGCCTCGCAGTCGTTCGGCAACGCCGTGACCCACGGCGACGGCAGCCCGCAGTTCGACCTGGTCCAGGGCAGCCTGAACAAGCCGTGCGTCGGCCTGCCGCTCAAGGCCAACGTCGGTTCGGTCCTCGGCCTGATCCCGATCGCGGTCCAGGACGTCAACGTGCTGTCCTCGCCGCAGAACCAGCAGTGCACCGAGAACTCCACCCAGGCCAAGGGCGACGAGCCGCTGTCGCACATCCTCAGCGGCATCCCGGTGCTCTCCGGCAACGGCGCCGGCAACAGCTGATCCGGCCAACCACAGTGACAGGCCCGGGCCGTCGGCATTCCTCCTCCGCGGTCCGGGCCCGCTGCTGCCCTCTCCGGTGCCGACGCACCGGACGGTCCGGCGAGAGCAGGCGCGGCGTCGGATGAGGGACATCGCGTCGACGCTGCGTCATTCGGGCGATTCCGGGAACCGTCGTTCTCGGAGAGTCTCGCCCGCGGTCCTCAATTGTTATGAAATGCAGCGGCGGGGTGACGAGTGATCAGGACCGCACTCGTGCGGCACGAAGGACGTGACCGCTCAGAAACTCCGTCGAGAAAGGGAAAAGAAATGAAGTACAGCAAGGTTGCCGCCGTAGCCGCCGGAACCCTGATGGCGGTGGGCGCCGCCGCCCCCGCGTTCGCCGACTCCGGTGCCTCGGGCGCCGCGGCCTTCTCCCCGGGTGTGGTATCCGGAAACGTCATTGAGGTTCCGGTGCACATTCCGCTCAACGTCTGCGGCAACACCGTCAACGTGATCGGTGTGCTCAACCCCACCTTCGGCAACACCTGCCTCAACTTCTGACCGCGATCGGTCGAGTCGACAGCAGGTGACGGGAGGGCCCCGGTTCGCATGCGACGCGGACCGGGGCCCTTCCCCCCATTCCGGTGCCCGAACGCGGGGCCGCCGAGAAAAACCGGTTCTCTCCAGTTGCCCCGTCGCAATCACCTCGTTACCCAGGACGAGAGCGGTGGGAATCACGGCCAAGGACGCCTGGTGAGGTCGCGGTTCGCGCGATCGAGAAGCCCGCCGCTGAAGAAGGGAATCCACAAGTGAAGTACGCGAAGTCCGCCGCGCTCGTCGCCGGTTCCGTGGTCGCTCTGGGAACGGCTGCTCCCGCCTTCGCCGTCAACACCACCACGGCCCCCAACTTCAGCCTCGACGGTGGTATCAACCAGGTGGTGGCCAGCACGCCGCAGGTCGTCGACCCTGTCGTGGACACGGTCGGCGGCGCCGCGAAATCGATGCACAAGAGCGGCACCGTCGACAAGCTGACCGGCCAGGCCGTCGGCGCGGCCAAGGGCGCGGCACCGCTGCTCGGCGGGCTGCCCGTCGGCGGCTGATCCGCCACCGGGTCGCGGCACCCCTCGCATTCGGGGTTCGCGTACCCCGAATGCCGCACGCGCGGCGAACGACCGCTCAGTAGAAGCATCGTTCGAGTGAACGAGCACAACCATCGCCGTCACCGCGAGTTGATCAGGGCGCTCCGGACAGGCGAGCAACAGGAATATCAGAAGGGCTATTTCATGATTAAGAAGATTATGGCTTCGGCGGCCGTCGCTGTTTCGATCGCCGGTGTGTCCGCCGCGGTCGCCCCCGCGGCCATGGCGGTGGGCAACGACAACGGCACCACGTCGGTCAACGGCAACGGCGCCGTCCAGTCATACGGCAACTCCGCCACCCACGGCGACTGGAGCCCGCAGTTCGCGCTGATCCAGGGCTCGCTCAACAAGCCCTGCATCGCCCTGCCGGCCAAGGCCAACGTCGGCTCCGTTCTCGGCCTCGTCCCGATCTCGGTCCAGGACCTCAACGTGCTGTCCTCGCCGCAGAACCAGCAGTGCACCGAGAACTCCACGCAGGCCAAGGGCGACGAGGCCCTGTCGCACCTGCTGAGCAACATCCCGATCCTGTCCGGCAACGGCGCCGGCAACAACTAAGGGCTGTCCCATGATCCCTGGCGGGCGCGCGACGGCAGCTACGGCACCTCGCGGCGTTGCCGGAACATCCGCATGCATCCCGTATGCGCATGTCCCTCCGCCTTGCGATGCACCGCATCCGGCGCCGCACACTGTTCCACCGCGGATTACGGGACAGCCTTAGGCCGTGTCTGACAATTCCACGCGGGCGGGCGCCGCCCCGCACGGGACCTCGCCGCGTTGCCGAAAAGCCCTGGTAGCTCCGCTACAAGGACTTCCCGGCGCCTTGCGACGCACCGCACAGGACGACGCCCGCTGATCCACGCGGAATTGTCAGACACGTCCCAGTGCGGTGACCGGGAAGGTTCGCCGGAAGCTCGCGATGTCCGGTGTGGTGCGTCGCAAGGCGGAGCATCGTCGGCGTACCGGATGTGCGCGGATGAGGTGACAACGAGGCGAGGTGTCGTGCCGGGCGTTGCGGGCCGGTGAACCCCTCCGGTCGCAGTACCAAGGACATCAGGCCCCGGCCGTGCGTCCCCGCCCCCTCGACCGTCGGCATACGACGTGCTCGTCCGGGACGGCCGCGCGTGCGCCTTCGGGCCCGCCTGCCCGCAGTGCGGAAAACACCCGTGGGGCCGGCACATCCGGGAGCGCCGATATTCGGCGCCCGGACGTGCCGGCCCCATGTGGTGTGCGCGGGAGGCCGCACCGCCCGAACGGGCGGGCGGACTGGTCCGGTTGCCGTATCGGCGGCGGACGTCACCCGCCGCATCGGGTAGGGACCGGACATGGACCAGTACGACAGTCAACGACCCTGCGGCCGACAGCGGAACGCGCAGGACGCCACCCCCATCTACGACAGGCTGCTCGCCGAATGGCGGGCGGCCCGCGGCGCTCCGGAGCCGCTGTCGCCCCCGAGACCCGCACCGCCCGGTACGGGAGGCCGCGTGCCCGCGGCCCGCACCTCGGAGGAGACCGGGACGAACGAGTTGTGAGTGTCGAACTCACGCCGGATCGGACCCATTCGGGTGGTCATGCGGAACCGTCGCTGCCGTGATGGGTTGATCAGTACGTTCCACAACGGGACGCTCCGAAAGGTGAAGCGTGATGAAGAAGATGATGGCCGGCGCAGCAGTGGCCGTGTCCCTGGCGGGTCTGTCCGCCGCCGTCGCTCCCGCGGCCATGGCGGTGGGCAACGACGGGGGCACCACGTCGGTCAACGGCAACGGCGCCGTGTCCGCGTTCGGCAACAGCGAGACCCGGGGCGACGGCAGCCCGCAGGCTCAGCTCATCCAGGGTTCGCTGAACAAGCTGTGCCTCGGTGTGCCGGTGAAGGCCAACGCCGGCGCGCTCGTCGGTCTGCTCGTTCCGGTGGCGGTCCAGGACATCGACGTACTGTCCTCGCCGCAGAACCAGCAGTGTGCCGACAACTCGGTCCAGGCCAAGGGCGACGAGCCGCTGTCGCACATCCTGAGCGGCATCCCGGTGCTGTCGGGCAACGGCGTCGCCAACAACTGACGCCCCACGGGTGCGGTCGGCAGGGGATGTCCACCCGGGCCGCCCGCACCCCGGCGCGTACGGCTGTGCGGTGCAGGAGCGGGCGTTTCGCCCGGCGCCTGCTCATGAGGATGCCCACCACCCCGCGGGGTGGTGGGCATCTGGCGTACCGGGGTGGTTCAGCCCAGGCTGCGTACCGGAAGAACGCAATGCGCGGACGTCACGATGATCTCCGTGTTCCCCGCGAACGACCGGAGCAGTTCCTCGCCGATCGGCCGGCCGGGCGCGCCCTGGGGCCATGGGCGGGTGGCGAACATGATGTTCACCTCGCCGCGTTGCCCGGCCGCCGTCAGCCACTCCGCCGGTGCGGGGTACTGGGCGGTGAAGTGAGGGAGGGTCAGGACCGCCTGGCCGGCCTGGACGAGCAGTTTCACCGGAAGTCCCGGGCTCTCGGCGCCGTACACCGGGCCGGTGCCCACCGACAGTCCGCTGCGTTCCAGGGCGACGCGCATGGCGGCCTCGCCGACGGCCGGGCCGTCCGACCCGTCGCCCAGGGAGTAGACGAGGAGGAAGGCGGCGTCGGGGCCTCCGTCGGGGTGTTCGCCGCTCCACCCGATGAGGGTGATCGTGCCCAACTGGGCTTGAGTGAACGCGCCGGAGGCCGTCTGGGGTGAGGTCATGCTCGGCACCATAACGGCCCGGGACCGGTCGTTGTGCGCGTCTTTCACCTGATCGAGGGATATCTGTGGATATCCCGGATGAAGGCGAAGGCAAAAGGGATCGCGTCCGTCTCCCGGGCGGGGCCTGCGGGCGGGGCGCGATAAATGGTTGACGTCGTCTCGTTGCCGCAGGCTATGGTGTGCGGTGTCACCGGGCGGCGGACGCCGTCGGTACCGGTCCCGTGCGTGAACCAGGAGGTGAGGACATTGATGACTGTCGTCGCGATGGGCATGGCCCACAACCGCAGGAGCATCGTTCCCACCCCCGTGGTCGCCGGCTGACCTCTTCCACAACTCTGCGCGCCCGTAGGCGCGTTGCCGGGGCCACCCTTCGAAGGGTTTCCCTTGTCTTTCCCGTCCTCCCCGTCGTCCGACCTCTCTCTCCAGGACACGTCCGCGTCGCACCCGCTGTCCCCGTACGGCTGGGACGACGACTGGGCCGCCGTCTTCGCCCCCCACGCCGAACGGGGTCTGCTGCCCGGCCGCGTGGTGCGGGTCGACCGAGGGCAGTGCGACATCGTCACCCCGCACGGCACGGTCCGGGCCGACACGGCCTTCGTCGTCCCGCGCGACCCCATGCGGATCGTCTGCACGGGCGACTGGGCCGCCGTCGACCCCGACGGCGACCCGCGGTTCGTGCGGACGCTGCTTCCGAGGCGTACCGCCTTCGTCCGCTCGACGTCCTCGCAGCGCTCCGAGGGACAGGTGCTCGCCACCAACGTCGATCACATCGCCATCTGCGTCTCGCTCGCCGCGGACCTCGACCTGGGAAGGGTGGAGCGCTTCCTCGCGCTCGCCATGTCCAGCACCGACGGCGACGCGCTCCTCGGCGGCGGAGGGGCCACCGTGCACGGCGCCGCCGAGCCGATCGTGGTGCTGACCAAGGCCGACCTGGTGCCGGACGCCGCGACGCTGTCGTACCTCGTCCAGGACATCGAGTCCGTCGCCCCCGGTGTGCAGGTGCTGCCGGTCAGCTCCACCACGGGGGAGGGGCTCGATGTGTTCGCCGCGATCGTCTCGGGCGGTACGAGCGTGCTGCTCGGGGCCTCCGGCGCGGGCAAATCGACGCTCGCCAACACCCTGCTCGGCCGCGAGGTGATGGAGGTGCAGGCCGCCCGCGAGGTCGACAACAAGGGCCGGCACACCACCACCACGCGCAATCTGCTGGTCCTGCCCACCGGGGGCGTCCTGATCGACACCCCCGGGCTGCGCGGCGTCGGGCTCTGGGACGCCGAGGCCGGGGTCGGTCAGGTCTTCTCCGAGATCGACGAGCTGGCCGAACGGTGCCGGTTCCATGACTGCGCCCACCTCGCCGAGCCCGGCTGCGCGGTGCTCGCCGCCATCGAGGACGGCTCGCTGCCCGAGCGGCGCCTCGACAGCTATCGCAAGCTGATGCGCGAGAACCGGCGCATCGTCGCCAAGACCGATGCCAGAGTGCGTTCCGAGATGCTGCGCGAATGGAAGCGCAGGGGGGCCGAGGGCCGTGCCGCCATGGACGCCAAGCGCGGCCGGGCGCGGTAGTCCGCGGCGACCGTCGACGTCCGAAAGCCGCCGGTGCGGCACCCGGGGGTGCCGCACACTGGACGGTGTGATGGACGAAACGACCAGGTACGAGGCGGTGAGCAGCCGCGACGCCCGTTTCGACGGCGCGTTCTTCTTCGCCGTCGAGACGACCGGCATCTACTGCCGGCCGAGCTGCCCCGCCGTCACCCCCAAGCGGAAGAACGTCCGCTTCTTCCCGACCGCCGCGGCCGCCCAGGGCCACGGCTTCCGGGCCTGCCGTCGCTGTCGGCCGGACGCCGCGCCCGGCTCGGCGGAGTGGAACGTACGGGCCGACGTCGTCGGACGTGCCGTGCGGATGATCGGTGACGGCGTGGTGGACCGGGAGGGCGTACCCGGTCTCGCGCGGCGGCTCGGCTACAGCCCGCGCCAGGTGCAGCGGCAGCTCAACGCGGAGCTCGGCGCCGGACCCGTCGCACTGGCCCGTGCCCAGCGCGCCCACACGGCACGGGTGCTGCTCCAGACCACCGGGCTGCCCGTCACCGAGATCGCCTTCGCGTCCGGGTTCGCCAGTGTCCGCCAGTTCAACGACACGATCCGGCGGATCTACGCCAGGACCCCGACCGCGCTGCGGGCCGACGCGGGCGCGGGGGCGGCGGCCCGGGCGGCGCGTACCACCGGCATCCCGCTGCGGCTCGCCCACCGGGGGCCGTACGCGGCCCGTGAGGTCTTCGACCTCCTGGCCTCCGAGGCGGTGACCGGGATCGAGGAGGTCTGCGGCGAGCCCGGCGCCCGCACCTACCGGCGCACCCTGCGGCTGCCCCACGGCACGGCCGTCGTCGCCGTCGACGAGCGGTCCGCGGGCCCCTGGCTGGACGTCCGGATCCATCTCACGGACCCGCGCGACCTGACCGCGGCGGTGCAGCGGCTGCGGCGGCTGTTCGACCTGGACGCCGATCCGTACGCCGTCGACGAGCGGCTCGGCGCGGACCCGCTCCTCGCGCCGCTCGTCGCCGCACGTCCGGGGCTGCGCTCGCCGGGCGCCGCCGACCCCGAGGAATGCGCCGTGCGGACCCTGGTGGGCACGGCGGGGGCGGAGCGGCTCGTGGCGGCGTACGGGAAGGCGCTGGACGCCCCCTCCGGCGGGCTCACCCACGTGTTCCCCGGGCCGGGCGCGCTGGCGGGCGCGGCGGACGACCCGGCGCTGCGGGCGCTGGCCCGGGCCCTGGACGACGGGGAGGTCCGGCTCGACGTCGGGGCGGACCGGGACGAGGCGGAGCGGGCGCTGTTGCGCCTGCCGGGGATCGGTCCGCGGGGCGTGGCACTCATCAGGACGCGGGCACTCGGCGACCCCGACGTGGACCCGGACGGCAGGGCGCGGGCGGAGCGCTGGAGCCCCTGGCGCTCGTACGCGGCGCGGCACCTGGCACTCGCGAGCTGAGTGGCACGGCGGGCGGTCAGCCCCAGAGCACCACGCCGAGCCAGGCGCCCGCCACCAGCAGGCACGCGAAGAGTTCCACGAGCACCGACCAGCCGGTCGCCCGCATCACCGAGCGGACCGACACCCACCCCGCCCCGCGGCTGCCGAGCCGCAGCCGTTCCGCGGCGTAGACGGTTCCCACGTAGCCGACGACGCCGCCCAGCACCGGCACGACGAAGAAGCCCACGATCGCGCCGATGCCGCCGAGCACCAGTGTCCTGCGCGGCGCGCCCGACTCGTGCGGGCGGCGCCGCGGCAGCAACGGCTTCAGCGCCTGGTTCACCAGCAGCAGCGCGGTGGCACCCATGAGCACGCCCCAGGCCGCCGGCGTCCTGTCGGCCAGGGCCCACCACAGCACCGCCGCCCAGACGATCGCCTGCCCCGGCACTCCCTGCACCAGTACGCCGACCAGGCCGAGGAGCATGACCAGGCCGACGGCGACGAGTTGCCACACACCCATCTCACCAGCCTGCCGGAGCCCGCGCGGTCCCGCCCGCCGACGCGTACCGGGCGGGGCCGGCCCGGTGCGGAACCGCGGCGGCGCCCCCGGTCAGGTCCGTGGTTCGCGGGCCACCCAACCCCGTTCGTAGGCGTGCCAGCCGAGCTGGAGCCGGGTCGACACCCCGGTCAGCTCCATCAGACCCTTCACGCGCCGCTGCACGGTCCGCAGGCCCAGTTCCAACTGCTTCGCCACGCTCGCGTCCGTCAGCCCGGCCAGCAGCAGTGACAGGATCTCCAGGTCCGTGGCGTCCGGCCCGCCGGCCGTCTCCTCCAGCCGCCCGCCCCCGCCGAGCCGGAGCGGCATCGCCTCCCGCCACACCGCCTCGAACAGCCCCATCAGCGACTCCAGCAGCCCGGACCCGTGGACGACGAGGGCCGCGGGCTCCGCCCCCCGGCCCGTCAGCGGCACCATCGCCAGGGAGGCATCGGCGACGACCAGCTTGGTGGGCACCCGGTCGACCACCCGGCACTGTTCGTCACGGCCCAGCGCGGCCGACAGCTCCAGGATCCCGGACGGCAGCGCGAGCACCTCCCGCTCGACCACCACCCGGAACAAGACCCCACGGGTGACGGCCTGCTCCTCGGCCTCGTTCTCCATTCCGCTCACCGCCATCGGCTTTCCGGTGACCAGGGCGCACACCTCGCTCGTCGCCCCCAGCTGCAACTGGTGGAAACGGTGTGCCACCGCGCTCGCTCCCGTCACCACCTCGATGAGGTCGTGGACGGCGGCGTCGGTGGCCTCCGCGCGGTACTCCTCGGCGAGCAGTGCCGCCGCCAGCTCGGCCTGTTCCAGCTCGTGGCGCTGCTGGGTCAGCAGCGCCCCCAGCGCCACCCCGGGCGGCGCGGCCACCCAGCGGCCGGTGCGCGACGAGGACTGGGCGGCCAGGCCGTGCTGTTCCAGCCTGCGCAGGGCCCGCTCGGTGTCCGGCTCGGGGAGCGCAAGCCGGTGCGCGAGATCGGAGACCTCCGCGGCCCCCAGTGTCACGAGCGCGCGGTACGCCGACTCCTGTATCTCGTCGAGACCTATGGCCCCCAACATCCTCGGTCCCTCCCGGACGCATTGGTTCCGTACGCCGTCGTTCTTCTCGGGCGCCCGGTCGTGGCGGAAAGCGGCCACGGCGTAAACCCGCCGTGTACATCATCCCTTCATCGCCCGTCGCTCTGCCAATGTGGCGCCACCGCAGTTCCGACAACTTCCGGAATGCCGCTGTTTGTTCAGAGGCGATCCGGTATCACTTGGGGAGAGCGATGCGTCCGATATCGCGTACGGCCCTGGGGGCGGCCACCGCCGCCGTCCTTGCCGTCACCGCGATCGCACCGTCCGCGGCAGCGCCGCGGGACGACGCGACCGCGAAGAGACCACTCACCGGGAGCACGGCCGCGGCGGCCGAGGCGGGCGGGCCGGTCACCGTCACCCTGGTCACCGGCGACAAGGTCCTGGTGCGCACCGGCCGTTCGGGGGCCGCCTCGGTCACCGCGCTGCCCCGCGAGGACGGCTCCGTACCCCTCGTGCAGACCAGGCAGTCCGGCAAGGACCTCTACGTCTACCCCGACACCGCCGCCGCCGCGCTCGCCGCGGGCACGGTCGACGAGGAACTCTTCAACGTCACCGGGCTCGTCCGGCAGGGCTACGACGACGCGCACACCACGTCCCTGCCGCTGATCGCCGTCTACGACAAGGCCGCCGCCCGCTCCGCGGCGGCGACCCCGCGCGGCGCGGAGCGCGGACTCGTCCTCGACGCGGTCGACGGCGTCGCGCTGAAGGCGGACAAGGCGAAGGCCGCCGACTTCTGGTCGGACGTCACCCGCGGCGCCCGTTCCTTCTCGGCCTCCGGGCTGAAGAAGCTCTGGCTCGACCGCAAGGTTCAGGCCACTCTCGACAAGTCGACCAAGCAGGTCGGCGCGGATCTCGCCTGGGCCGCCGGGTACGACGGCAAGGGCACCAAGGTCGCCGTCCTCGACACCGGGGTGGACGCCGAACACCCCGACCTCAAGGGCCGGATCGCCGCATCGGAGAACTTCACCGACTCCGGCACCACCGACGACCGGCAGGGCCACGGCACCCACACCATCTCCACCGTCGGCGGGACCGGGGCGGCCAGCGACGGCAAGAAGAAGGGCGTCGCCCCCGGCGCGGACCTGCTCGCGGGCAAGGTCCTCAACGACAGCGGCTCCGGCGCCGAATCGTGGATCATCGCCGGCATGCAGTGGGCCGTCGACAAGAAGGCCGACGTCGTCTCCATGAGCCTCGGCAGCCCCGAGCCGACCGACTGCACCGACCCGATGAGCGTCGCCGCCGAGAAACTCGCGCAGACCGAGGGAACCCTGTTCGTCATCGCGGCCGGCAACACCGGCCCGACGCTCAACACCGTCTCCTCGCCCGGCTGCGCCCCGAGCGTGCTGACCGTCGGCGCCGTCGACCGCGACGACTCCACGGCCCAGTTCTCCAGCCGCGGACCCGTGATCGGCTCGCACACCCTCAAGCCCGAGATCGCCGCCCCCGGCGTCGGCATCTCCGCGGCGGCGGCCGGCGGCCGCGGCATCTACGCCTATCAGTCGATGTCCGGCACCTCGATGGCGACCCCGCACGTGGCGGGCGCCGCCGCCATCGTGAAGCAGCGCCACCCGGACTGGACCGCGCAGCAGATCAAGGCAGCTCTGGTGTCGTCCGCGAAGAGCGACATTCCCGGCGACGTCCGGGAGACCGGCGGCGGACGCCTCGACGTGAAGGCGGCCATCGACACCACCGTCGTCGGTGCCCCCGCCGTCCAGGCCGGAACCTTCAACTGGCCGCAGGACCGCAGCGACCGCACGACCGTCGACGTCCCCTACACCAACTCAGGCACCAAGCCGGTGAAGCTGTCGCTGAAGGTCCAGGGCGTGACCGGCAACGACGGCTCCGACGTCCGCTCCGCGGTCGCGAAGCTCGACGCCCGCACCGTCACCGTGCCGGCCGGAGCGACCGTGAAGGTCCCGCTGGGCATCGACCCGACCGCGAAGCTGAAGGCCGCCCAGTACGGTGACGTCACCGGACGCGTGCTCGCCACCGGGCCCGGCGGCGTCGAGGTCTCCACCCCGTTCTCGCTGTACGTCGGGCCCGAGACCGTCACCCTGCGCGTCAAGCTCGTCGACCGTGACGGCGAGCCCGCCTCGGGCTCCTCCTCCCTGGACGTCATCGGCACCGACACCGCGAGCGGCGAGCGCCGCTTCAACGACGGCGCCACCGATCAGGTCTACCGGCTCCGCCCCGGCGCGTACTTCGTCTCCAGCTTCGTCACCACGCCCGACGCGAAGGACGCCACCGGCCGGATGACCGAGTCCGTCGGCTACCTCGCCCGGCCGCAGCTGGACGTCAGCAAGGACACCACTCTGGTGCTGGACGCCCGCAAGGCCCACCGGCTCCAGGTGAAGACCCGGGACCGCGCCACCGAGAACCGCTCCACGACGCTCTCGTTCGGCCGTACCTGGGACGGCGTCTGGCTGCACTCCGGCTCCCTCACGGCCAACGGCGCGGTCGGCACCTACCTCGCCGACGTGCGGGGCAAGGCCCGTGACGGCGACTTCGAGTTCGGCAGCTTCTGGCGCGCCTACGCCCCGCAGATCGAGAAGCTGTCGGTCGTCGGCGGAGCCGCACTGCACCCGAGGGCGGCGAGCACCGGATCCGTCAACCTCGACGGCACCGGCACGGCCGCGCTGGTCGACGCCGGTACGGGTACCCCCGACGAACTGCGGGCCGCGGGCGTCGAGGGGAAGATCGCCCTGGTCGAGGTCGACGACGAGGGCAGCATGTACGCCCAGGCACGCGACGCCGGGGCCGCGGGCGCGAAGGCCGTCCTCGCCCACCGCCCCTCCGCGGGGCCCTGGCAGCCGTCCGTCGGCTACGCCCGGGCCGCGGTGCCGTCGCTCGGTATCGACGCGGACGAGGCCGCCGCGCTGAAGGCCCGTCTGGCCGACGGCCCGGTCACCCTGCGCTGGAAGGCCACCGCGGTCAGTCCGTTCGTCTACAACCTCGCCTTCCCCGAGACCGGCCAGATCACCTCGAACCGCACCTACCAGGTGCGCGACGCCAAGCTCGGCAAGGTCACCTCCCACTACGAGGCGATGGGAGTCGCGGCGGACTACGTCGACACGATGATCATCAACCGGCCGTACGGCGGCTCCTTCTCCGCCGCCAGCGACTCCGTCGCCGTCCCCGGCACGCGGACCGAGTACTACTCGGCGGGCGACACCGCCTGGGTGCGGTACCTCTCCTCCAGCTTCCCGTGGGGCGAGCTGATGACCGATCAGCCGCGCACCTACACGTCGGGCTCGAAGCGCACGGAGAACTGGTACCGGGGCATCCCGGCCCCGGCCGCCCCGCGCGACGCCGCGGGCAAGGTCCAGCTGGCCGCCGAGCGCCAGGACAACCTGATCGGCGTCGCCCCCGGCTTCTGGAGCGACAGCGAGCACGCCGGACTCCAGGGCTCCTTCGGTGACATGGGCAACATGCGGCTCACCAGCGGTGGCAAGGTCCTGGGGGAGAGCGGCTGGCCGTCCGGGGTGTTCACCGTCCCGGCCGAGGACGCCGCCTACGAACTCACCCTGCAGACCATGAGGTCCGGCCAGCCCGCAGCCGTGTGGAAGCGTTCCACCAGCACCGAGACCACCTGGAAGTTCCGCTCGAAGCGGGACGAGAACGTCTACTCCCAGGGGATCCCGCTGCTCTTCCCCGGCTACGACCTCGACACGGACGGGATGAAGACACTCGCGGCGAAGGACGGCCGGACGATCGGCCTGAGCGTCACCGGCCACGCCGGGTACACGCCCGGCAGGCTGGTCGCCGCCAGGGTCTCCTACTCGTACGACGGCGGCGGGACCTGGACCGCGGCCACCACCGCACAGCGGGGCGGCCACTGGACCGCGACCGTGAACCACGCGGGCGCGGCCGGCAGGACGGTCACGCTGAGGACCGAACTGACGGACGCCAACGGCAACTCCGTCGTCCAGACCGTGACCGACGCATACGCCGTGCGCTGATCACGCTTCGACCGGTCCGCCGGGCGGCCTCCCCGTGGGGGGTGGGGCCGCCCGGCGGACCTGCCTCACGGACGGCTCCCGGGGGACGCGGCGGCGGACGGTTCCCGGATGCGTTCGTGGCCGGTTTTCCGAAGGCCCCGTTTCCACGCGGCCCGTCCCGTGGACAATCGGGAGCATGAGCCAGCAGGGGGAGAGGCCCGCCGAGGCGGACGACTGGTGGGGCAGGCTGTACGACGAGGTCGCCGGGGACGCGGGGGCGAGCGACACGGCCGACAGCCTCGACGACCGTTTCGACTCCGCGTCGGGCGCGGTGGCGCCGGGGCGAGGTGACGAGGCCGGCGACGAGGTCCTCCCTCCTGCGGTGCTCCCGCCCCCGGCGCCGGTCGTGTCCGGGGGCACGCCCGACGCACCCGCCGGTCCGCGCTCCGGGGCGGAGAGCCTCCGGCCGTCGCGGGCGCGTGCCCCCTGGGAACCGCCCGAGGGGACCTCGCCGGCCCCGGGTTCGGCCGCGGCGGACCCGCCGCGGCCCCGCACCTTCGTCACGCCGTCGTCGACTCGCACGCCCCCGGTGCCCGCCGAGGCCCCGGCCGCTCCCGAACCGCCGGCCGGAGGGGGAACCGGGGCGCGGGAGGAGGAACAGGAGCGGGCGTGCGAGCCCGTGTCCCGGCCGACGGCACGCCTCGTGATCGGCCATGTGGGTGAACGGCCGCCGACCTATGACGCCGAACCGACCGCACTGCCCGTCACCGTCCCCGACGAACTTGACGGTCTGGTCGCCGCCGACACGGTGCTCGACGGCGCCCGTTACGGCACCTACACCCTGCGCTCCGCCTCGGTACGCGGGGACGCCGCACGGTTCTGCGGCGAGCCCCGCCGCGACGCGATGCTCACGTCCCGCTTCGGCGCCGACCGCGCCGCGCTCGTGCTGGTGGCCGTCGCCACCGGTGCCCGGGCGGCCGAGTACGGGCACGTGGCGGCGGCCGACGCCTGCCGGTGGATCGGCGGTGTGGTCGGCCGCAGCCACGCCCGGCTGGCCGAGGACATCAGGGCCGGGCGCCGCGACGACCTCAGGGCCGGCCTGCACCGGCTCACCGACCGCGGCTACGGCAAGCTGCGTGCCCGGGCCGCCGAGCTGGGTCTCGAACCGGGCGGGTACACGGCGGGCCTGCGCTGCCTGCTGCTGTCCGCGGATCCCGACTGCAGAACCAGGATCTTCTTCGGCGTCGGTGACGGCGCCCTGCTCCGGCTGCGCGACGGCGACTGGCAGGACCTCGATCCGCAGACCCCGCCGCCGGCCGCCGGGGAAACCGGGGAGGGGACGGCGTCCCGGGACGAGGACGCACCGGGCCGGGCCACCGCTGCGCGGCCCTCGCCGCCGTCGGCCCGCACGGAGGACGCGCACACCGGGCCCGCCGCGCCGTTCCGCTTCCGGGCCTCGGTGGCCCGGCCGGGTGACACGCTGCTGCTGTGCAGCCCCGGCCTCGCCGAGCCGCTGCGCGGCGAGCCCGCGCTGGCCCGCGAACTCGCCGCACGCTGGGCCGGGAGCGAGGCGCCCGGTCTCGCAGCCTTCCTCGCGGACACCCAGCTCAGGGTGGAGGGCTACTCCGACGACCGTACGGCGGCGGCCGTCTGGGAGGCGTAACCGCGCGCACCGTGGGTTGATGGACGCGGAGTCCGGAAGCCGAAGCGCGGAGAGGTACGCATCCATGGCCAAGCAGAACGTGTCGGAGCAGTTCGTCGACATCCTCGTCCGGGCGGGCGTCAGCCGTATGTACGGAGTCGTCGGCGACAGCCTCAACCCGGTCGTCGACGCCATCCGCCGCAACTCGGCCATCGACTGGATCCAGGTCAGGCACGAGGAGACCGCCGCGTTCGCCGCCGGGGCCGAGGCCCAGATCACCGGTGCGCTGGCGGCCTGCGCCGGATCCTGCGGGCCCGGCAACCTGCACCTCATCAACGGTCTCTACGACGCCCACCGCTCCATGGCACCGGTCCTCGCCCTCGCCTCGCACATCCCGTCGAGCGAGATCGGCCTCGGCTACTTCCAGGAGACCCATCCGGACCTGCTGTTCCGGGAGTGCAGCCACTACAACGAGATGATCTCCAACCCGCAGCAGATGCCCCGGCTGCTCCAGACGGCCATCCAGCACGCGATCGGCCGGGGCGGGGTCAGCGTCGTCACGATGCCGGGGGACATCGCGTCGCAGCCCGCCCCGGAGAAGTCGGTCGAGCACGCCCTGGTCACCTCGCGGCCGACGGTGCGGCCCGGCGACGAGGAGATCGAGAAGCTCTGCCGGATGGTCGACCGGGCGAAACGCGTCACCTTGTTCTGCGGCAGCGGCACGGCCGGCGCCCACGCCGAGGTGATGGAGTTCGCCGAGCGGGTGAAGGCCCCGGTCGGGCACGCGCTGCGGGGCAAGGAGTGGATCCAGTACGACAACCCGTACGACGTCGGAATGAGCGGGCTGCTCGGCTACGGAGCCGCCTACGAGGCGACCAACGAATGCGATCTCCTCATCCTGCTCGGCACCGACTTCCCGTACAACGCGTTCCTCCCCGGCGATGTGCAGATCGTCCAGGTCGACGTGCGCCCCGAGCACCTCGGCCGGCGCTCGAAACTTGACCTGGCGGTCTGGGGCGACGTGCGCGAGACACTGCGCTGCCTGACCCCGAGGGTGAAGGCCAAGACCGACCGCAGGTTCCTCGACCGCATGCTGAAGAAGCACGCGGACGCGTTGGAGGGGGTGGTCAGGGCCTACACCCGCAAGGTCGAGAAGCACGTCCCGATCCACCCGGAGTACGTGGCCTCGGTGCTGGACGAACTCGCCGACGAAGATGCCGTGTTCACCGTCGACACCGGTATGTGCAATGTGTGGGCCGCGCGCTACCTCTCGCCCAACGGCAAGCGCCGCGTCATCGGTTCGTTCAGCCACGGTTCGATGGCCAACGCGCTCCCGCAGGCCATCGGGGCCCAGTTCGTCGACCGGAACCGGCAGGTGGTGTCGATGTCCGGCGACGGTGGATTCACCATGCTGATGGGCGACTTCCTCACCCTGGTGCAGTACGACCTGCCGGTGAAGGTCGTGCTGTTCAACAACTCGTCCCTGAGCATGGTGGAGCTGGAGATGCTGGTGGCCGGTCTCCCGTCGTTCGGGACGACCAACAAGAACCCGGACTTCGCGGCAGTCGCCCGGGCCGCCGGGGCGTACGGTGTCCGGGTCGAGAAGCCGAAACAGCTCGAAGGCGCGCTCAAGGAGGCCTTCAGGCACAAGGGCCCGGCGCTCGTCGATGTCGTCACCGACCCCAACGCCCTCTCCATTCCGCCGAAGATCAGCGCGGACATGGTGACCGGTTTCGCGCTCTCCGCCAGCAAGATCGTGCTGGACGGCGGAGTCGGCCGGATGGTCCAGCTGGCCCGCTCGAACCTGCGCAACGTCCCGCGTCCCTGACCGTCCCGCCCCGCTCCCGGACACCACGGCGAGGAAGGGTGCCCGGGAGCCGACTGTTGATCAACTCCCTTGGCACGCACCCTTGGCGACGCGAAAACAATGTGACATATTACTGACGTGTTCATGAGACAGCCGCTGGATGTCGTCGTCGTCGGGGCCGGAGCGATCGGTGCCGCCTGCGCCTACTACGCCTCCCGGTCCGGACTGTCCGTGGCCGTCGTCGATCGCGGACCGGTCGCCTCCGGCACCACCGGAGCCGGGGAGGGCAACCTCCTGGTCTCCGACAAGGTGCCCGGCCCCGAACTGGAACTCGCCCTGTACTCCGCCCGGTTGTGGCAGCAGCTGGCCCGGGAGCTGCCCGCCGGGATCGAGTACGAGCGCAAGGGCGGCCTTGTCGTGGCGGCGTCCGGGAGCTCGCTCGCCGCACTCTCCGCGACGGCGGCGGGCCAGCGCGAGGCCGGGGTCGAGGCGTACGACGTCCCGGCGGACCGGCTCCACGACGCCGAACCGCACCTCGCGCCGGAACTCGCCGGGGGCTGCCACTACCCGCAGGACGCACAGGTCCAACCCGCCCTGGCGGCAGCCGAGTTGCTGCGGGCGTCGACGCGGAGCGGGGCGGGCCTGTGGCCGGGGGAGGAAGTCGTCGCGCTGCTCACCGACCGGCAGGGCGCGGTGCGCGGGGTGCGCACCGCGCGGCGCGAGCTGCGCGCGCCCGCGGTCGTCAACGCGGCCGGTGTCCGGGGCGGCGAACTGGCGGCCCTGGCCGGGGTGGAACTGCCGGTCCTGCCGCGCAGGGGCTTCGTGCTCGTCACCGAACCACTGCCGAGGCTGATCAGGCACAAGGTGTACGCGGCGGAGTACGTGTCCGACGTGTCGAGCGGCTCCGCGGCGCTGCAGACATCACCCGTGGTGGAGGGGACCCCCGCCGGACCGGTGCTGATCGGGGCCAGCCGCGAACGGGTCGGATTCGACCGGACGCTGTCCGTTCCGGCGGTCGCCCGGCTGGCCGCCGGGGCCGCCGCGTTGTTCCCCGTGCTGGCGGACGTCCGGGTGATGCGCGCCTATCACGGATTCCGTCCCTATCTGCCCGACCACCTGCCGGCCATCGGTCCCGACCCGCGGGTGCCCGGGCTCTTCCACGCCTGCGGTCACGAGGGGGCGGGAATCGGGCTCGCCCCCGCGACCGGATCGCTGATCGCCGACACGATCCTGGGGCGTCGGCCCGAGGTCGATCCCGCACCGTTCGCCCCCGGCCGCTTCGGCTCCCCGTGCCCCGGCGCATGACGACGGGGCGAGGGCGCCCGCGCCACCGGGACGGGCGGCCCGTGCCGCGCCCGGTGGGACATCCCGAGACACCGGACCAGACCCCCGTGCCCCAGGAGAGGAACCCGTGAGACGCACCCGCGCACGCACCCCGGCCGAGCTCGTCCGGGCCGAGCCCGAACCGGACTTCCCGTTGACCTTCGACGGGCGCCCGATCCGCGGACTGCCCGGCCGGAGCATCGCCGCCGCGCTCTGGGCGGCGGGCATCCTCAGCTGGCGCACCACCCGGGTCCACGGCCGGCCGCGAGGGGCGTTCTGCGGCATCGGGGCCTGCTTCGACTGCCTGGCCACCATCAACGGCACTCCGAACCGGCGTGCCTGCCTCGTCCCCGCCCGCCCCGGCGACGTGATCACCACGCAGGAGGGCCACGGGCATGCCGCACTCGACGGGTGACCACCGGGCCCCGGGCGACGTCCGCGCCGATCTCGCGGTGGTGGGCGCGGGGCCTGCCGGGCTGGCCGCCGCCGTCACCGCCGCCGACCACGGGCTCGACGTGGTCCTGCTGGACGCGGCCGACTCGCCCGGCGGCCAGTACTACCGCAGCCCCGGCGACGGGCTCGGCGCCACCCGCCCCGAGGCGCTCCACCACGGCTGGGACACCTTCGCCGCCCTGTCCGCACGACTCGCCGCGCACCGGGACTCCGGTACGATCCGCCACCTGCGCGATCACCACGTATGGACGGTGGAACGCACGGAGGGCGACTGGACCCCGCACGCCGTCACCGGTCCCGACGGCGCCCGGCGCTCCGCCGTCCGGGCCCGCCGGCTGGTGCTCGCGACCGGCGCCTACGAGCGGCAGCTCCCCTTTCCCGGCTGGACCCTTCCGGGCGTGGTCGGCGCGGCCGGCGCCCAGGCGATGCTGAAATCCGGACTTGTGCTGCCGGGCCGACGGATCGTGGTGGCGGGGAGCGGGCCCCTGCTGCAGGCCGTCGCCCTGTCGCTGACCCGCGCCGGGGCGCGCGTGGTGGCGCTGGTCGAGGCTGCGGGGTACGCGGCGTACGCACGTGCTCCCCGGGTGCTGGCCTCGAACCCGGCCAAGGCGGTGGAGGGCGCCCGGTACGCGGCCGCTCTGGCCCGTGCGGGGGTGCGGACGCTGACCCACCACGCCGTCACCGGGGCACGCGGCGACGGCCGGGTGGCGGAGGTGACCGTGAGCCGACTCGATCACCGATGGCGCCCCGTGCCCGGGTCCGGCCGCACCCTCGACTGCGACGCGCTCGCGGTGGGGCACGGGCTCGTGCCCCAACTGGATCTCGCGGTGGCGGCCGGCTGCCGGACGCGCCCCGGTGCCGACGGCACACACGCGGCGGATGTCGACGAGCGGCTGCGGACCACCGTGCCCGGGATCTGGGCCGCCGGGGAGACCTGTGGCATCGGCGGCGTCGAACTCGCCCTGGCCGAGGGGGAACTGGCGGCTCTGTCGATCCTCCACGAGGTGCGGGGCGGGACACCGCGGACGGTGGCGCGCAGGGCGGTCGCCCTGGGCCGTTCCCGGAGCCGTCTGCGTGCCTTCGCCGCCCTGATGGGCGCCGTGCACCGGCCGGGGGAGGGGTGGTACCGGTGGCTGACCGACGACACGGAGGTCTGCCGCTGCGAGGAGGTCACCGCGGGCCGGGTCCGCGGTGCCTGCGAGGAACTCGGCGCCGGGGACGTCCGGACCGTCAAACTGCTCACCCGGGCCGGAATGGGCTGGTGCCAGGGCCGCACATGCGGCCACGCCGTCCGTGACCTGGCCGCGGCGCACGGCGTCGGGGGCGCGGCCGGCGGGCGGCCGGACGGGCCCGAACGACGCCCGCTCGCCTGCCCGGTGAAGCTGTCCGCACTCGCCGAACCCGTCGATCCCGGATAGCCGATCCCGGATAGCCGATCCCGGATAGCCGCCCCCGGCCGGGAACCGGCCCGCCGCCGCACCCGCCGCACCCGCCGCACCCGCCGCACCCGCCGCACGACACGGCCGCCCGGACCGTCCGCCCACAGGCCTCGGGGCGGGTTCCGGCACGGTGCCCCGAATCCGTACCACCCCGCACACGACGTGACCTGTCACACCTCTCAAGGAGCCGAGGAACCACGATGCAGACGACGAACGCCACCCAGCGCACCCGTCCCTGGCACGGAGTCATGGTCGCCACCCCGCTCACCCTGCGCGACGACGGCACGATCGACTACGACGCCTACGCCACGCACGTGCGGCAGCTCATCGAGGCGGGCTGCGACGGGGTGGTCCCCAACGGGTCGCTGGGCGAGTACCAGACCCTGACCGACGCGGAACGCGAGCAGGTGGTCCGGGTCGCCGTGGAAGCGGCGGGTGACGGCGACCGGGTCATGCCGGGGGTCTCCGCGTACGGCAGCGCCGAGTCGCGCCGCTGGGCGGAACGGGCCGCCGAGGCGGGGGCCGGTTCCGTGCTCCTCCTGCCGCCCAACGGCTACCGCTGCGAGGACGCGGCCGTCCGCGACCACTACGCCGTGGTGGCCGAGGCCGGTGTCCCGGTCGTCGCGTACAACAATCCGTACGACACCAAGGTCGACCTGACCCCCGCGCTGCTCGCCGAGATCCACCGGGAGGGCAGCATCGTCGCGGTCAAGGAGTTCAGCGGCGACGTCCGCAGAGCCTACGAGATCGCCGAACGGGCACCGGAACTCGACCTGCTCGTGGGCGCCGACGACGTCCTGCTGGAACTGGCGCTGGCCGGGGCGGTCGGCTGGATCGCCGGGTGCCCGAACATGCTGCCGGTCAGCTGCGTCGAGCTGTACCGGGCCGTCGCGGCGGGGGACATGGCGACCGCGCTGCCGCTCTACCGGGAGTTGCATCCCCTGCTCCGGTGGGACTCGAAGCCGGAGTTCGTCCAGGCCATCAAGGTGTC
The DNA here is from genome assembly GCF_043083325.1 of Streptomyces sp. NPDC014734. Taxonomy (NCBI): domain Bacteria; kingdom Bacillati; phylum Actinomycetota; class Actinomycetes; order Kitasatosporales; family Streptomycetaceae; genus Streptomyces; species Streptomyces sp. NPDC014734. Next base: position 131,735 of record NZ_JBIBYN010000021.1, on the reverse strand, counting down.
CATGGACGTGGCCGGACGCCACGGCGGCCGTACCCGTCCGCCGCGCCTCCCGCTCCCCGAGGACGACACGGCGGCCGTGCGCTCCGCGACGGAGAAGGCGCTGGCCGCCGGGCGCCGCTGACAGCCTGCCGGTGGCCTCCTGCCGGGCGGTCGGGGGCCACCGACAGGCTCCGGGGCGGCCCCGTACCACCGCGGGCCCGGTCGCGCCCGGCCGGGCCCGCTCCCCGCGGAGCCCGCATCCCGGGTTCCCGTTCGCTCCTTCCCGTTCGCTCCTTCCCGTTCGCTTCCTCCCGTCCGTGGCGACCCAGGAGAAACCTTGCAGACACGTCATGTCTTCCACGCGGTCGACTCGCACACCGAGGGCATGCCCACCCGCGTCGTCACCGGTGGCATCGGCACGATTCCCGGTGCCACGATGGCCGAGCGGCGCACCTGGTTCCAGGAACACCGCGACGCCGTGCGCACGCTGCTCATGTACGAACCGCGCGGCCACGCCGCCATGAGCGGTGCGATCCTTCAGCCGCCCACCCGGCCCGACGCGGATGTGGGGGTGCTCTACATCGAGGTCTCCGGACTGCTGCCGATGTGCGGCCACGGCACCATCGGTGTCGCGACCGTCCTGGTGGAGACCGGCATGGTCGAGGTCACCGAACCGGTCACCACCGTGCGACTTGACACCCCGGCGGGGCTCGTCACCGTCGACGTACAGGTGCGGGACGGCGCCGCGACCGCGGTCACCCTGACCAACGTCGCCTCGTTCTGCGCGGGGCTCGACCGGGCCGCGGACGTACCCGGGTACGGGCCGGTGCGCTACGACCTCGCCTACGGCGGGAACTTCTACGCCATGGTCCGCCTTTCCGACCTGGGGCTGCCGTTCGACCGGGAGCGCAAGGACGACATCCTGGCGGCCGGGCTCGCCCTGATGGAGGCGGTCAACGCGACCGACCGTCCCACCCACCCCGAGGACCCGGACATCCACGGCCTCAAGCACGTGCAGTTCATCGCCCCGGGATCCGACGCGCGGCACTCCCGGCACGCGATGGCCATCCACCCCGGGTGGTTCGACCGGTCGCCCTGCGGAACCGGCACCTCGGCCCGCATGGCGCAACTGCACGCGCGTGGTGAACTTCCCCTGCACACCGACTTCGTGAACGAATCCTTCATCGGCACCTCGTTCACCGGCCGGCTGGTGGCGGAGACCAAGGTCGGCGGGTTGCCCGCCGTCGTTCCGACGGTGACGGGCCGTGCCTGGATCACCGGCACCGCACAGTTCTTCCTGAACCCCTCCGATCCCTTTCCCGAGGGATTCCTGCTGTGAGCACCGCGGTCCCGTCCACCGGTCGGGCGGTCGGGCGGGCGGTCGGGAACGACGGGCCCCGATGGAAACGTGACATTGTATTCTGAGGGACCGTACGGCGCTGGAGGAAGACATATGGCCCGCCTGACGACGCTCAACGCCATCTCGGCGCAGGAGCACTTGCGCGACCGGGTGGCGAACGCACTCCGGGCGGCCCTGATCGCCGGTGACCTCCGCCCGGGGATGATCTACTCCGCGCCGACGCTCGCCGCCCAGTTCGGTGTGTCCGCCACCCCGGTCCGCGAGGCCATGCTCGATCTGGCCCGGGAGGGCCTCGTCGAGGCGGTCCGCAACAAGGGCTTCCGGATAACGGAGTTGACCGAACAGGACCTCGACGACTTCACCGAGCTGCGTGCCATGATCGAGGTGCCCACCGTCGGCCGGATCACCAGGATGGGCCGGACCGAGGAGCTGAAGGCGTTGCGCCCGCTCGCCGAGGCGATCGTGGCCGCCGCCGCCGAGCACGACATCCTCGGCTACCTGGAGGCGGACCGCCGCTTCCATCTCGAACTGCTCGCCCTGGCGGGCAACCGCAGACTGGTGGAGGAGGTCGGCAACCTGCGCAAGCGCTCGCGCCTCTTCGGACTCAACCGGCTTTCCGAATCGGGGCAGTTGACCGCCTCGGCGGAGGAGCACGTCCAACTGCTCGATCTCATGATCGCGGGTGATGTGAGGGGTGCCGAGCAGCGGATGCTGACGCACATGTCCCACGTCAGGTCGCTCTGGGCCGAGGAGGACGGCGACGGCACGGGCGGGGCGGACCGCGGGGCGGCGCCGGTGCCGCTGACCGCGGCGGAGGGCTGAGCACGGCGGCCTGGTGTTCGCCCGGGTGTTCCGCCCGGGCGGGGCTCTCGGTGTGAACTCGCCGGGGGGGGGGGGGGGGGGGGGGGGGCGGCGCGCCCCCCCCCCCCCCCCCCCCCCCCCCCCCCCCCCCCGCCGCTCGTTCCCGGGGCGCCGGACCGGGGGTTCAGAAGCAGTCGCCGTACCAGTGGATCGCGCCGGGCGCGGTGACCACGGCCCGGACGGTCTCCGGGGCCGCGAGCAGCGGGCGCGCCATGCCCACCCGCTCCGTCACCTCCCGGGCGTCCGTCAGCAGGGCCGGCAGCGCCGACCGGATCTGCGGGGTGTCGGGGAGCCGGACCCGGGCCCGGCCGAGTCCCGCGTCCCGGCCCCGTGCCCCGACCGCGGCGAACAGCGCGCCCAGGGACGCGGACGCGCCCGCGCATTCGCGGACCTCCACACGCTCCCCCTCGTGCTGGGCCACGACCCAGCCGACGAGCGCCCCCGTGCGGGGGTCCTCCGCGACGAGCGACGACCGTTCGAGGGGGCCGTACCAGGCGGGCACCCGCACCGCCCAGTCCTCCGGGTCGCGCAACGAACTGAGCGGCCGGTTCGCGTTGTACGCGTGGTGCAGGGCGGCCAGCTCCGCGGCGTCCCCGGCCGTGGCGGCGCGGACCGGGAAGTCCCCGCCGGCCGTCGGCGGGACGAGCGTCCCCTCGACGCACGTGCTGTCGAACTCCTGCCATCCCGAGCCCCGGTAGACGCCGGGGGTGCCGGTGAACAGCAGGGACCAGGCGCATCCCTCGGCCGTCATGACGCGTTCGGCCGCCACCAGCAGCCGTCGCACCAGCCCCTGGCCCCGGGCCTCGGGACGGGTGGCGACGCTGCCGATGCCGCCGACCCGCCGCGGGGTGCCGTGCGCGTCGCGGATCAGCCTCGGGACGTAGACGACGACGGCGTCGATCCGGCCGTCCGGGCCGTCCTGCGCGACGAAGGTGTGCCGGTGGCGGTCCGGGTCGAGGGCGTGCAGACCGGTGATCTGCGGGGCGTCGAAGCAGGTCCGCCACAGCTCGGCCAGCGCCGGGTCGTCGGCCGGGGTGGCGGTGCGGACGACGGCGGTCACAGGATCAGGTTCCCGTCCGTGCGGGCCGTGTCGCCGTTGCCGGGCATCGCGACACGTCTCGTGCCCTCCTCGACGCACGAGGTGTACAGGGTCGAGTCCAGTGCGTCCGGGGCGAGGTGGAGGGTGCCGCCGGTGAAGCGGCTGCCGGTCGCCGCGTAGTGGTTGGTGCCCTCGGTGATGCGCACATGGGCGATGTCCTGTCCGAAGGCGGCGCTGCTGAGCGCGCTGATGTCCCAGGTCACCTTGCCGGGTCCGGCCGCGCGGCCGAGCAGCGCCTTGGCCTTGTTCCCGCCGGTGAGGCGGGTGCCGCCGGTGACGGTGATCCGCTGGTCGCGCACGGCGCTCAGTTCGATGCCGGTGTTGTCGTAGCGGCCGCCGTCGATCCTCAGGTCCGCCGAGCCGACCGACATCGGGGCGGCGTTCTCGGCCCCGATGACGGTGCAGTCGGTGAAGTGGACCGGTCCCGCCCCGCGCAGGACCGCGCCGTCGACACCCTCGAAGGTGCAGCGCACGAAATGGACGGGTGCGGTGACGGGGGTCTGGATCAGGACGGCGTCGGCGGGCGGTGCGAACGAGCAGTCGCTGATGGTCGTCGGCCGGGTGGAGCGGGCGGAGCGCTGGGCGACGGCGAAGGTCTTCGCGGTGCAGCCGCGGACCTGGGCGCCGTCGGCGTTGACGGTGAGGGTGCCGGCCTGGTCGAAGGTGGGGCGCGCGATGACGGTGATGTCCTCAAGCGTCAGGTCGGTGATCTTGGTGTTGGCGGTGAACCAGGAGCAGACGTGTCTGCGCACGGTGATCCGCTTCGCCGATATCCCCCACTGGGCACCGGAGTTGGCGATGTCCATCAGACCCGAGTTGCCGTCGAAGAGCAGGTCGTGCTCGTACTGGCCGTGGGTGGTGAAGGGGTTGCCGCCGGCGTCGTCCCCGTCGCCGTGGCAGTTGACGACCGTGCAGTACGCGGAGGCGGTGAGGTCGTTGAGGTGGCGCACGTTACTGGTGGTGCAGTCGGCGACCCGCCCGTAGAGACAGTAGATCTGCTGGGTGAGGTAGCCCGCGCCGCCGTACTCGACGGTGGGCGGGTTCTTCAGCGAGCAGTCCTCGGTGCGGAACCGGGTGCACCAGCGTCGCATGATGACCGGCCAGAACGTGCCGGTGGCGTGGATCCCGGAGACGTCGCAGCCGACGGCGTACTCGAAGCTGACCGGGTGGGACCCGGTGTACTCGTCGGGCCCGGCGCCCTCGAAGACCAGGTTGCGGATGTGCGTGTCGCGCACCGGCTCGATCCGGGTCCAGGTGAGTTCGCGTCCCGCCGCGAGTTCCCAGCCGTTGAGGTAGCTGATCCGGATATGCGTCGCGTCGACGATCTCGGTGATCTCGACGAGCTTCTGCAGCTCGCGTTCGTCGCGTCCGCCGCCCACGACCGGGGCGACCTGGACGGCCCACCACTGCCCGACGGAGAACGCCTTGGCGTCGGGGACCGGGAAGGTGTCGGTGAGTTCGATGACCTTGCCGGAGAGCGCGTGCCGGACCACCGTGTCGGTGACGGTGCCGCGGAAGGAGAGGACGGCGCCGAAGGGGTTGTCGTGGGTGTTCTTCTCGATGCCTTCGGTGCGTATGCGGTGGCCGCCGAAGTCGAGTTCGATGTGGGAGCGGTTCCAGAGGTGGCGTTTGGTGAACAGGAGGTCGGTGTGGGCCTCGATGCGGTGGACGGCCGGGTCGCCGATCATGGCGTCGAGGGCGGCGTCGGCGGGCTTCTTGTCGTCGAAGTGGCCGAAGGAGCGGAAGTCGAGGGTGCCGGTGTGGAGCTGGTGCCAGCGTCCCTTGCCGGGGTTCTTGCCCTCGGGGGCCAGGACGGTGCCGCCGTTGTGGGCGGTGGCGGACTTCTTGTCCCAGCGCACGGCCATGCCGCCGCCGTCGCCGGGGGTGTGGTACCCGGCGATCAGGACCTGGGTGCCGTCGTCGAACGGCTTGGTGTTCAGCGCGCGCAGCGCGGCGACCGTGTCGACCCGCAGGACGTCGCCCGTGTGCGACGGCGCGGCCTGCGCGCTGCCGGCCGCCACGGCCGTGGAGGCCACGACCAGACCGGCCAGACCCGACGCCCGCAGCAGAGCACGACGGGACGACGGGGACGAGGGGGAGGAAGGGACCGGGGGCGATGCGGGAACGGACATGACGGAGGTGCTCCTCGCGGTGTCGATACGTGCTCGATGGCCTGCTCGGTGAGGACCGACCGCCGGCCGGTCGCGGTCGGAACGTGGTGCGGACGGTGCGGGTACACGGAACACGGCCCCCCGGACCAGGTGCCGGTGCGCGGCGCACCGGGGCCTGCCGGTCGGCGTCAGACCGTGTTGCGGTACGGCGGCATGAAGCGCATGCGGGGCATCTGGTCGGCGAGGACTCCCCCGTCGACGACGATCCGCGCCCCGGTCAGGTACGCCCCGGCGTCCGAGGCGAGGAGCAGCAGCGCGCCCACGCACTCCTCGGGCCGCGCGTAACGGCCGAGCGGGATGCGCTCGCGGTAGGCGGTTTCGAACGCCTCCCGGTCGAAGGGGAACTCGCCGTCGATGGGGGTCTCCACCATGCCGGGGGCGAGGGTGTTGGCGGTGATGCCGTGCGGGGCCAGCTCGACGGCCAGGGTCTCGGTGAGGAGCTGGGCGGCGGCCTTGGAGGCGTTGTAGTGGGCCAGGCCCGCCTCCGCCACCAGGGCGTTCTTCGAGGTGATGGTGATGATCCGGCCGGGGACGGAGTCCGCGATCATGTGTTCGGCGACGTGCCGGCTGAGGAAGAACACGGCGTCGACGTTGACCCGCATGATGTGCGACCAGCTCGCGGGCGTGATCTCGTTGAAGCGTTCCAGCGCCGCCGTGCCCGCGTTGTTGACGAGGATGTGCAGCGGTCCGGCCTCGGCGCGCACGGCGTCGACGAAGCCGGGCAGCGCGTCGATGTCCGCGAGGTCGCGCCCGTACACCCGCGCGCCCCGGCCGAGCGCCCGCACGGCGGCCGCGGTCTCCTCGATCCCGGCCGCGCCGGGCAGGTCGACGAGGACCAGGTCGGCGCCCGCCTCGGCGAGCCCGACGGCGAAGGACCGGCCGAGGCCCCGCGCGGCACCGGTGACCAGGGCGGTGCGCCCGGTCAGGTCGAAGCGGTCGACGGGGCGGGACGGGACGGCTGCGGTCATGGCGGGGTTCCTCCAGGCGGAGAGGTACGGAGAGGAGTGGGCCGCCGCGCGGGGACACAGGGGGTGGGCGCGCGGCGGCCCGGCTGCCGGCGCGGCGTCCCTCGGACAGGGGGGTTGTCCGGGTACCGCGCCGGCAGGTTCGGGGAACGGCCGGGCTGTCAGCCGTTCAGGCCCAGCAGGTCCAGCGACGGCCGGTGGATGATCTCCTCCACCTTGTCCACGTCGAGCGGCGGCAGCCCGGGGATGCCGGGGATGCGGGCGATCTCCCGCAGTCCCTTCACCGAGTCGTCGACCGTCGTGAACGGGTAGTCGCTGCCGAACATCAGCTTGTCGAACACCCCGTAGTCCTGGACCAGCCGGAGGCTGTGCCAGAGCTGGAAGGGCCGGTAGTGCAGGGCGCTGATGTCCGCGTAGACGTGCGGGTGCTTGCGGATGACCGCGATGCACTCGCCCTCGAAGGGGTGGCCGAGGTGGGCCAGGACCATGCGGAGTTCCGGGTGCCGGATGGCGACCGCGTCCAGGTGCCGGGGCATCGCCCATTCCAGGGGCGCCGTCGACACGAAGGTCGTGCCGGTGTGCACCAGGAGCGGCAGCCCGTGCCGCTCGGCGTAGCCGTACAGCTCGTCGTACTCCTCGGCCGCCGGGTCGAAGCCCGCGTACATCGGCATCAGCTTGATGCCGCGCAGCCCGAGTTCCTGGTGGCCGTACCGCAGTTCGTCCTGCCAGCCGGGCTGGGTGGGGTCGAGCGAGAGGTAGCCGATGAGCCGGTCGGGGTGCTCCCCGACGTACGAGGCCACGGCCGCGTCGTCGACCCAGAGCCCGCTGCGCCGCGCCTTGCCCCCGACGACGATCGTGCGGGTGCCCTCGGGGGCGGTGGCGGCGTACTCCTCCCACTTCACCGTCAGGTCGACCTCGCCCGCGTGGGCGCGGGCGGAGTCGGACCTGAACGGGTCGGTGAAGTCGTGGCTGTGCCGGAAGAGGTGCGAGTGGACGTCGACGATCATGTCCGGTTCCGCTTCTCCCAGCCGTCCGCGAACATGTTCCAGAAGCGGTGGCTGGGCGGGTGCTCCTCGAAGACCTCGTCGACGAGTTCGACACCGAGCCCGGGGGCGGTCGGCAGGCCGATGTGGCCGTCGACGACGGGGAGGGTGCCCTTGAGCGCGTCGAAGACGTAGTCCTCCAGGAGCCCGTCGAAGGTCTCCAGGATCTTGAAGTTGGGGATTCCGAGCGTGGCGTGCACCGAGACGGTGGTGCAGAGCGGCGAGTTGGAGTTGTGCGGGGCCACCAGCATGCCGTGGCTGTCCGCGATCGCGGCAAGCTTGCGGACCTCGGTCAGGCCGCCTGCCATGGAGAGGTCGGGCTGGATGATGTCGACCGCGTTCGTGGCGAACAGCTGCTTGTACTCGTAGCGGTTGTGGAAGTGCTCGCCGCCGGAGATCGGGAACGCGGCGCGCTGGCGCAGCTCCGCGTAGCGTTCGATGTGGGTCCAGGGCATCGGCTCCTCGAACCAGCCGATGTCGAAGGGTTCCAGCTCGCGCACCAGGCGGGCGGCGGTCGGCATGGCGAACCGGGCGTGGCCCTCGATGAAGAGGTCGACGTCCGGTCCGATGGCCTCGCGGACGGCGGCGACCAGGTCGACGGAGCGGCGCAGTTCGGCGCGTTCCAGCTCGTGCAGACCGGGGCCGAAGGGGTCGAACTTGAGGGCGGTGAAGCCCTTGGCCACGGTCTCCTTCGCCTTGGCTGCGAAGGTCTCGGGCTCGCGCTCGCCGGTGTACCAGCCGTTGGCGTAGACCCGGACGCGGTCCCGGCAGGCGCCGCCGGTCAGGCGGTAGGCGGGGACGCCGAGCGCCTTGCCCATCAGGTCGTACATCGCCTGGTCGAGGCCGGACAGGGCGATGCCGCCCATGTCGCCGCCGCGCAGGAAGTCGCCCTGGTAGACGCGGAGCCACAGCTCCTCGATGTCGAAGGGGTCGGCGCCGATGAGGTGGCGCTGGGCGATCGCCTCGGTGAGGGCGCAGACCTCGCGGACCCGGTAGGGGTGGGTGATCTCGCCGATGCCGGTGAGGCCCTCGTCGGTGTGGACGCGGACGTAGCCGAAGTCGCGCCAGGAGGTGCCGAGCATCAGGGTCTCGACGCGGCTGATGCGTCCGGCGGGGCCGGCCGGGCGGCTGCTGTTGACGGTGAGCATCAGCGGGTCGCTCCGCCCATGGTCGAGGTGTTCTCCAGGTCGCGGGCGCCGCCGTCGGCGAGGACCGCCGTGACGGCGGCCTCGGTGCCCTCGATGAGGCGGTCGACGTCGGCGTCGGTGTGGGCGTAGCTGATGTGGCTGCGCTTGAGGTTGAGCGGCAGTTCGAACAGGCCGTGCTCCAGGAGCTTGCGGCGGTAGCCGACGAACAGCGAGGCGTCGTTGTTCAGCAGGTCCGCGTAGGTGCGGGGGGCCTCGCCGGACATGAAGTAGCTGACGAAGACCGAGCCGTAGCCGGTGACGACGGCCGGGACGCCCAGGCGCTCGTACAGTCCGGTCAGCTCGGTGCGGACGCGCTCGCCGAGCCGGAAGACGTGCTCGTGGACGGGCTCCTCGCGGAGCTTGCGCAGGGTGGCGAGGGCGGCGGCGACGACGGACGGGTGGCCGTTGTACGTGCCGGCGAAGAAGGCGGGGGCGCCGGGGCGGGTGGAGAAGAGGTCCATCAGGTCGGCGCGGCCGCCGATCGCGCCGACGGGGGCGCCGTTGGCGATGGCCTTGCCGAGGGTGGTGAGGTCGGGCGTGACGCCGGAGATCTTCTGCCAGCCGCCGATGTCGTGGCGGAAGCCGGTGATGACCTCGTCGAAGATCAGGACGCTGCCGGCCTTCGTGGTCTCCTCGCGCAGTGTGGTGAGGAACTCCTGGTACGGCAGGAGTGCGCCGACGTTGTGCGGGACGGGTTCGACGATGACGGCGGCGATGTCCGAGCCGTGCTCGGCGAAGGTGCGGCGGACCGCCTCGCTGTCGTTGAACGGCAGGACGAGGGTGGCTTCGAGGACCTCGGGCAGGATGCCGGTGGAGATCGGGTCGTGGCCGCCGACCTTGTCCGGGGCGGAGATGACGTTGAGGCTGACGGAGTCGTGCCAGCCGTGGTAGCAGCCCTGGAACTTGACGACCAGGCGGCGGCCGGTGGCGGCGCGGGAGACGCGCAGCGCGTGGAACGTGGCCTCGCTGCCGGTGCTGGTGAGCAGCACCTTCTCGATCGACGGGATCAGCTCGGTGAGCTGTTCGGCGAGGAGGACCTCGCCCTCGGTGACGCCCACGCCCATGTGGCCGAGGGTGGTGCCGGCCTCGGCGGTGGCGCGGGCCACGTCCGGGTCGTTGTGGCCGAGCAGCGGCGGGCCGAACGCCGAGTGGAAGTCGGTGTACTCGCGTCCGTCGGCGGTGCGGAACCGTGCGCCGTCGGTGCCGGTGACGACGAGGTCGGTCAGTCCGGGAACGCTGCGCTGACCGCTGTTCACGCCGCCGGGTACGACCTGGCGGGCGCGTTCGGCGAGTCGGGCTCCGGATTCGTTGCCAACCGGGCCTGAACTCATATCGCTTGCTCCTTGCGTCGAGAGTCGTCGGTTTTCGCGGGCCCTGCCCGGCCCGTGAGTCCCTGGCGCCATCCGCCCGGCAGTCGCCGCAGGAAGAGGGTGTTTCCGTGGTGCGTGGGTGATGCTTTCGCTTTTTCCGAACACTGTTCTGTAGAGCAGAACAGTGCCTGGATATTACGTGCGCCACCAGGGCCGGTCAACCCCCTTTCGGACACAGCAGGGCACTTTCCCGGCCTTCTTCGTGGAGAAGTCGTCCCGGGGCCTCCACCCAGGCACTAGGCTGTTCTGCTATGACGAACAGCTCTGCCGCAGAAGAACCGAAGTACTGGGTCAAGAGCGTGGCCAGGGCAGCGGACATCCTCGAAGCACTCGCCACCCCCACGCAGGGCAACGGCCTGAGCGTCACGGAGGTCGGCCAGGCCTGCTCCATCTCCAAGAGCGCGGCCTTCGGCATGCTCCAGACCCTGCGCGCCTACGGCCTGGTCTCGGACGACGGCGAGGGCATGAACCGCCGCTACCGGCTCGGCATGAGCCTGGCCCGGCTCGGCGACCGGGCCCGCTCCCAGGTCTCGCTGCGCGGGGTGGCCCGTCCGGTCCTGAGCGAACTGACCCGGAACACCGGCATGGCCTCCCGGCTCGCCATCCCCGAGGACGGCCACGCCGTCGTCGTGGACCAGGTCGAACTCGACCAGCGGGTCCGCCTCGACCTGCGCATGGGCCAGCGCGAGCTGCCGCACTGCACGGGCCTGGGCAAGGCGCTGCTGTCCGCGGTGCCGCAGAGCGAGGCCGCCTCGGTGATCGAGCGGTTCGGGCTGCCCCGGCGCACCTCCCGGACGATCACCGACCCCGCCACCTTCCTGTCGCACCTGCGCGACATCGCCCGGGTCGGCTACGCCCTGGACGACGAGGAGGACGCGGAGGGCATCCTCTGCATCGGCGCCCCGGTCTTCGACGACCGTTCGGTGTGCGCCGGAGCCATCTCCATCACCGGCCTCAAGCTCGGGCTGCCGGCCTGGCGCTACCAGGAGCTGGGCGGACAGGTGCGGGACGCGGCCCGGCGGATCAGCCTCTCGCTGGGCTGGGTCGACGACGCGGAGGACGGGACATCCGAGTCCGAAACGGCGAATCCCGGCGGATTCAGGTCTTGACCGATCGGCACAACCCACCGTAGGTTCCCTGCCAACCGCAGTGACATCTCCAGGTCACCAGCGATTCACCCCTTCTCCGGCCCGCTTCCGACGCCTGCCCATCGCGTCGCGAACATCCAAGGGCCGACCCTTTTCAGCCATCCGCCTCTCGGCAGTCCACGCAGGAACGCTTTCTCATTCCCGGCACTTCTCGGAAGGCGAAGTCCGCATGAGCGTTCCGCACCACCCCACTTCAGCGTCCTCGTCCCCGTCGTCCCGTCGTGCTCTGCTGCGGGCGTCGGGTCTGGCCGGTCTGGTCGTGGCCTCCACGGCCGTGGCGGCCGGCAGCGCGCAGGCCGCGCCGTCGCACACGGGCGACGTCCTGCGGGTCGACACGGTCGCCGCGCTGCGCGCGCTGAACACCAAGCCGTTCGACGACGGCACCCAGGTCCTGATCGCCGGGTACCACACCCCCGGCGACGGCGGCGGCATGGCCGTGCGCTGGGACAAGAAGTCCGCCACCGCCCACAACGGCGGCACCGTCCTGGCCCCCGAGGGCAGGAACCCCGGCAAGGGACGCTGGCACCAGCTCCACACCGGCACCCTCGACTTCCGCTCCTTCGGCCACTTCGACGACAAGAAGCCCGCCGACGCCGCCCTCGACGCCATGATCGGCGACCCGGCCGTCCACCGCATCGAGGCCCACACCGACCTCCTGTTCACCAAACGCCACCTCTGGAACCGCTCCCACATCGAACTCGACTTCGGCGGCCACCGCATACGCACCGAAGGCATCGAGAAGAACACCCACGACAACCCCTTCGGCGCCGTCCTCTCCTTCCGCGGCACCGTCACCGACACGGTGGTCCAGCACACCCTGGGTGCGGCGATGCCGGACCTCTCGGACCTGTTCGAGGTGGGCGACTCCTCGAAGTTCGCCGTCGGCCAGTGGTGGGCCGTCGAGATCAACGCCCTGGCGGGGCAGTACGAGAAGGAGATCCAGCGCCTCGTCCAGGTCACCGACGTCGTCGACGCGACGCACATCCGGGTCAACTACCAGATCGGCTGGGACCTGGCCGCCGGCCGCAAGCTCACCTGGACCCGGATCGAACCCGTCGACCGCGCCCACGTGCGCAACATGGTCTTCGAGGGCTGGGGCGACGACGAGATGTCCGGCTCGCACCCGGTCTCCTACGAGTACGCGGTCCGCTGCGACGTCTCCGGGATCGAGGCCATCGGCACCTTCTGGCCGGTCGTGATGCGCCGCTGGTGCACGTACTACCGCACCGAGCAGTGCTCGCTGACCAACCCGAAGTCGGTCACCTACGGCGGCGCGGGCTACCTCACCCAGCAGATCTACTGCCTGTACGGGCACGTCGAGGACTGTCACACCTCCAACGCCCGTCACCTCAACGACTTCACCGCCTCCGCGTACTGCTACGTCACCAACTGCCACGGCGACGGTGACGACGAGGGCCCCTTCGTCACGCACGGCCAGTTCGAGCACGACCTCGTCTACACCGGCAACTCCGGCCTGATGACCTTCGCCAACTCCGGCGCAGCCTGGGGCGGCAGGGCCAAGCGGATCACCGTACGACGGCACGCCTGCTCCTGGTTCGTGGCCCGCGTCAAGATCACCGATCTGACGCTGGAGGACGTCCTGGTCATCGGCAAGAAGTCCCTCGCCGGCTCCGGAATGCTCTGGGTCAACGCCGACGGCGTCCAGATGCGCGGCTGCACCGCCACCGGCCCGCTGATCGTCTCCCGGGCCTCGGACCTGTCCGCCCGCCCGAACGTGATCGCCGACTCCTCGTTCGCGTTCGCGGCCGGCGCGGAGATCACCCAGGCCAACGTCACCGCCCCGCTCACCCTCCAGCGCTCCACCCTGAAGGGCGTCGACGGCGCGGTGTTCAACGGCACCGGACCGCTCGTCCTGGACCAGTGCACCCTGACGGGTTCCAAGGACACCGCCCCGGTATCGCTCGCCCACACCGACATCACCGTCCTGGGCGGCGAACTCCGCGACACCGGACTGAAGCTGGCCTCGGCGAAGGACCAGCGGCTGCGCGTCGACGGCACGCGGCTGAACGGCACCAACAAGGACGGCGCCCTGCTGTCCCGCACCGGTACCGGACGGACCGTCGACTGGCAGCTCTCCGGCCTCGACTCGACAGCGCCCAAGGGCACCGCCCACCTGCTGGTCACCGAGGGCCCCAACCGCTACCGCGCCACCGGCTCCACCTTCACCGGCGGCCGGCTCGAACTGCGGCCCGCGGCGTTCACCGGCACCGGCAGCCACCTGCTGCACACCGGCTGCGTCGAGGACGGCACCGAGCGCACCGCACTGCCGGACGAGGGCGACCGCGTCGCCCACACCGCGGCCACACTGCGCATCTGACCACCACGAGCACCAGGGATTCCCCGTGTCCACGCATACCCCGATCACCGGCCGGCCCGTCCGGGTCGCACTCGTCGGCGCCGGCAACCGCGGTCTGACGTACGCCGAGTGGATCAAGGCGCACCCCGAGCGCGCCGAACTCGTCGCCGTCGCCGATCCGCGCCCCGCGGCACGGGCGGCCGCCGGCGCCCCCGTCGAGTTCGACGACTGGCGCCCGCTCGTCGAGAACCGGATCGCCGACGCCGTCGTCGTCGCCACCCAGGACCGCTTCCACGTGGAACCGGTACTGGCCCTGGCCGAGGCCGGCTACGCGATCCTCGCCGAGAAGCCCCTCGCCCCGACCGAGGAGGAGACCCGGCGGATCGTCGAGGGCGTGGAGCGGGCCGGGGTCCTGTTCGCGGTGTGCCACGTCATGCGGTACACCCCGTACACCGACCTGGTGAAGGAGGTCGTGGACTCCGGCGTGCTCGGGCAGCTGGTCTCCCTCGACCATCTGGAACCGGTCGGCTGGTGGCACTACGCCCACAGCTACGTACGCGGTCCGTGGCGCAGCGAGAAGGACTCCTCCCCGATGCTGCTCGCCAAGTCCTGCCACGACCTGGACTGGATCACCTACGTCATGGGCGGCCGGATCGAACGGGTCAGCAGTTTCGGCGGGCTCAAGCACTTCCGGCCGGAGAACGCCCCGGCCGGGTCCGCCGAACGGTGCCTCGACTGTGCGGTCGAGTCCGACTGCCCGTACAGCGCGCTGAAGCTGTACATGCCGACGCTGCGCGAGAAGGGCGCGGTCTGGCCGGTCACCCACGTCACCGAGGCGACCGACGAGGCCGGTCTCGTGCAGGCGCTGCGCGAGGGGCCCTACGGCGTCTGCGCGTACCGCGGCGACAACGACGTGGTCGACCACCAGGTCCTGGCGATGCAGCTGACGGACGGGGTGACCGCCACCTTCCAGATGGTGGCGTTCACCGAGCAGACGCACCGTCAGACCCGGATCTTCGGCTCGCACGGCTGGCTGATCGGTGACGGCGAGCGCGTCACCGTGCAGGACTTCCGGACCGGCGAGTCCACCGTCCACGAACTCGGCGCGTCCGGATCGAACGCCGCCGACGGACACGGCGGCGGGGACGCCGCGCTGGTCGAGGCGTTCGTCACGGCCGTCGCCGACGGGAACCCCGGAGCGGTGCGCTCCGGCCCCGCCACCTCGCTCGGCAGCCACCTGGCGGCTTTCGCCGCCGAACGCGCCCGTCACACCGGAACCGTCCAGACGGTGCCCGCCCGGTGACCCCCCGAAGGCCTGCCACTGGGATCAGGCCCTCTTCCCACCCCACCCTCACGTCCTCGGAGGACCACCTCATGTCCCGTCTCCTCACCCGCCGTTCCAGAGTCCGCGCCGTCACCGCCCCGGTCGTGGCCACCGTGCTCGCCGCCGGTGTGCTGGCCGGCTGTTCCAGCGACGGCGACGGCAACACCGTCACCATGTGGACCTACCCCGTCATCTTCGACGAGGCCAAGAACAAGGCGTACTGGAACGGCCTGGTCAAGGCGTTCGAGAAGGAGCACTCCGGCGTCAAGGTGAAGGTGGAGACCTTCCCCTGGGCCAACCGCGACACCGCGCTGGCCACGGCGATCGCCTCCGGCAAGGGCCCGGACGCGGTCTACCTGATCCCCGACCAGCTGCCGAAGTACGCCAAGAGCATCATCCCGGCCGACGAGTACATGCCCGCCGACGCCAAGTCGGACTACACGGACTTCGCGCTGAAGTCCGTCACGGTCGACGGCAAGGCCCTCGGCACCCCCGTCCTGACCAGCGCCAACCCGCTGATCTGCGACAAGCGGGTGTTCGCCGCGATCGGTGAGAAGAACTACCCGACGAGCTGGGCGGACCTGGAGGCGCTGGCGCCGAGGCTGAAGGAGAAGGGCTACCAGGCCCTCAGCTACTACGGCGACACCCAGCAGACCCTGAACATGACCTTCTACCCGCTGCTGTGGCAGGCCGGCGGGGACGTCTTCTCCGAGGACGGCAAGACGGTCACCTTCAACGACGAGGCGGGCGTCAAGGCGCTGACGTACCTGAAGAAGTTCGTCGACGGCGGCTACACCGACAAGGACCTGGTCACCACCACGCCGAAGCTGGAGCAGACCCCGACCGCCAAGGGCAAGATCGCCTGCACCTGGCAGAACACCCCGGCCGACGTCGAGCCGTTCTGGGGCAAGGAGAACATCGTCGTCCAGCCCCCGCTGAAGGACGTCAAGTCGGTCGGTTACGGCACCGTCGGCGCCCTGTCGATGCTGAAGGGCGCCGACAAGAAGAACACCGGCGACTGGCTGAACTTCGTCGCCGAGTCGAAGAACGCGGCAGGACTGCAGAAGGAGGCGGGCTACTTCCCGGCCCGCGAGTCCGGCGGCGACCTGTACCCCGGTGACGCGCAGCAGACGGCCGTCGGCGCCACGCTGCCGTCCATGACCGTGGGCCCGCTCCAGGACAAGGCCCGTGAGGTCCAGGGCGTGCTGGCGCCCGAGATCCAGGCCGCGCTGCTGGGCAAGAAGAGCCCGAAGGAGGCCCTGGACGCCGCGCAGAAGGCCGCCCAGGCGATGCTCGGCCGCTGATACCGGTGCGGGGCCGGGCCCCGCCCCCCCCCGCCCCCGCCCCCCCACCCCTCTCCCTCCGGGGCGTTCTCCCCGCCCCCGCCCCTTTCCCCGTACCGCAAGGAGATCCCCGTGGCAGTCGTCGCGGAACCCACCCGCCGGGGCCGTCGCAGCGGGCCGCAGGCGCGCCGCGAGGCCCGGATCGGCCTGCTGTTCGTCCTCCCGTGCTTCCTGCTCTTCCTCGCCTTCCGGTTCGGTCCGGGCATCGCCGGTGTGCTGATGAGCTTCACCGACTACTCCCTGACCGGCGGCGGCAGCTTCATCGGGCTGGACAACTTCACCCGCCTGTGGGACGACCCGCTGTTCTGGCAGGCGCTGAAGGTCACCGTCCTGTACACCGTGCTCGCCGTGCCGGGCACGCTGATCGCGTCGGTGTCCCTTGCCCTCATCACCCGCCGCGCGTTCCGCGGCGCCAAGTTCTTCCGCTCGGTGTTCTTCCTCCCGGTCGTCACCTCGCTGGTGCTGGCCGCCACCGTCTTCGTCTGGATCTTCTCGACCGGCGGCCCCTGGTCCACGCTGATGGGCTGGTTCGGGATGTCCGAGGGCTCCTGGCTCTCCGACGACGTGCTGGTGCTGCCCGCGCTCGCGATCGTCGGCGTCTGGTCCCGGTTCGGCTACGGGATGCTCATCCTGCTGGCCCGGATGCAGGACATCCCGCGGGAGCTGGAGGAGGCGGCGCTCACCGACGGCGCCGGGCCCTGGCAGCGGTTCCGGCACATCGTGCTGCCCCAGCTCAAGCCCGCCCTGTTCTTCCTCGCCGTGATCGAGACGACCGCCTCGTTCCAGGTCTTCGACGCGATCTACACGATGACCGGCGGCGGCCCCGCCAACGCCAGCTACACGCTCGTCTTCCAGCTCTACGACGCGGGCTTCAAGTACTTCGACCTGGGTTACGCCTCCGCCATCGGCGTCGCGCTGTTCGCGCTGACCGTGGTGGTCGCGGTGATCCAGCGGCTCGTGATCGGGAAGGACCAGTGACCATGACCGCAGCACCCACCCAGACCGAGACCCCGCCCGCGGTCGCCGACCCCGCCCCCGCGACGTCCGACCGGGCCGCCCGCCGCGCCGAGCGCCGACTGCGCAAGCTCTCGGAGCAGGACACCGTCCCGTACGGCATGCGGCCCACCCGGGCCGGCCGGATCGGCCGCGCCGTCCTGCTGACCGTGGCCGCGATCGTCACGATCTTCCCGTTCTATGCGATGGTCGTGCTCTCGCTGAAGCCGTCCGCGGCCGTCGAGTTCCCCGGCAGCCTGCTGCCGTGGCCGGTGACCGGCGAGGCGTACGACACCGTCATGAACGCCCAGGACGTGCCGCGCTGGCTGGTCAACACCCTGATCTACTCGGTCGTCTCGGTCGTCGGCGTGCTGCTCCTCGCCTCGCTCGCCGGGTACGCCTTCGCCAAGAAGCGCTTCCCGGGCCGGGACACGATGTTCTGGTCGTTCCTGTCGATGGTGATGGTCCCGTACCACGTCACGATGATCCCGACCTTCGCGATGATCGCGAAGCTGGGCGGCGTGGACACCTACTGGGGCCTGATCCTGCCGACCCTGGCCAACGCCCAGGCGGTCTTCCTGATGCGCCAGTTCATCCAGGGGCTGCCGGACGAACTCTTCGAGGCGGCCCGGCTCGACGGATGCAACGAGTGGCAGATCTTCTACCGGATCGTGCTGCCGCTGCTCAAGCCGATCCTCGCCACGCTCGGCGTGTTCGTCTTCCTGTGGCACTGGAACGACTTCCTGTGGCCGCTGGTCATCGGCCAGTCCACCGACATGCGCACCCTCACCGTCGGCATCGCCTCGCTCCAGCAGCAGAACGTGCCGCTCAATGTGGTGCTCTCCGGCTCCGTCATCGCGTTCGTGCCCATCTTCGCCGCGTACATGGTGGGCCAGCGCTACTTCACCGAGGGCGTCACCGCGTCCGGAATCAAGGGATAACGACGATGTTCACCGATGAGGCCGCTCTCGAAGAGCGGCTCGCCACCCCCTCCCCCGCCCTCGTCGCCGACCTGGGCCGCCTCGAAGGCGATCTGCTGGTGCTCGGCGCCGGCGGCAAGATGGGCCCCAGCCTGTGCAAGCTGGCCCGCCGCGCGCTGGACGCCGCGGGCCGCACCGACGTGACCGTGTACGCGGTCTCCCGCTGGTCGGACAGGTCGGCCGCCGACGAACTGGAGGCCGCCGGGGTCTCCACCGTCGCCTTCGACCTGATGGACCCCGCCGCCGACCTGGCCGAACTGCCCGACGCCGGGAACGTCGTCTTCATGGTCGGCGCCAAGTTCGGTTCCGCCGGGGCCCCCTCGCACGCCTGGGCCGTGAACGCCGCCATGCCGGACCGGGTGGCGCGCCGCTGGTCCGACGCGCGGATCGCCGCGTTCTCCACCGGCAACGTCTACCCGCTGGTGCCGGTCTCCTCCGGCGGCTGCACCGAGTCCGACCCGGTCGGCCCGGTCGGCGAGTACGCCATGTCGTGCCTGGGCCGTGAGCGGATCTTCGCCCACGCGGCACTGACCCGGGGCACCAAGGTCGCCAACATCCGCCTCAACTACGCCGTCGACCTGCGCTACGGCGTGCTCGCCGACATCGCCTACCGGGTGCGGGCGGGCGAGCCCGTCGACGTGACGACCGGTCACGCCAACGTGGTGTGGCAGGGGTACGCCAACGAGGTCGCGCTGCGCTCGCTGCTGCACGCCACCGACGGCGAGGCGTTCACCCTCAACCTCACCGGCCCGGAGACCGCCTCCGTGCGCCGGATCGCCCAGTGGTTCGGCGAGGAGTTCGGCAAGGAGCCGGTCCTCGACGGCGAGGAGGCGCCGACCGCGCTGCTCTCCGACGCGAGCCGCTGCCACGCGCTGTTCGGCTACCCGGACATCGCCCTGCGCACCCTCGTCGAGTGGCAGGCCGACTGGCTGCGCCGCGGGCTGCCGCTGTCCGGCAAGCCCACCAAGTTCCAGGTCCGTGACGGAAGGTTCTGATCCACCCCATGTCCCCCACTCCCCCCGCACAGTCCGTCCCCACCCGGTCCACCCCCGCCCTGGACGCGCTCGCCCACGGCGCCGTGATCCCCGCCCACCCGCTGGCCCTGCACGCCGACGGCTCCTTCGACGAGCGCCGGCAGCGGGCGCTGACCCGCTACTACCTCGCCTCGGGCGCGGGCGGTGTCGCGGTCGCCGTGCACACCACCCAGTTCGAGATACGCGAACCGGAGGTAGGCCTGTTCCGGCCGGTCCTGGAACTGGCCGCCGAGACCATCGACGCCGAGGCCGACCGCCCGTTCATCAAGGTCGCCGGGGCCTGCGGCTACACGGCGCAGGCCGTGTCCGAGGCCGAGACCGCGGCCGAACTCGGCTACGACGCGGTGCTGCTCAGCCCGGCCGTGCCCGGCGCCGACGAGAAGGGCCTGCTGGACCGGGCCCGGGCGGTCGGCGAGGTACTGCCGGTGATCGGCTTCTACCTCCAGGAGGCGGTCGGCGGACGGTACCTCTCGCCGGGCTTCTGGTCGGCCTTCACCGACCTGCCGAACACGGCCGCGGTGAAGATCGCCCCGTTCGACCGCTACCGCACCGCCGACGTGGTGCGCGCGGTCGCCGCCGCGGACCGGGCCGGTGAGGTGGCGCTGTACACCGGCAACGACGACGACATCATCGGCGACCTGCTCACCCCCTACGAGACGGCCACGGGCGAGCGACGCTGGTTCGCGGGCGGGCTGCTCGGCCAGTGGGCGGTGTGGACCGGTTCCGCCGTGACGCTCCTCGACGACGTCCGCAGGGCGCGCGGCGGGGACCACGAGGCGATGGTCCGCTGCCTGGCCCGCCGCTCCGAGCTGACCGACGCCAACAGCGCCGTCTTCGACGTGCGCGGCGCGTTCCGCGGCTGTATCGCCGGGGTGCACGAGGTCCTGCACCGGCAGGGCCTGCTGGCGAACATCCGGTGCCTGGACCCGGCCGAGACGCTGTCCCCCGGTCAGGCCGAGGAGATCAGCCGGGTGGCCGCCGCCTACCCTTGGCTGACCGACGACGCCTTCGTGGCGGAGCACCTCGATGCCTGGCTGTCCTGACCCCCGCGACGCTCCCGCCGACGGCCGCGGCGACCGCCCGCGGGTGGTCGTCGCGGTGCCCCCCGGCCTGCGGGCCGAGTTCTTCTCCGACGAGGTGTGGCGGGCGCTGGAACGGGCCGCGGAACCGACGGTCCTGGACGACCACCGGGACCGGGCCGCGGTGGCCGCGGCGCTGCCGGGCGCCCGGGCGCTGATCACCGCGTGGGGGGCGCCGAAGGTGGACGCCGGGCTGCTGGAGGCGGCGGACCGGCTGGAGCTGGTGGCGCACACCGGTTCGGCGGTCGCCCCCTACGTCAC
Source organism: Streptomyces sp. NPDC014734 (assembly GCF_043083325.1). Taxonomy (NCBI): domain Bacteria; kingdom Bacillati; phylum Actinomycetota; class Actinomycetes; order Kitasatosporales; family Streptomycetaceae; genus Streptomyces; species Streptomyces sp. NPDC014734. The sequence continues at coordinate 111,221 of NZ_JBIBYN010000021.1, read as the reverse complement.
CGAGGACGTGTTCCGGCGGGGCATCGCGGTCACCCAGGCCGGGGACGAGATGGCCCGCCCGGTCGCCGAGGTGGCACTCGCGTTCACCCTCGCCCTGCTGCACCGCGTGCACCGCTTCGACCACGCGCTGCGCGGCGGGGCCACGTGGGAGGCGGCGAGCGAGGCCCCGGCGCGCCACGAGATCCACGGCAGCGACATCGGCGTGATCGGCGCCTCCCGCACCGGCCGCGCCTACATCGCCCTGGTCCGGGCGATGGGGGCGCGGGTGAGCGTCACCGACCCGTTCCTCTCCGACGCGGACGCCGAGGCCCTCGGCGTGGAGCCGGTCCCGCTGGGGACGCTGCTGTCGCGCAGCCGGATCGTGGCGGTGCACGCCCCGGTCACCGAGGAGACGCACCGGATGATCGGCGCCCCGCAACTGGCGCTGATGCCGGACGGCGCGGGCCTGGTGAACACCGCCAGGTCCTGGCTGGTCGACGAGGACGCCCTGCTCGCCGAGGTGTCGTCGGGCAGGCTGGACGCGGCGATCGACGTCTTCGACGCCGAGCCGCTGCCCGTCGGCCACCCGCTGCGCTCCCTGCCGAACGTCCTGCTCACCCCGCACCAGGCGGCGGGCAGCGTCGAGTGCCGACGACGGCTCGGCGCGAGCGCCGTGGACGAGGTGCTGCGGCTGCTCTCCGGCCGCCCGCCGGCGCACGCCGTCACCGTCGACGCCCTCACCCGCCTGCACTGATCCCCCACACCCCTACCCCTTGAGAGAGTTCCTCCCATGCGACTGATGCGCATCGGCGAACCGGGCCACGAGCGCCCGGTCCTCGTCTGCCCCGAAGGCCGTCACTACGACCTGTCCGGCATCACCGCCGACATCGACGGCGCGTTCCTCGCCGCGCTCGCGGACAACCCGCACCTGGTCCCCGCCGAGCCCACGCTCCCCGAGATCGACATCACCGGTGAGCGGATCGGCGCCCCGGTGTCCCGGCCCTCCGCGCTGCTCTGCATCGGACAGAACTACGCCGCGCACGCGGCGGAGTCCGGCAGCGAGCCGCCCGAGCAGCCGATCCTCTTCTACAAGTCGCCGAACACCGTCGTCGGCCCGTACGACGACGTGCTGATCCCGCGCGGCTCGAAGAAGACCGACTGGGAGGTGGAGCTGGCCGTCGTCATCGGCCGCCGTACCTCCTACCTGGACTCCCCCGCCGACGCCGCCCGGCACATCGCGGGCTACGCCGTCAGCAACGACGTCTCCGAGCGGGCGTTCCAGCTGGAGGAGTCGGGCGGCCAGTGGTCCAAGGGCAAGAGCTGCGCCACGTTCAACCCGCTGGGCCCGGTGCTGGTGACGGCCGACGAGGTGGGCGACCCGCAGCGACTGCGGCTGCGCAGCTACGTCAACGGGGAGCCGCGGCAGGACTCCGGCACCGCGGACATGATCTTCAGCGTGGCGCACCTGGTGCACCACCTGTCGCAGTACCTGGTCCTGGAGCCGGGCGACATCATCAACACCGGCACCCCGCAGGGCGTGGCGCTGTCCGGCCGCTTCCCCTACCTGGGTCCGGACGACGTGATGGAGGTCGAGATCTCCGGCCTGGGCCGCCAGCGCACCGTCTGCCGCCCCGCCTGACACGCGACGATGTCCCGGCCCGCGCGCGGCGGGCCGGGACGTCCGCGTGCGGCGCCCCGGTTCCGGACGGCTCTCAGTCCTCCGGGAGTTCGACCGGGGCGATGGCGTCGAAGACGTCGCCGGGGCCGGGGTTCGTCGCGTCGGTGGCGCCGCCGAACTGGGCCATCACGCCCCATACGGCGTTGAGCGCGGTCTGCACGGCCCCCTCGGCCCACCCGGCCGTCCAGGAGATGTCGTCACCGGCGAGGAAGATGCCGCGCCGGTCGGCGGGCAGCCGGTCCTGCATGAAGTGGGTGAACAGTCGCCGCTGGTAGCGGTAGTGGCCCGGCAGGTTGGCCTTGAACGCCCCCATGAAGTACGGCTCGTTCTCCCACGAGACCGTCACCGGGTTGCCGACGACGTGCTTCCTGATGTCGACGTCCGGGTAGATCTCGCCGAGCGACTTCAGCATCACGTCCATGCGCTCGTTCGGGGAGAGCGGCAGCCACTTCAGGCTGTCGTCGCACCAGGTGTAGGAGAGGCAGATGACGGCGGGCCGGTCGGGGCCGTCGTCCAGGAGGTAGGTTCCCCGGGTCATCCGGTCGGTGAGCGTCATCGACATGCGGTCCCGCCCGGTCGTCTCGTCCCTGTCCAGCCAGAACGGCCGGTCGACGGGGACGAACAGCTTGGACGACTCCATGTAGTGGGTGCGCTCCATCGCCGTCCAGTGGTCGATCGGGAAGAGCGAGTCGTCGCAGTCGATCTTCGACAGGAGCAGCCAGGACTGGCCGGTGAAGATCGCGGCCGGGTAGGTGCGGATGTCCCCGGTGGCGTCGGTGACGGTGATCCGGTTTCCGGCGGTGCGGGTCAGCCGGGTCACCGCGGGCCGCGGCTCGCCGTCGTGCAGCGAGGCCAGCGAGGTGCCGAGCGGCCAGTGGACGATCTTCCGCGGTTCGCGTTCCCAGAGCCGCAGGGGCAGTTGCTGGCTGCCGCCGACGATGGAGCGGTGGTGGTCGTCCGCCTCGGTGTAGACGACGCGCAGGATCTCCAGGATGGAGTTGGGGAAGTCGGTGTCCCAGCCGCCGGTGCCGAACCCCACCTGGCCGAAGATCTCCCGGTGCCGGAACGACGTGAAGGCGTCGGAGTCGCAGAGGAAGCCGTAGAAGGTCTGGTTGTCGAGCCTGCGGACCAGCCTCGCCCACAGCTCCCGGATGCGCGGGACGTCGCGTTCGCGCATCGCGCGGTTCATGTCGGAGAAGTCGGCGTCCTCCTCCAGGCAGCGGTTCCAGGCGTCCATCACGTCGCGGTAGACCTGCGGGAGGTCGTCGATGGTGCGCGCGTAGTGCGAGGTGCCCTTGAGATCGACGACGGTCGACGGGGTGGCCGGGGAGAGCGGGTTCGGGAACGGCCTGGTCTCCAGGCCGACCAGGTCGATGTAGTGCTGGAGCGCGGTGGAGGAGGGCGGGAAGCGCATCGCCCCCATCTCCGCCGTCAGCCCGGGGTCGCAGCCCTCGAAACCGACGGTGCGCAGCCGGCCGCCGATCCGGTCCGCCTCGTAGAGCACCGGGCGCAGGCCCATCTTCATCAGCTCGTAGGCGGCGACGACGCCCGAGAGCCCGCCGCCGATGACGGCGACCTCGGTGCCGTGCCCGGTGGCCGGTATCTGCCCGATGCCCGCGGGGTGCGCCAGGAAGTCGTCGTACGCGTAGGGGAAGTCCGGTCCGAACATGGTGATCGGCTCGGCGGCGTCGGTGTGCTGAACGGCGTTGGGCACCGTGGACGTCATGGGGTACGGACTCCTTGCGCGAAGGCGAATGCGGTGGAACGGGGGGCGGGGACGGGCTCAGGCGAGGGAGCCGTACAGGCCGGGGCGGCGGTCGCGCAGATAGGGGTTGGCCTCGCGGGACGTGTTCAGGAGCGCGGGGTCGACCTCTCCGACGATCAGTTCCTCGCCCCGTCCGGCGCGGGCGCGCACGGCCCCGTCGGGGCCGGCCAGGCAGCTCAGTCCGACGAACTCGAACGGGCCCTCCGGGCCGGTCCGGTTGGTGTACGCCACGTACATCTGGTTCTCGAAGGCCCGCACCGGTACGAGCGATTCGGCGACGAACGGGAAGGGGTGCATCAGAGCGGTGGGCACCAGGAGCAGGTCGGTACCGGCGAGGGCGTGGGCGCGGACGTTCTCCGGGAACTCGACGTCGTAGCAGATCAGGATCCCGATCCGGACGCCGTCGAGTTCGGCCCGGACGACGGGCTGCTCGCCCGGGGTGAACCACTTCTGCTCGAAGTCGCCGAAGAGGTGGGTCTTGCGGTAGTTGGCGAGTTCCGCGCCGTCCGGCCCGACGAGCCGCGCGGCGTTGAATATCCGTTCGCCCGCGCGCTCCGGGTAGCCGTACAGGATCGCGAGCCCGTGCCGTGCCGCGATCGCGGCGACGGCCTCGGCGGACGGTCCGTCGGCCGGTTCGGCCAGCCGGGCCACGTCGGCGCCGATCGCGTACCCGGTCAGGAACAGCTCGGGGCAGACCAGCAGCCGGGCCCCTGCCTCGTCCGCACGCCGGGCCGCCCCGTCGAGCGCCTCGATGTTCTCGTCCACCCGGCCGGGGCGTCCGGAGCTCTGGAGCAGGGCGGTGCGCAACGGCGGCATGGCTGACCTCGGGGCGATGGGGCGGGGCGGGGACGTATCGACGGTACGGTCCGCCTCTCGGCACGGACAAGGCGCGAGCGTTGCGCATCCACCGTCGATCCGTTGCGCGTCGCACACTCGCCCCGGCGATTCATTGCGCAGGACGTCTTCGCAGGTCAGAGACGTGACGCAGGTCTCAGGGCCGGTGGGGCGAGCTGCGGTGGGCACTCACCCCGGCGAGCCCGACGAGTAGCGCCGCAGCAGCGGCGACAGCACCAGCACGGACTTCGTCCGCTCGATGTACGGTTCGCCCGCGATCCGCTCCAGCACCTGCTCGAAATGGCGCATGTCCGCGGCGAAGACCTGGACGAGCGCGTCGGCCTCGCCGGTCACCGTGGAGGCCGAGGCGACCTCCGGATACCGGGCGAGCCCCCGCTTGATCGCCTCCGGTGACGTGTTCCGGCTGCAGTAGATCTCGATGTAGCCCTCGGTCTCCCACCCCAGCGCCGCCGGGTCGACCCGTACCGTGAACCCGGTGATCGCGCCCTCGGCACGCAGCCGGTCCACCCGGCGTTTCACGGCGGGCGCGGACAGGCCGACGAGCGCGCCGATGTCCGCGTAGGAGCGCCGGGCGTCTTCGGCGAGGGCGTGGACGATGCGTTCGTCGAGGTCGTTCAGGCGCACGTCGGGCGGTTCACTTCTCTGCGATGGCCGGTTCGGGGGCGGTGGGAGCCGCCCCCGAAGTAGACCATGGCACCGCCCCTCCGGGCGCGTTCACGGCATCCGGCGACCGGTCAGAACGGGAAGCGCGAGCGTCCGTACTGCACCGAGATCCACTTCTGGGTGGTGAACGCCTCGACCATGGACTCGCCGTTCAGCCTGCCGAGACCGGAACTCTTCTCGCCGCCGAACGGGACGATGGGCTCGTCGTGGACCGTGCCGTCGTTGATGTGGATCATGCCGGTGTGGATGCGCTGCCCGACCCGTACCCCGCGCTCGATGTTGCCGGTGTGCACGGCGCCGCTCAGCCCGTACGGGGTGTCGTTGGCGATCCGCACCGCCTCGTCCTCGCCGTCGAAGGGCACGACGAGCGCGACCGGGCCGAACAGTTCCTGGGACAGGACGGGGGAATCGGCGGGCAGCCCGGTCAGTACGGAGGGGCTGACCAGGTTCCCCTCGGCGCGGCCGTGCAGCAGGGCCGTGGCGCCGTCCTCCACCGTCTGGTCGACGAGCGAGGTGATGGCCTCGGCCTGGGTGGCGTTGATCAGCGGGCCGATCACGGTCCGCGGGTCCGCCGGGTCGCCGACCGGCAGCGAGGCGACCTTGGCGACGAACTTCTCGGTGAACTCCTTCTCCACCGCCCGGTCGACAAGGATCCGGTTGGCGGCCATGCAGACCTGGCCCTGGTGCACGTACCGGCTGAAGACCGCCGCGTCCACGGCGTAGTCCAGATCGGCGTCGTCCAGGACGATCAGCGCGCTGTTCCCGCCGAGTTCCAGCACGGCCCGCTTGAGGTTCGCCGCGCATACCGTGGCGACGTGCCGTCCCACCTTGTCCGAGCCGGTGAAGGAGATGACCTGCGGGACGGGGTGCTCCAGCAGCGCGTCGCCGATCTCCGCGATGTCGGTGATCACGACGTTCAGCAGCCCGGCCGGGAGACCGGCGTCCTCGAACACCTTCGCCACCAGGGTGCCGCCGCAGATCGGGGTGTTCTGGTGCGGCTTGAGCACCACCGCGTTGCCGAGCGCCAGGGCGGGCGCGACCGACTTCAGCGACAGCAGGAACGGGAAGTTGAACGGGCTGATCACACCGACGACGCCGACCGGCACCCGGTAGACACGGTTCTCCTTGCCCTCGGTCGGCGAGGGCAGGATCTGCCCGGCGGGCCGCAGCGCGAGCTGGATCGACTCCCTCAGGAACTCCTTGGCCAGGTGCAGTTCGAAGGCCGCCTTGATCCGGGTGCCGCCGAGCTCCGCGACGATCGCGTCGCCGATCTCGGTCTCGCGCTCCTCGACGATGTGCAGCGCCCGCTCCAGCACCAGCCGCCGGGTGTACGGGTTGGTGTCGCCCCAGGCGCGCTGGGCGGCCTCGGCCGAGCGGTAGGCGTGGTCCACCTCGTCGGCCGTGGCGACCGTGATCGAGGCCAGCTTCTCGCCGTTGTACGGATTGAAGTCGATGATGTCCCAGGACCCCTTGCCCGGCCTCCACTCCCCGTCGATGTACTGGTGGGCCAGGTCAGTGAAGAAGGACATGAGATCCCTTACCGCTAAGAGGCGGGCAGCTGATTGGGGTTCATATTACTTACATTGCACCGTTGTTGAAGCGATGCCCCTCGCCACCCGGGGGCCGGAACCGGACAACCGTGCCCCCGCGGTTCCCGGGCCCGCAACGACAGTTGCCCCTCACGGAACGAACGACCGTGAGGGGCAACGGAGTTGCGATGGGTGAGCGATCAACTCCAGCTTACGTGGAGCGGCTTGCCCTCCGCGTATCCGGCGGCGCTCTGCACTCCGACGACCGCCTTCTCGGCGAACTCCTCCAGTGACGCCGCGCCCGCGTAGGTGCAGGAGGAGCGGACGCCCGCGACGATCGAGTCGATCAGGTCCTCCACACCGGGCCGGGCCGGGTCCAGGAACATCCGCGAGGTGGAGATGCCCTCCTCGAAGAGCGCCTTGCGCGCCCGGTCGTACGCCGACTCGTCCGAGGTGCGGTTCTTCACGGCGCGGGCGGAGGCCATGCCGAAGGACTCCTTGTAGAAGCGCCCGTCGGCGGACTGCTGGAGGTCGCCCGGCGACTCGTACGTGCCGGCGAACCACGAGCCGATCATCACGTTGGACGCCCCCGCGGCGAGCGCCATCGCGACGTCGCGCGGGTGCCGCACACCGCCGTCGGCCCACACGTGCTTGCCGTACTTCCTCGCCTCGGCGGCGCATTCCAGGACCGCGGAGAACTGCGGCCGTCCCACGCCGGTCATCATCCGGGTCGTGCACATCGCGCCGGGCCCGACGCCGACCTTGATGATGTCCGCGCCGGCCTCGACGAGGTCGCGCACCCCCTCGGCGGCGACGATGTTGCCCGCGACGACCGGCACCCGGGGGTCGAGCGCCCGGACCGCCCGGACCGCGTCGATCATGGACTCCTGGTGGCCGTGGGCGGTGTCCACGACGAGGGTGTCGACGCCCGCGTCGAGCAGTTGCCTCGCCTTGCCCGCGACGTCGCCGTTGATGCCGACGGCCGCGGCGATCCGCAGTCGGCCCGCGGCGTCGGTGGCGGGGGTGTACAGCGTGGCGCGCAGTGCGGCCTTCCTGGTGAGGATGCCGACGAGTCGGCCGTCCGCGTCGACGGCGGGGGCCAGCTTGCGGTGGACCCCGTCGAGCTTGTTGAACGCGTCGCGCGGGTCGATGTCCGCGTCGATCAGCACCAGGTCACGGGACATGACCTCGGAGAGCTGGGTGAAGCGGTCGACGCCGGTCAGGTCGTGGTCGGTGACGACACCGACGGGCCGGTGCCGCTCGTCGACGACGACGCCCGCGCCGTGCGCGCGCTTGGGCAGCAGCGACAGCGCGTCGGCGACCGTCTGGCCCGGGGCCAGCACGATCGGCGTGTCGAGCACCAGGTGGCGGCTCTTCACCCAGGAGACGACCTCGGCGACGACCGTGATCGGGATGTCCTGCGGGATGACGACGAGCCCGCCGCGCCGGGCGACCGTTTCGGCCATCCGGCGGCCGGCGATGGCCGTCATGTTCGCCACCACCAGCGGGATGGTGGTGCCGGTGCCGTCGGGCGAGGAGAGGTCGACACCCTGGCGGGAACCGACCGCCGAGCGGCCCGGGATCATGAAGACATCGTCGTACGTGAGGTCGTACGGAACCGAGGGGGACTCTGTGTAACGACCGGTACCGGGCTCAAGAAAACGCATGATGCTCATTTTTTCACACGAAACGGCGCGGGTCGCTTCCACGAAGGCACAGCGATGAGCCCCCGCACTCGTACGTTCCTCCGAATGAGGCGCACGGGAGCCCGGCGAGCGGAACCCGCCTTGCCACGGACGATACCCAGTGCCGCCCATATCATTCACGATCATCATCCCTGGACCTGGCGACAAGCGCTCGGGTAGCTTCAAAGCCGCAGGTCCCGCGGGTCACCACGACGCCCCGGAGGAGGAGACGGAAGGCCCACAACTTCCGTCAGAGGTACGACCGGAGAGGATCAGGACGCACCGTGGAGAGCCAACTGCCCGACATCTACTGCCCGTTCCCCCAGCGCACGAATCCGCACGTCGAGCACACCCGCGTCCACCTCGGCGAGTGGATCCGCAACACCGGCCTGGTGCACCGCGATTCGGCCAGGGAACGCTTCGAGCAGGCGGACTTCGGGGCGTTCGTCGGCATGGTGTACCCGCATGCCGACGCGGAAGGACTCGACCTCGTCGCCGACTGGTTCGTATGGCTGTTCCTCGTCGACGACCAGCTCGACGACGGACACCTCGGCCGCAGCCCGGGGCGGGTGCGGGACGTGGTCGCGGTGATGCGGTCCGTGATCGACGGCGACGGCCTCCCGTCGGACGAGGAGTTCCCCGCGGCCGTGGTCGCCTTGGCCGACCTGTGGGAACGGACGACACCGAGGACGGCCGCGCACTGGCGTGTCCGGTTCGGCTGGCACCTGACCACCTACCTCACGACGACCACCACCTGGGAGGCCGGGAACCGTGCCGGGGGCGTGGTCCCGTCCGAGGAGGCGTACATCGCCAATCGGCGCCACACCGGCGCGATCCACGTCTGCATGGACCTGATAGAGATCGTCGCCGGGATCGAGGCCCCCGAGTCGATCCACAACGACGCCCGGTTCATCACCGCGCTGGAAGCCTCGTGCAATGTCGTGTGCTGGGCCAACGACGTGTACTCGTACGAGAAGGAGCAGGTCCTCGGCGAGATCCACAATCTCGTCCACCTGGTCCGGCACCATCGCGGATACGGCAAGCAGGAGGCGCTGGAACACGTCTGCGCGGAGACCGACCGCGAGACCCGGCGGTTCCTCGCCGCGGAGACCGAGCTGCTGAGCGCCTACCCGCAGCTGTCCGGGATTCTTCTGCCCTACCTGGACGGGATGCGCAGCTGGATGCGCGGCAACCTCGACTGGTCGCGCCAGACCCCGCGCTACAACCCGGACGACGTGGGCCAGTACGAGGAGCCGCAGGAGTACCTGGAGGCGACGGTCCTGGGCATCGCCCAGGACTGAGAGGCCGCCGCACCACGGGGCCGCACCACGGAACCACGACGCCCGGGCCGCTCACCGGCGGCCCGGGCGTTCCGTGTGCTGCCCCGTGCTCGGCCGCGCATGCTCGCGGCGCGCCGTCGCGGCGGCGGCGACGGCCACCGCCGCCGGACGGCATCGGGCTCACTCCCCGTCGGGGTCGGCCCTTTCCAGGGCGGGCCGGCGCGGCGCCGCCGACTCGGTCAGCAGGTAGTCCGCCGCCGCCGTGTCCGTCACCAGACTCGTGACCAGGCCGGACCGCAGCACCGCGCCGATCGCCGCCGCCTTCCGCCGGCCGCCCGCGATCGCCACCACCTCCGGGATCCGGCGCAGCCGGTCGGCCTCGACCGTGATGCACCGCTCCCCCAGGTCCCGCCCGACCCGGCGGCCCTCCGCGTCGAAGAGGTGCGCGGACATCTCGGCGGCGACACCGAGCGAGGCGTAGTGCGCGCGCTCCTCCTCCCGGAGCATGTCGTGGACGGTGGAGATGCCCGGTTCCCAGGAGCCGATGGACACCGCCGCGACGGTCACCCTGTCGAAGTACTCGAAGGCCCGGGCGATACCCGTCTGGTGGCGCAGCGCCGCGGCCGTGGCCGGGTCGGGCAGCAGCATCGGCGCGTAGATCGGATGGGCCTCGCCGCCGGCCACCTGGGCGGCACGCCGGACCGCCTCGACCGAGCCGCGTTCGGCCGTACCCGCGTCGTACACGCCGGTGAGCTGCACGACCGTGCAGGGCGGGAGCCGGTCGAGGGCCGCCGCCATGTGGATCGTGGACCGGCCCCAGGCGAGACCGAGCACATCGCCCTCGGTCACCAGTTCGCCGAGCAGGTCGGCCGCGACCTCACCGAGGTTCTCCGGGTCCGGCGCGTCGTCAGGCTCCTCCGCGGGCGATTCGACGACCACCGCGTGACGCAGTCCGTAGCGGGCCCGCAGCGCGTCGGAACGCTCGGCGTCCAGCTCGGCGGGGACGCGGATCTCGATGCGTACGAGGTCGCGTTCCAGTGCCGTCTCCAGGACCCGGGCGACCTTGAAGCGGCTGACGCCGAACTCCTCGGCGATCTGGATCTTCGACTTTCCTTCGAGGTAGAAGCGGCGGGCCATGGCCGCCGCCTGCACCAGCTCCGCGGGCCCCATCCGCAGGGCGGACCGTCCCGCCGACATAGCAGACACCGCGATCTCCTCACTGCTGTTCACACTCTCGATACGCCGTTCATCCTGTCAGATCCGGCGATCCCTGACCGGTCCCGTCGGACCCCGTTCATCTGCCCTTGGCCGGACGGACTTCCTCCCACGGCCGGGGCGGCCTCCGCCCGGAGACCGCCCGAGCGGCTCTCAGTGGCGGCACGCCCAGGCCGCCGAGGCCGTGGCCGTGTCCGCCCCGGCCCGCAGTGCGCGCACCGCTTCGGCCGGGTCCTCGGCCCCGTACACGGCCGAGCCCGCCACGAACACGTCCGCGCCCGCCTCGGCGCACCGCTCGATGGTGGTCGCGGAGACACCGCCGTCGACCTGGAGCCACACTTCGAGTCCGTGCTTGGAGATCAGCTCACGGGTGCGGCGGATCTTCGGCAGCATGATGTCCAGGAACGCCTGGCCGCCGAAACCCGGCTCCACCGTCATGATCAGCAGCATGTCGAGCTCGGGGAGCAGGTCCTCGTACGGCTCGATGGGCGTCGCGGGCTTGAGCGCCATGGAGGCCCTCGCCCCCTTGGCCCGGATCTCCCGCGCCAGCCGCACCGGGGCCGCCGCGGCCTCCACATGGAACGTGACGGAACCGGCACCCGCCTCGACGTACTGCGGCGCCCAGCGGTCCACGTCCTCGATCATCAGATGACAGTCCAGCGGAATGTCCGTGGCCCGGCCGAGCGCTTCCACGATCGGCACGCCGAGGGTCAGATTGGGGACGAAATGGTTGTCCATCACGTCGACGTGGAGCCAGTCGGCGCCTTCGACCGCCTTCGCCTCCTCGGCGAGGCGGGCGAAGTCGGCGGACAGGATGCTGGGGTTGATCTGGGCCATGTCCCAAGCCTGCCATGTTCCGCGTCACTTCCCCGCCTCGGCGGGGGCCAAAGCCTCACGGGATCATTACAGTTCGCGGAATCCCGGCCTTGCCATCGCCCGATCCGGACGTTTCGGCCCCCAACCGCCCCGCCGCCCGCTGCGTGGTCGACGGGTCCGCCACCGGTTCGGCGCGGCCCGGCCGTCCGCCTCAGCCGGTACGCCTCAGCAGTGCCAGGTACATCGCGTCAGTGCCGTGCAGATGCGGCCAGAGCTGGACGTCGGGGCCGTCGCCGAGGGCGGGCACTCCCGGCATCAGCGGACGGGCGTCGACCCACTCCGCCTCGACCGGCTGCCCGCCGCGCCCCTTGAGCACGTCCTCGACGACGACCCGGGTCTCCGCGAGGTGCGGGGAGCAGGTCGCGTAGCCGACGATGCCGCCGATCCGTACCGCCGCCAACGCCTCGCGCAGCAGGCCGCGTTGCAGGGGGGCGAAGCGCTCCAGGTCCTCCGGGCGACGCCGCCAGCGGGCCTCGGGGCGACGCCGCAGCGCGCCGAGGCCGGAGCACGGCACGTCCATCAGGACCCGGTCGAAGGTGCCGGGCCGCCACGGCGGGCGGGTGCCGTCGGCGGCGATCACCTGGTACGGCCCCGGGTTGCCGGCCAGCGCGCGCTCGACGAGACGGGCCCGGTGCGGCTGCTTCTCGGCTGCCAGCAGGGCGGCCCCGCGTCCGGCGGCGAGCGCGCCGAGCAGGGCGGCCTTGCCGCCGGGTCCGGCGCAGCCGTCGAGCCATCGGGTGTCGCGGCCCTCCAGCGGCGCGGCGGCGAGGGCCGCGGCCACCAGCTGGCTGCCCTCGTCCTGGACCCCGGCGCGCCCCTCGCGCACCGCCTCCAGGACGCCGGGCTCGCCGCCCTCCGCCATCCGCACGGCGTACGGCGACCAGCGGCCGGGCAGGCCGTTCTCCTCGCCGAGCGCGGTGAGGAGTTCGTCGGGGGTGGCGCGGCCGGGGCGGGCGACCAGTGTGACCTCGGGCCGTTCGTTGTCCGCTTCGAGGAGGTCCTCGATCCCGGCGCGGCCGCCGCCCAGCGCGTCCCAGAGGGCGGAGACGACCCAGCGGGGGTGCGAGTGCACGACCGCGAGGTGGTCCTCGGCGTCCTCGTCGTACGGCGGGGCCACCCGTGCCACCCAGCCGTCGAGATCGTCCGCGGCGACCTTCCGCAGGACGGCGTTCACGAACTTGGCGCGCCCCTCGCCGAGCACCACCCGGGCGAGTTCCACGCTGGCGGAGACCGCGGCGTGGGTCGGGATACGGGTGCCCAGGAGCTGGTGCACACCCATGTCCAGCACGTCCAGGACCGGTGGGTCGACCTCGCGCAGCGGCCGGTCGATGCAGGCCGCGACGATGGCGTCGTACGTCCCCTGGCGGCGCAGCGTCCCGTAGACCAGCTCGGTCGCCAGCGCCGCGTCCCGGTGGTCGAAGTCGCCCGCGGCACGTGCCTTCTTCAGCAGCGGCGGCAGGACGAGGTTGGCGTACGCGTCGCGTTCGTCGACGGCCCGCAGTGCCTCGAAGGCGAGGAAGCGGACGGGGTCCTTCTTGGGGCGGCGGTGCGGCTTGGCCGGGCGTCGGCGCTGCTGGTCGTTCACGTGAAAGGTGCTCCGCTGGTGGTGAGGGGGCGAACCCCGCCACCCTACGCCGCCGCCCGGCCCCGGCCGCCCGGACACCGCCGCCGGACCGGGGCGCTGGGCGGAGCCACCGGGGCCCGGCTCAGGTTCCCAGCAGCTCGCCGGGGACGATCCGTACCCCGCGGGCCCAGTCCGCGGCCCGCATCGGCTTCTTGCCCTGCGGCTGGACCCAGAGCAGCTCCACCGCGTGCGAGCCGGTGCCCACGTACACGTTGTTCTTGGCCGCGGACAGCTCGCCGGGGGCCAGGTCCGCACGGTCCAGGACCGGTGTCGCCTGGACCAGCTTCAGCCGTTCCCCCCGGAAGAGCGTCCAGGCGCCGGGGGCGGGGGTGCAGCCGCGCACCACCCGGTCGACCCGCAGGGCGGGGGCGGACCACCGCACCTGGGCGTCCTCGACGGTGATCTTCGGCGCGAGGGTGACGCCCTCGGCGGGCTGCGCCACGGCGTGCAGCGTGCCGTCCTCGATGCCGTCCATGGTCGCGACGAGCAGCCCGGCCCCGGCGAACGCCAGCCGGGTGAGCAGGTCGCCGCTGGTGTCGGTGGGACGCACCTCCTCGGTGAGGACGCCGTACACGGGTCCGGAGTCGAGCCCCTCCTCGATCAGGAAGGTCGACGCGCCGGTCACCTCGTCCCCCGCCATGAGCGCGTGCTGCACGGGCGCGGCTCCGCGCCAGGCGGGCAGCAACGAGAAGTGGAGGTTGACCCAGCCGCGGGCGGGCACGTCGAGCGCTGCCTTCGGCAGCAACGCCCCGTAGGCGACGACCGGGCAGCAGTCCGGGCCGATCTCCCGCAACCGCGCCAGGAAGTCCTCGTCGCGCGGCCGGGCGGGCTTGAGCACCTCGATCCCGGCCTCCTCGGCCCGCTCCGCGACCGGGCTGGCGACGAGTCGGCGGCCCCGGCCGGCGGGTGCGTCGGGACGGGTGACGACGGCCGCCACCTCGTGCCGGTCGGAGGCGATCAGGGCGTCCAGGGCGGGTACGGCTACCTCGGGGGTGCCTGCGAAGACGAGCTTCATGGGTGGCTGACTGCCTCTCGGGCCGGAACGTACGGTGGTGAACGACACGGGGGACGGCCGGCGAAGTGGGGTGACGCCGCCTCCGTCCACCGGCCGGACCAAGTCTATGGGCCGGGCGGCCGGGGGGCGTACGCATCACTGCGCGCCCCTCGTGGATGCGCTCGCGCCCCCGCAGCGTGACCAGATCACCGACTGCCGCGTTGGTCAAGAGAGATTGACCGAAGCGAGCCGCCATGGTGCGGCCGATCCCTTTCAACGCCGGTTCGAGAGGCTTCTTCATGGCCGACCACGCAACCCACGACGCCCAAGCGCGGGCCAGCCTGCATCTGTTGGTACGGGACATCGAGCGGGTCCGGCGGCAGGTGGACGCGCTCCGCACGCTCACCGCCCAACTGGGCAACGTCTACCGCCCGCGCCGCTCCGGCCCGTCCACGGGCTTCGTCGTCTACGGCAGGGCCCCGGCCCCCACCGTCAGGCTGGCCCAGGAACTGCGCGACAGTGTCGAGACCCTGGTCACCGCCGCGGTCGACTTCGACCGCTCGCTGGGCTTCTCCTGGGACGCGGTGGGTTCCGCCCTCGGGGTCACCAAGCAGGCGGTGCACCGCCGCTACGGCGCACGCCGCAACGCCCGGCAGACGGGAGCGCCCGAGGTCGCCGCGGACAGCGCGATGCCGCGTCCGTTGCCCGTGACGCCCGGATCGGGCAACGGATCGGCGCTGCCCGCCGTTCCCGCCGCCCGCTCCATGCCCCCGCAGCCCTCCGCCGACCGTCAGGGGCTGCGCGAGGACCTCCGTCCCGGGGCCTTCCCCGGCCCGCGCAACGGCTGACCACCCGTCCACTGCCCCGCCGCGCCCGACGCACGGCGGGGCAGCCGTGTGTCCGCCGGGAACACGCGTCGTCGCGCACGGCCCCGGCGGCCGGAGAGGCACCGCCCGCCCCGGACGGGCCGGGGCACCGCCGACCGCCCCTGCCGTCATCCGATGTCCGGCGGGTCCACCCTGATCCGGACCTGATCGCCGGTACCGCGGGAGAGCCGCGCCGCCTGCGCCGACTTCAGGGCCGCGGCCAGGGCCGCGCCGCTGCCCGGCGGCACCCTGACCAGAGCCCGCTCCCAGGCCTCTCCCGGTGGCGCGTCGCCGGACCTGCGGGGCCTGCCCGGTTCCGCCCGCGGTACCGGCACCGGGCCGAGCACCTGCGCCTCCGGAGGCAGTTCGGCGGCGGCGAGGAACGCGGCGAGGGCCTCCGGAGGGCCCGTCACCGAAACCATCCGGGACACCGGCGGAAAGCCCAGCTCGGCCCGTTCCGCCAGCTCACGGCGGGCGTGCCCCACCGGGTCCCAGCGCACCAGCGCCTGCACGGGGCGCAGGGTCGGCTCGGCGACGATCACCACCGTGCCGCCGTCGGGCCGGCCCCGTACCAGCGAGGCGGCGGCCAGCCAACGGCGCAGTGCCTCCTCCCCGGCCCGAAGATCGGGGCGCCCGACCATCGCCCACCCGTCCAGCAGCAGCGCCGCCGTGTAACCGCCCTCCGCCACGGGCTCGGCGCCCGGCGTGCTGACGACCAGCGCCGGCTGGTCCGGCACGGATTCCAGGACGTGGTCCCGGCCCGAGGTGCGCACCGGCACGGCGGGGAACGCCCGGCCGAGTTCCTCGGCGGTCCGGCGCGCTCCGACGATCTGGGCCCGCAGCCGGTTGCTGCCGCAGGCCACACAGTGCCAGGCGGTTTCGGCGCGTCCGCACCAGGCGCAGTCGAGCTCATGACGGTCCGGTGCCCGGAGCGGCCCGGCGCAGTGCCGGCACCGGGCCGGTTCGCGGCAGCGCTCGCACGCCAGCCGGGGGGCGTATCCGCGGCGCGGCACCTGGACCAGCACGGGCCCGCCGCGCAGCCCGTCGCGCACCGTCCGCCAGGCCAGGCTGGGCAGCCGGGCGGCCCGCGCGGCCCCGTCCCCGGCCAGTTCCCCGTCGCCGACGGTACGCACCAGGGGCGCCGCGATCCGCAGCTGTTCCCGGTCCGCGCCCAGCGGCAGCGCCCAACCGCTTTCCACCAGCTGCGCGGCCTCCACCGTGCAACTGGTGGAGCCGAGGAGAAAGCCGCACCGGGCGTGCGCCGCCCGGAGTTCGAGCACCTCGCGGACGTGCGGGAAGGGGGCGTTGTCGTCGCTGTGGCTGGAGTCGCCGTCGTCCCAGACCGCCACCAGGCCCAGGTCCGCCACGGGGGCGAACATCGCGGCCCTCGTCCCGACGACCGCCCGGACGGAACCGCGCCGCACGGCCAGCCATTCCCGGTACCGCTTCTCCGGTCCGGAGTCGGCGGTCAGCAGCGCGTGGTGTCCCTCTCCGAGCAGGCCGGTGAGCGCGGCGTCCACCCGCCCGGCGACCCGGCCGTCCGGGACGACCACCAGTGCGCCCCGGCCGGAGGCGAGTGCGGCGGCCACGGCCGCGGCGATCTCCTGGGGCCAGTGCGGTCCGGGCAGTGCCGTCCACACGGCCCGGGGCGCACCGCCCTCGGCCAGGGCCCGCAGGAACGCGGGCCCCTGCGGGTACCGGTCCCAGCTGCCGGTCGGCGGCACGGGGGGCGGGGGCAGGGGGGCGGGCGAGGGCCTGGACTCGGCTCTGCCGTTCCGGGGCGGCACGGCAAGTTGCAGGACGTCGGCGAGGCTGCCCGCGTACCGGTCGGCGACGGCCCGGGCGAGCGCGAGCAGTTCCGGGCTCAGCACCGGTTCGGGCGACACGACGTAGGCGAGCGCGGCGAGGGCGCCGCTGTAGTCGGACTCGGCGAGCCGCTCGACGAGGTACCCGTCGATCAGGCCACCGCCCTCACGTCTGCCGCCCCTGACCTGGCGGCCCCCGGCCCCGAACCGCACCCTCACCCGCACCCCGGGCCGCGCCTCCGCGTCGAGCTCCTCGGGCACGGCGTAGTCGAAGTACTGGTCGAGGTGGAGGGCGCCCTTGTTGACCAGCACCCGGGCGACGGGCAGCCGCTCGGCGAGCTTGGCGCCGCGCCAGGTCCGCGGCTTGGCCCGCGGCACCTTCGCGCTCCGCACCGTCTCACGGATCAGCGCGAGCTGCTCCGGGGCCCCGCCGCCGGGGTCCTCGGACCGCTTGTCGTCGCTGCTCACAGCCACATTCCTACCAGAGGCCACGGACAACGTGCCCCCGGTGGCAAGGCGCCCGGAGGCCGGACGCGCCGGGGCCCGGCCACCCTGTGCGGTGGCCGGGCCCCGGCGCGTGTGCGAAGGGCGAATGCCCTCAAGGGTTACAGCCCGGCGGCCTCGCGCAGGGCCTCGACCCGGTCCGTGCGCTCCCAGCTGAAGTCCGGCAGCTCACGGCCGAAGTGGCCGTACGCCGCGGTCTGGGCGTAGATCGGACGCAACAGGTTGAGATCGCGGATGATCGCGGCCGGGCGGAGGTCGAAGACCTCGCCGATGGCGTGCTCGATCTTCTCGGTCTCGATGGTGGCGGTACCGAACGTCTCGACGAACAGGCCGACCGGCTCGGCCTTGCCGATCGCGTACGCGACCTGGACCTCGCACCGGGAGGCGAGACCCGCGGCGACGACGTTCTTGGCGACCCAGCGCATGGCGTAGGCGGCCGAGCGGTCGACCTTGGACGGGTCCTTGCCCGAGAAGGCGCCGCCGCCGTGGCGGGCCATGCCGCCGTAGGTGTCGATGATGATCTTGCGGCCGGTCAGGCCGGCGTCGCCCATCGGGCCGCCGATCTCGAAACGCCCGGTCGGGTTGACCAGCAGACGATAGCCCTCGGTGTCCAGCTTGATGCCGTCCTCGACGAGCTGTGCGAGCACGTGCTCGACGACGAACTCGCGGATGTCGGGCGCGAGCAGCGAATCGAGGTCGATGTCACTGGCGTGCTGCGAGGACACGACGACCGTGTCGAGCCGGACCGCCTTGTCGCCGTCGTACTCGATGGTGACCTGGGTCTTGCCGTCGGGACGCAGGTACGGGATGGTGCCGTTCTTGCGGACCTCGGAGAGCCTGCGCGAGAGCCGGTGCGCGAGGTGGATCGGCAGCGGCATGAACTCGGGCGTCTCGTCGCACGCGTAGCCGAACATCAGGCCCTGGTCGCCGGCGCCCTGCTTGTCGAGGTCGTCGCCGTCCTCGCCCTCGGCGGAACCCTCGACGCGTGCCTCGTACGCCGTGTCGACGCCCTGCGCGATGTCGGGCGACTGCGCGCCGATGGACACCGAGACGCCGCAGGAGGCGCCGTCGAAGCCCTTCTTGGAGGAGTCGTAGCCGATCTCCAGGACCTTGTTGCGCACAAGGGTCGGGATGTCGGCGTAGGCCTTGGTCGTGACCTCACCCGCGACATGCACCAGACCGGTGGTGATCAGGGTCTCGACGGCGACACGCGAGGTGGGGTCCTCACGGAGCAGGGCGTCGAGGATCGTGTCGCTGATCTGGTCAGCGATCTTGTCGGGGTGGCCCTCGGTGACGGACTCCGAGGTGAAGAGACGGCGGGACACATCGCTCCCTGGGGTTGCAGCGGCTGCTGGCTGATCATTTGGCGGACCGCCGGGAGCTGCGCCCGGCACGGTCCTGGGACAGTTTATCGGTCACTTCCGTTCGGTGGACAGCGCGTCTCGTCCTTTGGGAGTCCCACGGTGGCCGGAACGGTGCCGGAAGACCGGGAACCGTCCTCCCCGATATGCCATTCATGCCCGATTTTCCGGGGCAATCGGGCCCTGTCGGAACATGAAACGAGATCTTCATCCCAAACGCGGCGACACGAGATCCCAGACCGTGTCGGCGAGCGCTTCCTTGGGGCCGTGGGGCACCGGCGTCTCGGCGCCGTCGGCCGCGAGCACCACGGCCTCGTTGTCCTCGGAACCGAAGGTCCGGCGCTCCCCCACCTCGTTGACGACCAGGAGATCGCAGCCCTTGCGGCGGAGCTTCTCGCGTCCGTTGGCGAGGACGTCGTCGGTCTCGGCGGCGAACCCGACCACGACCTGCCCCGGCCGGGCGCGTTCGGCGGACACCTCGGCGAGGATGTCCGGATTACGGACCAGCGCGATGGGCGCGGGCTCCTGGCCGTCCTTCTTCTTGATCTTCCCCGACGCGTACGCGGCCGGACGGAAGTCGGCGACCGCGGCGGCCATCACGACCACGTCGGCGTCCTCGGCGGCCCCGAGCACCGCCTCGCGCAGCTGCACCGCGGTCCCGGCGTGCAGGACGTCGGCGCCCGCCGGATCGGGCAGGCCGGTGTTGGCCTCGATCAGGGTGACCCGGGCGCCGCGGGCGACCGCGGTGCGCGCCAGGGCGTACCCCTGCTTGCCGGAGGAGCGGTTTCCGAGGTAGCGCACGGGGTCGAGCGGTTCGCGGGTGCCCCCCGCGCTGATCACGACGTGCCGGCCCGCCAGGTCCGTCCCGGCCGCCCCCCGGGCCAGCACGCGCCGACAGACCTCGAAGATCTCCCCGGGATCGGGCAGCCTGCCCTTTCCGGTGTCGACGCCGGTGAGCCGGCCGACCGCGGGTTCGATGACGACGGCGCCGCGGCGGCGCAGCGCGGCCACGTTCTCCCGGGTGGCGGGGTGCTCCCACATCTCGGTGTGCATGGCGGGCGCGAAGACCACCGGGCAGCGCGCGGTGAGGAGTGTGTTGGTGAGCAGGTCGTCGGCGAGGCCGTGGGCGGCCCGGGCGAGCGTGTCCGCGGTGGCCGGGGCGACGACGACCAGGTCGGCGGCCTGCCCGATCCGGACGTGCGGCACCTCGTGGACATCGTCCCAGACCTCTGTCGCGACCGGGTGCCCGGAGAGCGCCGACCAGGTGGCCGCCCCCACGAAGTTGAGCGCCGACTCCGTCGGCACGACCCGTACGTCGTGGCCGGACTCGGTCAGCCGGCGCAGGAGCTCGCACGCCTTGTACGCGGCGATGCCTCCGCTGACCCCCAGAACGACCTTCGGCTTGTCCACTGCGTCTCCCCGCACTCGGATACGAACACCCCCATGCTGCCGCACGGCACCCGTTCGGGCGCCGCCGCCCCGGACACACCACAGGCCCGGCGGTCATGGCCGCCGGGCCTGTGGTGAAGGTGCAGTCCCTGCCTACTGCGCGGGGCCCTCGATGGCCTCGGAGGTGAGCAGGCCCGCGTTGATCTCGCGGAGCGCGATCGAGAGCGGCTTCTCGTGCACGTGGGTGTCGACGAGCGGACCGACGTACTCCAGGAGACCCTCGCCGAGCTGCGAGTAGTACGCGTTGATCTGGCGCGCGCGCTTGGCCGCGTAGATCACGAGGCTGTACTTCGAGTCGGTGGCCTCAAGGAGCTCATCAATCGGCGGGTTGATGATGCCCTCGGGCGTGGTGATGGAAGAGGACACTCTCTGCCTTCCGAAGGGGGTGAAGATCAAAGAAACCTTTGACAGCGCGGAGTTCCGTGATGGTGCCGGTGCGACTGCGGGTCGATGTCCGTCGGCCGACGGTTGTCGGTCGATGTCGTCGACGTGATCAGTCGGTGCCGTCACTGCGGTCGGAAGACTCCAGCATCAAGGCTAGCAGCTCGCGCGCGACGTCCTCGACGGAGGTGTTGACCAGGGTGGTGTCGAACTCGGACTCGGCCGCCAGTTCGATCCTGGCGGCGGCCAGCCGTCGTTCGATCACCTCGGCCGACTCGGTGCCGCGGCCGGTGAGCCGCCGGACCAGCTCCTCCCAGCTCGGCGGGGCCAGGAAGACGAGCCGGGCGTCCGCCATCGACTGCCGGACCAGCCGGGCGCCCTGGAGGTCGATCTCCAGCAGCACCGGCTCACCCGCCTCCAGCCGCTGGAGCACCGCGCGGCGCGGCGTGCCGTAGCGGTTGCCCGCGAACTCGGCCCACTCCAGCAGCTCGCCGTTGGCGATCAGCTTGTCGAACTCGTCGTTCTCCACGAAGAAGTAGTGGACACCGTCGCGCTCGCCGGGGCGCGGCTTGCGGGTCGTCGCCGACACCGAGAGCCATACCTCGGGGTGGGCCTTGCGCATATGGGCGACGACCGTGCTCTTGCCGACCCCGGAGGGGCCGGAGAGCACGGTCAGCCGCGGACGTACGTCCGGGGGTACGGGGGACGTCCCCCGGGATGTTGCAGCCATGGGGCGATTATCCAGGTTCTCGGGGGTGCCCGAGAACTCAGGCGGCGCTGCCGCCGAACTCCCGCTCCAGGGATGCGATCTGGTTGGAGCCGAGACCCCGGACCCGGCGGCTCTCGGAGATGCCGAGCCGCTCCATGATCTGCTTGGCGCGGACCTTGCCCACGCCCGGCAGGGACTCCAGCAGGGCGGAGACCTTCATCTTCCCGATGACGTCGTTCTCCTGCCCCTGCTTGATGACCTCGTGGAGGGAGGCGCCGGAGTGCTTGAGTCGATTCTTGACCTCGGCCCGCTCCCGGCGAGCCGCGGCGGCCTTTTCGAGCGCGGCTGCGCGCTGTTCAGGGGTAAGGGGCGGAAGAGCCACGCCTACGTCACCTCGGATGTCGATCTGTCGGATACGGACCGGTGAGGAAGCATTTCGCTCCACACCAGGTGAGCGACGGACCACATGTGTTCGTCGGCTCTCGACGGAGACTAGCGGCCTGAACCGTCCGAGTCAGCGAGAACCAGCGAAAAGTCCTGGTCAGCCTCTGCCGACCAGGACATTTCAGGCATAACAACCGAGTTTTTTCGGTCAGGGTACGGTCGACACGCGAATGCGTGGCATGGTCACGTACCCGAGACCGCCGTTCGGACCTCTTCCGTGAGCCGGTCGGCGGCTTCGCGCAGCCCCGCCGCGTCCGGTCCGCGGCTCAGCACGCCGCGGCTCACGCTGGGCAGCACGTTGCCCACTGCGGAGCCGAAGACCCCGGGCAGATCGGCGGGGGTCGCGCCCTGGGCCCCGATGCCGGGGGCGAGCAGGGGACCGTTGATCGCGAGATCCGCCCCCGCGTCGCCGAGCGTGGCGCCGACCACCGCGCCGACGGAGCCGAGCGGGGTCATTCCCTCGTTCTCGGCGGCCATGTGGTCGAGCATCAGCTGGGCCAGCGAACGGCCGTCGGCGGCGGTGGCGCGCTGTACCTCCGCGCCCTCCGGGTTGGAGGTGAGGGCGAGCACGAAGACGCCCGAGCCGGAGAGGACCGCCGCGTCCAGTGCCGGGCGCAGCGAGCCGAAGCCCAGATACGGCGAGACGGTGACCGCGTCGGAGAACAGCGGCGAGCCGGGGTCCAGGTAGGTTGCCGCGTAGGCCCCCATGGTGGAGCCGATGTCGCCGCGCTTGGCGTCCATCAGGACGAGCGCTCCGGCCGCCCGCGCCTCCTCGACCGCCTTCTCCAGCACCGCGATGCCGCGCGAGCCGAAGCGTTCGAAGAACGCGGACTGCGGCTTGAGCACGGCGACCCGGTCGGCGAGTGCCTCGACGACCGTACGCGTGAACCGCTCCAGCCCGGCGATGTCGTCGGCGAGGCCCCAGGCGGTGAGCAGCGAGGCGTGCGGGTCGATGCCGACGCAGAGCGGCCCGCGGGTGTCCATGGCGCGGCGCAGTCGTGCGCCGAACGGTTCCTGGCTCATGCCGCGGCCTTCCTGGTCTCCGCGCCGACGGCCTCGGCGAGGGTGGCGTACGGGGATGCGGCCAGGCGCGCGGCCAGGCCCTTGTGGACCGCCCGGGCGTAGAACGGGCCCCGGTAGATGAAGGCGCTGTATCCCTGGACGAGCGTGGCGCCGGCGAGGATGCGCTGCCAGGCGTCCTCGGCGTTCTCGATGCCGCCGACACCGACCAGGGTGATCCGGTCGCCCACGCGTGCGTAGAGGCGGCTCAGGACCTCCAGGGAGCGTGCTTTGAGGGGCGCTCCGGAGAGTCCGCCGGTCTCCCCGGTCAGGGAGTCCGGGGAGCGCAGGCCGAGGCCGTCGCGGGCGATGGTGGTGTTGGTGGCGATGATGCCGTCCAGACCCAGCTCGACCGCGAGGTCGGCGACCGCGTCGACGTCCTCGTCCGCGAGGTCCGGGGCGATCTTGACGAGCAGCGGGACCCGGCGGTCGGTCACGGTGCGGTCGGCGGCCTCGCGCACGGCGGCGAGCAGCGGGCGGAGCGCCTCGGTGGCCTGGAGGTTGCGCAGACCGGGGGTGTTGGGCGAGGAGACGTTCACGACGAGGTAGTCGGCGTGCGGGGCGAGCCGCTCGGTGGAGGTGACGTAGTCACCGGCCGCCTCGGCCTCCGGCACGAGCTTCGTCTTGCCGATGTTGACGCCGACCGTGGTCCTGAAGACCGGGTTGCGGGCGGCAAGGCGCCGGGCCACCGCGGCCGAGCCCTCGTTATTGAAGCCCATGCGGTTGATCAGCGCGCGGTCCGCGACGAGGCGGAAAAGGCGCTTTTTGGGGTTGCCGGGCTGCGGTTCGCCGGTGACCGTGCCGATCTCGACGTGGTCGAAGCCGAGCATGGCCATGCCGTCGATCCCGACGGCGTTCTTGTCGAAGCCGGCGGCCAGGCCGAACGGGCCGTGCATCCGCAGCCCGAACGCCTCGGTGCGCAGTCGCTCGTACCGGGGGGCGAGCACGGCGGCGGCGAAGGTGCGCAGGACGGGGACGCGGGCGGCCAGGCGGATCCAGCGGAAGGCCAGGTGGTGCGCCTGTTCGGGGTCCATCCGCCGGAAGATCAGCCGGAAGAAGAATGTGTACATCGGGGTGTCCTCACAGAGAGGGGGCACCGTTTCCGGTGCCCCCCTGCCGGTCTGCTAGTCGCGGGCCGCGGTCAGATGTTCCGCGTGTTCCTGGAGGGAACGGACCCCGACGTCTCCGTGGGTGAGCGCGTCGATGCCCTGGACGGCGGCGGCGAGCGCCTGGACCGTCGTCAGGCACGGCACGGACCGGGCCACGGCGGCGGTGCGGATCTCGTAGCCGTCGAGGCGGCCGCCCGTGCCGTACGGCGTGTTGACGATCAGGTCGACCTCGCCCGCGTGGATCAGCTGGACGATGGTCCGCTCGCCCTCGGGGCCCACGCCCTCGGACTGCTTGCGCACGACCGTGGCGTTGATGCCGTTGCGCCCCAGGACCTCGGCGGTGCCGGAGGTGGCGAGCAGTTCGAAGCCGTGGGCGACGAGTTCGCGCGCCGGGAAGATCATCGAGCGCTTGTCGCGGTTGGCGACCGAGATGAACGCGCGGCCCTTGGTGGGCAGCGGCCCGTAGGCGCCGGCCTGCGACTTGGCGTACGCCGTGCCGAAGACCGAGTCGATGCCCATGACCTCGCCGGTGGAGCGCATCTCCGGGCCGAGGACGGTGTCGACGCCGCGGCCGTGGATGTCGCGGAAGCGCGACCACGGCATGACGGCCTCCTTGACGGAGATCGGGCCGTCCAGTGGCAGCGTGCCGCCGTCGCCGTGCGCCGGGAGCAGGCCCTCCGCGCGCAGTTCGGCGATGGTCGCGCCCAGCGAGATCCGGGCGGCGGCCTTGGCGAGCGGGACGGCGGTCGCCTTCGAGGTGAAGGGGACGGTGCGCGAGGCGCGCGGGTTGGCCTCCAGGACGTACAGGATGTCGCCGGAGAGCGCGAACTGGATGTTGATCAGTCCGCGGACGCCGACGCCCTCGGCGATGCCCTCGGTGGAGGCGCGCAGCCGCTTGATGTCGAAGCCGCCGAGCGTGATCGGGGGCAGCGCGCAGGCGGAGTCGCCGGAGTGGATGCCGGCCTCCTCGATGTGCTCCATGACGCCGCCGAGGTAGAGCTCGGTGCCGTCGTAGAGCGCGTCGACGTCGATCTCGATCGCGTCGTCGAGGAAGCGGTCGACCAGGACCGGACGGGTGGGGCTGATCTCGGTGGACTCGGCGATGTAGGCGGCGAGCCGCGTCTCGTCGTAGACGATCTCCATGCCGCGGCCGCCGAGCACGTACGACGGGCGCACGAGGACCGGGTAGCCGATCTCGTCGGCGATGGCCTTGGCCTCGTCGAAGGTGGTGGCGGTGCCGTGCTTCGGCGCGGGCAGCCCGGCCTCGGCCAGGACGCGGCCGAAGGCGCCGCGGTCCTCGGCGGCGTGAATGGCCTCCGGGGGGGTGCCGACGACCGGGACGCCGTTGTCCTTGAGCGCCTGCGACAGGCCGAGCGGGGTCTGTCCGCCGAGCTGGACGACGACACCGGCGACCGGGCCCGCGAGGGTCTCCGCGTGCACGATCTCCAGCACGTCCTCCAGCGTCAGCGGCTCGAAGTACAGCCGGTCGGAGGTGTCGTAGTCGGTGGAGACGGTCTCCGGGTTGCAGTTGACCATCACGGTCTCGTAGCCCGCGTCGCTGAGCGCGAAGGAGGCGTGGACGCAGGAGTAGTCGAACTCGATGCCCTGGCCGATGCGGTTGGGGCCGGAGCCGAGGATGATCACCGCCGGCTTGGTGCGGGGGGCGACCTCGCTCTCCTCGTCGTAGCTGGAGTAGAAGTACGGCGTCTTCGCGGCGAACTCGGCGGCGCAGGTGTCGACCGTCTTGTAGACCGGGCGGATGCCGAGCGCGTGGCGCACCTCGCGTACGACGTCCTCGCGCAGCCCGCGGATCTCGCCGATCTGGGCGTCGGAGAAGCCGTGCCGCTTGGCCTCGGCGAGCAGTTCGGGGACGAGCTCGTCGGCGGCGGCGAGTCCGTCGGCGATCTCCTTGATCAGGAAGAGCTGGTCGACGAACCAGGGGTCGATCTTCGTCGCCTCGAAGACCTCCTCCTGGGTGGCGCCGGCCCGGATCGCCTGCATGACGGCGTTGATCCGGCCGTCGGTCGGGCGGACCGCCTCGGCCAGCAGCTCGGTCTTGTCGCCGGGCTCGCCGGTGAAGGCGAACTGCGAGCCCTTCTTCTCCAGGGAGCGCAGCGCCTTCTGGAGGGCCTCGGTGAAGTTCCGGCCGATGGCCATTGCCTCGCCGACCGACTTCATGGTGGTGGTGAGGGTGGAGTCGGCGGAGGGGAACTTCTCGAAGGCGAACCGCGGGGCCTTGACCACGACGTAGTCGAGCGTCGGCTCGAAGGAGGCCGGGGTCTTCTCGGTGATGTCGTTGGGGATCTCGTCGAGCGTGTAGCCGACGGCCAGCTTGGCGGCGATCTTGGCGATCGGGAAGCCGGTGGCCTTCGAGGCGAGCGCCGAGGAGCGGGAGACCCGCGGGTTCATCTCGATGACGATGATCCGGCCGTCGACCGGGTCGACGGCGAACTGGATGTTGCAGCCGCCGGTGTCGACGCCGACCTCGCGGATGATCGCGATGCCGATGTCGCGCAGCCGCTGGTACTCGCGGTCGGTGAGCGTCATCGCCGGGGCGACGGTGATCGAGTCACCGGTGTGGACGCCCATCGGGTCGAAGTTCTCGATGGAGCAGACGACCACGACGTTGTCGTTCCGGTCGCGCATCAGCTCCAGCTCGTACTCCTTCCAGCCGAGGATGGACTCCTCCAGGAGCACCTCGGTGGTCGGGGAGAGCGTGAGGCCCTGTCCGGCGATGCGGCGCAGCTCCTCCTCGTCGTGGGCGAAGCCGGAGCCGGCGCCGCCCATGGTGAAGGAGGGGCGGACGACCACGGGGTAGCCGCCGAGCGTGTCCACGCCCGCCAGGACCTCGTCCATGGTGTGGCAGATGACCGAGCGGGCGGACTCGCCGTGGCCGATCTTGGCGCGGACCGCCTCGACGACGCCCTTGAAGAGGTCGCGGTCCTCGCCCTTGTGGATGGCCTCGACATTGGCGCCGATGAGCTCGACGCCGTACTTCTCCAGGACACCGTTCTCGTGCATGGAGATCGCGGTGTTGAGCGCGGTCTGTCCGCCCAGGGTGGGGAGCAGCGCGTCGGGGCGCTCCTTGGCGATGATCTTCTCGACGAACTCGGGGGTGATCGGCTCGACGTAGGTGGCGTCGGCGATCTCCGGGTCGGTCATGATCGTGGCCGGGTTGGAGTTGACCAGGATGACGCGCAGGCCCTCGGCCTTGAGGACGCGGCAGGCCTGGGTGCCGGAGTAGTCGAATTCGGCGGCCTGTCCGATGACGATCGGACCGGAGCCGATGACCAGGACGGACCGGATATCGGAGCGCTTAGGCACGCTGGCCCTCCATCAGGGTGACGAAACGGTCGAAGAGGTACGCGGCGTCGTGCGGGCCGGCAGCCGCTTCGGGGTGGTACTGGACGCTGAAGGCGGGCCGGTCGAGGAGCTGGAGCCCCTCGACGACCTGGTCGTTCAGGCAGACGTGGGAGACCTCGGCGCGGCCGAACTCGGTGTCGGAGACCTTGTCGAGAGGGGCGTCGACGGCGAAGCCGTGGTTGTGCGCGGTGACCTCGACCTTGCCGGTCGTACGGTCCTGCACCGGCTGGTTGATGCCGCGGTGGCCGTACTTCAGCTTGTAGGTGCCGAAGCCGAGGGCGCGGCCCAGGATCTGGTTGCCGAAGCAGATACCGAAGAGCGGGGTGGAGCGCTCCAGGACGCCGCGCATGACGGAGACCGGGTGGTCGGCGGTGGCGGGGTCGCCGGGGCCGTTGGAGAAGAAGACGCCGTCGGGCTCGACCGCGTACACGTCCTCCAGGGTCGCGGTGGCGGGCAGCACGTGCACCTCGATGCCGCGTTCGGCCATCCGGTGCGGTGTCATGCCCTTGATGCCGAGGTCGATCGCGGCGACGGTGAACTTCTTCGTGCCGATCGCCGGGACGACGTAGGTCTCCTTGGTGGCGACCTCGGCGGAGAGGTCGGCGCCCACCATCTCGGGGGCCCGCTGGACGCGGGCGAGCAGCGCGGCCTCGTCGGCGACGGCGTCGCCGGAGAAGATGCCGACCCGCATCGCGCCGCGCTCGCGCAGGTGGCGGGTGAGGGCGCGGGTGTCGACGCCGCTGATGCCGACGACGCCCTGGCGCGCGAGTTCCTCGTCGAGCGAGCGCCGGGCGCGCCAGTTGGACGGGACCCGGGCGGGGTCGCGGACGACGTAGCCGGAGACCCAGATGCGTCCGGACTCGGGGTCCTCGTCGTTGACGCCGGTGTTGCCGACGTGCGGGGCCGTCATCACGACGACCTGGCGGTGGTAGGAGGGGTCGGTCAGCGTCTCCTGGTAGCCGGTCATGCCGGTGGAGAACACCGCCTCGCCGAAGGTCTCCCCCACGGCCCCATAGGCACGGCCGCGGAAGGTGCGGCCGTCCTCCAGGACGAGTACGGCGGGAGCTTTACCGGCTCCCCGGGTGGAGATCGTCATCGTGCGGTGCCTTCCGTCGTGCTGGTGAGTTGGTTGATGGCCTCGGCCCAGGCCGGGTGCTCGGCCGAGCGGTCCGAGCGGAAGCCGGAGTCGATCAGCTTGTCGCCGTGGGCCCAGGTGATGATCAGCAGGCCGCCCTCGGGGAGGACCTTGCCCGCGATGCCCTTGTCGAGCCGGGCCCCGCGCAGGGCGTCGGCCGGGACGAAGAAGTCGGCCGCGCCGGGGCGTACGACGTCCAGGCCCCGGTCGGTCAGGGTCAGCTCGACGCGGCTGCGGGTGCCGAGGCCGTGCGCGACGATCCGGTCGAGCCACTGCCCGGCGGTCGTCGAGGCGTGGTACCTGCCGGTGAGCGTCAGCAGCTTCTCGTCGTCCGCGAACCCGTCCGGGGTCGGGACGAGCTCCGGCAGGCCGGACTGGAGGCTTCCGCGCCACTTCCATCCCTGGCGCATCAGCCAGTAGACGAAGGCGATGAAGACGATCAGTCCGATGACCCAGCTGATGCGAGCGGACCAGTCGGTCACTTCGGCCGATTTCTGCTCGGCGGCCAGCCGGAGGTACAGGTGGGTGGTGGGTGATGTCACGCGAGCTTCCCGTCGACGACCGTGGCACGGCCCCGCAGGAAGGTGTGGGTCACTCGGCCCGGCAGCTCGCGACCCTCGTACGGAGTGTTGCGGCTGCGGGAGGCGAAGCCCGCGGGGTCCACGACACCACGGTATGACGGATCGACCAGGGCGAGGTTGGCGGGCTCACCGGCCGAGACGGGCCGGCCCTGTCCGTCGAGCCTGCCGATGGCCGCCGGGCGGAACGACATCCGGTCGGCGACGCCCGCCCAGTCGATGAGGCCGGTGTCCACCATCGTCTGCTGGACGACGGAGAGCGCGGTCTCCAGGCCCACCATCCCCATGGCGGCGGCGGCCCACTCGCAGTCCTTGTCCTCGTGCGGGTGCGGGGCGTGGTCGGTGGCGACGCAGTCGATGGTGCCGTCGGCGAGCGCCTCGCGCAGCGCCATGACGTCGGCCTCGGTGCGCAGCGGCGGGTTCACCTTGTAGACCGGGTTGTAGGAGCGTACGAGCTCGTCGGTGAGGAGCAGGTGGTGCGGGGTGACCTCGGCGGTCACGTTCCAGCCCTTGGACTTGGCCCAGCGGACGATCTCGACGGAGCCCGCGGTCGACAGGTGGCAGATGTGCACCCGGGAGCCGACGTGCGCGGCGAGCAGGACGTCGCGGGCGATGATCGACTCCTCGGCGACGGCGGGCCAGCCGCCGAGACCGAGCTCCGCCGAGACGACGCCCTCGTTCATCTGGGCGCCCTCGGTCAGCCGGGGCTCCTGGGCGTGCTGGGCGACGACGCCGTCGAACGCCTTCACGTACTCCAGCGCGCGGCGCATGATGACCGCGTCGTCGACGCACTTGCCGTCGTCGGAGAAGACCTTCACTCCGGCGGCCGAATCGTGCATGGCGCCGAGTTCGGCGAGCTTCTTGCCCTCCAGGCCGACGGTGACGGCGCCGATCGGCTGCACGTCGCAGTAGCCGGACTCCTTGCCGAGCCGCCAGACCTGCTCGACGACGCCGGCGGTGTCGGCGACGGGGAAGGTGTTGGCCATGGCGTGCACGGCGGTGAAACCGCCGACGGCCGCCGCCTTCGTCCCGGTGAGGACGGTCTCGGAGTCCTCGCGGCCGGGCTCGCGCAGGTGGGTGTGGAGGTCGACGAGGCCGGGCAGCAGGATCTGTCCGGCCGCCTCGATCACGGTCGCGTCGGCGGCGTCGAGGCCGGTGCCGACCGCGCCGATGGTCTCGCCGTCGATCAGGACGTCCCTGACGTCGCCGCCGAGGACCTTCGCGCCGCGGATAAGGATCTTGCTCATGATTACTTGTTCTCCTCGGTACGGGCGGGGGTGGCGGGCGACGGCTGGGCCTGCGCGGCGGGCTCCGCGCCGCCCAGCAGGAGGTACAGGACGGCCATGCGGATGGAGACGCCGTTGGCGACCTGCTCGACGGCCGTGCACCGGTCGGAGTCGGCGACCTCGGCGGTGATCTCCATGCCGCGGACCATCGGGCCGGGGTGCATGACGATGGCGTGCCCGGGCATCTTCGCCATGCGGTCGGCGTTCAGGCCGTAGCGGCGGGTGTACTCGCGTTCGGTCGGGAAGTACGCGGCGTTCATCCGTTCGCGCTGCACACGCAGCATCATCACCGCGTCGGACTTCGCCAGCACCTCGTCGAGGCCGTAGCTGACGTCGCACGGCCACTGCTCGACGCCGACCGGAACGAGGGTCGGCGGGGCCACCAGGGTGACGTGGGCGCCGAGCGTGTTCAGCAGGTGGACGTTGGAGCGCGCGACCCGGCTGTGCAGGATGTCGCCCACGATGGTGATCCGGCGGCCTTCGAGGTCCCGGCCCAGCCCGCTGTCGGCGCCGACGAGGCGGCGGCGCATGGTGAACGCGTCGAGGAGGGCCTGGGTGGGGTGCTCGTGGGTGCCGTCACCGGCGTTGACCACGGCGCCGTCGATCCAGCCGGAGGTGGCCAGCCGGTACGGGGCGCCGGAGGCGCCGTGCCGGATGACGACGGCGTCGGCGCCCATCGCCTCCAGGGTCAGCGCGGTGTCCTTGAGCGACTCGCCCTTGGAGACGGACGAGCCCTTCGCGGAGAAGTTGATGACGTCGGCGGACAGCCGCTTGGCGGCGGCCTCGAAGGAGATGCGGGTGCGCGTCGAGTCCTCGAAGAAGAGGTTGACGACGGTACGGCCGCGCAAGGTGGGGAGCTTCTTGATCGGCCGGTCCGCGACCCGGGCCATCTCCTCGGCGGTGTCGAGGATCAGGACGGCGTCGTCGCGGGTGAGGTCGGCGGCCGAGATGAGGTGACGCTTCATCTGGGTGTTCTCCGGGGGGTGGAGGGTTCAGGCATGCGGGCGTGCGGAAGTAGCCCTACGGGCTCGGGGTACGCCGTACGGGTGAAGTTCGGCTACTGCTCGCCTGCGGGGGCGGTCCGTTGGACACCGAGCAGCACGGCGTCGCGGCCGTCCTCCTCGGCGAGCTGGACCTTGACCGTCTCCCGCAGCGACGTGGGGAGGTTCTTGCCGACGTAGTCGGCGCGGATCGGGAGTTCGCGGTGACCGCGGTCGACGAGGACCGCGAGCTGGACGGCGCGGGGCCTGCCGATGTCGCCCAGCGCGTCGAGCGCGGCGCGGATGGTGCGGCCGGAGAAGAGGACGTCGTCGACAAGGACGACCAGGCGGCCCTCGATGCCCTCGCCGGGGATCTCGGTGCGGGCCAGGGCGCGCGCCGGGCGCAGTCTCAGGTCGTCGCGGTACATGGTGATGTCGAGGGAGCCGACCGGCATCTTCCGGCCGGTGATCTCCTGGAGTTTGTCGGCGAGCCGACGGGCGATGAAGACGCCCCGCGTCGGGATGCCGAGGAGCACCACG
Organism: Streptomyces sp. NPDC014734; assembly: GCF_043083325.1. NCBI lineage: Bacteria > Bacillati > Actinomycetota > Actinomycetes > Kitasatosporales > Streptomycetaceae > Streptomyces > Streptomyces sp. NPDC014734. Next base: position 79,509 of record NZ_JBIBYN010000021.1, on the reverse strand, counting down.
TCGTCGGCGCCCTTGGCGCGTTCGACGATCTCGTGGGCGATCCGGGTCAGTGCCCGGGCGATGTCGGGAGCCTCCAGAACGGGGCGTGCCGCATTGCCGGTGGCTTCATGCTGTGCGTCCATAAGAAACGGACCTCCTTCTCCGCCTCACGGGACGGACCTTAAAGGACGTCGAATTTGCGTCATCCACGGTAGCAGGGCTTGTGCCGGGCCCCGATCGCACCCCCGGGAGGTGTCGGTCCGGACCGTTCAGCTTGACGCATCCAAGTAACGCTGCGTAACCTCACAGTGAGTTACCAGCAACGCGGCGGAGCCGCGCATGTTCCAGCGTCCGGGGAGCCTTATGTCCAGCGAATACGCAAAACAGCTCGGGGCCAAGCTCCGCGCCATCCGCACCCAGCAGGGCCTCTCCCTCCACGGCGTGGAGGAGAAGTCGCAGGGCCGCTGGAAGGCCGTCGTGGTCGGTTCGTACGAGCGCGGTGACCGTGCCGTGACCGTGCAGCGTCTGGCCGAGCTCGCGGACTTCTACGGGGTCCCGGTGCAGGAGCTCCTGCCCGGCACGACGCCCGGCGGGGCCGCGGAGCCGCCGCCGAAGCTCGTCCTGGACCTGGAGCGCCTCGCCCACGTCCCGCCGGAGAAGGCCGGGCCGCTGCAGCGCTACGCCGCGACGATCCAGAGCCAGCGCGGCGACTACAACGGCAAGGTGCTCTCGATCCGCCAGGACGACCTGCGCACACTGGCCGTGATCTACGACCAGTCGCCGTCCGTGCTGACGGAACAGCTGATCAGCTGGGGTGTGCTGGACGCCGACGCGCGTCGCGCCGTCGCCCACGACGAGGGCTGAGACCCCCGCCCCCGAAGAACCGTGTCGCAGTGCCGGCCCGGGCCCCCTCCCCGGGGGCCCGGGCCGGCACTGCGTTTTCCGCTGCGGGGGCGGGGGTCTCAGCCCCGCGTACGTCCGCGCACAGGCGTACATCCGCGCACGGCCCCGTACGTCGAAGAGCCCGCGGTCGCCGAACCGCGGGCTCTTCGACTGCCGAGCGTCTCCGGGGACTACTGCGCCCGGCGGAGATTCGGCTTGAGGTCCTTGAAGCGGGCCAGCAGCCCGTTCACGAAGGACGGGGAGTCGTCGGTGGAGAACTCCTTGGCGAGCTGGACCGCCTCGTCGATCACCACAGCGTCCGGGGTGCCGTCGACCCAGATCAGCTCGTACGCGCCGAGCCGCAGGATGTTCCGGTCGACCACCGGCATGCGGTCGATCTCCCAGTCCACCGAGTAGGTACGGATGAGGTCCTCGATGCGGTCCGCGTACTGCGCGTACCCCTCCACGAGCTCCATCGTGTACTCGGTGACCGGCGGCTGGCGGCTGTCGGTCCGCGAGTGCCGCACCCAGTCCGCCAGGACCGTCAGCACGGAGGCGCCTCGCTGGTCGGCCTCGAAGAGGATCTGGAAGGCGCGCTTGCGGGCCGTGTTACGGGCAGCCACGGTTAGCTGTTCACCCGGCCGAGGTAGTCGCCCGAACGGGTGTCGACCTTGATCTTCTCACCGGTGGTGATGAAGAGCGGAACGCCGATCTCGTAACCGGTCTCCAGCGTGGCGGGCTTGGTGCCGCCGGTGGAGCGGTCGCCCTGGACGCCCGGGTCGGTGTGCTGGATGGTGAGCTCGACGGCGGCCGGCAGCTCCACGAAGAGCACCTCGCCCTCGTGCTGCGCGACCGTGGCCTCGAAGCCCTCGATCAGGAAGTTCGCGGCGTTGCCGACGACCTTGCGGTCGATGTGCAGCTGGTCGTACGTCTCCATGTCCATGAAGACGAAGTAGTCGCCGTCCATGTACGAGAACTGCATGTCGCGCTTGTCGACAGTGGCCGTCTCGACCTTGACGCCGGCGTTGAAGGTCTTGTCGACGACCTTGCCGGAGAGCACGTTCTTGAGCTTGGTGCGCACGAAGGCCGGGCCCTTGCCGGGCTTGACGTGCTGGAACTCGACGACGGACCAGAGCTGGCCTCCGTCGAGCTTGAGCACCAGGCCGTTCTTGAGGTCGTTCGTGGAAGCCACGGTTGCGGAATCTCCTGGACTGAAGCTGGTGGAACGACCGAGGATGCGCGCTAGAGCGCGAGCAGCTCCTTGGTCGTAATGGTGAGTAGCTCGGGTCCGCCGTCCGCCTCGGGGCGCACGACGAGCGTGTCATCGATCCGGACCCCGCCCCGGCCCGGGAGGTGGACCCCCGGTTCGACGGTGACCGGCACACAAGCGTCCAGTTTACCCATGGCCGCAGGTGCCAGCTGCGGGTCCTCGTCGATTTCCAGTCCCACCCCATGGCCGGTCCAGGGCGTGAGTCCGGCGCCGTGGCCCGCCGAGTCCAGGAGGCAGCGGGCCGCCCGGTCCACGTCGCGGCAGGCCGCGCCGGGCACGAGGGCCTCACGCCCGGCCCGCTGAGCGGCGAAAACGAGGTCGTACAGCTCGATCTGCCAGTCGGCGGGCGCCGTCCCGATGACGAAGGTGCGGCCGATCTCGCAGCGGTATCCGCGGTAGTCGGCACCGAGACAGACGGAGAGGAAATCCCCTTCCTCCACCCGCCGGTCCGTGGGGCGGTGGCGTCCCTGACCGGAGTTCGGCCCGGTGGCCACGGAGGTGGGGAAGGCCGGCCCGTCGGCGCCGTGGTCCACCAAACGACGCTCCAGCTCCAGGGCGAGGTGACGCTCGGTGCGGCCGACCAGGATGGATTCGAGGAGTTCGCCGAGGGCCTGGTCGGCGATCTCGGCGGCGATCCGCAGGCAGGCGATCTCCTCCTCGTCCTTGACGACCCGGAGTTGCTCGACGGTGGGCCCTAGGTCGGCCAGTTGGAGCTTCGGGGCGACCGAGCCCATGGCACGGTGGCGGGCGACCGTCAGATGGTGTTCCTCGACGGCCAGGGAGTCGGCACCCGTGGCGGCGGCCAGATCGGCGGCGGCGACCACCGGATCGCCGTCGGCCGCCGAGAGGGACGCCACCCGCAGCGCGTCGTCGGTCCGGGCTTCGGCGGGCTCACCGGCCGGGTCGCGGGGACGCATCAGAACGTCCTCGCGCGGGCCGAGCAGCAGCACGGCGCCCGGAGGAGCGCCGCCCGCGAGGTAGCGGACGTTGGCGGGACGGGAGACCAGCGCGGCCGCGGATCCGACGGCGGCGCACCGGTCGCGGAGCAGCCCGCGACGGACGGCGTACACGTCTGACATGTCACGAGCCTACGAGTGCCGGCCCGGGGCTGCGCGGTCAGCGCATCCGACCGGGTCCCGGGCGGACGGGTCCCCCACCGGTCCGTGAGTCCCGCCCGTGGCGCTCACCAGGTGGGCGGGCTGGTGATGGAGCGGGCGAGTATGTCGTCCAGGACCCGGGCGGTGGTCTCCACGTCGTACGTCGAGTTGTCGATGATCGGCAGCCCCGAGCCGTACCACCCGGCCATGCGGCCGTGGATGCGGGCGACCTCCTCGTCCGAGAGGCGGCGATTGCCGCTGCGGGCGGCGTTGCGCTCCAGCACGACCTCCAGGCCGGGCAGCAGGACGACGGGCAGCAGTCCGGGGCCGACGTGGCGTTTCCAGCCCCCCAGACCGACGACGGGACGGTCCGGGAAGACGGCGTCGTCCAGGATGCAGGAGATGCCGTTGGCGAGGAAGTTGCGGGCGGCGAAGCCACAGGTGCGGCGGGCCAGCCGGTACTGGGCCTCGGAGTGGTCGTTCCACCCGGCCTGTGGGTCGGCGAAGCCGGAACATACCCATTCCCGGACGTCGTCGAGGCTGACGTGGGCCGTGGGGACACGGCGACGACCGGCCCAGAGCCGGGCCACGGTGGTCTTGCCCGCGCCCGCCGGACCGATCAGCAGCACGGCGAGCGTCGCGCTTCCGGTACCGGGCCCGGCGGGCGGCGCGGGCAGCGGGACCGGGCCGCCGGGCGGCAGTTGGACGTGCCCGGTGGTCTCCCTGGACGGAGGACCCGGGGCGTGCTGCGGGGCGGGTCCGCTCCAGCCCTGTGCCGTGGGCGGGGCGGCGGGGGGACCGGGGTTGCCCGGGTGCCGGGCCTGGTGCGTCCAGTCGGCGGGTCCGCTCGCCGGGCCTTGGGGCGGCGGCAGCGGGGCCCCCACTGCGTGCTGCATCCGGTGCCACTCCGTCTCGTACAGGCAACTGGGGCTGGTGGAACGGCAACCGTACCGTCCCCGGCCGCCGCGGAGACAACGGCCGGGGACGGTCCGCAGTGCCCGGACGGCCGATATGGCGCCCGGGCGACGGCCGCCCCGACGGACCGTCAGCCGGTCAGTTCGTCCGCGAGGGCGCGCAGGGCCAGGCGGTAGGAGCCGATGCCGAATCCGGCCACGGTCCCGGTGGCGACCGGCGCGACCACCGAGGTGTGGCGGAATTCCTCCCGTGCGTACGGGTTCGAGATGTGCACCTCGATCAGCGGAGCGGTGCGCTGGGCCGCCGCGTCCCGCATTCCGTACGAGTAGTGGGTGAACGCCCCTGGGTTGAGAACGACCGGAATTGAACCGTCCGCGGCTTCGTGGAGCCAGCGGATCAACTCGCCCTCGTCATTGGTCTCCCGGACGTCGACATCGAGACCGAGTTCCTCACCGAGGGTCCGGCAGGTATCGACGAGTCCGGCGTAGGAGGTGGCACCGTACACGTCGGGCTCGCGGGAGCCGAGACGGCCGAGGTTCGGCCCGTTGAGGACGAGTACCCGCCGGGTCACGCCGCCACCTCCCCGTAGGCGGCGAGCAGCACGGCCGGGTCGGGGCCCTCCAGCACGGTGGGCTTTCCGAGGCCGTCGAGGACGATGAAGCGCAGCAGGTCGCCGCGGGACTTCTTGTCGACCCTCATGTTCTCCAGCAGCCTGGGCCACTGGTCGCCGCGGTAGGTGAGCGGCAGGCCGACGGACTCCAGGACGGCACGGTGCCGGTCGGCGGTGGCGTCGTCGAGACGTCCGGCCAGCCTGCCGAGTTCGGCGGCGAAGACCATGCCGACCGAGACGGCCGCGCCGTGCCGCCACTTGTAGCGCTCGTTCTTCTCGATGGCGTGGGCCAGGGTGTGGCCGTAGTTGAGGATCTCGCGCGGCCCGGACTCCTTGAGGTCGCCGGAGACGACCTCGGCCTTGACCCGGACGGCGCGCTCGATCAGCTCGGCGGTGTGCGGTCCGGTGGGTGTGCGGGCGCCCTGCGGGTCCGCCTCGACGAGGTCGAGGATCACGGGGTCGGCGATGAAGCCCGCCTTGATGATCTCGGCGAGGCCGCTGACGTAGTCGTGGACGGGCAGCGAGTCCAGGGCGGCGAGGTCGCACAGGACGCCGGCGGGCGGGTGGAAGGCTCCGACGAGGTTCTTGCCCTCGGCGGTGTTGATGCCCGTCTTGCCGCCCACCGCGGCGTCGACCATGGCGAGCACGGTGGTGGGCACGGCGATCCAGCGCACCCCGCGCAGCCAGGTCGCGGCGACGAAGCCGGCCAGGTCGGTGGTGGCTCCGCCCCCGACGCCGACGACGACATCGGTACGGGTGAAACCGGTCTGCCCGAGCGCCTTCCAGCAGTAGGCCGCGACCTCGGCGGTCTTGGCCTCCTCGGCGTTCGGAAGCTGGATCGCGATGGCCTCGTAGCCCTGCGCGGCGAGGTCCTGACGGACCGCCTCGCCGGTCTCGGCGAGCGCCTCGGGGTGCAGGACCGCGACGCGCTTGGCGCGGTCGCCGATGAGCGAGGGCAGCTCGCCCAGGAGCTGCCGGCCGATCAGCACGTCGTACGGGTCGGTACCCGCGCTGCCGACGATCCGGATACGGGTGGGTCCCTGCTCGGTCATGGTGTGTTCTCCCGGCCGGGGGTGACGGGGTCGTCCGTGCGCTCCGGCAGTTCCAGTGCGTCGAGCACCGCCCGGGCGACCTCGTCGGGCGTGCGCTCGTCGGTGGCGACGGTCACCCGGGCCACCTCGGTGTACAGGTGACGGCGGGCGTCCATCAGCTCGCGCCACTGACGGCGCGGGTTGACGGCGAGCAGCGGGCGGGCGGCGTTCAGGCCGACCCGTCTGACGGCCTCCTCCACCTCCATGGAGAGGTAGACGACGGGCCGCCCGGCGAGCAGTGCCCGCGTCGTGTCGTCGAGCACGGCACCGCCGCCGAGGGCGAGGACGCCGGTGTGCTCGGCGACGGCGGTGTGCACGGCCTGTCGCTCCAGCGCGCGGAAGTGTTCCTCGCCCTCGTCGTAGAAGATCTCCGCGATCGGCTTTCCGGCCGTGGCGACGACGTCCGCGTCGGTGTCCCGGTAGGTGGTGCCGAGCCGGGCTGCGAGCAGTTCCCCGACGGTGGACTTGCCGACGCCCATCGGTCCGACGAGGACGATCAGCGGGCCGCTCATCGGATCTGCAGGTGGTCGAGGTACGAGCGGACGTTGCGACCGGTCTCGGCGACGCTGTCCCCGCCGAACTTCTCGGCGACGGCGTCGGCGAGGACCAGCGCGACCATCGCCTCGGCGACGATGCCCGCGGCCGGGACGGCACAGACATCGGAGCGCTGGTGGTGGGCCTTGGCGGGTTCGCCGGTGACGACGTCGAAGGTGGCGAGTGCGCGCGGCACCGTCGCGATCGGCTTCATCGCGGCACGGACCCGCAGCAGTTCGCCGGTGGACAGCCCGCCCTCGGTGCCGCCCGAACGGCCGGAGGCGCGCTTGACGCCGTCCTCGGTGATCAGGATCTCGTCGTGCGCCTCGGAGCCGGGGACACGGGCCAGGTCGAAGCCGTCCCCGACCTCGACCCCCTTGATCGCCTGGATGCCCATCAGCGCCGCGGCGAGCCGGGCGTCGAGCCGGCGGTCCCAGTGGACGTGCGAGCCGAGCCCGACGGGCACCCCGTACGCCAGCACCTCGACGACGCCGCCGAGGGTGTCGCCGTCCTTGTGGGCCTTGTCGATCTCGGCGACCATCGCCTCGCTCGCGCCGGCGTCCAGGCAGCGCACCGGGTCGGCGTCCAGCCGCTCGACGTCGGCGGGCGTCGGAAGGACCCCGCGGGGCGCCTTGGCCGCGGCCAGCTCGACGACGTGGCTGACGATCTCGATGCCGGCGGTCTCCTTGAGGTACGACCGGGCGACGGCGCCGAGCGCGACCCTGGCCGCGGTCTCCCGGGCGCTGGCGCGCTCCAGGACCGGCCGGGCCTCGTCGAAGCCGTACTTCTGCATACCGGCGAGGTCGGCGTGGCCGGGACGCGGGCGGGTCAGCGGGGCGTTGCGGGCCAGCTCGGCCAGCGTCTTTGGGTCGACCGGGTCGGCCGCCATGACCTGTTCCCACTTGGGCCACTCGGTGTTGCCCACCATCACGGCGACCGGGGAGCCCATGGTGAGGCCGTGACGCACTCCGCCGAGGAAGGTCACCTCGTCCCGCTCGAACTTCATCCGCGCGCCGCGGCCGTAGCCGAGCCGCCGCCGCGCGAGCGCGTCCGCCACCATCTCCGTGGTGATCGGGACACCGGCGGGAAGACCCTCCAGCGTCGCCACGAGTGCGGGGCCGTGCGACTCCCCCGCGGTCAGCCAGCGCAACCTGCTCAACGGTGCTCCTCATGCTCGCGCCTGGAACTGCGACGGCGCGACCGGGTGCGCGGCCCTGGCCCGCCGCCCCCGATCCTCCCACGTCCGGGGACGTGGACCGGTCCCCGGTCCAGCAGGCGGACGGCTCCCGGCCGGGGCGGGCGGCCGGTCAGCGGTCCGCGAGCGCCCTCTCCCCGGCCCGTCGCATGGCGGCGAGCGGGGCGGGCGCCCGTCCGGTCATCCGCTCCACCTGAAGCGCCGCCTGGTGCACCAACAGGTCGAGACCTCCGATGACTGCCCCGTTGCGGGCCTCCCAGGCGGCGGCCAGTCCGGTCGGCCAGGGTTCGTAGAGCACGTCGAAGAGGGTGCCGGGCCGGGCCGGTACGTCGTCGGTCAGCGTGTCGGTGGCACCGGCCGGGGTGGTGGCGATGACCAGCGGAGCGTGCAGTGCCCGCCCGGCCTCCGCCCAGTCGGAGATCCGGACGTCGACGCCGAGGCGTTCGCCCCAGCCGCGCATCTCCTTGCCCCGTTCCCTGCTGCGGACGTAGGCGGTGACCGGTCCGGCACAGATCTCGGAGAGTGCGGCGAGCGCCGAGGAGGCGGTCGCCCCGGCCCCGAGCACGGCGGCGGAGTCGGTCTTCTCCACGCCGCGTTCACGCAGCGCGGCGATCATGCCCGGGATATCGGTGTTGTCGCCCCTCCGGCGTCCGTCCTCGGTGAACACCACAGTGTTGACGGCCTCCACCGACGACGCCGTCTCGCTGATGGAGTCCAGCAGCGGGATGACCGCGCGCTTGAGCGGCATGGTCAGCGAGAGGCCCGCCCAGGTGGAGTCGAGCCCCTCGACGAAGGCGGGGAGCCCGGCCTCGTCGATCTCGAACCGGTCGTACGTCCAGCGGTCGAGGCCCAACTCGGCATAGGCGGCCCGGTGCAGGACCGGGGAGAGCGAGTGGGCGATGGGCGAGCCGAGGACGGCGGCCCGGTGCGCCTCGTTACTGAAGGTCATGCAGTTCCTTGAACTTCTCGTTGAGCTTCGCGTGCTCGGCGGCCGTCTTGGTGAAGTCGGTCTTCTTGCTGTCGAGCGAGATGAAGAACATCCAGCCGTCATGGGTCGGATTCAGCGTCGCGCGGAGCGCCTCCGCACCGGGATTGCTGATCGGTCCCGGCGGCAGACCCGGGTGGTAGTAGGTGTTGTACGGGTGGGGGTTGGTCCGGATGTCTTTCGTCCGGATCGTGATCTCGCTCTGCTTCTTCAGATAGTTGAACGCCGAGTCGAATTCGAGCTTGCGGTTGGTGACCGTGTTGTCCGCCTTGAGGCGGTTGTAGACCACCTCCGCCATCTTCCGGAAGTCGTCGTGCGTCAGGCCCTCGGCCTGGACGAGACTGGCGACGGTGACCACCTGCCAGGGATCCTCAAGTCCCAGCTTCCTGGCGTTCGCCTCAAGGTCGGCCTTGTCGTATTCCTCGTTGGCCCGGGAGACCATCTGCTTGAGGACGGCCTCCGGCTTCATTCCCTTGGTGACGGGATAGCCCGCCGGGTAGAGGAAGCCCTCCAACGGGTCCATGACCTTCGCATGCCCCTTCGCCCAGGCCGGCAGCCCGAGCTTGTCGGCCTCGGACTTGGCGACGGCGGCGGTCGTCCCGGCCTTGACCCCGAGTCTCCCGTCGATCTTCGCGTAGACCGCGGCGTTGCGGTCGCCCTCGGGGATGACCAGCAGGTTCTGGTTCTTCGGGTCGAGCATCATCTTGATGGCCTCGGCCGCGGACATCTTCTCGTGCAGCAGATACACACCGGCCTGGATCTGCTGCCCCTTGGGGTTCTCCTTCTGCGCGGCGACGAAGGCGTCGACGCTCTTGACAACGCCCTTCTGTTTCAGGAGGTTGCCGATGTCGTAGCCGTAGGCGTTCTTCTTGATCTCGATCTCGACCTGACCGCTGCCCGTTCCGGCGTAGTCCGGCGGTGCGCCGAACTTGTCCTGCCAGAACGAGTAGCCGAAGTAGGCGACACCGCCGAGACCACCGACCAGGACCAGCGAGACGACCAGGCAGGCGCAGCCGCTGCGGTTCTTCTTCTTGCCCTTGCCCCGGCGCTCGCCGCCGCCGCGCCCGGACCGGCGCGACGCGGGCGGATCGTCGTCGTGCTCGTCGTCCTCGTCCTCGTGGTCGTCCTTGCCCCTGCGGCCGTCCTTGCTCCCGCGGCCCTCCCTGCCGTCCGGCTCGTCGGTGCCGGTGAAGAAGGGGTGCGTCTCCTCCGGCTGGACCTCGGGGTCCCAGTCGGGGTTCTTCTCGGGCTCCGGTGCGGGGGCGCCGCGCCGGCCCGGGGGCTGCGGGGGCGGGTAGGCGTCCTGTGTGCCGTACTGATCGGGCGTCTGGCCGTAGCCGGCCTGCTGCCCACCGTACGGGTCGCCCTGCTGGGCCTCGTAGGGCACGCCCGCGGCCTGCTGCCCGGTGTCCCAGCCGCCGTTGTCGTACGAAGGCTGCTGGGGTTGCTGAGGCTGCTGGGGCTGCTGGGGCTGCTGGGGCTGCTGTGCGTGCGGTGGCGGGGGCTGCTGCGCGTACGGATCGTGCGGGACCCCGTAGCCGGGCTGCTGCTGGTAGTGCTGCTGCGCGTAGGGGTCGTGCGCCTGCGGGTACTGGGCGTACGGTTCCTGGCCCTGGGGCTGCTGCGCGTAGGGGTCCTGGGCCTGCGGCTGTTGCTGCTGCGCGTGGGGAGCCTGGTGGTACGGGTCCTGGTGGTACGGGTCCTGAGGATAGGAGCCCTGGGGGTAGGGCTGTCCGCCTGCGTACGGGTCCTGGCCGTGGGCGGACTGCTGCTGTCCGCCCCATCCCTGGTCCCCGTACAGGGGGTCCTCGGGATTCCACGGTTCGGAGCCGGGGCCCCGGCCATACTCAGTCATCGATCCCCTAGAGCCGCGAGACGACCTTCCGTCTCTTCGCTGTGCGGCGCTTGTTCGAACGCCACCGCATCGCGCGGAACGTTACCGTATCGCGATCAGGGAGCCACCTCGACGCCTTCGCCCGGTGCCCGGCCCGACGCCCGCTCGGTCTCCAGGGCGTTCTGGAGGATCACCACGGCGGCGGCCTGATCGATGACGGAACGGCCCTTCTTCGCCTTCACGCCCGAGGCGCGCAGCCCCTGGCCGGCCGTTACCGTGGTCATCCGCTCGTCCACCAGTCGTACCGGAACGGGCGCGACCGAGCGGGCGACCTCCTGGGCGAAGACCCGGATCTTGGCCGCCGCGGGTCCTTCGCCGCCGCCGAGGGAGCGCGGCAGGCCGATGATGATCTCGATCGGCTCGTACTCCTCGACGATCTGCCCCAGCCGCCGGTGGGCCGCCGGGACGTCACGTCCCGGAACGGTCTCCACCGGCGTGGCGAGGATCCCGTCGGGGTCGCACGAGGCGACCCCGATCCGGGCGTCCCCGACGTCGATCGCGAGTCGGCGACCCCGGCGCATCCCGGTCACTTCCGCCGTCATGCCGTCTCGGTGACGAGGCGTTCGACGGCGGCGATGGCGGAGCCGACGGCCTCGGGGTCCTGGCCGCCGCCCTGCGCGACGTCCGGCTTGCCGCCGCCACCGCCACCGAGGGTCTTGGCGGCGGTGCGGACGAGGTCACCGGCCTTGAGGCCGCGCTCGCGGGCGGCCTCGTTGGTGGCGATCACCGTGAGCGGACGGCCGTTGGCCGTGCTGAACAGGGCCACGACGGCCGGACGGCCACCCTGGACGCGTCCGCGGACGTCGAGAACGAGCTTGCGCAGGTCGTCGGCCGAGGTGCCGTCCGGGACCTGGCCGGTGACGAGGGCGACGCCCCGTACGTCCTTGGCCGACTCGGCGAGTCCGGCGGCGGCCTGCAGGACCTTCTCCGCGCGGAACTTCTCGATCTCCTTCTCGGCGTCCTTCAGCTTGCCGAGCATCCCGGCGATCTTCTCCGGAAGCTCCTCGGGACGGCCCTTGACCAGCTCCTGGAGCTGGGCGACGACCGTGTGCTCCCGGGCGAGGAAGTTGTACGCGTCGACGCCGACCAGGGCCTCGATGCGGCGCACGCCGGAACCGATGGACGACTCGCCGAGCAGCTTCACCAGGCCGAGCTGGGCGGTGTTGTGGACGTGCGTACCGCCGCACAGCTCCTTGGAGAAGTCGCCGATGGTGACGACCCGGACCTGCTCGCCGTACTTCTCGCCGAACTCGGCGATGGCACCCTGCTTCTTGGCCTCGGCGATCGGCATGACCTCGGCGTGGACGTCGAGTTCGCGGCCGAGGACCTCGTTGATCTTCTGCTCGACGTCGGTGAGGACCGTGCCGGGCACGGCGGCGGGCGAGCCGAAGTCGAAGCGGAAGCGGCCCGGCGAATTCTCCGAACCGGCCTGGGCGGCCGTCGGGCCCAGGGCGTCGCGCAGCGCCTGGTGCGTGAGGTGCGTGGCGCTGTGGGCGCGGGCGATGGCCCGGCGGCGGGTGGCGTCGATGGCGGCGTGGGCGGAGGCGCCCACGGTCACCTCGCCGACCTGGACCGAGCCCTTGTGCACGAAGACGCCGGGGACGGGCCGCTGGACGTCGCGGACCTGGATGACGGCGCCGCTGTCGAGCCGGATCCGGCCCTGGTCGGCGAGCTGGCCACCGCCCTCGGCGTAGAAGGGGGTCCGGTCCAGGACGACCTCGACCTCGTCGCCCTCGGAGGCGGCGGGCGAGGGAACGCCGTCGACGAGCAGGCCGACGACCGTCGACTCGCCCTCGGTCGTCGTGTAACCGGTGAACTCGGTGGCACCGGAGTTGTCCGCGACCTCCCGGTAGGCGGACAGGTCGGCGTGGCCGGTCTTCTTGGCCCTGGCGTCGGCCTTGGCCCGCTCCCGCTGCTCCTTCATGAGGCGGCGGAAGCCGTCCTCGTCCACGGACAGGCCCTGTTCGGCGGCCATCTCCAGGGTGAGGTCGATCGGGAAGCCCCAGGTGTCGTGGAGCAGGAACGCCTTGTCGCCGGCGAGCACCTTGCCGCCGGCGGCCTTGGTCTCGGTGACGGCGGTGTCGAGGATGTTGGTCCCGCCCTTGAGGGCCTTGAGGAAGGCGGCCTCCTCGGCGAGGGCCACGGTCTCGATGCGCTTGCGGTCGGTGATCAGTTCCGGGTACTGCTGCCCCATCGTGTCGACCACGACGTCGACCAGGGCCTTGACGACCGGCCCGGTGGCGCCCAGCAGCCGCATGTTCCGGATGGCGCGGCGCATGATGCGGCGCAGCACGTAGCCGCGGCCCTCGTTGCCCGGCGTCACACCGTCGCCGATGAGCATCACGGAGGTGCGGATGTGGTCGGCGACCACGCGGAGCGAGACGTCCGAACCGTGCTCGGCGCCGTAGCGGACGCCGGTGAGTTCGGTGGCCCGGTCCATGACGACGCGCAGGGTGTCGGTCTCGTACATGTTCTGCACGTCCTGCAGGATCATGGCGAGACGTTCCAGGCCGAGGCCCGTGTCGATGTTCTTCGACGGCAGGTCCCCGAGGATCGGGAAGTCCTCCTTGCCGTCACCAGCGCCCCGCTCGAACTGCATGAAGACCAGGTTCCAGATCTCCACGTAGCGCTCGTCGTTGACGGCCGGGCCGCCCTCGACGCCGAATTCGGGGCCGCGGTCGTAGTTGATCTCGGAGCAGGGACCGCAGGGGCCGGGGACACCCATGGACCAGAAGTTGTCCTTCTTGCCCAGGCGCTGGATGCGCTCGGCCGGCACGCCGATCTTGTCGCGCCAGATCTGCTCGGCCTCGTCGTCGTCGAGGTAGACCGTGATCCACAGCCGCTCGGGGTCGAGGCCGTAGCCGCCGTCCGCCACGGAACCGGTGAGCAGTTCCCAGGCGAACTGGATGGCACCTTCCTTGAAGTAGTCCCCGAAGGAGAAGTTGCCGCACATCTGGAAGAAGGTGCCGTGCCGGGTGGTCTTGCCGACCTCCTCGATGTCCGGCGTGCGGACACACTTCTGCACGCTGGTGACGCGCGGGGCGGGCGGCTTGACCTCGCCGAGGAAGTAGGGCTTGAAGGGCACCATGCCGGCGGGGACCAGCAGCAGAGTCGGGTCGTCCGCGATGAGCGACGCCGAAGGGACGACGGTGTGACCGCGCTCCTCGAAGAAGCTCAGCCAGCGGCGACGAATTTCAGCCGACTCCATCAGTGGTCCTCATTCCGGTTGTATGAGTGGTGGGGGAGCGTGCGGCGATCGAAGACCTCGACGGACCGGTCCGGTCCGACGGGCTCGGCCGCCTCGACGGCGAAGTGGCGCCGCACGGGCAGATCGGGATCGACCGGCGCCTCCAGGCCGAGCGCCTCGCCGAGTTCGGCCTCGCGCCGGACCATGGACTCACGGACGTCCAGAGCGAAGTCCTTGAGCTTGTGACCGGTCTCGATCGCCCGGTCGGCGGCCTGCGCCGCGAGGCTCTCGGGGGTCAACTGCTTGAGCTTGCGGTTGACCTTGGTGGTGGCCCAGACACCGGCGGCGGCGCCGGCGGTGAACCAGAACGTACGGCGGAACATCGCTGCGTCAGTCCTTCGGTCCGCGGGAGTTTCTGCCGTTGCGCCCCCCGCCGCGCACGGGCGGCAGGGTACGGCCGACGACCACCGTGCGGCGGCCCGTCCGACGACCGGGTTCCGGCTCGGCTCCGGACCTTCGGCCGATGGCCTGCCGGACCCCGTACCCGAACGCGGCGATCTTGACGAGCGGTCCGCCGAAGGTCGAGGCGACGGTCGTGGAGAGCGCCGAGGCGTTCGAGGTGACTTCCTGGACGTCCGTCGCGATCGCGTCGACCCGGTCGAGCTGCGTCTGGGCGGAGCGCACGGTCGCGGAGGCGTCGGCGAGCAGCGGAACCGCCTGTTCGGTCACGTCCGCCACGAGCTTGGTCGTCGCCCTGAGCGTCTGGGCCAGCCTCACCAGGACGACGGCGAGGAACGACACCAGGATCGCCCAGAAGACGGCCACCAGGATCCCGGCCACCTCTCCACCGGACACTGTGCACCGCTTTCTGACTTGTCGCTGTTTCCGGGACTGCTTCTGTGACTGTCCCCGTCTGCTTCCGCTCGGTCCGACAGCCGCCGCCGCGGCGACGACTGGTCGTCTCCCGAGCCTATCGCGCCGGTGGTCGCGCCCCGAACCGCATTACCGGCGGGCGGCGGCGGAACACTTCGAAGCGTGCGCACGGAGCGCACGCGCCACGACACTCCGCGTGTTCCCCACGGCCGCCCTCGGCGCCCTCCCGGCGGACCGGCCCCCGGACGCGGAGGCGCCGCACGGACCCGCGGGGGCACCCGGCCGCCCGGCCGGGCCGGCGGGCCGACAGAACACCCGGGCCCGCCCTCCCCCGTAACAGGGAAGGGCGGGCCCGGGTGCGATGAGAGCGACTGCGCCTGGATCAGCGGGCGTAGTACTCGACGACGAGCTGCTCGTCGCAGATGACGGGGATTTCCTTGCGGTTCGGGTCCCGGTCAAGGCGGAAGGCCAGGGCCTTCAGGTTCACCTGCAGGTAGCGCGGGGTCTCGCCGTCGGTGGCGTAGCCACCCTCGCGGGCCACCTGGAAGGGGTGCTTCTCACGGCTGCGCTCGCGGACCGTCACGACCTGGTCGGGGCGGACGCGGTAGGAGGGCTTGTCGACCTTGCGGCCGTCGACCTCGATGTGACCGTGCACGACCATCTGACGGGCCTGGTAGATGGTGCGGGCGATGCCCGAACGCAGCACCAGGGCGTCGAGACGGCGCTCCAGCTCGACGACGAGCGCCTCGCCCGTCTTGCCCTCGGCCTTCTTGGCGCGGTCGTAGGCACGCGCCATCTGGCGCTCGCTGATGTCGTACTGGGCGCGCAGCCGCTGCTTCTCCAGCAGACGGACCTTGTAGTCCGAGTTCTGCTTGCGGCCACGGCCGTGCTCGCCCGGCGGGTAGGGGCGGGCCTCGAAGTACTTGACGGCCTTCGGCGTCAGCGCGATGCCGAGCGCGCGGCTCTTCTTGACCTTGGGACGCGACTGGTTAGGCACGTTCTCCGGACCTCCGTTTTAGGTTAGGTTAGGCTCACCTTAGTTGAGGAGATCGCATGTCTCGCCCGAGGAACACCAGTCACATCACGGACAGCACAGACAGTGTCGACACCTCACGGGGTGCCGATACGACGGAGGACCGATCAGATCGTGGTCAGCCGCGTCCTGACGGGCTTGAAACCACTCGGATGCCGTCAGCAGCCGAGCGCACACGAACTCTCGTACAGAGTACCTGCTCGGCGGTACTGCTCGTGCCCGGGCTGCCCGCGTCCGCATGGGACCGGCTCATGCCCACCGCCAGGAACGTGGGGCCCGACGGCGATGTGTTCGTCGAACTGCCCGCCGACTCCCCCGCCGTACGGGCGGCGACGCACGCCGAGGCCGACGAACTCGCCGCCGTGCTGGAGATCACTGACGTGGCCCCCGTCTCCGTACCGCACCGCATCCGCGGCCGGGCCCGGATCTCGGGGTGGCTCACCACCGTACCGGGCCTGTCCGGACCGGGTCGGACGACACTGCGGCTGGAGACGGACGAGGTCTGCGTGGACGATCTCTGGGGCGCCGAGACGGTCGTTCCCGAAGACTTCCGGGACGCGACGCCCGATCCGTTCGCCGGCCACGAGACGGAACTGCTCCAGCACCTGCACGCGGGCCACGGCGAACAACTGGACCTGCTGTGCGCGATGCTGGGCGAGCGGACGGCCCGTCGCCGCGCGGCGCACCGGCCGTCCGTCGTGCCGTTGGCACTGGACCGGTTCGGGCTGCGGGTGCGCGTGTGCGAGGACCGTCACCGATGCTTCGACGCGCGCTTCGAGTTCCCCGGTCCGGTGCGCGACATCACCGGGCTGCGCCACGCCATGCACACGCTCTTCGAGGCGGCCGCGCACTGAGGCCCTGCCCGCCGCGCGCGTCCCTCAGTCGCCGGACGGGGTCGCCCCGTCGTCGGGGCCGGTCCGGCCGAGCCGCTCGCGGACCCGCTCCACCACGTCCGCGTAACGCGCCTCGGCACCGTAGCGCGTGGGGCGGTAGTAGCGCCTGTCGCCGACGGCGTCCGGGGCGTACTGCTGGGTGGCGATGCCGCCGGGGACGTCGTGCGGGTACACATAGCCCCGGGCGTGGCCCAGCTCGGCGGCGCCCTTGTAGTGACCGTCGCGCAGATGGGCCGGGACGGGGCCGGCGAGTCCCTTCCGCACGTCCTCCCGGGCGGCGGAGATGGCCAGCGTCGCGGCGTTGGACTTGGGGGCCAGGGCCAGGGCGATCGTGGCATGGCTCAGCGTGAGCGCCGCCTCCGGGAACCCGATCATGGCGACCGCCTGGGCGGCGGCGACCGCGATGGGCAGTGCCGTCGGGTCGGCGAGGCCGATGTCCTCGCTGGCCGAGATCATCAGCCGTCGGGCGATGAACCGGGGGTCCTCCCCCGCCTCGATCATCCGGGCCAGGTAGTGCAGCGCCGCATCGACGTCGGAGCCGCGGATCGACTTGATGAGCGCGCTCGCCACGTCGTAGTGCTGGTCGCCGTCACGGTCGTATCTCACGGCCGCGCGGTCGACGGTCTCCTCCAGGGTCTGGAGGGTGATCTCCTTCTCCCGCTTGGCCAGTGCCGCCCCGGCCGCGGCCTCCAGCGCGGTGAGCGCCCGGCGGGCGTCGCCGCCCGCGATCCGCAGCAGATGGGCCTCGGCTTCCCGCGGCAGCGCCACCGCTCCGCCGAGTCCGCGCTCGTCCGCGAGGGCACGCGCCAGCAGGCCGCGCAGGTCGTCGTCCGTGAGCGGTTCGAGGGTGAGCAGCAGCGAGCGCGACAACAGCGGCGAGATGATCGAGAAGTGGGGATTCTCGGTGGTCGCTGCGATCAGGGTCACCCAGCGGTTCTCCACGGCCGGGAGGAGTGAGTCCTGCTGGGCCTTGGAGAAGCGGTGGATCTCGTCGAGGAAGAGAACGGTCTCCTTGCCGTAGCCCCCGGTGGCACGGCGGGCGCCCTCGATGACGGCCCGCACCTCCTTGACGCCGGCGGTGATCGCGGAGAGTTCGACGAAACGCTTGTTGGTGGCCTTGCTGACCACGTATGCCAGCGTCGTCTTGCCGATGCCGGGCGGACCCCACAGGAGCACGGACGACGGGCCCGCCGGACCGCCGTTCCCCTCGCCGACGAGGCGGCGCAGCGGCGAGCCCTGCTTGAGCAGATGCTGCTGGCCGACGACCTCGTCGAGAGTACGGGGGCGCATCCGGACAGCGAGCGGGCTGCTGGACGGGTCGTTCTCCTGGCGGTCTTCGGCTGCTGCGGTAAAGAGGTCGGGCTCCACGTCTTGAAGCCTATGTCACGGCACTGACAGCCCAGCCGGGCCCGCCGCCCGGCGGAGCGGGGGGGGGGTGGCCTGCCCGGTCAGCTGGTCCAGAAGTCCCACCAGCGGGTGAGGATCAGCATGCCGATGATCCCGATCCACAGGACCGGCGGCACCCAGTGGAACTCGGTCAGTCCGTTGCGCAGCCAGTTCGGCGCGGGAATGATCCGGTGCTCGATGTTGTGCTTGGTGACGTAGCAGAACATGACGATCGTGGCGACCCAGGCCAGGCAGCACCACAGGCAGAGCGAGTTGATGTTGTACAGCGACTGGTACTGGAGCCAGGTGCAGAAACCGACACCGAACAGCGTGCCGGCGTTCATGCCGAGCCAGTACCACCTGCGGAAGCGGGCACCGGCGAGCAGTGCCAGGCCGATTCCGATGATCACGGGGTAGGCGGCGAGGCCGAGCATCGGGTTCGGGAAGCCGAAGGCGGCCGCCTGCTCGCTCTTCATGATGTTGCCGCAGGCGACGACCGGGTTCAGGCTGCAGCCCGGCGTGAAGGTCGGGTCCTCCAGCAGCTTGAACTTGTCGATCGTGATGACCCAGGCGGCGAGGAGACCGGCGGCGCCCGTGATCACCAGCAGCAGCGCGAACGCCCGGCTGCCGCCGATGGTCCTCTTCCCGTTGTCCTCGTCCCGCTCGGAGGAAGGATGGTCAACCGCTGCAGTCGTCATATCGCCGTTCCATCAGTGAGTGGCCTGCTGGGCACGGTCATTGTGCCGCACCGCGCTACCGCTCTTCCGTTCGATGGCCATAAAGGTATGCACGGAATCGGGTGCGCGACCGGTGGGCAACGCGAGGTCCACGAGGCTCCGGGGAACACGGGGGAACCTCCGGTGGAGGTGCTCGACCTGCGAGAGGGCCGCTCGGAGCCGACCCGCCGACGAGAGAGGCACGCCCTTGGCGCCGGTCCTGGATCAGGCCTCCGTCCGCGTCGTCGGCAGTCGCGGGGAAATCATCCGGCAGGGCGGTTTCTCGCCCCTCGGATTGACGACGCCCGCCCTGGCGACGGGCTTCGGCGGCGTGCCGGACGCACCGGAGTTCCGGTCCGTCCGGCACGTGCCGGGTGAAAACGTGGCCTCAGACCAGGCGTTCGCGGATCGTCGCGGCCACGTCGGACAGCGCGACCGCTGTCTGTTCGCCCGACTCCATGTCCTTGAGCTGGACGGCGCCCTCGGCGAGATCCCGCTCGCCCGCGACGATCGTGAACCGCGCACCCGACCGGTTGGCGCTCTTCATGGCGCCCTTGAGGCCTCGGTTCCCGTACGCGAAGTCCGCCGCCACGCCCTCGCGGCGCAACTGCGTGACGATCCCGAAGAGCACCCGCCGGGCCTCCTCGCCGAGCGGCACGGCGAAGACGCTGGTGGCCGGGGGCAGTTCGAGCTCGATGCCTTCCGCCTCCAGCGCGAGCACCGTGCGGTCCACGCCCAGCGCCCAGCCGACCGACGGAAGCGCCGGGCCGCCGATCATCTCGGACAGGCCGTCGTACCGGCCGCCACCGCCGACCGCGGACTGCGAACCGAGTCCGTCGTGGACGAACTCGAAGGTGGTACGGGTGTAGTAGTCGAGGCCGCGGACCAGCTTCTCGTCGTCCTCGTACACCACGCCCGCCGCGGTGAGCAGGTCACGGACCTCCTCGTGGTACGCCTTGCAGGCATCGCACAGGAAGTCGCGCAGCACCGGCGCACCCGCCAGTTGCCGCTGGACCTCCGGGCGCTTGTCGTCGAGGACCCGCAGCGGGTTGATCTCGATGCGGCGGCGGGTCTCCTCGTCGAGGTCGAGTTCGCGCAGGAAGCCCTGGAGCGCGTCCCGGTAGACGGGGCGGCACTCCCGGTCGCCCAGCGAATTGAGCAGGATGCGGAAGTCCCGCAGACCGAGCGTCCGGTACGCCTGGTCGGCCAGGATGATCAGCTCGGCGTCGAGCGCCGGGTCCTCGGCGCCGATGGCCTCGGCACCGACCTGCGAGAAGTGCCGGTACCGGCCCTTCTGCGGGCGCTCGTAACGGTAGTACGAGCCGGAGTACCAGAGCTTCACGGGCAGGTTGCCGAGCTTGTGGAGGTTGGCCTCCAGTGCGGCGCGCAGCACCGAGGCGGTGCCCTCGGGGCGCAGCGCGAGCTGGGATCCGCCCTTGGTGGTGAGGGTGTACATCTCCTTGGTCACGATGTCGGTGGACTCACCGACTCCGCGCGAGAAGAGGGCGACGTCCTCGAAGCCGGGCGTCTCGATGTAGCCGTAGCCGGAGTTCTTCAGCGGTGCGGCGATCGCCTCGCGCACCGCGAGGTACTTCGCGGAGTCGGGCGGGGTCAGGTCGTACGTGCCCTTGGGGGCCTTGAAGGTGCTCACGGTTCTTGTCTCTCGTCACATTCCTCGTCGGGGCGCGTCCAGGCCGTTCAGGAACGGGTTGACGGCGCGCTCGCGACCGATGGTCGTCTGGGGGCCGTGGCCGGACAGCACCACGGTCGAGTCGTCGAGCGGCAGGCACACACGGGCCAGCGAATCGAGCAACTCGGCGTGGTCGCCGCCGGGCAGGTCGGTGCGTCCGACGGAGCCGGCGAAGATCAGGTCGCCCGAGAAGAGGATCTGCGGAACGTCCGCGGCCTCGGGCATCCGATACGTCACCGACCCCTTGGTATGGCCGGGCGCGTGCGCGACGGAGAACTCCATACCGGCCAGGCTCAGCGGGGTTCCGTCACCGAGCTCCCTGACGTCGTCCGGCTCCCCCACCGTCAGCTCGCCCATGAGCGGCATCCCGATGGAGCGGCCGAGGGCCTTCTCCGGATCGCTCATCATGTACCGGTCCTCCGGGTGGATCCAGGCGGGGATGTCGTGCGCGCCGCACACCGGGACGACCGAGGCGACGTGGTCGATGTGCCCGTGCGTCAGAACGACGGCGACGGGCTTCAGCCGATGCTTCCTGAGCGCTTCCTCGACTCCGGCGGCGGCCTGGTGGCCCGGGTCGACGATGACGCACTCCTCACCCGCGGCGGGGGCGACCAGGTAACAGTTGGTCCCCCAGGCCCCTGCGGGGAACCCGGCAATGAGCACGATCGTCCTTAATGGTCGTCCGACGGCGGATGGCGACTGAGAAGGTCGCGGCGGTTCAGAGCCTACCGGCGCTCCTCATTCCACAGCTAACCCATATACGGTACGGGCAGCCCAGGCCCCACACGAACTACAAGGAGATCACCCGGTGGTCAGCAGCGATCAGCGGCGGCGGCAGCTCGCCAGGGAGAAGTTCGAGCGGCAGCAGCAGCGCCGGGAGGAGGCTCGCCGCAGGTCGAAGCGGCTCGCGATCATCATCTCGGCCGTCGTGGCCGTCGTGGCGGTCGCCGGGGTCGGCACCTATCTCGCCCTCGACGGCGACGGCAAGAAGGACAAGAACGACGCGGCCGCGAGCCCGTCCGACTCGCCGTCGCCGAGCGAGAGCAGCGAGCCGGAGCCCGCGATGAAGATCGACAAGGCGGCGAAGTACACGATGTCGCTCAAGACGGGCGCGGGCGACATCGCGTTCACGATGGACGCGGCGAAGACCCCGCACACGGCGAACTCGTTCAAGGCGCTGGCGGACAAGGGCTTCTTCGACGGCACGAAGTGCCACCGGCTGACCACGCAGGGCATCTTCGTGCTGCAGTGCGGCGACCCCAAGGGCGACGGCACCGGCGGCCCCGGCTACACGATCCCGGACGAGAACCTGACCGGGCTGGGCAAGGCGGGCACGGACGGCACGGTCACCTACCCCGCGGGCACGGTGGCGATGGCCAACACCGGTCAGGAGCACACCGGCGGCAGCCAGTTCTTCCTTGTGTACAAGGACAGCAAACTGCCGCCCACCTACACGCCGTTCGGCACCATGGACGGCGCCTCGCTGAAGGCGGTCGAGAAGATCGGCGCGGCGGGCGTGGCCGACGGGGGCCCCGACGGGGCGCCGAAGACGGCCGTGGACATCTCGAAGGCGGCCGTCGCCAAGTCGTGACGCGTCGGGGCGACCGGACCGGGCCGACCTGCGACGGCCTCCGCGGCCGGGCCGGATAATTTTCGGCCGCGCGGAGTGCGGACAGCCGGGTGGCCGGTCGCCTAGATTGGCGTTGTGGAGGGCGGGCGCTGCCCGCCCCGGAAAACTGTGGACGATGCCAGGGGGGCGAACCCCCTCGCAGGCATCAGGTGGAGGAGGCGCTGTGAGCAGCGACCCGTGGGGCCGCGTCGATGAGACGGGCACCGTGTACGTGCGTACGGCCGACGGCGAGCAGGTCGTCGGATCGTGGCAGGCGGGATCCCCCGAGGAGGCCCTGGCCTACTTCGAGCGCAAGTACGAGGGCATTGTGGTCGAAATCGGCCTCCTCGAACGTCGGGTGAAGACCACCGACCTGTCGGCGAAGGACGCCACTGCCGCCATCGACCACCTGCGTACGCAGGTGGACGAGCATCACGCCGTCGGTGACCTCGACGCGCTGCGCAAGCGGCTCGACGCCCTGGTCGCGACGGTCGAGTCGCGGCGCGAGGAGCGCAAGGCCCAGAAGGCGAAGCAGACCGACGAGGCGAAGCGTGCCAAGGAGGAGCTGGTCGCCGAGGCCGAGGAGCTGGCGCAGAGCGAGCAGTGGCGTTCCGCGGGCGAGCGCCTGCGCGCGCTCGTCGACACCTGGAAGGGGCTGCCGCGGCTCGACCGCAAGTCCGACGACGAGCTGTGGCACCGCTTCTCGCACGCCCGTTCGGCGTTTTCCAAGCGTCGCAAGGCCCACTTCGCCTCGCTGGACGCCCAGCGCGAGGAGGCCCGCAAGGCCAAGGAGAAGCTGGTCGCCGAGGCCGAGGCGCTCTCCGGTTCCACGGACTGGGGGGCCACGGCAGCCCGTTACCGCGACCTGATGACGGAGTGGAAGGCGGCGGGCCGCGCCCAGCGCGAGGCCGAGGACGACCTGTGGAACCGGTTCCGCGGCGCCCAGGACGTCTTCTTCGCCGCCCGCGGCGAGGTCTTCGCCGAGCGGGACGCCGAGCAGGGCGAGAACCTCAAGCTCAAGGAGGAGCTCGCGACCGAGGCCGAGCGGCTGGTTCCGGTGAAGGACCTGAAGGCGGCCCGTGCCGCGTTCCGGGCGCTCAACGAGCGCTGGGAGGCCGTCGGCCACGTACCGCGCGACGCCCGTCCGAAGGTCGAGGGACGGATGCACGCGGTGGAGCGGGCGCTCCAGGAGGCCGAGGAGACGGAGTGGCGTCGGACGAACCCGGAGGCACGCGCGCGTGCCGCGGGTCTGACGGGCCAGTTGCAGGCGGCCGTGGACAAGCTGCGCACGCAGATCGACACCGCGCGTGCCGCGGGGAACAACTCCCGCGCCGACAAGCTGGCCAAGGAGCTCGAAGGCCGTCAGGCGCTGCTGGACCAGGCGCTGAAGGGGCTGGAGGAGTTCGGCGGCTGATCGAGCGGCGGCACCGTCCCTGACCTGCCGGTACACGACGAAGCCCCCCGCGTCCGTCCACGAGAGACGGATGCGGGGGGCTTCGTCGTGGGATCAGGGCCTGCGGGCCGAGGTCACCCGGTACACGTCGTAGACGCCCTCCACGCCCCGGACTGCCTTGAGGACGTGCCCGAGGTGCTTCGGGTCGCCCATCTCGAAGGTGAAGCGCGAGGTGGCGACCCGGTCCCGGGAGGTCTGCACGGCCGCCGACAGGATGTTGACGTGCTGGTCGGACAGGACGCGGGTGACGTCGGAGAGCAGCCGCGAGCGGTCCAGTGCCTCGACCTGGATGGCGACCAGGAAGACCGAGGACTGGGTGGGTGCCCATTCGACGTCCAGGATGCGTTCCGGCTGCTGCGACAGCGAGTCCACGTTGACACAGTCGGCGCGGTGCACCGAGACGCCGCTGCCCCGGGTCACGAAGCCGATGATCGGGTCGCCTGGAACGGGTGTGCAGCAGCGGGCCAGTTTCACCCAGACGTCCTCGACGCCCTTGACGACCACGCCCGGGTCGGCGTTGGCGCGGCGCTTGCCGCGACCGCGCGAGGGCGGCGAGCTCTCCGCGATGTCCTCGTTGGCCGCGTCCTCGCCGCCGAGCGCCTGGACCAGCTTCTGGACGACCCCGGCCGCGGCCACATGCCCCTCGCCGATCGCCGCGTACAGCGACGAGATGTCGGGGTAGCGCATCTCGTGGGCGAGCGTGACCAGGGAATCGCCGGTGAGGATGCGCTGGATCGGCAGGTTCTGCTTGCGCATGGCCCGCGCGATGGCGTCCTTGCCCTGCTCGATCGCCTCGTCCCGGCGCTCCTTGGAGAACCAGGCACGGATCTTGTTGCGGGCCCGGGGCGATTTGACGAAGCCGAGCCAGTCGCGCGAGGGGCCGGCACCGGCCGCCTTGGAGGTGAAGACCTCCACCAGGTCGCCGTTGTCCAGGGTCGATTCCAGCGGCACGAGCCGCCCGTTGACCCGGGCCCCTATGGTCCGGTGGCCGACCTCGGTGTGGACCGCGTAGGCGAAGTCGACCGGTGTGGCACCGGCGGGGAGCGCGATGACGTCGCCCTTGGGTGTGAAGACGAAGACCTCGTTGCGGGAGAGGTCGAAGCGCAGGGACTCCAGGAACTCGCTGGGGTCCTCGGTCTCCTTCTGCCAGTCCAGGAGCTGGCGCAGCCATGCCATGTCGTTGACGGTGTCCTGGCCGCGACCGGTGTGCTTGGGCACGTCGGTGCGCACCTTGGAGGCGCCGGCGACGGCCTCCTGCTTGTACTTCCAGTGCGCGGCGATGCCGTACTCGGCACGCCGGTGCATGTCGAACGTGCGGATCTGCAGCTCCACGGGCTTGCCGCTGGGGCCGATCACCGTGGTGTGCAGCGACTGGTACATGTTGAACTTGGGCATCGCGATGTAGTCCTTGAACCGGCCGGGGACCGGATTCCATCGCGCGTGGACGGTGCCGAGCGCCGCGTAGCAGTCGCGGACGGTGTCGACGAGGACCCGGATGCCCACCAGGTCGTAGATCTCGGCGAAGTCCCGGCCCCGCACGATCATCTTCTGGTAGACGCTGTAGTAGTGCTTCGGGCGTCCGGTGACGGTGGCCTTGATCCGGGCGGCCCGCAAATCGGCCTGGACCTCGTCGGTCACTATGGCGAGGTATTCGTCACGCTTGGGCGCCCGCTCGGCGACGAGACGGACGATCTCGTCGTACATCTTGGGGTAGAGGATCGCGAAGGCGAGGTCCTCCAGCTCCCACTTGATGGTGTTCATGCCCAGGCGGTGAGCCAGGGGGGCGTAGATCTCCAGCGTCTCGCGGGCCTTCTTCTCCTGCTTCTCCCGCTTGAGGTAGCGCATGGTGCGCATGTTGTGCAGCCGGTCGGCGAGCTTGATCACCAGGACCCGGGGGTCCTTGGCCATGGCGACGACCATCTTGCGCACGGTCTCGGCCTGTGCGGCCTCGCCGAACTTGACCTTGTCCAGCTTGGTGACGCCGTCGACGAGCAGGGCCACCTGGTCGCCGAAGTCCTGGCGGAGGGTGTCCAGGCCGTACTCGGTGTCCTCGACCGTGTCGTGCAGAAGCCCGGCCATCAGCGTCGCCGGATCCATGCCGAGCTCGGCGAGGATGGTCGTGACGGCGAGCGGGTGGGTGATGTACGGATCGCCGCTCTTGCGCTTCTGGCCGCGGTGCCAGCGCTCGGCGACCTGGTAGGCGCGCTCGATCTGGCGCAGCGTGGCGTTCTCGATCTTGGTGTCGTTGCCGCGGACGATCCGCAGCAGCGGTTCGAGGACCGGGTTGTACGGGCTGGAGCGCTGCACGCCCAGGCGCGCGAGCCTGGCCCTCACCCGATTGGAGGAGCCGCCGGACCGGCCCGTGGGAGCGGCCGGGGCGACCGGCTTGGCGGCGGGCTTCGCCGGAGGCTTCGGAGTGGTGGACGCCGGGGAGGCGGGAGCGGCGGGCTGCGCGGGCGAGGCGGGCCGCAGCGTGGGGGCGGCAGGGCGGCCGGGGCCCGTACCGGCCTCGGGGGCCGGGGGCTTCGGCTTCTGCGCGGGCTGCTTCTTCCCGGGCATGGCTGAGGCCGCCGCGGGCTTGTCGGGCTGCGGGGCGGCGACTGGCTGGGCCTCGTCTGGCAAGAGCACTCCTCGTGCGGATCCGGACTCCCGGAAAGGCCATCGTATCGACCCGGTGGCAGGTCCTCGCCCGGGGACGGCGAGACCCCTGACAACGACGGACGGGCACCCGGTTGTTCCCGGGTGCCCGTCCGTCGTGTCCGTGAGCCGCCGGGGACCGGCGGCGGCCGATGCTCAGACCGTGATCAGAACCTCCAGCGGAGCGCCCGCCAGGCCCTGCTCCACCCGGGCACGCCCGTCCAGGAAGCCGAGCTCCATCAGCACCGCCACGCCCGCGACCTCGGCGCCGGCCCGCCGGATCAGCTCCAGCGAGGCCTCGGCGGTGCCGCCGGTGGCGAGGATGTCGTCGATGACCATGATCCGGTCGTCGGCGGACAGGTCCTCCGCGTGGATCTCGATCTCGGCCGAGCCGTACTCCAGCTCGTATGCCTGGCTGAGCGTGGCGCCGGGCAGCTTGCCCGCCTTGCGGACGGGCACGAAGCCGAGACCGGCCCGTACCGCGACCGGCGCGGCCAGGATGAATCCGCGCGCCTCCAGACCGACGATCTTGGTGGCGCCGTGCCGTACGCACAGCTCCGCGAGGGTGTCGGTGAGGGCCGCGAACGCGGTCGGGTCCGCGAGCAGCGGCGTGATGTCCTTGAAGACCACCCCCGGCTTCGGGTAGTCGGCCACGTCACGGATGCGGCTGAGCAGGAGCTCACGCGTGCTCTCGGTGGTGCTGCTGGTCATCGGCGGTTCCCCGGGGTGCGGCCCTGGCCCCGGTGGGGCTGCTGGCGCTGACCGACCACCGCGGCGGCGGGAGCCACGTCCTCGACGCGGTCGTTCGGCGGCTCGTCCCCGGCGGACTCGCCCCGGGCGGCGGCGGCCGCGCGCTTGGCGAGGATCCGCTTCTTCAGTGCCTTCATCTGCGGGTCGCGTTCCTTGAGGTCGGCGACGAGCGGGGTGGCGATGAAGATCGAGGAGTACGCACCGGCGGCGAGACCGACGAACAGCGACAGCGAGATGTCGTTCAGCATGCCCGCGCCGAGGACGCCGCCGCCGATGAACAGCAGACCGGCCACCGGCAGCAGGGCGACGATGGTGGTGTTGATGGAGCGGACCAGCGTGCCGTTGATCGAGCGGTTGGCGATCTCGCTGTACGTCCAGCGGGTCTGCTTGGTGATGTCGTGGGTGCTCTCCTTGAGACTGTCGAACACCACGACGGTGTCGTACAGGGAGTAACCGAGGATGGTCAGCAGGCCGATCACGGTGCCCGGGGTGACCTCGAAGCCGACCAGCGCGTAGACACCCACGGTGATCGTGATGTCGTGGATCAGTGCGACGAGGGCCGCGATGGCCATGCGCCATTCGAACGCGATGGCCAGGTAGATCACCACGAGGACCATGAAGACGCCGAGACCGGTCCACGCCTTGTTGGCGATCTGCTCGCCCCAGCTCGGGCCGACCAGATCGGCAGCGAGCTTCTCCTCCGGGATGCCGAGGTCCTTGGAGAGCTGGGCCTTGATCTGGTCCGACTTGGCGGTGTCGACCTCGGTGATCTGAATACGCATCTTGCCGTCGCCCAGCTTCTGGACGATCGCCTGGTGGCCCGAGGCGGCCGTGGCGCTGTCCTCCGCCTCGGCCACGGTGGCCTTGGTGCTCGGCGTCGTGAAGACCGCACCGCCCTTGAACTCGATGCCCATGTTCAGGCCGCTGACCGCCAGGCCGACGATGGCCGTGATGGTGATCAGGATCGAGACCCCGTACCAGATCTTGCGCTTGCCGATGAAGTCGTAGCCGACTTCGCCGCGGTAGAGACGGGCGCCGAGATTGCCGAGTCGCGACATCTCACGCCTCCTTCGGGTGGTCGGTACGGACGGTGGCACGACGCGAGCGGCGCAACGGCGGCTTGGCACCGAGCCGCTTCGGGTCCAGACCCGACCACGGGTGGCCACTGGCGAAGAACTTCGTCCGGGCCAACAAGGTCATGAGGGGCTTGGTGAAGAGGAACACCACGACCACGTCGAGCAGGGTGGTGAGCCCGAGCGTGAAGGCGAAGCCCTGGACCTTGCCGACGGTGACGACGAAGAGCACCGCCGCGGCGAGGAACGAGACGAAGTCGGAGACCAGGATCGTGCGGCGGGCCCGCGGCCAGGCCCGCTCGACGGCCGGACGCAGGGTGCGGCCCTCGCGGATCTCGTCCCGGATTCTCTCGAAGTACACGATGAAGGAGTCGGCGGTGATACCGATGGCCACGATGGCTCCGCAGACCGCGGGAAGGTTCAGCGCGAATCCGATGGCCGGTCCGAGCAGCGCCATGATCGTGTAGGACAGGACGCCGGAGACCAGGAGGCTGAGCAGCGCGATGAACGCCAGGCCGCGGTAGTACACCACGAGGTAGATGACCACCAGGGCGAGGCCGATCGCGCCCGCGATCAGCCCGGCGCGGAGCTGTTCGCCGCCGAGGGCGGCGGTGACGGTGGTGGCGCTCTGCTCCTTGAACGAGAGCGGCAGCGCGCCGTAGGAGAGCACGTTGGCCAGGTCCTCGGCGGACTGCTGGGTGAAGCTGCCGGAGATCTCGGCGCTGCCGCTGAGCGTCGAGTTCACCTGGGGCGCGGAGACGACCTCGCCGTCCAGGGCGATGGCGAACTGGTTCTGCGGGGAGGGCTGCGCGGAGAGCTTCTTGGTGATCGTCTGGAACTGCTTGGAGCCCTGCTTGGTGAACTCCATCTGGACGATCCACATGCCGCGCTGCTGGTCGAAGCCGGCCTTGGCGCTGTCCACCTCGGTGCCGGACACCTCGGCCGGTCCGAGGATGTACTTGGCGTCGCCCTCGGAGCTGCACGCGACGACCGAGTCGGCGGGCTTGGCACCCTGCGCGGCCTTGGACCGGGAAGCGTTGCTGGAGCAGTCGAGTGCGGCGAAGTCCTTCTGCAGCTTGGCCGCGGCGGCGTCCTCGGCGGGGGCCGACGGCGCGGTCGAGCCCTCGCTCGCCCCGGGGGTGGGCGTGGCGTCGGCCTTGAGGCCGTCGGTGACCGCACGGCCCTGCGTGGTGGCGGTCGCGTTCGGCGTCGCGGCCGCCTTCCCGTCGGCGGACGCCGACGCGCTCGGACTGGGCTTGCCGGACGGCGGGGCGCTGGGCGTCGGGGACGCGGTGCCCTGGGCGACGGTCAGTACCGGCCGGAAGTACAGCTTCGCGGTGGTGCCGACCTGCTCACGTGCCTGGGCCGAGTCGGTGCCCTTGGGAATGTTGACGATGATGTTGCGATCGCCCTGCGTCTGGACCTCGGCCTCGGAGACACCCAGACCGTTGACGCGGCGTTCCATGATCTGGACCGCCGTGTCCATGTTGGTCTTGTTGATCGCCGATTCCTGGCCCGGCTCGCTCTTCGCCTCAAGCGTGATGGATGTACCACCGGCCAGGTCGATGCCCAGTCGTGGCGTCGGCTGGTCAGCCAGGAACATCCCGCCTGTGAGCGCGACCATGGCGATCAGGATCAGAGCCAGGGAACGCCCCGGCCTGCCCTGACCGCCGGCCGCTCCCCGGCTCTTCTTCGGTGCTGCCACCTTCTCGTTTCTCCCTGTCCAACCGCCCCGCGCCGGGTGCGCGCCCGAGCGGCCACGAAGTGTAGTGGGGACCCGCCCCCGCAGAAGATCGCACGGTCCGGGCGCCTGATGCCGGTGGCTCGCGGCGTCCCCGGGTCGTGGACTACTTCGCGTCGGCCTCGCCGTCGGTGCCGCCCTCGGACTTCTTGTCCTCGGACTTCTTGCCGGACTCGGCGTCCTTCGGCTCGGCGTCGTCGGCCTCGGCCTTCTTGCCCAGGTCGATCCTGCCGTCGTCCGAGGTGGTCTCGGCGGCGTCCGTCTCGGTCAGGGAGGAGGCGTCGTCCGGCACGACGGTGCCGTCGATGTCGAGAGCGTTCTCGTCGTCGCCGTGGACGATGCGGTTGTACTCGGCGTCGTCGAGGACGGCGCCGATGGCGTTCTTGGCGTAGATGGCGTGGACGCCCGGCGCGACCTCAAGGAGAACCGTGTCGTCGTGAGCCTCCTTGACGGTGGCATACATGCCCCCGATCGTCCGGACGCCGGCGCCGGGCTGCAACTCGTTGCGCATCTGGGCGGCGGCCGCCTGCTTCTTCTTGGCGGACCGGGTCATCAGGAACATGGCCCCGATGAGCACGATGAAGGGGAGGAGAGACACGGGATTCACGGGACGAGTTTCCTTCGCACGACCGCACCGGAGGACGGCCTGATCTTCGGGGGTGGGTACACCGGCCCATACGGGCGGCATCGGCGGAGTCTAAGCGAGTCCGCATCGATGGAACAACGCCCAACGCCTCCGGTTGGTTCCTGTCCGGGCCAAGCTGTGACGCGTCACGCCCCGAACAGGCCCTGTTGTCCCTTTCCGCCGTGCTGTGGGGGCACGAGGCCGAGATGGGCCCAGGCCGCGGGTGTCGCGACCCGTCCGCGCGGCGTTCTGGCCAGGAGTCCCTCCCGTACCAGGAACGGTTCCGCCACCTCCTCGACCGTCTCGCGCTCCTCGCCCACGGCGACCGCCAGGGTGGACAGGCCGACGGGCCCGCCGCCGAACAGCTTCAGCAGGGCGCCGAGCACCGCCCGGTCCAGCCGGTCGAGTCCACGGGCGTCGACCTCGTAGACCCCGAGGGCCGCGGAGGCGACCGGGCGGTCGATCCGGCCGTCGGCCTTGACCTGGGCGTAGTCCCGGACGCGGCGCAGCAGCCGGTTGGCGATGCGGGGGGTGCCACGCGAGCGCCCGGCGATCTCGGCGGCGCCGTCGTCGTCTATCACCACGTCGAGAAGACGGGCCGAACGGTGGATGACGCGTTCCAGTTCGGTGGGGGCGTAGAACTCCATGTGGCCGGTGAAGCCGAAACGGTCGCGCAGCGGGGGCGGCAGCAGTCCGGCCCTGGTGGTGGCGCCGACGAGGGTGAAGGGCGGGAGCTCCAGCGGGATGGCGGTCGCTCCGGGGCCCTTGCCGACGATCACGTCGACCCGGAAGTCCTCCATCGCCATGTAGAGCATCTCCTCGGCGGGCCTCGACATGCGGTGGATCTCGTCGAGGAAGAGGACCTCGCCCTCCTGGAGCGAGGAGAGGATCGCGGCGAGGTCGCCCGCGTGCTGGATGGCGGGGCCCGAGGTGATCCGGATCGGGGCGCCCATCTCGGCGGCGATGATCATGGAGAGGGTGGTCTTGCCCAGGCCGGGGGCGCCGGAGAGCAGCACGTGGTCGGCGGTGGCACCGCGGGCCCTTGCCGCCTTGAGGACCAGATCCAGCTGTTCACGCACTTTTTCCTGACCGACGAATTCGTCGAGGTCCTTCGGTCGCAGTGCCGCCTCGACCGCGGTGTCCTCGCCGGCCGCGTCGGCGTCGACGAGGCGCTCGTCGAGCCGCTCGCCGGTGTCGGGTCCGGTCTCGTCCCAGTTCATTGCGTCTGTCCCGCCTCGGGTGTTTCGGTGCCGTGCGCTGCCCGGCCCGGCGTCGGGTGCTCCGTTTCCCGGGGGCCCCGGGGTGCGGTGCCCGGGTCAGCGTGCCCGGTTGAGGGTCTGCAGCGCGGCGCGCAGCAACTGCGGCACGGGGGCCTGCCCGCTCTCGGCCAGCGCCGCCTCGGCCTGCGGGGTGACGGCGGCGACCGCCTCGTCGGCCTCGCGGGTGGCGTAGCCGAGGCCGATGAGGGCGGCGTGCAGCTGGTCGCGCCAGGCAGGGGTGACCGCGGCACCGACGCCCTGGTGGCCGATCCGGGCGCCGACGGGCTCCCCGAGCCTGTCCTTGAGTTCGAGGAGGAGCTTCTGCGCGCCCTTCTTGCCGATGCCGGAGACGGCGGTGAGCGCCTTCTCGTCCCCGGTGGCGACCGCGACCCTCAGCGCGTCCGGGCTGTGCGCGGCGAGCATGGCCTGGGCGAGCCGGGGGCCGACCCCGCTGGCCGTCTGGAGCAGTTCGAAGGTCTGGCGCTCGTCGTCGTCGGCGAAGCCGTAGAGAGTGAGCGAGTCCTCGCGCACGACGAGGGAGGTGGCCAGTCGCGCCTCCTGGCCGACGCGCAGGTCGGCAAGGGTGCTCGGGGTGCACTGGACGGACATGCCGATGCCGCCGACCTCGATCACGGCCGTGGTCGGGGCGAGCGCGGCGACGGGGCCGCTGACGAAGGCGATCATCGGGGGACCTTCCGGACGGGGGCCGCGGGTGTGCTGCCCGCGGAGGTACGGGGGGCGCGCGGCGCGCGGGACGCGGCGGCGGCCGCGGCGTGCGCCTGCTGGAGGCGGTTGACCGCGGGGGCGCGCCAGATGTGGCAGATGGCCAGGGCCAGGGCGTCGGCCGCGTCGGCCGGCTTCGGCGGGGCGTCGAGCCTCAGCAGCCGGGTGACCATGGCGCCGACCTGGGCCTTGTCGGCACGGCCGCTGCCGGTGACGGCGGCCTTGACCTCGCTCGGGGTGTGCAGGGCGACCGGTATGCCCCGGCGGGAGGCGCACAGCATGGCGACCGCGCTGGCCTGCGCGGTGCCCATCACCGTGCGGACGTTGTGCTGGCTGAACACCCGCTCCACGGCGACGTATTCGGGCCGGTGCGCGTCGAGCCACTCCTCGATGCCGCGCTCGATGGCGACCAGCCGGTGGCCGAGCTCCGCGTCGGCCGGGGTGCGGACGACGCCGACGCCGAGCATCGTCAGGGTGCGGCCGGCCACGCCCTCGACGACACCGACGCCGCATCGGGTCAGCCCCGGGTCAACGCCGAGTACCCGCATGGGACGCCCCTCCGTACCGATCGGTCAACTGTTCTGGCAGGCTATCGGCTCGCACTGACAACGTGTCGGGCAATGCGACGGGCCGACGGGGTGTGTCCCCCGTCGGCCCGCGCGTGAAGGTGGTACCGAGCCCGGCTCAGAGCCTTCCGGGTGACCCGCGTCCGCCCGGTCGGAGGTCACCCGCCAGGCTCTCAGGCGTCGACCTTCTCCATGACCTCGTCCGAGACGTCGAAGTTGGCGAAGACGTTCTGGACGTCGTCGCTGTCCTCCAGCGCGTCGATCAGCTTGAAGATCTTGCGCGCGCCCTCCTCGTCCAGCTCGACCTGCATGGTGGGCAGGAAGCCGGCCTCGGCGGAGTCGTAGTCGATGCCGGCCTCCTGGAGCGCGGTGCGCACCGCGACCAGGTCGGTGGCCTCGCTGACGACCTCGTACGTCTCGCCGAGGTCGTTGACCTCCTCGGCGCCCGCGTCGAGCACGGCACCGAGCACGTCGTCCTCGGTCAGCCCGCTCTTGGGGACGATGACGACGCCCTTGCGGTTGAAGAGGTACGAGACCGAACCGGGGTCGGCCATCGAACCGCCGTTGCGGGTCATCGCGACGCGCACGTCGGAGGCGGCACGGTTGCGGTTGTCGGTGAGGCACTCGATGAGCACCGCGACACCGTTCGGGCCGTAACCCTCGTACATGATCGTCTGGTAGTCGACGCCGCCCGCCTCAAGACCGCCCCCGCGCTTGACCGCGGAGTCGATGTTCTTGTTCGGTACGGAACTCTTCTTCGCCTTCTGGATCGCGTCCACAAGGGTCGGGTTGCCATCGGGGTCCACACCGCCGGTGCGGGCCGCGACCTCGATGTTCTTGATCAGCTTCGCGAAGAGCTTGCCGCGCTTGGCATCGATCACGGCCTTCTTGTGCTTCGTCGTAGCCCATTTAGAGTGGCCGGACATCTGCCTTCTCCTTCGCGTCACCAAAATTCGATCCGAACCCGGGAGATCCTACCGGGATCGAGTCAGCCGACTGCGCGCACCATGTCCACGAACAGCGCGTGAACGCGATGGTCCCCGGTCAGTTCCGGATGGAACGACGTCGCCAGCGCGTTGCCCTGGCGGACGGCGACGATATGGCCGCCGTGCTCGGCCACCACCTCGGCCCGGGCGCCGACCGACTCCACCCACGGGGCGCGGATGAACACGCCCTCGACGGGGTCGCCCTCGATCCCGTCGACCCGGACGGCCGCCTCGAAGGACTCGTTCTGCCGCCCGAAGGCGTTGCGCCGCACGATCATGTCGATCCCGCCGAACGTCTCCTGGCCGGCCCTCGGATCGAGGATCTTGTCGGCGAGCAGGATCATGCCCGCGCAGGTTCCGTAGACCGGCATCCCGCCCCGTATCCGTGCGCGCAGCGGTTCCGTCATGCCGAACAGGGAGGCCAGCTTGGACATCGTGGTGGACTCTCCACCGGGGACGACGAGTCCGTCGACCTCGGCGAGTTCCTCGGGGCGCCGGACCGGCCTGGCCAGGGCGTCGGCCGAGGCCAGGGCGATCAGGTGCTCCCGCACGTCGCCCTGGAGAGCCAGGACTCCGATCACAGGGGTGTCGCTCATCGGCGCTTACCAGCCGCGGTTGGCGTAGCGCTCGGCCTCGGGCAGGGTGTCGCAGTTGATGCCGACCATGGCCTCGCCCAGGTTCCGGGAGGCGTCCGCGATGACCTTCGGGTCGTCGTAGAAGGTGGTGGCCTTCACGATGGCGGCGGCGCGCTTGGCCGGGTCGCCGGACTTGAAGATGCCGGAGCCGACGAAGACTCCCTCGGCGCCGAGCTGGCGCATCAGCGCGGCGTCGGCGGGGGTGGCGACGCCGCCCGCGGAGAACAGCACGACCGGCAGCTTGCCGAGCTCGGCGACTTCCTTGACCAGCTCGTACGGGGCGCGCAGTTCCTTGGCGGCGGCGTACAGCTCGTTGTTGTCGTAGCCGCGCAGGCGGGCGATCTCGTTCTTGATCTGGCGCAGGTGGCGGACGGCCTCGACGACGTTCCCGGTTCCGGCCTCGCCCTTCGAACGGATCATGGCCGCGCCCTCGGCGATGCGGCGCAGCGCCTCGCCCAGGTTGGTGGCGCCGCAGACGAACGGGGTGGTGAACGCGAACTTGTCGCTGTGGTTGACCTCGTCGGCCGGGGTGAGGACCTCGGACTCGTCGATGTAGTCGACGCCGAGGGACTGGAGCACCTGTGCCTCGACGAAGTGACCGATGCGGGACTTCGCCATCACCGGGATGGAGACGGCCTCGATGATCTCCTCGATCATGTTCGGGTCCGACATCCGGGCCACGCCGCCGTCCTTGCGGATGTCGGCCGGCACCCGCTCCAGGGCCATGACGGCCACGGCGCCCGCGTCCTCGGCGATCTTCGCCTGCGCGGCGTCGACGACGTCCATGATCACGCCGCCCTTGAGCTGCTCGGCCATGCCGCGCTTGACGCGGGCGGTGCCGGTGACCGGGGATGCGGCGGACTGCGGGGTGGTGGGAAGCGTGGACACGGATCGACCTCACTCGGAGAAAAGTCGCTGAAAGCGCTGATGTGTGCAGGGCCGAGCAAACTCTCCGGAGGCGGTCCACATCAAGGGCCAATGGAAGGCCGGTGGATCGTTTTGGGCGCGTACGGTACGGGTTGTGAAGCAGGTCACGTCGGCGTGGACGGCCTGTCCGGCCGAGGGCGGACGGAGGGTCCGGTCCGGTCTCACGCGAGTGTCCTGACGGCTCAGAGCCTGTCGGGCGACCTCGGATCGGGTGGTGGACGCGGTCCGGTGCCCGCGGTCCCCGGGCAGAGGAGGGAGTCGACGCGGAGCGTCGGCGACCGACGACAACGCGGGAGGCGTGCGTGCCGGGGCGTGGCCGCCCGGCCGGAGGCCACCCGGCGGGCTCTCAGCCGGCGGGACGGTCGGCCAGGGCGACGGGCGGTTCGTCGTCCATCTCGAACGCGAGCGGGAACGGGGCGTGCCCGGCCAGCCGGAACCACCGCACCTTGCGGTGGCGGCGCAGCGCGCGCGCCGCGCGTACCGCGTCGTTGTGGAACCGCCGGGCCATCGGGACCCGGCGCACGGCGGCGGCGAGTTCGGACGCCGCCTCCTCGCCGCCGGGGATCTCCTTCACGGCCTCCACCTGCGCCGTCTCGCCGAACACCGCGCGCAGCGCGGCACTGAGCTCGCTCTCCGCCACCTCGCGCTGCTCCTCCTCGGCCTGACGGGCGGCGTGCGCGGCCTCGTAGAGCACGATGGACGCGGCAGGGTCGAGAACACCCGATGTCGCCAGTTCCTGGGTGACCGATGCGCGGCGCAGGAGCTGCGCGTCGAGGGCGGCGCGGGCGGCGTCGATGCGGGTGTGCAGCCGGTCCAGCCGGCCCGCGGTCCAGCTGAGGTACATGCCGACCGCGACGAACGCGACGACGATCCAGATGAAGGTTTCGGTCACGGGCGGCAAGGCTACCGTCGGGGCGCGTGCGGCAGGACCGGGCGGACGGGGCGCGCGGGGCGCCCCGCGCCGTCCGCGGTCAGTCCCGGGCCAGGCCCAGGCGCGCGCGCAGCCCCGTGCGTTCGTCCGCCGCCACCGAGGCCGCGCCGTCCGTCACCGTCTCGTACACCGCGAGGATGTCCGCCCCGACCGTCGACCAGTCGAAGCGGCGTACGTGCGCGGTGCCGCGCTCGCTCAGCTCCGCGCGCCGTACCGGGTCGCCGAGCAGCCGGATCGCCGCCGCCGCCAGTGCCTCGGCGTCCTCGTTGGCGAAGAGTTCGCCCGCCGCGCCCTGGTCCAGCACCTGGGCGAACGCGTCGAGGTCGCTGGCGAGGACCGGGGCGCCCGCCGACATCGCCTCGACAAGGATGATGCCGAAGCTCTCGCCGCCCGTGTTCGGGGCGACGTACACGTCGACGCTGCGGAGCAGACGTGCCTTGTCCTCGTCGCTCACCATGCCGAGGAATTCGACGCGCTCGCGCATCCGCGCGGGCAGCGAGGCGACGGCTTCCTCCTCGTCGCCGCGTCCCGCGACCAGCAGTCTGGTGTCCGGGCGCGCGGCGAGGATCGTGGGCAGGGCCCGCATCAGGACGGGCAGCCCCTTGCGGGGCTCGTCGATACGCCCGATGAAGCCGAGCGTGCCGCCGCCGGGGCCCCCGCGGTCGCCCTCCACCGGGCCGCGCGCCTCCCGCGACTGCCACTGCGCCCTGGGTTCGGCCGAGGCGAAGAAACCGACGTCCACGCCGTTCGGGATGACGACCGCGTCGCCGCCGAGGTGCTCGACCAGGGTGCGGCGCGCGTACTCGCTCACCGCGATGCGCGCGCTGATCTTCTCCAGCGCGGGCTGCAGGATCGGGTACGCGGCGATCATGGCCCGGGAGCGGGGGTTGGAGGTGTGGAAGGTGGCGACGATCGGCCCCTGCGCGGCCCAGCAGGCGAGCAGTCCCAGTGACGGCGACGTCGGTTCATGGATGTGGATGACGTCGAAGGTGCCGTCGTGCAGCCAGCGGCGCACCCGCGCGGCCGAGAGGAACCCGAAGTTCAGCCGGGCCACGGACCCGTTGTACGGCACGGGCACGGCCCGGCCCGCCGAGACCACGTACGGCGGCAGGGGTGTCCCGTCGTCGGCGGGGGCCAGCACGGAGACCTGGTGTCCCAGCCGGATCAGGTGTTCGGCCAGGTCCCGGATATGGAACTGCACGCCGCCCGGGACGTCCCAGGAGTACGGGCAGACGATGCCGATCCTCACGACCGTCCCTCCGGGGTGTGCGGGGCCTGCGGCATCCCCTCCGCCGCCGGGCCCTCCCGGTTCTCCAGATCCGCGAGCCAGAGCCGTTGCAGCATGTGCCAGTCCTCCGGATGTTCGGCGATCCCGGTGGCGAAGGCGTCGGCCAGCGACTGTGTCATCGCGGACGTCCGCTCGGCGCGGCTGCCCGATTCCGGGACCTCGACCGGCGGATGGATGCGCGCTCTCATGACCGGCGTGTCGTCGTACCCGAGTGTCACCGGCAGCAGCAGCGCGCCGGTCTGCTGTGCGAGCAGCGCCGGTCCCGCGGGCATGCGCGCGGTGTCGCCGAAGAACGTGACCTCGACGCCGGAGGCGGACAGGTCACGGTCGGCGACCAGGCAGACCAGTCCCCCGGCCCGCAGCCGTCGCGCCAGGGTCCCGAAGGCGGCGCCGCCGCTGTGCGGCAGGACCTCCATGCCGAGCCCCTCGCGATAGGCGACGAACCGGTCGTACAGGGTCTCGGGCCTCAGCCGCTCGGCGACCGTGGTGAAGGGGACCTTGAGGTCGGTGGTCACCCAGGCACCCGCCAGATCCCAGTTCGCCAGGTGCGGCAGGGCGAGGATGACGCCCCGGCCGGTGTCGAGACCGTCGGTCAGCCGGTGCGCGTCGGCGACGTCGATCGACTTCTTGATCCGCTCCGGGGTCCAGGTGGGCAGCCGGAACGACTCCATCCAGTAACGCATGTACGAGCGCATCCCGGCCCGGGACAGTGCGGCGAGCCGGGCGGGCGACGCCTCGGGCACGACCCTGGCCAGATTGGCCTCCAGTCTCAGGACGCCCTTGCCCCGCCGTTTCCAGACCTGGTCGGCGAGGGTCCGGAAGAGGCTCCGTGCGACCGGTTCGGGAAGCTTCTTCACGACGGCCCAGCCGAGCCCGTACAGGCTGTCGACCAGCCGGTCCCGCAGGCCGGTCCGCCCGTCGGCCGGTGCGTCGCTCACCGGGCCGCCCCGCTCCCCCGGTCGGTCACGGAGGCCTCGGCTGCGTCGGCGGCGTCGGCCTCGGCGGCCTCGCGGCGCACGGTCACGACCCGCTGCACGAGCGTCACCAGACTGCCCGCGGCGACGATCCACAGGGCGATCGGCAGCAGGATCTGGATTCCGGGGACTCCGAAGGTGTGCAGACCGGCGAATCCGGCCGCGACCAGCGAGATCACCAGCCGCTCGGCGCGCTCCACGAGTCCGTTGACCGCGACCGGCAGCCCGATCGACTCACCGCGCGCCTTCGTGTACGAGACCACCTGGCCGCTCGCCAGGCAGAAGATCGCGACCGCGCACAGGATGTTGTCGTCGCCCCTGCCCGCGTACCAGAGCGCGAACCCGCCGAAGATCGCTCCGTCGGCGACCCGGTCCAGGGTCGAGTCCAGGAACGCGCCCCAGCGGCTGGAGATACCGGCCTGGCGTGCCATGTTGCCGTCGACGAGGTCGGAGAAGACGAAGATCGTGATGACGATCGTGCCCCAGAAGAACTCCCCCATCGGGAAGAAGACCAGTGCACCTGCCACCACCCCTGCCGTACCGATCAGGGTGACCGCGTCGGGGCTCACGCCGAGGCGGAGCAGCAGTGCGGCGAACGGTGTGAGGACACGCGTGAAAAAGGCACGCGCGTACTTGTTCAGCATGGCCTTCCCGAGGTTCTGTGTGCCGGGCGGCCCCTTCGGCCCCGGCTGGCCCATCGTAGTCACGCCCGCCGGACTCCACCTGCCGGGCACCCCGCCGCGCGCGGCGGGGCGCGACGGATGGACGCGGCCCGGCCCAAGTGGAAAGCTCGAATTACCGCGGGTGTCACCGTGGCCGCTCTCCACGGGTGTCGCCGTGGTCGGCACGGCTCCCCCGCGCCGCGCACGCTTCTCCCCCACCGCGCGGGATCGTCCCCCGATCCGCGCCACCACCCGGGAGGCACGCATCATGGGAGACAAGGCACATGCCCGCGCCGGGGCCGCCGGCGGGGTGGCGACGCCCGACCGGCCCTCGTCCGTCCGCAACGTGGTGCTGGTCGGCCACAGCGGCTCCGGCAAGACCACGCTCGTCGAGGCCCTGGCCCTGGCCGCCGGGGCGCTCAACCGGGCCGGCCGGGTCGAGGACGGGGCGACCGTCTCCGACTACGACGAGACGGAGCGACGCCGGCACCGGTCCGTGCAGCTCTCGCTGGTGCCCGTCGCATGGGACGGGTTCAAGATCAATTTGCTGGACACCCCCGGATACGCCGATTTCGTCGGGGAGCTCAGGGCCGGTCTGCGGGCGGCGGACGCGGCCCTGTTCGTGGTGTCCGCCGCCCAGGAGGCCGACGCCGTGGCCGGCGCGGCGCGGGCCGTGTGGGACGAGTGCGCCGCCGTCGGCATGCCGCGCGCCATCGTGGTGACCCACCTCGACACGGCGCGCATGTCGTTCGACGAGATGGTCCGGATCTGCGGAGAGGTCCTCGGCGGGGACGACCCCGACGCCGTGCTCCCGCTGTACCTTCCCGTCCATGGCGCCGCCGGCCCCGACGGGCACGCCCCGCTCACCGGACTCGCCGGGCTCCTCACGCAGCGGATCGTCGACCACTCCTCGGGCGAGCGCCGGGAGACACCGCCCCCGGCCGACGACCGGGCGGGGCTCCGGGAGGCCCGGAACCGGCTGATCGAGGGCGTCATCGCGCAGAGCGAGGACGAAACCCTGATGGACCGGTACCTCGGCGGGGCGGAGATCGACGTCGCGACACTCGTCGACGGCCTGGAGCGGGCCGTCGCCCGAGGCACGTTCCATCCCGTCCTCACCGCGGCCCCCGCCCCCGACGGTGCCCGGACGGGCGTCGGCACCACGGAGCTCCTGGACCTGATCACGGGTGGTTTCCCCGCACCGCCGGAACGCCCGCTGCCCGGGGTCGTCCCGCTGCGCGGGGCCCCGCGGCCCGCCCTGACCTGCGACCCGCGGGGGCCGCTGCTCGCCGAGGTGGTCAAGACCTCCTCCGACCCGTACGTCGGCCGGGTGTCCCTCGTGCGCGTCTTCTCCGGCACCCTGCGTCCCGACGACACCGTCCACGTCCTCGGTCACGGCCTCACCGATCCCCGCCACACGGCTCGCCCCCTGCACGAGGCGGAGGTGCGCGTCGGCGCGCTCTCCTCGCCGTTCGGCGGGCAGCAGCGTCCGGTCACCGCCGGTGTCGCGGGCGACCTGGTCTGCGTCGCCAAGCTGGGCGGGGCGGAGACCGGGGACACGCTCTCCGGCACGGACCTGCCGCTGCTGATGGACCCGTGGACCGCGCCGGACCCGCTGCTGCCGCTGGCCGTGGAGGCACACGGCAAGGCGGACGAGGACCGGCTCTCCCAGGGACTGGCCCGCCTGGTCACGGAGGACCCGACCCTGCGCCTCGAACAGAACCAGGACACGCGCCAGGTCGTCCTGTGGTGCCTCGGCGAGGCCCACCAGGACGTCGCCCTGGACCGGCTGCGCAGCCACTACGGCGTCCGGGTCGACGCCGTGCCGCACCGGGTGGCGCTGCGCGAGACCTTCGCCACGCCCGTCACCGGACGCGGTCGGCACGTGAAGCAGTCCGGCGGCCACGGCCAGTTCGCCATCTGCGAGATCGACGTGGAGCCACTGCCGCCGGGGTCGGGCGTCGAGTTCGTCGACCGGGTGGTCGGCGGGGCGGTGCCGCGCCAGTTCGTCGCCTCGGTGGAGAAGGGGGTCCGGGCCCAGGCCGCGCGCGGAGTGGCGTCCGGGCATCCGCTCGTCGACGTACGGGTCACCCTGCGGGACGGGAAGTCCCATTCGGTGGATTCCTCCGACGCCGCGTTCCAGACGGCGGGCGCGCTGGCCCTGCGCGAGGCCGCCTCGGCCACCCGTGTCCGGCTCCTCGAACCGGTCGCCGAGATCCGGGTGCTGGTGCCCGACGACTACGTCGGGCCGGTGATGAGCGACCTCTCCGGGCGGCGCGGACGAGTCATCGGCACCGAACAGTCCGGCCCCGGACACACGCTCGTACGGGCCGAGGTCCCGGAGCTGGAAATCGAACGGTACGCCGTCGACCTGCGCTCGCTCTCCCACGGCGCCGGCCGGTTCGACCGGGCGTACGCCCGGCACGAACCCATGCCCCAGCAGCTCGCCGAGCGTGTCCGCGACGAGCGCGAGGGCCGCCCGATCGGCGTGTGACCGCCCGTGGCGCCGGTCCCCGCCCACGGGTTGTCCACAGGGGCGGACGGGGCAGCATTCCGGACGATACGCTGTGGTCCCAGCTCAGAAGGTGTGCCGGGCACGGCAGTTGGGAAACAGCCGCAGGAGCGGTTCCTCGGCGTTGAGTGGGGGCGACGGTGGCCAACGAAGGATTCGATTTCTCTCCCGGAGCGCAGATCCCGATCCAGGGCTCGGGCGGAGCGGCGGTGGCGACGAACGCCCTCGCCTCCGCGGCGTATCGCGACAGTCCGGTGGAAAGCATCCTCGACGCGAACAGCGAGTGGCACAAGTCCGAGGTGAAGGAGG
Organism: Streptomyces sp. NPDC014734; assembly: GCF_043083325.1. Lineage (NCBI taxonomy): Bacteria > Bacillati > Actinomycetota > Actinomycetes > Kitasatosporales > Streptomycetaceae > Streptomyces > Streptomyces sp. NPDC014734. The sequence goes on along the minus strand of NZ_JBIBYN010000021.1, from coordinate 37,619 downwards.
GGCGTTCGAAGTTCCTCAAGGCCGACTACTTCAAGCCCAATCTCGGCGAGGCGTTCTCCCGGGCCGTGCAGGAGCGCATGCTGGGCGGAGCTCGCGGTGCGCTCATCCAGTCCTTCGGGGCGGACCCGCAGACCGTCGTCGAGCACTGCCTGTCCGCGACCCGTCTGCGCAGGGCGCGCGACGTCAAACTGACCACCGTCACCGTGCTGTTCGGCATCCTCTTCCTGCCGGGAATGGTGATGTGGGTCCTGGCCTTCCGGCTGCGCGACGGGCTCGGCAGGACCAAGGACAAGGTGCTCTCCGCCGTGGGGAACGCCCTGCTGCCGATCGTCGGCATCGGGGCGTTGATCCTCCTGGTGGGACTCCCCCTCACGGGGTTCCTGGCGCTCTACGCACGCGCGGTGATCGTCGCTCCGGTCGTCGGATGGTTCTTCGCCAAACGGATCGCCGAGTCCTCGGCGAAGGACATGCGCGCGCGTTGGGAGGGGCTGCTCTCCGGGGGCGGTGTCGTCGCCAAGATCCCCGAGGCGGCTCCGAAGAACCCCAGCGAGACCTCCCGCGAGGCGCTCCGCCAGAGCCTGGAGAAGCTCACCGCGGAACAGCACTCCAACTCGGTCTTCTACGCCGGGCCCAAGGGCATCCTCGGCATGGGAACCCGCTGGGGCAGCTGGCAGCTCGCCGAGGAACTCGTCTCCAAGGAACCGGGCAAGGAGTTCAACAGGTTCCGGAGCTGGGATCTGGTCCGGGCCATCCACGACCAGTTGAAGGTGCTGGAGCGCGGCCCGCTGAACACCGGAGGCTTCCCCACCCCGTCGGTCACGCACTGGATCGTGTCGCCGGTCGGCGAGAACGCCGGCTCGGTGTCCCGTCCGGAGGGCGAGGACGTCGCCACCTTCCAGGTCAAGCCGCACGAGATACAGCGCATCTGCAACCACCAGCAGTTCGGCGGTGGTGACCGGCACTACCTCGGCGTCCAGTTCATCCTCTGGGACGGCCAGTTGGTCATCACCATGATGATCACGGTCACCGTGCTCTACGAGACGCTGCGCATCGAGGTCACCGGGCACGCGCTCGGCCCGGTCCATTCGCTCTTCACGAGCAAGCCGGCGGCCAAGACCAAGACGGTCAACAAGACCGTCCGGTTCTGGGAGACCCGCAGTATCACCCTCCCGCTGGTCGAGCCCTCGGAAGTCGTCCGTCTCGCCCTGCGCGCGCCGCTCACCTGGTACCCGCCGCTCCTCGACTACCTCGGCGGCAAGATCGCGCTGCCCGAACCGTTCGGCCTGCGCCATGCCTGGGCCGAGAAGCCGTGGCGCCACCGCTTCATGGCGGACGACGCGATGCGCGCCGCCACGCCGGTGCTGCGCGCCGTGCACACCGCCGCCCTGCGTGTCCTGGAGGAGAACGGCGTCGAGACCGAGCGTTTCGACAACCGCTCGATGGTGCTCAGCGGGATGGTGCAGGATCCGTCCCCGCGCAAGGCCGACGTGTACGACGCGTAGCACGGGACGCCCCGCGGCCGCCCCTCCGGTTCGACCGGAGGGGCGGCCCCTTTCGGTCCGCGGACCGGGCGGCTCAGTCCACCGGCCAGGCCGCGGCCAGCATCGTCCGGGTGTCGGCGAGCAACTGCGGCAGCACCTTGGTGTGTCCGATCACCGGCATGAAGTTGGTGTCACCGCCCCACCGGGGCACCAGGTGCTGGTGCAGGTGCGCGGCGATGCCCGCGCCCGCGGAAGCCCCCTGGTTGAGCCCGATGTTGAAGCCGTGCGCCCCCGACGCCGCCCGCAGGGCCGTCATCGCCCGCTTGGTGAAATCGGCAAGCTCCATCGTCTCCGGTCCGTCCAGCTCCGTGTAGTCGGCGACGTGCCGGTAAGGCACCACCATCAGGTGTCCGCCGTTGTACGGATACAGGTTGAGCACGGCGTAGACACTGCTGCCGCGCGCGACGACCAGCCCGTCCTCGTCCGATTTCGACGGGATCGCACAGAACGGACAGCCGTCGCCGGCCTCCGAACCGGTCGGCTTGTTCTCACCCTGGATGTACGCCATCCGGTGGGGCGTCCACAGGCGCTGGAACGCGTCGGGCGTCCCCACTCCGATCTGCTGCTCCGGCTCACTCGTCATGCCGATCAGCATATTGCTTCACCCCTCGGCCGCGTGTCGCCGGGGCTGAAGCCGTGGGCCCGCGACGATGCTGAGGCGATGAGCGACCGGCCCGCCGACCCCGTCCCCGCACGATTCCGACGCTGGGAGCAGCGCACCGAGGTTCCGCTCCTCGGCGCCTCGTTGCTCTTCCTGCTCGGCTACACGGTCCGCGTCCTCGCCCCGCACGACCGGCCGTGGAACGATCTGGCCCTCGCGCTGGTCTGTGCCACCTGGCTGCTCTTCCTCGCGGACTACACCGTGCGGCTCCGTCTCAGTGGCCTCGGTCCGCGCTACGTGCGGGTCCACTGGCTGGACACCGTGGTGCTTCTGCTGCCCCTGCTGCGACCGCTGCGCCTGATCCAGGTCTACTCCGCTATCCAGCGCCGCCGGGAGCAGCCGGTGCTGAACCTGTACGCACGGGTGATCGCCTACGCCGGTACGACGGCGCTGCTCCTCGGCTTCTCCGCCGCGCTGGCCGTGTACCACCAGGAGCGATCGGACCCGGCGTCCTCGATCCGCACCTTCGGGGACGCGGTCTGGTGGGCGTGCGCGACGCTGACGACCGTGGGGTACGGGGACGCGGTGCCGGTCACGCCGGGCGGGCGAGTCGTGGCGTCGGGCCTCATGGCGTGCGGACTGGCACTGCTGGGCGCGGTGACGGGCTCGTTCTCGTCGTGGCTGTTGCAGGTGTTCCGGCGGGAGGACGAGAAGAGGCCCCCGGAGGGTGACTGAGAGGCTCTGCGAGCCTTCCGGCCCCGAACCGGTCGGGTTCCGGGCCTTCCTTCGGGGGCCGTGCCCCGGAGCGTGCGGGCCGGGCTCGGGAGCGGCGTGCGCCGCCGCCCCGATGCCCCGCCCGCACGGACCGTGTCACACCTGCGCGCGCCGCTCCACCACGTCGACGAGCTTGGCGATCGCCTCGTCCCGGGCGATGCCGTTCTCCTGCGAGCCGTCGCGGTACCGGAACGACACGGTGCCCGCGTTCATGTCCTCGTCACCGACGATGATCATGAACGGTGTCTTCGCCTTCTGCGCGTTGCGGATCTTCTTCTGCATCCGGTCGGACGAGGCGTCCACCTCGACCCGGAGGCCCTTCTTCCGCGCCTCGGCCGCGAACTCCTGGAGGTACGGGATGTGCGCGTCACCGATCGGGATGCCGACCGCCTGGACCGGGGCCATCCACACCGGGAAGGCGCCCGCGTAGTGCTCCAGGAGCACCGCGAAGAAGCGCTCGATGGAACCGAACAGGGCACGGTGGATCATGACCGGGCGCTGCTTGGTGCCGTCCGGCCCCGTGTACTCCAGATCGAAGCGCTCGGGCAGGTTGAAGTCGAGCTGCACGGTGGACATCTGCCACGTGCGGCCGATCGCGTCCCTCGCCTGCACCGAGATCTTCGGGCCGTAGAACGCGGCCCCGCCCGGGTCCGGGACGAGCGGCAGGCCCTGCTTCTCGGCGACCTGGCGCAGCGTCTCGGTGGCCTCCTCCCACACCTCGTCGGAGCCGACGAACTTCTCCGGGTCCTTGGTGGAGAGCTCCAGGTAGAAGTCGGTGAGGCCGTAGTCGCGCAGCAGGTTCAGCACGAAGGTGAGCGTGCGGTCGAGCTCCTCGGCCATCTGCTCCTTGGTGCAGTAGATGTGCGCGTCGTCCTGCGTGAAGCCGCGCGAGCGGGTCAGCCCGTGCACCACCCCGGACTTCTCGTACCGGTACACCGTGCCGAACTCGAAGAGGCGCAGCGGCAGTTCGCGGTACGAACGTCCCCGGGCGTCGAAGATCAGGTTGTGCATGGGGCAGTTCATCGGCTTGAGGTAGTAGTCCACGCCGTCGTCGAGCTGCATGGGCGGGTACATGCCCTCGGCGTACCAGTCCAGGTGGCCGGACTTCTCGAAGAGCTTGCCCTTGGTGGCGTGCGGCGAGTAGACGAACTCGTAGCCCTCCTCCTCGTGGCGCCTGCGCGAGTAGTCCTCCATCGCGCGCCGGACGACACCGCCCTTGGGGTGGAAGACCGCGAGGCCGGGACCGATCTCGTCGGGGAAGGAGAAGAGGTCAAGCTCGTTGCCGAGCTTGCGGTGGTCGCGCTTGGCGGCCTCCTCCAGGAACTCCAGGTGCGCCCTCAGCTCGTCCTTGGTGGGCCAGGCGGTGCCGTAGATGCGCTGGAGCATGGGGTTCTTCTCGCTGCCCCGCCAGTACGCCGCGGCGTTCCGCATCAGCTTGAACGCGGGGATGTACCGGGTGGTCGGCAGATGCGGACCGCGGCAGAGGTCCTTCCAGCACAGCTCGCCGGACTTCGGGTCGAGGTTGTCGTAGATGGTCAGCTCGGCGCCGCCCACCTCGACGTCCGCGCCGTCGCCCGCGTTCTCCACGGAGTCGGAGCCCTTGATGCCGATGAGCTCCAGCTTGTACGGCTCGTCGGCCAGCTCCTCGCGGGCCGCCTCATCGGTCACGACCCGGCGGGAGAAGCGCTGGCCCCGCTTCTGGATCTCCTGCATCTTCTTCTCGATGGCCTTGAGATCCTCGGGGGTGAACGGCTTCTCGACGGCGAAATCGTAGTAGAAGCCGTCCTTGACCGGCGGGCCGATGCCCAGCTTGGCCTCGGGGAAGAGCTGCTGCACGGCCTGCGCCATGACGTGCGCGGTCGAGTGACGCAGGATGTTCAGGCCGTCCTCGGACGAGATCTCGACGGGCTCGACGACCTCGCCGTCGGAGACGACGTACGCGAGGTCCTTCAGCTCACCGGCGACCCTGGCGGCGACGACGGTGCGCTCGCCCGGGAAGAGGTCGGCTGCCGTAGTGCCCGTCGTCACCACGCGCTCTTCCCGCTCGGAATCGCGTTGGATGGTCACACGGACGTCTGACACCGGTCTCTCCTGACTCAGGGGGTACGCACGCTCTCGTGTCTGCGCGTGCGAGAGGAATCGTACCGAGCCGCGGGCCCCCTCTGCGAAACGGTTCGCGACGGCGGGCCCCGATGTCCGCCCGTCGGCGACCGGTCCGACTGTCAGGCACATGGCATGTCCCGCCGACTGTCAGGCACATGGCGTACCCCTCCCGGGGCGGCCCGCGCCGAGCGGGGAAGCGGGCGCCCCCGCGCACGGAACACCCCGGGTGGACGGCGCGGCGCCCCGGGCGGACGCGGTCGGCCTCTCGCCGAGCCCGCCGTGATCGCGCGGGGCGCCCGGCCGCCGAGGTCGCGCCGAGGGCTCCCGGACGGCGTACCCGGCCATGGGCGCGGGTATCACCGGACCGGGCAGGGATATCGCCATCTGCCCTCCAGGTGCGAGGAGTTCGGGGATGACTCACTGGTACGAGGGACCACTTGCCGCTTTTGACACCGAGACGACGGGAGTGGACGTCGAGGAGGACCGGATCGTTTCGGCCGCGCTCGTCGTCCAGGACACGGCGGGCGGACGGGCCCGCGTCACGCGCTGGCTGGTGAATCCCGGGATTCCGGTGCCCGCCGGTGCGACCGGGATCCACGGCCTGACCGACGAATACCTCCAGCGCAACGGCCGTTGGCCGGCACCGGTGGTGGAGGAGATAGCCCGCGCGCTGGCCGAACAGTGCGCGGCGGCCCGCCCGCTCGTCGTGATGAACGCTCCGTTCGACCTGACCCTGCTGGACCGGGAGTTGAAGCGGCACCGGGCCTCGTCACTCGCCGGCTATCTGCAGAACGCCGCGTTGTGCGTACTGGATCCACGCGTACTCGACAAGCATCTGGACCGCTACCGCAAGGGGCGGCGGACCCTGACCGACCTCTGCGAGCTGTACGGGGTGGCGCTGGACGGCGCGCACGACGCCGCCGACGACGCGACGGCCTCGCTGGAACTGGTGCGGGCGGTGGGGCGGCGCTTCGCGTCCCGCCTGGAGCGGCTCACACCACCCGAGCTGCACACCTTGCAGGCGGTGTGGCACGCGGCGCAGGCGCGTGGTCTGCAGGCGTGGTTCGCGAAGAACGGTACGACGGAGGCGGTGGATCCGGCCTGGCCGCTGCGCCCGGCGCTCCCGACCGCGGCATGACGGCTCGCGCGCCCGACGGCCACGCGCCACGACGGTCGCTCCCGGTCCGACGGAGTCCTTCCGCCGGCGGAGTCGACAAAAAAGACGAGGCCGGTCCGTCGACAGATTCGACGGACCGGCCTCTCCCGGTGGGCGATACTGGGTTCGAACCAGTGACCTCTTCGGTGTGAACGAAGCGCTCTCCCACTGAGCTAATCGCCCGGGAACGGGTTGAACCATACAGGGCTCCGCGGGTCGGGTTCAAACCGCTTCCAGCCGGGCGGCGAGACCCCGGCGTCCGGCACGCATCATCACGGCGTGGTTGGCCCGGAACACGGCACGTCCGGGCACCGCGAGAAGTCGCATCAGCCGTTTGCGGACCTCGACCTCCTGCTCCTGGACGACGCGGCTGCCCCCGCCGCGCGCCGTCACCGTCCACCGGGCCCAGCCGGTGAGATCGCCGTCGAGCACCGCCTCCAGCACCCCCGCCCCGGGATCACGACGGCGTTCGCGCATGGTCACCACGAGGTCGTACGGCAGGACGGAGCGGACCCTGGTGGTCCGGGCGACGGCGTCGCACCCTCCGACCTCGCGGACCTGCGGCCACCAGCTCGGGTAGTCGTCGACGCGTTCGAGGATCTCGTACACGGCACCGGGCGGGCCGGGGAGGTCCCAGATACTCACGAAGTGGTAGCGGTTCCAGTCCATGCCCCCAGTCTGCGCGTACTCAGCCGACGAACTGAGTACGCGAGCGCATGTCCGATCCCGTGGCTCCGGTCACACTCCCGTTCATGGAACATGTGCCCCCGCCCGCGGAGGAATTGGCGCTCCTCGATCGCGAACTGGCCCGGCTCGACGCCCGTCGGGCCCAGTTGCTGGCGCGCCGCGCCTGGCTGGTGGGTGTGCTGTCCCGGCCCGTCGCCCGCCCCGCCGCCCCGTTCGGGCCGCCGCGCCCGGTCCGGCCGCCGACCGCGTTCGCGCCCCCGTCCGCCCCTCCCCGCGCACCGGGCGGGACGCGCAACGCGCAGAACGTGCTGCTCGCTCTGGGCGGTCTGCTGCTGGCGATCGCGGCGATCGCGTTCACCCTGGTCAGCTGGGGCGAGATGGGGATCGGTGGCCGTTCGGCGGTACTCACGGCGGTGACGGCGGCGGCGCTGGCCGCTCCCGCTCCGCTGCTGCGGCGCGGCCTGCCCGCGACGGCCGAGTCGTTCGCCGCGCTGGCCTCGGTGCTGATGGTCCTGGACGCGTACGCGCTCCATCGGGTGGTGATGCCCCGGGCCGACGGTCCCGGCTTCGCCGCGGTGGCCTCGGCGGTGCTGGCGGCGCTCTGGGCCGGGTACGGGCTGCTGCTGGGCCGTCTGCGGCTGCCGCTGCCGCTCGCCGTGGTCAGTGCGCAACTGCCGTTGCCGCTGTGCGCGTGGTGGGCCGGGGCGGGGGCGTCGGCGTTCGGCTGGGCCCTGGTGGTCACTGCGGCGATGGACGCCGCGATCGCGTTGCGGGGCCGGGGGGTCGCGGTGCGGGTGACGGCCTGTGCCGGTTGCTGGACGGTCGGCCCGGTGGGACTTCTGGTGGCCCTCGCGCAATCGGTGTCCGCCGGTACGGCGTGGGCGGCGCTGGGACCGGGGGTGCTGCTGCTCGCGGGTGCGGCGGTCGCCGTCGCGGGGGCCTGGCGTGCGCCGTCCGGGTTCGCGGTCGCGGGCGGCGTGCTGGCCGGGTGGTGCGCGGTGGCCGCGGTGGGCGGTGTGCTGTGCGCCGGTCCGCCCGGCACCTGGTCGGTACCCGTGTACCTGCTGTGCGGGGCGGCGCTCCTGGCAGCGGTGCGGGCCCCGGTGCCCCGCCCGGTCGGTCAGGGCCTGGTGTGGTCCTCCTCGGCGGTGGTCGCGGGGGCGGTGCTGGCCTCGATGCCGCCGGTCGGGCTGTCGCTGATCGGGGCGGCGTACCGGCTGGCGGGGGTATGGACGGGGGCACCGGACGGAGGCGTCCGCGGCGCGTCGGCCGCGACATGGTCCCAGATGGCCTCGGCCCCGGTGGTGCTGCTGATGGTGGCCGCGTTGTCGGGGGCGGTGCACCGGTGGTGGCCGCGGACGGTGCGGTTCGTCGGTCCGGTACTGGTGCCGGGACCCGTGTGGCGGGGCGTGGCCGGGGCCGCCGCGGTGGCCCTCGGGTGGGCGGGGTGCACGGTGACGCCCGCGGTGCTGGGGCTGCCCCACCCGGTTGCGGTGGTGGCGCAACTTGCCGTGGTCGCGGCACTGTTCGCGGTGGCGGTGCGTTCGCTGAGCCGCGGGACCGACGCCGTGGGGCCGACGGCGCTGGTCTGCGGTGCGGTCGGCGCGGGAACGGCGGGATTGTGGGCGCTCGCGACGGAGGCCACCACGTACGCGGCGTCCGGAGTGCTGCTGGTGGTGCTCGGGGCAGCCGCGGTGGCGCTCGACGGCCCCGCGACGTCCGCGGCCCGGGCCGTGCCGACGCCCTCGGCCGTCGAGGCTACGCGGACCATGTGGACGTTGCGGATCGCGCAGGCGGTAGCGGCGTGCGGCGCGGTGCTGTGCGCGACGGTGTTGGCCGTCGCGGCCGGGGCCTCGCTGGGGCTCTCCGCCCATCGGGCGGCGCCGGTCCTGCTGGTCGTCCCGGCGGCGACGGCCCTGCTCGGAACATGGCTGCGGAGCCGGCCGCCGGCTCTCGCGGTGGAGTCGGCCGGAGCCGTGGCGGCGGTGGTGTCGGTGGGCATGGCGATGCCGGACCGGGCGTCCCTGGCACTGGTGCTGGCGCTGTGCGGGACGGTGGCCGTGGGCACCGCCGTACGGCCCGAGCGTCGGCCGGCGGCCGGGTACCTGTCGACGGGACTGTTCGTCCTGGCGGCCTGGCTGCGTCTGTCCGCCTCGGGAATCTCGGCCCCCGAGGCGTACACCCTGCCGGTGACGGTGCCCGCGCTGGTGGTCGGGGCACTGCTGCGGCGTCGTGATTCCGGCGCGTCGTCGTGGACGGCCTACGGTCCGGGGCTCGCGATCACGCTGGTGCCGAGTCTCTTCGCCGCGTGGTCCGATCCGCACTGGGTGCGTCCGCTGCTGCTCGGCGTGGCGGCACTGGCGGTCACGCTGGCGGGGGCGCGGCAGAGGCTCCAGGCGCTGTTGCTGCTCGGCGGCGCCGTACTGACCCTGGACGCCCTGCACGAGTTGGCTCCGTACGTGGTCCAGGTCGTCGGCGCGCTGCCGCGCTGGATGCCGCTCGCCCTGGCCGGGGCGCTGTTGCTGGCGGTCGGGGCGACGTACGAGCAGCGTCTGCGCGACGCACGACGGCTCAAGAACGCGCTGGGAAGGATGCGCTGAGGGTCCGTCGCGCGCTCCGGGGCGGCCGGGTCGTCCCGGGCCGTCCGCGCGGTCGTCCGCCCGCCACGGAAATCGAGGGCGGGAAAGCCCGCGTTCCCGAACTGATCCCCAAATCGTGTGCGACAGGCACTCCGTGCCGCGTGCGCCCGGAATTACGGCGGAGTTCCGAGGACATAGTTCCGGGGACATAGGAGAACGGCATCCGCACGGCACGCGTCGGGCCCCTCCGGGAATTCCGTCGCCATGGCCGTCGTCATGAATGCCCGTCCGGACGGGCGGCGCGCAATCACGGCACCTGACGTGTTCTCGGAACTCCCGCCGGAAAGCGGCACGGAAAAGCCGCCGCGCCCCGATTTCGCGTGGTCCGCCCGAGCGGAAGGGCGTCCTCGCCGCATGTCGGCCGACCGGAGCACACCCGCGGGAACGGCCCCCGTCCGCCACCCGCGCCACTCACCGGATGAAGAGGAAGCGGCGTACGCAGAGGGGCCCATGAGACTTCGCAGTCTCATGGGCCCCTCTGTCCGGGTGGGCGATACTGGGTTCGAACCAGTGACCTCTTCGGTGTGAACGAAGCGCTCTCCCACTGAGCTAATCGCCCGGGCGCAGGTCAAACATTACCCCATGTCAGTGGCGCCCCATGACCATCCCGGGTCACTGGTGGATCTTCCACGGCATGGTGATGCCGAACTTCCAGACGTAGACCCCCACCAGCACCGCGATGATCACCAGCCCGATCACGGTGAGGATGACGTTGCGGCGCCGCACCTTGGGATCGAGCGCCCGCTGCGCCGCCTCGGTGACCTTCCTCCGGGTCCAGCGCAGCACCAGCTGCGCCCAGACGAACTCGGTCGCCCAGATCGCCATGCCGGCGAAGATCACCAGCCACCCCGGGCCGGGCAGGGGCAGCATGATGATCCCGGCCACGACGACCGCGAGCCCGACCATGAAGACACCGACCTGCCAGCTCAGGTGCAACGCCCTGGACGCCTTGATGAAGCCGGGCGCCCGGGAGCCGAGCCCCCGGCCCTCGTCCGTCGCACCGTCCGGGACGTCCCCCGTCATGTCCCCGGCGGCGGACGCGGTCCCCGCCGGAACCACGTCGTCTCCCCGCCGGTCACTCTCCGCGTTCATGGGGGCCAACCTACCGGAGCGGACTCCGTCACCGGAATGGCCGTATATCTCAAAGTCGCACACCCCCATATGAGCGACCTGAAGGAACACAAAAAGGTCAGAGGGGTTTACAACGCCACCGTAGGTGGCATGTCGATTTCGCCGACGTGCGAATCCCCGAGCGCACACTGAGCGAAAGGCCCTGGCGCTTATGAACACCACGGTCAGCTGCGAGCTGCACCTGCGCCTCGTTGTGTCGAGCGAGTCCTCACTGCCTGTACCTGCGGGCCTGCGGTATGACACGGCCGATCCTTATGCCGTGCACGCCACCTTCCACACCGGAGCGGAGGAAACGGTCGAGTGGGTTTTCGCCCGTGACCTCCTGGCCGAAGGGCTGCACCGGCCCACCGGCACCGGAGACGTCCGCGTCTGGCCATCCCGTAGTCACGGTCAGGGCGTCGTCTGCATCGCACTGAGCTCCCCGGAGGGCGAAGCCCTGCTCGAAGCCCCGGCGAGGGCCCTGGAGTCGTTCCTGAAGCGGACCGACGCCGCGGTTCCACCGGGCACCGAGCATCGTCACTTCGACCTCGACACGGAGCTCTCACACATCCTGGCCGAGAGCTGAGCCAGGCCGAGAGCTGCACGGCGTCGTCCGACTCGGGGAGACGGCGCCGCGCGGAAAAACTTCATACGGTGACGCCGACGCCGTCATCACGGAACCCACCGTGGTGGCGGCGTCCGCGTCGGCGCACGCCCCGGGCGCCGCGCACCGGGCAGGTGCCCCGTCCGGCCGCCCCGGACCGGAGGGCGCGCGGACGGGCCGGTGGATGGCCGGTACACGCTCCTCGCGCCCTTCCCGTGGCCGCTCGGCCCCCTGCGCGTCGGCATCGAGCCAGTAGAGTCAGCCGGCATCGACTGCGGGCGCTCGCCCGCCGGAGGCCAGGGAGCGAAAGCGTGCTGATCCCCCACGACACCCGGATCGCCCTCGACACAGTGGTCGATCTGCTGAACACCGCGCCGACGAGCGGGCAACCGGAGGTCGAGCCGGTCGAGGGGCTCGCCGACATCGAGGCCCTGTACGACTTCGCCCGGCGCCACCGCATCAGCGGCGTGGACGAACTGCACGAGAAGGACCTGCGGGCCGTACAGGATGTGCGGGCACGCTTCGCCACGATATTCGCGGCCGACGACGCCCGGATCGCCGCCGCCCTCATCAACACCCTCGTCGCCTCCGCGGGCACCACGCCCCAGCTCAGCAACCACGACGGTTACGACTGGCACGTGCACTACTTCGCGCCGGACGCCTCGATCGCCGACCATCTCGCGGCCGACTGCGGCATGGCGCTGGCCTTCATCGTGGTGGCGGGCGAGCAGGAGAGGCTGCGTCGCTGCGGGGCCCCGGACTGCCGACACGCCTTCGTCGACCTCTCCCGCAACCGGTCCCGCCGCTACTGCTCCAGCCGGACCTGCGGCAACCGTCTGCACGTGGCGGCGTACCGGGCGCGCCGCAGGGAGGCGGCGGGCTGATCGCTCACAGCATGAAGAGATCGTGCAACGCGGCCATCAGCAGCAAGCTGCCGATCACCCCGAGGAAGATCATCAAAGGGGGCTGGGACAGCGCGAAGAGGCAGCCACGCGGCTCTTCGGCAGGGCTTGCGGGGGCATCGCCCCGGGAGGTGTCGACCATCGCGAGAAGATCATGACGCACTCCGGAACCGCCGACGGCCAACCAGCCCTCCCCCCGGGTGAGTTCACCCACTCCAGGGACATCCCCGTTCGACTCTCCGTCCGGTCCTGCGACAGTTATTCGGCCCGACGGCCGCTCGGACAGGGACCATTGGCTCCAGAACAGTCCAACACCAGGCGGACCGCGCCGACTTCACGACGACGAATCACCGATCGGACCGTCACCGCAGCTCGCCGCCCCGGCCGTTTCATCCGCCGGGCGAGACGGCCTCCCCGGCCGCGGGCTCAGATGCCGTGTTTCCTCAGAATCGCCTCGATGTCGCTGAAATCCTCGTTCGGCGAAGCGGACGACTGCTTCGTCTTCGCCGGTCGGGCCGTCTGCGCGCGGGTCGCCGGGGCTCCGGAGCCCAGTGAGGGCGCCGAGGCGGCCGGGGCGACGGCCTCGCCGCGCCCTGCCCGCTCGGCGGCTCTGCGCTCCTTGCGGGTACCACCACCGCGGCGTTCGACGGCGCGGGTCGTCACGAACAGCAGCCAGGCCGCGGCGAGCAGTCCGAAGCCGAGCCAGACACTCGGCTTGAAGACGATGTCGACGGCCCAGGCCATGACACCGGTCAGCGCCAGGCCGATGGGGACCAGGGAGTAGGCGGCGATCCGGGTCGCGGCGAGGAATCGCTTGCGGCACGCCGTGACGGCGGCGATGCCCAGCCCCGCCGCGGACACCGCGGAACAGATGGTCTCGGCAAGCATCGTGGCCTCCAGGCTCCCGGGGGGAAACGTCCCTTCCATCCTGCACCGACCGACCGTCCGTCGGCCATGATCCCGGACCGCATCAGGGTCATATCAGGGCCGGAATCCTCCGCAGGTGCCGATTCGGGACGCACCGTCCGGCGCGGTCCGCGGCGGGCCGGGAGCCGATTGGGCCGCGCGCGGGGGCCCTGCGAGACTGGCCGCATGAGTGATTCGACCCCCGCGACGCCCCTTGTCCTCGATCTCTGGTGCGAGCTCCAGTGCCCGGACTGCCACCGGGCCCTCGCCGATGTGCGCGCCCTGCGGGACAAGTACGGCGACCGGCTGGAGGTGCGGCTGCGGCACTTCCCGCTGGACAAGCACAAGCACGCCCACGCCGCCGCACAGGCCGCCGAGGAGGCCGCGGCACAGGGCGGCGGGTGGCCCTACGTCGAGGCGGTCCTCGCCCGTACCTCGGACCTCGACCGGGCCGGCGAGTCCCTACTGGTCGAGGTGGCGCGCGAACTGGGCCTGGACGCCGAGGAGATGGACACCGCGCTGATCGACGGGCGGCACATGCTGATCGTCGACGCCGACCAGGCCGAGGGCAAGGCCATCGGGGTCACCGGCACGCCGACCTATGTGATCGGTGGTGAGCGGCTGGACGGCGGCAGGAGCCAGGACGGGCTGCGCGAGCGAATCGAGGAGATCCTCGACGGACTGCTCGCGGAAGGGCCCGGGCGGGCCTGAACAGCCCCACGCCGTCCCCGGCTCCGCACCGGGCCCCGGTGCGGAGCCGTGTCGTGTCGTCATGCCGCCGGCACCCGCGCCGGTGCGGTGACCGGGAAGGTCTGCCGGGAAGCCCGCGGCGTCCGGTGCACCTTCCCGGTCACAGCGCTAGAGGGGCTTGGCCAGGTTGTACTGGGTCACCCGGTATCCGAGCGATTCGTACAGTCGCAGTGCCGGTGTGTTCTCGGCGAAGACGTGCAGTCCGAGAACAGGGGCGCCGGCGTTCAGGGTGATGCGTTCCGCCTGCACCATCAGGGCACGCCCGAAGCCGCGTCCCCGGTGCTCCTCGTTCACCTCGACGTCGTAGACGAATCCGCTCGCGCCGCCCGGACCGTCGTCGAGCACCGTCACCCACACATGGCCGACGACGGTGCCGTCGTGGACCAGGACGTGAAAGTGCACGCCCGCCGTGTCCAGGCCGTCCGGCAGGTTCCGGGCGTGGTCGGTCCGGGACTTGTGCAGAGCCTGCTCGGCCGGGACGCCCCGGTCGATCCAGGACTGCGCGTACGTGTCGATGGCGGTGCCGAGCCAGTGCGCGAACTCCTCGGGGCTCATCGGCCGGGCGACGACGCCGTCGGGAGGCTCCGGCGCCGTCGGACCGACGTCCTTGATCATGTTCCTGGCGCGTTCGGTGTAGCCGCAGGCGGCGGCCAGCCCCCGGGCCGCCTCGTTGTCCGCGGGCACCGAAGTGCGCAGCTGGGTGCAGCCCCAGCCGCGCAGCACCTCCTCGGCGGCGAGCACGGCGATGGTGCCGCGCCCGCGCCGCCGGGCGCGTTCGTCGATGCTCAAGGAGCGCAGCACGCCGGCCGCCGTGCCGAACGCCGGATCGGTGCCGATCTCCATGGTCCCGACGGACCGTCCGTTGTCGCACACGTCGTAGGCGCGGATCCTCGCGCCGTCGGTGTCTTCCTGAATCGGCCCGTTCGGCCGGAGGGTGGTGGTCATCGGAGCTGTTCTATCCGTCGCCGCCCCGATCGTCACCCCGTTTTGCGGGTTCCTGGTGTCCGGTCTACGGGTCGAGATCGTCTCCCGACCGCTCCTCGAAGATCCTCATGGCCTTCGCCGTGACCGGGCCGGGGGCTCCGGGCAGCTCGCGGTCGTCCACCCGGTGGACGGCCTGCACGTCGCGCAGCGTGGAGGTCAGGAAGATCTCCTCGGCCCGGTCCAGGACGTCGAACGGCAGATCGGTCTCCTGCGCGCCGGTCCACTCCGCGGCCAGCGCGCGGGTGATCCCGGCGAGGCAGCCGGACGCGACCGGCGGGGTGTGCAAACGACCGTCGAGCACGACGAAGACGTTGGACCCGGTTCCCTCGCAGAGCCGTCCCACCGTATTGGCGAAGAGGGCCTCGGACGCGCCGTGCTCGCGGGCACGGGCGAGCGCCACCACGTTCTCCGCGTAGGACGTGGTCTTGAGTCCGGCGAGCGCGCCGCGCTCGTTGCGCGTCCACGGGACGGTGATCACGGCCGTGCTGTCGGGGCGTCGGGTCGCCTGTCCCAGGGCGACGACGAGGCCGGGAACGGCGTCGCCGCGGTCGGAGCCGAGCGGCGAGAGCCCCCCGGTGCAGGTGATGCGCAGTCTCCCGAGCGGCATCGGGTTCGCGTCGACGACGGCGGCGCAGGCGCGGCGCACCTCGTCGAGGTCGGGCTCGGGCAGGCCGAGACCCCGGGCCGAGCGGCCGAGCCGGTCGAGGTGACGGGTGAGGGCGAAGGTCCGGCCCCCGACGACCTTGACCGTCTCGAAGACACCGTCCCCCACCGTGAGTCCGTGGTCGAGCACGGACACCCGGGCCTCGTCGGCGTCCCGCAGTCCGCCGTTGACCCACATCCTCATCGCGCTGTCCTTCCCGTCGCTTCGTGGACGCCCGACGCTACAGCGAGCAACCGTGACGCCTTGAGTTCGGTCTCGTCCCATTCGCGCCCGGGATCGGAACCCCAGGTGATGCCCGCCCCGGTGCCGAACCGGAGGACCGGGACTCCTCCCGTCCGGTCGATCCAGAACGTCCGTATGCCCACCGCCAGGGATGCCGTGCGACGGTCGGCGTCGACCCAGCCGATGCCGCCGCAGTAGGGCCCTCGCGGCGCGGTCTCCAGCTCCCCGATGATCCCGAGCGCACTGGTCTTGGGCGCCCCGGTGACGGAGCCGGGAGGAAAGGCCGCGTCGAACAGCTCCGGCCAGCCGGCCCCCTCGGCGAGCTCCCCCCGCACGGTGGAGACCAGGTGGACGAGACCGGGATGCTTCTCCACCACGCACAGGTCGGGGACCGTGACCGACCCGGTGGCGCAGACCCGGCCGAGGTCGTTGCGGACCAGGTCGACGATCATCACGTTCTCGGCGTGGTCCTTCTCCAGCAGATCGTCCTCGGTGCGTCCGGTGCCCTTGATCGGTCCCGACTCGACGGTCCGGCCGTCCCTCCTCAGGAACAGTTCGGGCGACGCCGTGGCGATCTCCACTCCGTGCGCGGGCAGCCGAATCGTTCCCGCATAGGGGGCGGGGTTGCCGCGTGCCAGCAGTGAGGTGAGCGCGTCCACGTCCGCGGCGGCGGGGTCGGGCAGCGGCGCGGTCATCACCCGGCAGAGGTTGGCCTGGTAGACCTCGCCCGCCGCGATGTACGCACGGATCCGGCGCACGCCCGCGACGTACGCGGCGCGGTCCAGGGACGAGGTCCAGTCGCCGGCCCCGGGACCGCGCCAGGCGCCCGGCACCGGGGCCGGCACCGACGCCTCGCGCACGGTGTCGAAACGCGCGCAGACCAGACGTCCCCCGAAATCGGCGGAAACGGCCCAGAAGCCGGACGAGTCGAGGGCCGCGGGATCACTCGTCACGTCCCTTAGTCCGGACGCGACGAGGCCGCCGAAGCGGGCCATGGGAGCGAGATCGTGCACGTCGTCGAGTCTAGGACGGCGCCCGGTGGCCCCCACCGCGATGAGCGCGCCCCAGCACGCTGCACAAACGCGTTTTTGTACTGGCCCGGGAATCCGCTAGAGTTCAACACGTCGCCGGGACGCGGAAGCCGACCGGGAAAGACACGCGGACGTAGCTCAGTTGGTAGAGCGCAACCTTGCCAAGGTTGAGGTCGCCAGTTCGAACCTGGTCGTCCGCTCGCAGAAAAGCGAGGGATCTTCCCGAACCCTCGCTCGTGGTGGAGTGGCCGAGAGGCGAGGCAACGGCCTGCAAAGCCGTCTACACGGGTTCAAATCCCGTCTCCACCTCCAAGGACGATTAGCTCAGCGGGAGAGCGCTTCCCTGACACGGAAGAGGTCACTGGTTCAATCCCAGTATCGTCCACTGGTCCGTAAGGATCCCCGCGCGATTAGCTCAGCGGGAGAGCGCTTCCCTGACACGGAAGAGGTCACTGGTTCAATCCCAGTATCGCGCACGCAGTACACGCAGGTTCACCCTGCGCGATTAGCTCAGCGGGAGAGCGCTTCCCTGACACGGAAGAGGTCACTGGTTCAATCCCAGTATCGCGCACCAGCCGAAGCCCCGGTCGTCTCGACGATCGGGGCTTCGCCGTCTTCGCGATGTCGCTTCCACAAAGCCGTTCCACGACTCCGTTTCCACGGCCTGCCGCCGGGCGGCGAAGAGCGCCGCGGGCCGGGCGGCAGGCATCCGGCACGCTCAGGAGGAGAAGAGCATCCGGCCGAAGCTCTTGTGCCGGTAGTGGCCGCCGTGATGGCCGCCCTGGTGCTGCGGGGCGCCCCAGGCGGGCGCCGGGGCGGCCGGATAGGCCTGCGGCGCCGGGGGCGCGGGCGGTGCCTGCTGTGCCCACTGCGCCTCGATGCGGGTCAGGGTCTCCAGTTCGCCGTAGTCGAGGAAGATCCCCCGGCAACCGCTGCACTGCTCGATCTGTATGCCGTTGCGGTTGTACGTGTGCATGGGCGCGTGGCACTTGGGACACTGCATGGTTCGGCTCACTCCTCGCCGTCGGGTCGCCGTCGCCGGAAGACACGGCCGCCGACGGTCGGTTCAGCCTACGACGGGTGTCCGTCGGCCAACTGCGGGGGGAGAGAGGCGATTCGGGCACAGGCGTCGATCATCGCCCGCTCCACCTCGTCCGGGTCCCGGCCCTCGGCCGCGGACTTGGCGAACGCCAGCGCGGCGGTCTGCACGGTCAGGGCCCTGGCCGGGACGTCCAGTTCGGGCCACGGGTCGCCCGCGGCGGGTACGGCGGGTCCGCCCGCCGCCCGGTAGGAGTCAAGGAACCGGAGCCAGACCTCGGGGGGCAGGAGTCCGGCCGCGTACCAGGCGGCGGGGCGGGCGAGGTCCCAGGCCGGGTCGCCGAGACCTGTGTCGTCCACGTCGATGAGCAGCCAGGGACCGTCCGGTACGGGGTGGCGGACGAGTTGACCGAGGTGCAGGTCCCCGTGGCAGAGGAAGCGTGAACGGTGGGCGGGTGGCGCCGCCTCGGCACGGGCCCAGCCGGGCAGCCGGTACCAGGCCGCGAGCACGGGGGCGGTGGCCGGGTCACCGGGCCGGGCGGCACGCATCCGCGCGACGGCGAGCGCGGCCTTCACGGGGCCCCTCATGGGCGGAAGGGCGGAGGGGGGCGGGGTCCGGTGCAGTGCGGCCAGCAGGGCGGCGGCCTCGGCCCAGGGCGCGGCGTCGGGATCGGCCGGGTCGACCGGATCTCCGTGCGGCCACAGGCTGACGGGGCGGCCGTCGAGGGCGCAGGGCGTGGGGCACAGCGGGGCGAGCAGGATGCCGGTCGTCCGGGGGTCGTCCGCGAGGGCCATACGGGTGAGCAGGTCCGGGGGGCGGGTGCCCGGGGCGTGGGCCTTGGCGACGACCGGTCCGCTGCGGACGACGGTCGCGTCGGTCCGGTCGGCGAGGGTCACCGGCGGCGGGCAGGCGCAGGCCGCCGGCGGGTGGGCGGCCCGGTGGGCCAGCGCCCCGAGCGCGCGTACGACCGCGGTGGTCATGGCCTCCCCCCGATGACGGACGTGCCGGATCCTGTGCCCCGGCGGGTCGCGACCGAGCGTACGCGGGTCCGGTGCACGGCCCGGACAGCGCGATGTCCGGTCAGCTCCCCAGCTGACCGGACAAACGCTGCCGTCCGCCGCACCCCCGTCCCCACGGGGTTGTTGGCCGGATGTCCCGGTCCGGACCGCTCTTCCGGACCCGGGGCGCCGCTCAGCGCCCCAGCATCACGCCCACGGACGACGCCTGTGTGACCACCGCGTCCCAGCCGCCGAAGACGACCACGAGCAGGGCCGCCAGGGGAAGAACCATCGCCGTCGCCACCAGCGGGTGGCGCCTGCCGGACGGCGAACTGCGGACGAGCACGGCGGGGAGCCCGCTCTCCCGCGTGCGAAGCATGCTCCGCGATGCCGTGTCCGCCATGTTTCCTCTCCTGACCGCTATGGGGCGGCGGGCGTGTGGCCTCGGGGGACGAGTGCTTCGCCCGCCGCTTGACCTCAACACTAGGGACGCGGGAGGGATCCGGCGTCATGCCCGCGTACCGAATGACGGGCCTCCCGTAGGAGGACCCGTGGGAAGCCCGCGTACTCCCCTGGGTGGAGATCGGGCGCCTGATTCCCGGGGTCGTCCCGGAGGGGTACCAGCCGGGGCGGAGCCGCGCGTGACGTCACTCACTCATGGCGCCCGGCGGGACGGCCGCGGGCCGTCGGTGCGTCGCCCGGACGCAGCGGTTCCGGCCCGCGCCCGGCCCCCGGCACCGCGGCCGGCGTGTTCGGGAAGAGGCGAGCCCTTGCATCAACGGCCCGCGGACGCGCCTCATTTGACGTACCGTCGCGCACGGCGCCGGAATCGGGTGCGGTCTCACCGTCCGTCATGGGCCGTGCCATGGCCCGGCAAACGATCCCGGGGCGAGGGCGCGGCCTCTGAGCGCCCCGGGCGCCGGGTACGTAAGCTGTGCCTCGTCAGGCGTACCAGGCAGCGGGGATGGGCAGAACATGGCGATGATGCGGCTCCGACGCGAGGACCCGCGTGTCGTCGGCTCGTTCAGGTTGCACCGACGGCTCGGGGCCGGCGGCATGGGCGTCGTCTACCTCGGTTCGGACCGGCGGGGACAGCGGGTGGCGCTGAAGGTGATCCGGCCCGATCTGGCGGAGGACCAGGAGTTCCGCTCGCGGTTCGCGCGCGAGGTCTCCGCCGCCCGGAGAATCCGCGGCGGGTGCACGGCACGCCTGGTGGCCGCCGATCTGGAGGCGGACCGTCCGTGGTTCGCGACGCAGTACGTCCCGGGGCCCTCGCTGCACGACCGGGTGGCCGAGGAGGGACCGCTGTCGGCGGCCGAGGTCGCCTCGATCGGGGCGGCGCTCTCCGAGGGACTCGTGGCGGTGCACGAGGCCGGGGTCGTCCACCGCGACCTCAAACCGTCGAACATCCTGCTCTCCCCCAAAGGTCCCCGGATCATCGACTTCGGGATCGCCTGGGCGACCGGCGCGTCGACGCTCACCCATGTCGGTACGGCGGTCGGCTCCCCCGGCTTCCTCGCCCCCGAGCAGGTGCGCGGCGCGGCGGTGACACCGGCGACGGACGTGTTCTCGCTTGGTGCCACGCTGGCCTACGCGGCGATGGCCGACTCGCCCTTCGGACACGGCAGTTCCGAGGTGATGCTGTACCGCGTGGTGCACGAGGAACCGCAGTTGTACGACGTGCACGACGCGC
The DNA here is from genome assembly GCF_043083325.1 of Streptomyces sp. NPDC014734. Taxonomy (NCBI): domain Bacteria; kingdom Bacillati; phylum Actinomycetota; class Actinomycetes; order Kitasatosporales; family Streptomycetaceae; genus Streptomyces; species Streptomyces sp. NPDC014734. Next base: position 17,215 of record NZ_JBIBYN010000021.1, on the reverse strand, counting down.
TGGCGCCGTTGGTGAGCGCGTGTCTGGCGAAGGATCCGGAGGATCGTCCGAGCACGCTCCAGCTGTCGATGCGGCTCAAGGAGATCGCGGCGCGGGAGGCGCAGGGTCTGCACGAGAGCCGTCCGCCGGCACAGCGTTCGGCGCAGGAGCTGGACCGGCCGACCGGGCGGCTCGACGGCCCGCACACGGAGCAGCAGACCAGGCGGACGGCTCCCCCGGCGCCTCGTCGGCAGCAGCGGCAGCCGCAGGGCGGTCGGCAGACGACCTCGTCGCGGTCCGGGGCGTCCCGGACCGGCGGCTCGCGTCCTCAGCAGCGTCAGCCGGCGCGCGGCACCACACGGTCGGGCAGGCGCCCCGCTCCTCCCCACCGCACGAACGGCAGGCCCGCCACGAACGGGACGAACGGCAGGCCGGGGACGCGGCCCGGGGCCCGCAGGACCTCGACGGGGCTGCGTCCCGCCAATCCGCGGTTGCTGCGGCAGCGCCTCGTCGTCTTCGTGGTGGTGACGTTGCTGGTGGCGCTGGGCATCGCGGTGGCGCAGGGCTGTCAGGGTCCGGCCCGGGGGCTGGGCACGAGCCCCACCCGGGTCGAGGCCCGGTGGCACGACCCGAGCGGAATCGCGGCCCCGCGGCTCCGGTAGCCGGTCAGGGCCGCGGGCGGCCCGATGCCACGGCGTAGAACGCGACGGCCGCGGCCGCTCCCACGTTCAGCGAGTCGATGCCGTGTGCCATCGGGATCCGTACCCAGCGGTCGGCGGCGACGAGGGCCCGGGTGGACAGCCCGTCGCCCTCGGCACCGAGCATCAGCGCCACCTTGTCCATCCGGTGCGGCGCCGCCCGGTCGATGCTGTCGGCCTTCTCGTCCGGGGTGAGCGCGAGCAGTTCGAAGTCGGCCTCCCGTACGGTCTCCAGGTCCTTGGGCCAGGTGTCGAGACGGGCGTAGGGCACGGAGAAGACGGCCCCCATCGACACCTTGACGGAGCGCCGGTAGAGCGGGTCGGCGCAGTCCGGGGAGAGCAGCACGGCGTCCATGCCGAGGGCGGCGGCGCTGCGGAAGATCGCCCCGATGTTGGTGTGGTCGTTGACGGCCTCCATGACGACCACCCGGCGGGTCGACGCCAGGAGCTGTCCGGCGGTCGGCAGCGGTTTGCGCTGCATCGAGGCGAGTGCGCCGCGGTGCACGTGGTAGCCGGTGACGCGTTCGGCGAGTTCGGGGCTCACCGCGTACACCGGGGCCGGTACCTCGTCGATGACATCGCGCATGAGGTCGACCCACTTCGCCGACAGCAGCATCGACCGCATCTCGTACCCGGCGTGCCGGGCACGTCTGATCACCTTCTCGCCCTCGGCGATGAAGAGCCCCTCGGCGGGCTCTCGCCTGCGCCGGAGTTCCACGTCGGTGAGTCCGGTGTAGTCGCGCAGACGGGGGTCGTCGGGGTCGTCGACGGTGATGAGATCAGCCACGGGTTCGATACTGCCTTGTCCGGTGTGTGGTGCCAACGGCTCGGAGGAAGATCTGTTACCGCTGGTTACTCGATGGGGTGGGCGGTGGCCGCCCGGGTTACTCGGCGGCCGGGCCCACGATGTCCGCGCCCACCGCGACGACCTCGCCGATGACGATGACCGCCGGAGGGCGTACTTCTTCGGCGACGACCCGCTCGGCGACGGTCGCCAGCGTCGCGTCGACCCTGCGCTGGGAGGCGGTGGTGCCCTCCTGGACCAGGGCGACCGGTGTGTCGGGGGCCTTGCCGTACGCGACGAGGGCCCGGGCGATGGCGCCGATCTTGTCGACGGCCATCAGGAGCACGAGGGTGCCGCGCAGCTTGGCGAGGGCCTGCCAGTCGACCAGCGAGCGCGCGTCGTCGGGGGCGACATGGCCGCTGACGACGGTGAACTCGTGGGCGACGCCGCGGTGGGTGACGGGGATTCCCGCGGCGCCGGGCACGGAGATCGAGCTGGAGATCCCGGGGACGACGGTGCAGGCGATGCCCTCGGCCGCGAGCGCCTGGGCCTCCTCCATGCCACGGCCGAAGACGAACGGGTCGCCGCCCTTGAGCCGCACGACGGCCTTGCCCGCCTTGGCGTGCTCGATGAGCGCCCGGTTGATGGCCTCCTGCGCCATGTACCGGCCGTACGGAATCTTCGCGGCGTCGATCACCTCGACGTGCGGCGGGAGTTCGTCGAGCAGGTCGCGCGGCCCGAGACGGTCGGCGATCACGACATCGGCCTCGGCAAGGAGGCGTCGGCCGCGCACGGTGATCAGGTCGGGGTCACCGGGGCCCCCGCCGACCAGGGCCACGCCGGGGGTCCGGGAGCGGTGCTGGGGAGCGGCGAGGCTGCCGTCGCGCAGGCCCTCGACGATGACGTCGCGGACGGCGGCCGAGTGGCGGGGGTCGCGGTCGTGGGCGTCGGTGGTGAGTACGGCGACGGTGACGCCCTTGCCGCGGCCGGTGGCCGGAGTCCACGCGGTGGCGGCGTCGGCGTCGTCGCTGCGGACGCACCAGATCCGGTGGCGTTCGGCCTCGGCGGACGCCGCTTCGTTCGCCGCGATGTCGTCGGACGCGACGAGGACGTACCAGGCGCCGGTCAGGTCCCCGTCGGCGTAGCGGCGGCGCTCCCAGCGGATCTCGCCGGCATCGGCCATCGCCTCGACGGACGGCGTCGCGGCCGGTGAGACGAGGACGATGTCGGCGCCCGCCGCGATGAGCGCGGGGAGACGGCGCTGGGCGACCTGGCCGCCGCCGACCACGACGACACGACGGCCGCCGAGGCGCAGTCCGACGGGGTACGCGGGGTGATCGGCGCGGTCTGCGTGCTCGGCCATGGCGGTGCGGGCTCCTCGTACAGGATCGGAGTACGGCGGCCGCTGCGGCGGTGGAGCGGCTGTGACAGGCGGGTTCGTGGGGCGGGTCCACGATACGTGGTGGCTGCGGGGTCGAACGGGGCCGGTGCGCCGGGGCGGGACGTCCGGGCCCTGGGGCGTGTGCCGTGCCCGGACCGGGGCAGGGCGTAAAGCGTGTTCCGAAAGTGGCGTCGTCTGCCCGAAGGGCAGGCCGGGCGGCGTTTGGTGCGTGCGATCGCAAGGCGGAGGGTCACCCCGATACCGGGCATATCGGGGCGATCCCGACAACGCGGCGAGCGCGCGTTGTCGGGATCGCCCGGCAGACGGGACTTTCGGAACGCGCTTTTAGACCGGTGGGCCCGGCGCGTCGCCTCCGTACGCCGTTCCCCGTCCCGGTGGTGGGCTGACGACGGGCTCCGCCCCCGCCGCTCGCGACGGCGGGGGCGGGCCGCCTACTTCTCCGTGACGCCCGCCGAGTCGAACGTCGCCACCTCGTGCATCGCCCGCGCCGCGCTCTGCACGATCGGGAGCGCCAGCAGCGCCCCCGTGCCCTCGCCGAGGCGCAGGTCGAGGTCGACGAGCGGGCGCAGTCCCAGCTTGTTGAGCGCGGCGACATGGCCGGGCTCGGCACTGCGGTGGCCCGCGATGCAGGCGGCGAGTGCCTCGGGGGCGATCGCCCGGGCGACCAGGGCCGCGGCGCCCGCGCTCACTCCGTCGAGGATGACGGGCGTACGGAGCGAGGCCCCGCCCAGCAGGAACCCGGCCATCGCGGCGTGTTCGAGGCCGCCGACCGAGGCCAGGACACCGATCGGGTCGGCCGGGTCGGGCTGGTGGAGTTCCAGGGCCCGTCGGACCACGTCGACCTTGCGGGCGTGCATCTCGTCGTTGATGCCGGTGCCCCGGCCGGTGACCTCGGCCGGATCCATGCCCGTGTACACACAGATCAGCGCGGCGGACGCGGTGGTGTTGGCAATCCCCATCTCGCCGATCAGCAGGCCCTTGTTGCCCGCCGCGACGAGATCGCGGGCGGTCTCGATGCCGACCTCGACGGCGGCGAGGACCTCTTCCCTGGTGAGGGCGGGGCCGGTCGTGAAGTCGGCGGTCCCGGCGCGCACCTTGCGCGGGAGCAGGCCGGGCGTCGCCGGAAGCTCCATGGCCACGCCGACGTCGACCACGCAGACCTCGGCGCCGACCTGTGCCGCGAACGCGTTGCAGACCGCGCCCCCGCCGAGGAAGTTGGCGACCATCTGCCCGGTGACCTCCTGCGGCCAGGCGGTGACGCCCTGGGCGTGCACCCCGTGGTCTCCCGCGAAGATCGCGACGGCCGCGGGCTCCGGGATCGGCGGCGGACACATCCGGGAGAGCCCCGACAACTGCGCGGAGATGATCTCCAGCATGCCGAGCGCACCGGCGGGCTTGGTCATCCGCTTCTGGCGCTCCCACGCCTCGCCGAGCGCCTTGGCGTCCAGCGGCCGGATGTTGGCGATGGTCTCCTGGAGCAGGTCGTGCGGCTCCTCGCCGGGCAGGGCGCGACGCCCGTACGTCTCCTCGTGGACCACCCAGGACAGCGGGCGGCGCTTCGACCAGCCCGCCTGCATCAGCTCGGGCTCCTCGGGGAACTCGTCGACATAGCCGACGCACAGGTACGCCACGACTTCGAGGTGCTCGGGCAGGCCGAGGGCGCGGACCATCTCGCGCTCGTCGAAGAAGCTCACCCAGCCGACGCCGAGTCCCTCGGCACGGGCGGCGAGCCACAGGTTCTCGACGGCGAGCGCGGAGGAGTACGGGGCCATCTGCGGCTGGGTGTGACGGCCGAGGGTGTGACGGCCGCCGCGGGTGGGATCGGCGGTGACGACGATGTTGACCGGGGTGTCGAGGATCGCCTCGATCTTGAGTTCCTTGAACTGCTTGGCCCGGCCCTTGGGCAGCGATTTGGCGTAGGCGTCGCGTTGCCGCTGGGCCAGCTCGTGCATGGAACGACGCGTCTCCGCCGAGCGGATGACGACGAAGTCCCAGGGCTGCGAGTGGCCGACGCTGGGCGCCGTGTGCGCCGCTTCGAGGACCCGGAGCAGGACCTCGTGCGGGATCGGGTCGCCGCGGAAGCCGTTGCGGATGTCGCGGCGCTCACGCATGACGCGCAGTACGGCCTCGCGCTCGGCGTCGTCGTATCCCGGGGCGGGCGGGGTTGTGGCGGCGACGGCCTCGTCCGGCCCGGGGGTTCCCGTGGCTTCCGCCTCTTCGGCGGCGTGCGGCGGCGCGGCCCCGGGCGCGGGGCTGCCCTCGGGCTGCGACTGCGACTGCGGTGCGGTCGGCCCGGCGTCCGGCTGCGTGGTCTCCGCGGCCGTCGTGGTCTCCGGGGTCTCCGGGGTCTCCGGGGTCTCCGGGGTCTCCGGGGTCTCGACGCTCTCCGGGCCCGCTCCGGTTTCCGCGGCGGGCACCGGCGCCTCGACGGCGGCCTCGGCCTCCGGGAGGCCGGGCACGGGGGCCTGCTCGGGGGTTTCGGCGGGCGCGGGGGTCCGAGTGCCGTCGGAGGGGGTCTCCCCCGCGGCCTGCGGCACCGGCTGCCCGGTCTCGACCGGCACGGCGGTGGCGCCCTCGGGGCCGACGGCCGGTTCGGCCCCGACGGCCTCGGTCCGCTCGGCCGGAACCGGCCCCATGGCGATCGCCACGCGCTCGGGCTCCGCCTCCGGCCCGGCCGTCACCGGCTGTTCCTCGGCGGGCGACGGGGCAAGGTGCGGCGTCGTCGGCACCGAGCCCTCCACGGGCACGAAACCGTCCACGGGGGCGGCTTCCGCGACGGCCTCGGGCTCCGGCACCCGGTCCTCGGACACCACGGGAACGACGGGAGCGGGCAACGGCTCCTCGGACACCACGGGAGCGGGCAACGCCTCCTCGGACACCACGGGCGCGGGCAACGCCTCCTCGGACACCACGGGAACGACGGGAGCGGCGGCGGGCACGGACGCCTCGTCCACCACGTCGGCCTCCGGTGCCGCTGCCGCCGCACCCGTCTCCACGGCCTCCGGCGCGACGACGGCCGCGGCCCCGTCGGCAGGACCCTCGACCGGTGTCCCGGCGACGTCCGCGGTCGGGACGACCGCGGGAGCACTCGGGACCTGCGGCTGAGCGGCCGGTTCGGGAGCGGACTGCGCGGACTGCGCGGGCTGTACGGTCTGCGCGTGCTGTGCGGGCTGCGTCGCGGGCGTCGGCTCGACGGGCGCGGGGGCCTGCTCGGCGACCGGTTCCGGGACGACGGCGGCCGGGGCCACGGCCGCCGCCGGTGCCTCCGCTTCCACGACCGCCTCGGTACGCTCCGGCGCCGCCTCCGGTTGCGGTTCCGCGACGACCGGTTCGGGGGCGACAGCCTCGGGGGCCACGGCTTCGGGGGCCACGGCTTCGGGGACCGCCGTCACCGGGGCGGCGGCCTCCGGCGCGACCGGGTCCGGAGCAACCGTTTCCGCCCCGTCCGGGGCGGCGGCAGGCTGCGGTGCCTGGGCACCCCACGGGCTCCCGCCCTGGGGAAGGATCTGGCCGAGCTGCGGGCCGGGCAGCACGGACGCCTCGTCACCGGGAGCCTCGAAGTACTCGGGCCCGCCGGCGGGCGCCGCGGCCTGCGGTGCCGGGACCGGGGCCTGGGTCCGGGGCGCGCCCGCGGGCCCGCGGTCGGCGAGGGAGCGGACCACACCGCCGGTCGGCGTCCCGCCGTAGGACGGCCCGCCGTCGGCCACGACCGGACCGCGGTGCAGCGGCCGCCGTGCCGGGGCCTGGGGCTGAACGGCCGGAGCCGGTGCGGCGGCCGCCAGGTCGGCGGAACCGGAGTCGTGACCGGCGTACACGTCAGCGGCCGGCGCCTGGACGGGATGCTGCGCCCGGGCGGGCTCCTGGACCTGCACCGGCCCCTGGGGCTGCGCGGACACGGCGTCGACGGACGGGGGGTACACCGCGGTGGCCTGCGGTGCGCCCTGCGCGGGCAGCGAGGCGTATCCGGCGGCATCCTCGGGGTACTGGCCGGGAGCGGGCACCGTCTGCGGGTCGCTCCAGGCTCCCTGGGGGCTCGGCATCAGCAGGAGATCGTCGTCCTCGGGCACCTGCTCGGAGGGAGCCGGGTAGGTGTAGCCGTCCGGGGCGGCGACGCCCGGCTGCTCCACCGTGCCCGCGTTCTCCGGCAGTCCCTCACCCGGGATCTGGCCGGTGTCACTCATGCGTACCCCTCGCCCATCGTCAGTGCTTCTTCGGCCCTTCGCCCGGGACGCCCGACCACGGCACGCCGGCGCTCGTCGACAAGAACGAGCGGGCGCACCACGCGGCACGAGACGGACGCGGACATACTGCATTCTCGCGGCCGTTCGCCGCCGCGGCAGCCCATTTCGCCACGACCCGCTGTGGACTGCGCCACGTTGCGCATCCCGGGATCTGCCGTACCACAACGGGGACCAAAACGGTCCCCTTTTCCGGACATTGACGAACGAAGCGACGAACGCCCAGCCGCGGTGCAACGATCGGCCAGCCTACCTCGCGCCGCGCGGGGAGCAGGTCAGGGGGCGAGGTCGGAACGGAGCGCCGAGAGCAGGAACACGACCGTGCGCTCGCGTTCCGACCAGGCGGTCGTGTCGAGTTCGACGGACTGGAGGAGCGAGCACCGGACGCCGTACCCGTTCCCGGCGAGGGCCGCGCCGAGCGCCTCGGCCTCGTCCCGCGTGGACGCGTGGGTCACGATGCGCTCGGGCCGCCGCTCGGTGACGGCCGTGACGACGGGGACCCCACCGCCCCCGATCCGTACGACATCGGGTTCCGGCAGTCGTTCCAGCACCTGCGGCGCCCGGCCCTCCACGACCTGGACCTGGACCCCGAAGGCGCGGGCGGCCGCCGCCGTGCGGGCGCAGGCCGCCGGGTCCTCGTCGACCGCGAGGACCGCGGCCCCGAAGCGGGCCGCCTCCACCGCCAGGGCCCCGTCGCCGGAGCCGATGTCCCAGACGAGGTCGCCGGTGCGGGGACCCAGCCGGGCCAGTTGCGCGGCGCGCAGCCCCGGTGACTCGCCCTCCCGGCTCGCGCCCCGGCCGTCGTCGGCACCTCCGACGCCCGTCGCGGTGTCCCAGGGGTACGCCTCCCGGGGCAGCGCCCAGCCGCGTACTCCCCGGGGGCCGCCGGGGTCCCGGCCGGCGATCCAGGCACCGGTGGCCTGCGGTTCGCTGCCGCCACCGATGACGATCACCACGTTGGGGTCGCGCCAGGCGTGGTCGGCGGCGTTGTCCGAGGTGAGGACGCTCACCTGTTCGCGCGCGGTACCGAGTTCCTCGCAGACGACGAAGGTGCGGTGAACCCCTTCGAGGAGCAGGGCGAGTTCGGCGGGGCCCGCACCGGGCGAGGTCAGCACGGCGACCTTGGGGTGGGCGCGGCAGACGTTGACGGCGCGGCGCAGGGTGCGGGGGTGGGCGACGACGATCTGGGCGTCCTCCCACGGCATGCCGGCGCGGGCGAAGGCACCGGCCACGGACGAGACGGCGGGCACCACTTCGACTTCGAGGCCGTGTTCGGGTGCGCGGAGGTTGCGTACCACTCCGAAGAAGCCGGGGTCCCCGTCGGCGAGGACGACGGCGCTGCCCCGGTGTCCGGCGATCCGGCGGGCGGCAAGGTCGATGGAGCCCAGGCGAATCCGCTCGGCGTGCGGGGGAACCGCGGGCAGTGCGAGGTGGTGTGCGGCTCCGGCGACGAGCGTGGCGGCCGAGAGGGCGGCCGTGGCCGCTCCGGTCAGTGGCGAGCCGTCCCAGCCGATCACAGTGACCCGATCGGCCATCTGTCGTCAGTCTCCTGGAGTTGTCGCAGGTGGGGGTGTGTGTGAGGGAGGGGCAGGGCGAGCGTACCCCGGTTCGCGCCGGTACCGCGCCGCAGCCACCGGGGACGGTCAGTTCCAGTCGTTGTAGGTGCCGTAGCCGCCCGCGTCGGCGAGTTGCTCGGCGACGCCCTCCAGGTCCTCGGGGAGCAGGCCCCAGACGATCAGGTCGGTCCTGATGTCGGTCCAGCCCCCGTCCTCCGTCCGGGTGCGGGCTATGCGGGCGTTGCGCAGGACGCCCTCGCTGATGCAGCCGGTCTTCTGGGCGACCTGCTGGGCCGAGGTGTTGTCGGCGGGGGTGCGCAGTTCCATGCGTTCGAATCCCCGGTCGCGGAAGATCCACTGGGCCAGCGCCAGCACGGCTTCGGTGGCGTAGCCCTCGCCGCGCGCCCAGGGGGCGGTGATGTAGGAGACCTCGGTGGCGAGGGTGCGCCAGTCGGTGTTGCGCAGGCGCACCGAGCCGACGAGCCGTTGGGTGAGGAATTCGGTGACGGCGAGCACGATGCCGTCCCCGGTGGTGCGCCGGGCGGGGGCGATCCGGCGGACCCAGCGTTCGGCGTCGACCTGGGTGTAGGGGTGGGGGGCGTCCGTCCAGGCGGTGACGAGTTCGTCGTTCATCATCTCGATGTACGCGGGGACGTCCACCATGTCGAACGGGCGCAGCACCAACCGGTCCGTGCTGATGGAGATGTCCGGGAAGGTGGAAGTCATGCGCAGCTCCATGCCGAAGACCGTGTAAAGGCACAGCATGCAGCATCCGGCCGGGGGCGCGCATGGCCGGGTCGCTGCGACGGAGCCCCGCGCCCCCCTTCGGCGGGGTTCGCGGGGCTCGTCGGACAAAAGCCGTGCGGGGGTCAGGACTTGGCGGCGGTTCCGAAGGCCGGGATGACCGAACCCCGGTAGGTGTCCTCCAGGTACTTCTTGACCTCGTCGGAGTGCAGCAGCTTGACCAGCTTCTCGACGCGGGCGTCCTTCTCGTTGCCCTTCTTCACGGCGATGATGTTGGCGTACGGGTTGCCGTCGGCCTTCTCCAGGGCCAGGGCGTCCCCGGTGGGCTTGAGGTCGGCCTCGATGGCGTAGTTGCCGTTGATGACGGCCGCGTCGACCTCGTTCAGGGCGCGGGGCACGGTGGCGGCCTCCAGTTCCTTGAACTCCAGGCCCTTCTTGTCGGTGATGTCGCTCAGCTTGGCGTCGGTGCCGACGCCCGCCTTGAGGGTGATCAGCCCGTTCTCGGCGAGCAGGTGGAGGGCGCGGCCCTCGTTGGTGGTGTCGTTGGGCACCGCGACGGTCTGGCCGGGCTTGATCTCGCCCAGGGACTTGACCTTCTTGGAGTAGAGGCCGAGGGGCTCCAGGTGGACGGTGCCGACGGAGACCAGGTGGGTGTTCTTCTTCTTGTTGAAGTCGTCGAGGTACGGCTGGTGCTGGAAGAAGTTGGCGTCGACCTGGCCGGTCTCGGTGGCGGTGTTCGGCAGGACGTAGTCGGTGAACTCCTTGACCTCCAGCTTGAGACCCTCCTTCTCCGCGAGGTTCTTCTTGACGAAGTCGAGGATGTCGGCGTGCGGCGTCGGGGACGCGGCGACGACGAGCGCCTTGGAGGTGTCGGCCTTGGCACCCGCGTCGCTCTTGGGCGCGGGGTCGGAGTCCGTGCCGCAGGCGCCGAGGCCCAGGGCCAGGGCGGCGGTGACGGCGGCGGTTGCGGCGATCTTGGTGTTCTTGCGCACGAAAAGTGCCTCTTTCGGTGATGGGTGGTGCGCCCGGACAAGGAGTTCGGGCTCTGGAGGAGAGGAAGTCTCAGGTGGTGGCGCGGCCGCGGCGGGCCAGCAGCCGTACGGCTCCGTCGCCGATCAGCTGGATCACGGTCACGATGACGACGAGCAGCGCGACGGTGATGAGCATGAACCGGTTGTCGAAGCGCAGGTATCCGTAGGTGACGGCCTTGGAGCCGAGCCCCTCGCCGCCGACGGCGCCTGCCATCGCGGAGTAGCCGATGAGCACGATGACGGTGGTGGTGACGGCGGAGACGAGCGAGGGCAGCGCCTGCGGCAGCAGGACCTTGCGGACGATCGTCGGAATGGACCCGCCCATCGACTGGACGGCCTCGACGAGTCCGTGGTCGACCTCCCGGACGGCGGTCTCGACGAGTCGCGCGAAGAACGGGATGGCGCCGATGGACAGCGGCACGATCATCGCGCTGGGGCCGATGAAGGTGCCGACGACCCAGGTGGTGAAGGGGATCAGCGCGATCAGCAGGATGATGAAGGGCAGCGAGCGCCCGATGTTCACGATCGCGCCGATCACCTTGTTCACCGGGACGTTCCGCAGCAGCCCTCCCCTGTCGGTGAGAACCAGCAGGATGCCCAGCGGCAGTCCGACCAGGACGGTGACGACGGTGGACCAGAGCACCATGTAGAGGGTGTCGACGGTCCCCTGGACGAGCAGGGGCTGCATGTCCGACCAGGTCACTTCGCCACCTCCTTGGTGAGCGGGGCGGGGGTCTGCGCGGGGAGGTCCGCGGCGTCGTCGGTCACGACCTCGGTCTGGAGCCCCTGCTCGCGCAGGAAGCCGATCGGGACGACGTTGTCCTCGAAGCGTCCGGGCAGTTCGATGCGCATCCGGCCGATCTGCCTGCCGCCGACGGTGTCCATCGCGGCGCCCAGGATCGAGATGTCGATGTTGTACGTGCGGGAGAGCTGCGAGATCACCGGCTGGGTGGCGGAGTCGCCGTGGAAGGTGACGTCGACGACGGTGCGGTCGGGGCCGGAGGCCGTGCCCCCGACGGGGAACAGTTCGTGGGCGAGTTCGGATCCGGGGGTGGCGAGCAGTTCGCCGACGGTGCCGGACTCGACGACGCGTCCCTCGCGCATCAGCGCGGCGGAGTCGCAGATGGTCTTGACGACGTCCATCTCGTGCGTGATGAGCAGGACGGTCAGGCCGAGTTGCCGGTTGAGGTCGCGCAGGAGCTGGAGGATGGAGCGGGTGGTCTCCGGGTCGAGCGCGGAGGTGGCCTCGTCGGAGAGCAGCACCTTGGGGTCGCCGGCCAGCGCGCGGGCGATGCCGACACGCTGCTTCTGGCCGCCGGAGAGCTGTCCGGGGTACGCCTTGGCCTTGTCGGAGAGGCCTACCAGGTCGAGGAGTTCGAGGGCCTTGCGGGAGCGGTCCCCGGCTCCGACGCCGAGGATCTCCAGCGGGAGTTCGACGTTGGCCCGTACCGTGCGGGAGGCCAGCAGGTTGAAGTGCTGGAAGACCATGCCGATGCGGCTGCGCGCCTCGCGCAGTTCCCTGCCTGCCCGGCGGCCCCGGCCGGCGAGCGCGGTGAGGTCCTGGCCGGCCACGGTCACGGTGCCGGACGTGGGGCGCTCCAGGAGGTTGACACAACGGATGAGGGACGATTTCCCGGCGCCGCTCTGGCCGATGACGCCGTACACCTCGCCCTCCCGGACGTGCAGGTCGACGCCGTCCAGGGCGGTGACCTCGCGGTCGCGCGACTGGTAGACCTTGGTGAGGCCCGTAGTGGTGATCACAGGGTTTCCGTCACTGTCGAGTGCGCGGCGCGGTGTCCGCCGGGCACGGGGCATGCGTCTGATGAGACTGTTCGGACGTTTCGATCGGTCGTTCCGAGCGGGGACCGGCACGCCCGTGGCGCGGCTCGGCGGCCGGGCGGCGGTGCCCGGACGGGCTCGTTCCGCTGGGTGCGGACGGCGGTGGGCTCGGTCTCGCTTCGGGGCGCGAGCGATCGGGCGGGGGCCCTCAGAAGGCGCGCATTCGACACATACAACGAGCACCGGGCGTCGTGATCGCCTCGGTCGCAAGGGTGCGGCTGCTCGTCGTGGTCATGGCCCAAGTAAAACAGACAGTCCATTCCGCGCCATCCGTCCGTCCGGATAGCGGACAGCCGTGGACAGTGCGGCGCGACGGTCCCACCGAGCGCCACATTACCTGCCCTCATAGCTGTGACCTGCACAAACGCATCGAAAGCGCCGATTGTGCCGGTGGCGGCCCCCTCTCGCGGATCGTCGTCCGTTGTGGTCAAGGCCACGGTTGCGGTGGCGGTTGCCGGCCCGGTGGGGACGTCCGGCGGGGGCGCACGCGGGGCGCGCGTCGCTCCGTAATACCCTCGCTTCATGCTTGACGCCCTGACGATCGCGGTCGCCGTGACCGCGCTCGCCCTCGCCGCGTGGTGCGGACTGGCCGCCTACCGCGATCAGCCGACCAAGGACTGGCACTTCATCGGGATGGCCGTGGTCCTGTTGCTGGCGCTGGCCCAGCTGGTGGTGGGCATCGTCCAGCTGTCCCGCGGCGAGCGGCCGGAAAAGGGCATGGCGATCTTCATCGCGTATCTGCTCGGAGCCTTCCTCGCCGTGCCGGCGGCCGGGTTCCTGTCGCTCTCGGAGCGGACCCGGTGGGGTTCGGTGACGGTGGCGGCGGGCGCGGTCGTCCTGGCCGTTCTCGAAGTGCGGCTCTACGACATCTGGGGAAACTGACCGTGACCGACACCGACCGCTCCCCCGCGACGGACACCGCCGGGAAGCAGCCCTTCGACCTCGGCACCGGTCCCGGCCGGGTGCTGGTCTGGTTCTACGGGGTGTTCACCGTCGCCGCCGCGTCCCGGTCGATCGTGCAGATGATCCTGGACTTCGGCAAGGCGCCGCTGGCCTACGTGCTGTCGGCCGTCGCCGCCGTCGTGTACGGCTTCATCACGTACTCGCTGGTGCGCGGCGGGGAGCGTGCCCGGCGGTCGGCCCTGGTGTGCTGTGCCGCCGAGCTGGTGGGCGTGCTGGTCGTGGGGACCTGGACGGTGGTGGCGCCGTCGGCGTTCGCGGACACCACCGTCTGGTCCGGCTTCGGTATGGGTTACCTGTTCATTCCGGTGATCCTGCCCGTCACCGGAATGATCTGGCTGCGCCGGGCCAGGAGCGCGTGACCCCGGCGCGATCCGCCCGGGCACGGGCGGCACGCGTCACCCGCCTCACCGGGCGGTACGCCTGGTGCTGCCGACCGGAGGGTTCACCGGCCCGAACCATCCGGCAAGCCCTTCCGGTCACGGCACCGGGGCGCTTCGGTGGCGCCGCGGGCGTGCGGGCCGGAGGCCGCCCGGCAGACGGGACTTTCCGTCCCTACGCGCTGGCCACGTACGCGGGTGCCGCCGCGTCCTTCTCCAGCAGGATCATCAGGACGCCGTCCCCACCCGGCTCGTTGCCCGCCGTGGTGTACCCCGCCCGCTGGTACAGCCGCAGGTTGCCCTCGCTGCGGTGTCCGGTGTGCAGCCGGAACCGGGTGGCCGACCGCTCGTCGGCGAGTCCCGTCTCGGCCGCCCGGAGCAGCCGCGCGCCGAGACCGTGTCCCTGGAGCCGGGGGTGGACGCAGAGCCGGGCGATCTGGCCGGTGCCGTCCTGGTCGGTGGAGCCGCGGACCGAGCCGACGACCTCGTCGCCCAGCCGTGCCACGAACACCAGTTGCGTGGTGATCTCGGCGCGCACCGAGTCGAGGGTCTGGACGAGCGGGTCGATCCGGTAGTTCCCGTAGAGCTCCGCCTCGCTCTGGAAGCAGAGGTACTGGAGCTTCAAGATCTGTTCGGCGTCCTGTGCCGCCGCTGCCGAGATGATCACACTCATGCCCATGTGCGCATGCCTCCGCCCACCTGATCCACCGGTTGTCTCACGCTCCTTTCCCGGGGAACAGGAGCGACAACCTCCGCCGCGAGCATTCTGCGCAGACATCCAAGGCATCGGGAACGGACTGGGCCCAAACTGCCCTGTGACATACCCAACTTCCCTGCGATTTCCCGGTAGGTCGGGTCGCCGGGGGCGAGCATCGCCAACAGCAGCCGGGCGCACCGGCCGGGCAGCCGCTCCACCGCGGCGCGCAGCACCCGGCGTTCGTCGGCGCCGACGGCGAGCCGTTCGGGGCAGTCGGACGGGTCGGCCGAGGTCTCGTCGCGGTAGGGGCGTTCGCGCCGCGCGGTGCGACGGGCCCTGCGGGCCTCCGCCCGTACGGTGTCCCGCACCCAGCGGCTGGCGCGGGCCGGTGGCGCGTCCCGCGCGAGCCGTTCCAGCAGCCTCAGCCAGACGGCCTGTTCGAGATCGGCGGGGTCCAGCGCCGCGCCGGTCGCGGAGGCGGCCGCCTCGGCCATGGCCTCGGCGCTCACCAGCGGGCGGAGGGCGTGGACGACGGCCGAGGGGTCGTGGGGCGGCCCCGCGGGGGCGGGATCGAGAAGCGTCATGCCCGGGCCGACGCCCCCGCGCCGACGGCCGGTTGCCGTACACGGCGAGCACCACCCTCCCGGGGCATTTTCCCGGACGGGTGGTGACGTCGCCGCGTCCTCGCCGCGGTCAGCTCCCGGTGAAGTCCGCGGCGGCGAGGAGGGCGGTGTCCGGGTTGTCGGAGAAGATCCCGTCGATGCCCGTGGCGAAGTACGCCCGGAAGGCGCCGAACGCGTCACCGTAGGCGACCGGGTCGGTGCCGCGCCGGAATTCCGCGGGCAGGAAGGTGTTCTCGTTGCGCATGGTGTACGGGTGCAGGACCAGACCGCGGGCGTGCGCGTCCCGTACCAGGGTGGTCGGCTCGGTGAGCCGTCCCGAGGAGTCCTTGGGGATGATCAGGTCCAGAGTGGGGCCGATCCCCTGGGCGTAGGACGCGATCCACTTCAGGCCCTCGGGCTTCACCAGGTCGGCGGCGGTGCGCGGATCGCCCGACACGACGAAGTCCCACGGACGCTCGCCCGCTCCCGGGAGGAGAACGACGCCGGGGGTGGAGACCAGCCGGGAGAGCCGCTGGATGCTGCTCGGCTCGAAGGACTGGAGGATGAGCGGCGACTGGCGGCGGTGGCGGTCGTAGCGGCGCAGCAGCTTGACGAGGGGCTCCTCCAGTCCGAGGCCCAGGCCGCGGAAGTAGGTGGGGTGCTTCGTCTCGACGTACAGCCAGACCGGCTTTCCGCGTCGGCGTCCCTCGCGGTCGGCCCAGCGCAGGACCTCCTCGAAGGTGGGAATCTCCCAACGACCGTCGTAGAGGGTGTTCTTCTGCCGGGTGCCGGGGATGCGCTCGGTGGCCCTGAGCGTCTTCAGCTCGGCGAGGGTGAAGTCCTCGGTGAACCAGCCGGTGAGGGAGACCCCGTCGACCTTCTTGGTGGTCCTGCGGCTCGCGAACTCGGGGTGCGCGGCGACGTCGGTGGTGGCGGTGATGTCGTTCTCGTGCCGGCAGACCAGGTGGCCGTCCCTGGTCGGCACCAGGTCCTGCTCGATGACGTGCGCGCCCATGTCGAGCGCGAGCTGGTAGGAGCCGAGGGTGTGCTCGGGCCGGTAGCCGCTGGTGCCGCGGTGTCCGATGACGGTGGGCACCGGCAGGTCGAGACGGAAGCGGTGTCCGCCCGACGCCGCGGGGACGCTGCCGGTGGCCGGGGCGGCACCGGCCGGGGCGGCGGCCGTCCCGAGGGCTGCCGTGCCCAGCATCGCGGCACCCGCGCCCAGCATGATTCTGCGGCCGGGACCTGTCTGCGCGCGCTCTGTCATGAATGCTCCTCGCGTGTGATGTCTCGCACCTGTCGGACGCGGCCCGAGCGTAGGCAGTCGCACCGTCGGGGGAGCGGCACCTGGACGAACTTGGCGGAAACACGTGTCAACACCCGGTATCCGTTGGATGAACCCGATGTGCGATCGGCGGGTACCCGCGAGTATCGTCCTCACCTGCATGGACCGCCACGATCCGCGTCCCGGCCGCCCGGCCACTACACCGGAGGAACCGTTGTCCCGACTCGCACTCATCAAGGCAGTGCTCGGACCGTTTTTGCGCCTGATGTTCCGCCCCCAGGTGGAGGGAGTGGAGAACATCCCCGGGGACGGTCCGGTGATCCTCGCGGGCAACCATCTGACGTTCATCGACTCGATGATCATGCCGCTCTGCTGCGACCGGCCGGTGTTCTACATCGGCAAGGACGAGTACGTGACGGGCAAGGGGATCAAGGGCCGGGCGATGGCCTGGTTCTTCACCGGCTGCGGCATGATCCCGGTGGACCGGGACGGCGGCCGGGGCGGGGTCGCGGCGCTGATGACGGGTCGTCGCGTGCTGGAGCAGGGCAAGGCGTTCGCGATCTATCCGGAGGGCACCCGCTCCCCCGACGGCCGTCTCTACCGGGGCCGTACCGGCATCGCGCGGCTGACGCTGATGACGGGCGCGCCCGTGGTGCCGTTCGCGATGATCGGCACGGACAAGCTCCAGCCCACCGGGTCCGGTCTGCCCCGTCCCGGCAAGGTGACGGTCCGCTTCGGTGCCCCCATGGAGTTCTCCCGCTACGAGGGCATGGACCGGGACCGCTACGTGCTGCGGGCGGTGACGGACTCCGTGATGGCCGAGGTGATGCGGCTCTCCGGCCAGGAGTACGTGGACATGTACGCGACGAAGGCCAAGGCCGCCTGAGGCGGTTCGCGGCGAACGGAAGGGCCCGTACCCACAGGTTCGGCGGATTCTTGGGGTCCTCGCAACACCTGATGGCTTACGTGGTCGTCAGTAGATCACGCAGGCGCTCGGCTGGGGTTTTCCAGCCGAGCGTT
>NZ_JBIBYN010000020.1:0-186708 GCF_043083325.1 Streptomyces sp. NPDC014734 | reverse complement strand
CTGGCCGCCTACGACCACCAGGACCTGCCCTTCGAACGCCTCGTCGAAGAACTCTCCCCCACCCGCTCCCTCGCCCACCACCCCCTCTTCCAGGTCGCCGTCGCCGTGGAGGAGAACGACCTCACCGTCGACCTCGCGGGCCTGACCACGGCGGTCGCCCGGCCCGAGGAGCGCACCGCCAAGTTCGACCTGTTCTTCGCCGTACGGGAAGAGGGCGGCGACGGGCTCCACGTC
Source organism: Streptomyces sp. NPDC014734 (assembly GCF_043083325.1). NCBI lineage: Bacteria > Bacillati > Actinomycetota > Actinomycetes > Kitasatosporales > Streptomycetaceae > Streptomyces > Streptomyces sp. NPDC014734. The sequence continues at coordinate 186,474 of NZ_JBIBYN010000020.1, read as the reverse complement.
GTCGTCAACCACGCCGACGACCTCTTCGACCGCTCCACCGCGCGCACCCTCGGCAGGCGCCTCGTCCATCTCCTGGAACAGGCCACCCGCGCACCCGGCACCCGGCTCCACGCGTTCGACGTCCTGGTCCCCGAGGAGCGCGGCCTGCTGTTCGGCGCGTGGAACACCGGCCCAGAGGTCGAGTTCGCCAGTCTCCCCGAACACTTCCGTGCCCGCGTCGCCGAGACCCCCGACGGGCCCGCCGTCGTCGACGGCGACCGCACGTTCACCTACCGCGAGCTCGACGAGTGGACCGACCGCGCCGCGGGCCGTCTGCGGGCCCTCGGCGTCGGCGCCGACGTACCGGTCGCCGTCTCCATGGGCCGCTGCGCCGAACTTGTCGCGGCCTTCCTCGCCGTCTCGAAGGCGGGCGGCGTCTATGTGCCCGTCGACCCGGACTATCCGGCCGCACGCGTCGCGTTCATGCTCGACGACACCCGGCCGGCCCTGCTCCTCGTCGATCACGCCGACCGGCTGACCTCCCCCGGTCACGAGCCCGTCCTCTTCGGTGAGGTGAGCGGGGATCCGCTGCCGCGGGACGCGGAGCCGCCCTCCGCGTGCGACGGCGCCTACATCATCTACACCTCCGGCTCGACCGGACGGCCCAAGGGTGTGCTCGTGCCGCACGCGGGCATCAGCCGGCTCGTGGCACGCCACCGCCAGTTCGGCGCGGGCCCCGGCGCCGGCGTGCACCTGCTCGCGTCGATCGGCTTCGACGGCTCGGTGTGGGAGATGACCATGGCCGTCCTCACCGGCGGCACCGTCGTCACCGGCGACCCCGAGCACCTGTTGGCGCACGGCCTGCCGCCCGACGGTGGTGTCACGCACCTGACCGTCACCCCCTCGCTCCTCGCGGCACTGCCCGAGGACGCGCTGCCGCACGGAACCACGGTGATCACCGCCAGCGAGGCCGCCTCGCCGTGGCTGGTGGACCGCTGGGCGACCCGCTGCCGCGTGGAGAACTCGTACGGTCCGACCGAGACCACCGTCTGCGCCAGCGGCGGGCCGCTCACCCCGGGCGAGCCGGTCACCATCGGCGGGCCCGTCCCCGGCACCGAGCTGTACGTCCTCGACGACGGCCTCGCGCCCGTGCCGGTCGGTGTGGCGGGCGAGCTCTACGTGGCGGGCCCGGGACTCGCCCGCGGCTACGTGGGACGGCACGGTCTGACCGCGTCACGGTTCGTGGCGAACCCGTTCGGCGCCCCGGGCACCCGGATGTACCGCACCGGCGACGTCGTGCGCTGGGACGGCACGGGCCGCCTGGTGTTCGTCGGCCGCGCGGACGACCAGGTGAAGGTACGCGGCTTCCGCATCGAACTCGGCGAGATCGAGGCAGCGTTGAACCGCGACCCGGGTGTCGCCCGGGCGGCGGTGATCGTGCGCGAGGACGTGCCCGGCGACAAGCGCCTTGTCGCGTACGTCGTACCGGCCGACGGCCCGCTCGACACGACGGCGGTACGGGCCGGGCTGGCCGAGGGGCTGCCCGAGTACATGGTCCCCGCCGCGTTCGTCGAACTGGACGAGCTGCCGATGACCGCCAGCGCCAAACTCGATCGCGCCCGGCTGCCCGCGCCCGCCTACACCGGGACGGGGAAGCGGCGCTCCCCCCGTACCGCGCGCGAACGGTTCCTGTGCCAACTCTTCGCCGAGACCCTGGGGGTGGAGGAGGTCGGCGTCGACGACGGGTTCTTCGACCTCGGCGGCCACTCGCTCCTGGCGGTCCGCCTGGTGAACCGGCTGCGCGCCGCCCTCGGCGTCGACCTCGGCGTACGGGCCCTGTTCGAGACGCCGACGGTCGCCCGGCTGGCGGAGAGACTGCGGCAGCTCGCGCCGGAGGACGGAGAGGCGGTGGGCCCGCGCAGGCCCGCGCTGGTGGGCGACCGGCCGCGGCCCGAGCGGCTGCCGCTGTCGTTCGGACAGCGCCGCCTGTGGTTCCTGTACCGGCTGGAGGGGCCCTCGGCGACGTACAACATCCCGGTGGTGACCCGGATCGCCGGAACGCTGGACCGCGAGGCGTTCACGGCGGCGGTACGGGACGTGGCCGAACGGCACGAGGCCCTGCGCACGGTGTTCGTCGAGGCGGACGGCGAACCCGTCCAACGCGTCCTCGACCGGGCCGACGTGCCGGTCGAGTTCGTCGCCTGCGCCCCCGGCGAGGTCGCCGGCCTGGTGGCGGAGGCGGGCGGCCACCCGTTCGACCTGGCCACCGACCTCCCTTTCCGGGTACGGGTGCTGGACGTCGGGCCGGACCGGACCGTCCTGGTGACCGTCGTGCACCACATCGCGGCCGACGGCTGGTCGATGGCCCCGCTCTCGGCCGACCTGTCCACCGCCTACACCGCGCGGCTCGCCGGACACGCCCCCGACCGGGAGCCGCTGGAGATCCAGTACGCGGATTACACCCTGTGGCAGCACGAACTCCTCGAAGCCGAGGAACCCCGCCATCTCACCCACTGGCGGGCGACGTTGCGGGACATGCCGCAGGAACTCGCCCTTCCCACCGACCGGCCCCGGCCCGCCCGCGCCTCCCACCGGGGCGGCAGCGTCGGCGTCGCACTGGACGCGGACTCCCACACGAGGCTGCGGGAGCTGGCGGCGGCCCGCGGCGCCTCGGTGTTCATGGTGGTGCAGGCGGCCGTCGCCGCCCTGCTCACCCGGCTCGGCGCGGGCACCGACATCCCCCTGGGCACCGTCGTCGCCGGACGCGACGACGCCGCACTCGAAGAACTCATCGGCTTCTTCGTCAACACCCTCGTCCTGCGCAACGACACCTCCGGCAACCCCACCTTCACCGAACTCGTCGACCGCACCCGAACCACCGACCTGGCCGCCTACGACCACCAGGACCTGCCCTTCGAACGCCTCGTCGAAGAACTCTCCCCCACCCGCTCCCTCGCCCACCACCCCCTCTTCCAGGTCGCCGTGTCGGTCAAGGACGTACGCGTCGAACCGCCCCGGCTCGGCGGGCTCGACGGCGTCGACGACGGCTACCTGCTCGACATCGCCAAGTTCGACCTGGAGTTCACCTTCGAGGAGCGCCACGCCCCCGGCGGCGGCTGCGCGGGCATCGGCCTCGCCGTCGGCTACGCCTCCGACCTCTTCGACCCGGAGACCGCCCGGCTGATCGGCGAGCGCCTGGTCCGCGTCCTCGAACAGGTCGCCGATGACCCGGAAACCCCCCTGCGATCACTTGTCCTGACGACCTCCCGGGAACGCGACACGCTCCTCGCCCTCGGCTCCGGACCGGTCCCGCCCCGCACCCGCGCCTCGCTCGTGGACACCTTCGCGGCACAGGCCGCGCGCACCCCCGACGAGGTCGCGATCGAGGCGGGCGGCACCCACCTCACCTACGGCGGACTCGACGCGGAGAGCGACGCCCTGGCGGCCCGCCTCGTCGAGGCGGGCGTCGGCCCGGAGACCGTCGTACCGCTCCTGATGGAACGCTCGGCGGAACTCGTCGTCGCCGTCCTCGCCGTGCTGAAGGCGGGCGGCGCCTACATGCCGGTGCACACCGCCTACCCGCTCGCCCGCATGCGCCGGGTCGTCGCCTCCGGCACCGGCCCCGTCCTGCTCGTCGACGCGGCGCACCGCACGCACGCGCTCGTCACCGGCCTCGACGCGGACGGGCCCGAACCCCTCGAAGTCGCGCTCGGCACCCGGGACGCCCGCGGGTGGCGGCCCGCGCCGACGGCGCCCGGGGCGGCGGCGTACGTGATGTTCACCTCCGGTTCCACCGGCGAGCCCAAGGGCATCACCATCACCCACCAGGGCGTCGTCGACCTGGCCCTCGACCCGTCCTGGAAGGTCGGCCCCGGCGACCGGGTGCTCTTCCACGCGCCGCACGCCTTCGACGCCTCCACGTACGAGATCTGGGCGCCGCTGCTGAACGGCGGACGCGTCGTCGTCGCCCCGCCCGGCGAACTCGACGCGCACGCCCTGCGCGAGCTGATCGAACGCCACGGCATCACCCACCTCTCCCTCACCGCGGGCCTCTTCCGGGTCGTCGCCGAGGACCTCGCCGAGGGCCTGGCCCGGCTGAAGGAGGTCACGACCGGCGGTGACGTGATCTCCCCGCACGCGGTGGAACGCGTCCTGGAGACCTGCCCGGACACCGTCGTCCGCACCACCTACGGGCCGACCGAGATGACCCTGTGCGTCACCGGGCACCCCTACACCCACGAGGAGCGCAGGCAGGTCGGCACGTCGGTCCCGCTGGGCGAGGCCCTCGCCCACACCCGGATGTACGTCCTCGACGAGGACCTCGCCCCCGTTCCCGCGGGCGTGCCCGGCGAGCTGTACCTGGCCGGTGCCGGACTCGCCCGCGGCTACACCGGCCGCCCCGACCTCACCGCCTCCCGCTTCGTCGCCGACCCCCACGGCGACCCGGGCACCCGGATGTACCGCACCGGGGACGTCGTCCGCCGGGACGGCCGGGGCCGGCTGCTGTTCCTCGGCCGTGCCGACGCCCAGGTGAAGATCCGAGGTTTCCGCATCGAACTCGGCGAGATCGAGGTGGCGCTGACCCGCGCCGACGGTGTCGCCCAGGCCGCCGTGGTGGTGCGCGAGGACACGCCGGGGGACCGGCGTCTGGTCGCCTACGCGGTGCCCGCCGGGCCCCCGCTCGACGTGGCCGCCCTGCGCGCGGGGCTGGCCGAGGCACTGCCGGACTACATGGTCCCGGCCGCGTTCGTCGAACTCGCCGCGCTCCCGGTGACCGCCAACGGCAAGCTCGACCGGGCGAGGCTCCCCGCGCCGTCCTACACGGCGGCGGCCGAACACCGCGCGCCCCGCAGCGTCCGCGAAGAGGTCCTGTGCCAACTCTTCGCCGAGACGCTCGGGGTGGAGCGGGTCGGCATCGACGACGGATTCTTCGACCTCGGAGGGCACTCGCTGCTCGCCATCCGCCTGGTCAACCGACTGCGCACCGCACTCGACGTCGACCTGGGCGTGCGCGCCCTGTTCGAGTCCCCCACCGTCAGAGGCCTCGCCGAGGCCGTGGAGAGCGCGACCCGCCAAGCCCCACGACCGGTGCTCCGGCGCCGGACCCGAACCCAGGACAGCGGCTATGTGGAAGCGAGGAGCTGACGAATGACGGTGCCACCGGTGCTGCTCAAGGGTGACGACCTCTTCGAGGACGACTCCGGCCTCGACCCGTACGAGAACACGCGCGACATCTCCAAGTACCTGCTCATGCACTACGGGCACATCGACGACGTGTTCGAGCGCCCGCACCATCCCCTGGCCACGGCCCACGGCTACCCGCAGCGGCTCTCCGCCCTGCTCGAACTGTGCGCCCTGCGCGGCGGCACGCGGGTGCGCCGCGCCCTCGACGTGGGGTGCAGTGTCGGCGGCGTCTCGCACGCGCTGGGCGGCTGGGTGGCGGAGAGCGTCACCGGGATCGACATCAGCCCGCGCTCCGTCGATGTCGCCCAGACCCTGAACCGCCACGGCTGCGGCACCTTCCACGTGGTCCAGCAGGGCCCGTTCGCCCGCGAGGTGCACATCCGGGTCCCCGCGCCCGGCGACGGCCGTGCGCGGGTCGCCTTCGAGGTCGGCGACGCCTGCGCCCTCGGGCTCGTCGGGGAGGCGGTGCGGGACGTGGACGCCGTGGTGCTGTCCAACGTCCTCGACCGGGTCGCCGACCCGGAGGCGTGCCTGCGCCAGTTCACCGACTCCGACGCGTTCCTGCGGCCCGGCGGCCTGCTCATGGTCGCCTGCCCGTGGTCCTGGTACCCGGCCTACAGCGCCCCCGAGCGCTGGCTCGGCGCCAGCAGCGACCGCACCCCCAGCGAGGAGGCGGTCAAGGACGTGCTCGGAACCGCCTTCGAGCTGCTGGCCGAGAGCGACGAGGGAGCCGTGCTGCGGCAGAACCCCCGTGAGTACGACTACTTCGAGGCGCACGTGACGGTGTGGCGCAAACGCTGAGAGCCTGTCGGATGGCCTTCGACCGGAGGGCGGACGCCGCACGGTGCGTGTGATTCAGGGCGCCGGAAGGGCCTGGCAGCGGAGCTGCTCGGCCGTTCCGGCGACACCGGAAGCGCGCGTGCCAGGACGGGGCCGCCCGGTCGGAGGCCACCCGACAGGCGCTGACGCCGACCGGCCCTGAACGGGCCGACCACCCGGCGCCGCACCGGGCACCGAGGACCCGTCCGGTGCGGCGTGTCCACGGGGCGAAGACCGTTCCCCCGTGGGCACGCGTACGCCGGCGGCGGACGGGCGGACGCCGGCCGCCTCGGCGGATCAGGCCCTCGGGGCCACCTTGGAGAGCCCGTTGATGATCCGGTCCATCGCGTCCCCGCCCGTCGGGTCGGTCAGGTTGGCGAGCATCTTCAGCGTGAACTTCATCAGCAGCGGGTGGGTCAGACCGCGCTGGGTGGCGACCTTCATCACCTTCGGGTTGCCGATCATCTTCACGAAGGCGCGGCCCAGCGTGTAGTAGCCGCCGTAGGTCTCCTTGAGCACCTTCGGGTAGTTGTTCAGCGCCAGTTCGCGCTGGGCCGGGGTGGCGCGGGCGTGCGCCTGGACGATGACGTCCGCGGCGATCTGGCCCGACTCCATCGCATAGGCGATGCCCTCCCCGTTGAACGGGTTGACCATGCCGCCCGCGTCACCGACGAGCAACAGGCCCCTGGTGTAGTGCGGCTGGCGGTTGAAGGCCATCGGCAGGGCGGCGCCGCGGATCTGCGTCGTCATGTTCTCGGGGGTGAAGCCCCAGTCCTCCGGCATCGAGGCGCACCACGCCTTGAGGATCTCCCGCCAGTCCAGCTCCTTGAACGCGGACGAGGAGTTGAGGATGCCGAGGCCGACGTTGGACGTGCCGTCGCCCATGCCGAAGATCCAGCCGTAGCCGGGCAGCAACCGGTCCTGGGGGCCGCGCCGGTCCCACAGCTCCAGCCAGGACTCCAGGTAGTCGTCGTCGTGGCGGGGCGAGGTGAAGTACGTGCGCACGGCCACGCCCATCGGGCGGTCCTCGCGGCGGTGCAGGCCCATGGCGAGCGACAGCCGGGTGGAGTTGCCGTCGGCGGCGACGATGAGCGGGGCGTGGAAGGCGACCGGGGTCTTCTCCTCGCCGATCTTGGCGTTGACGCCGATGATGCGGCCGGTGCGGTCGTCGATGATCGGGGAGCCCACGTTGCAGCGCTCGTGCAGCCGGGCGCCCGCCTTCTGCGCCTGCCGGGCCAGCTGCTCGTCGAAGTCGTCGCGCTTGCGGACCAGCCCGTAGTTCGGATAGGCGGCGAGATCCGGCCAGTCGAGCTGGAGACGGACACCGCCGCCGATGATGCGCAGGCCCTTGTTGCGCAGCCAGCCCGCCTCCTCGGAGATGTCGATGCCCATGGAGACGAGCTGCTTGGTGGCACGCGGGGTGAGGCCGTCGCCGCAGACCTTCTCACGGGGGAAGGCCGTCTTCTCCAGCAACAGGACGTCGAGTCCGGCCTTGGCGAGGTAGTACGCGGTGGTGGAACCGGCGGGGCCCGCCCCCACGACGATCACGTCCGCGCTGTGCTCGGAGAGGGGCTCGGTCACGGTCGGATCTCCCGAAGACTCGAAAACGCGTGCCGCGCGGCACCTGTCCCATGCAGTCTAGGGGGGCCTGCTGATCAACTTTCCGAAGGGCTCCTCGATGTCAGTTCCTCAGATAGTCCTGCGTGTCCCCACGGACGAGGACGCGTTCTCCTGGCACCGCGTGTTCGACGACCCCGAGGTCATGAAGTTCTTCGGCGGCAGGTCGGCGGAGCTCTCCGCGTACGAGGAGCTGACCGCCAGGCAGCGCAGGCACGACGCGGAACTGGGCTTCTGTCTCTGGACGGTGCTCGGCGGGGACGGCGAAGTCGTCGGCTTCGCCGGGGCGCAGCCCTGGCCGCACACCTCGTTCGGGCCGGTGGGCGAGATCGAGATCGGCTGGCGGCTCGGGCGGGCGGCCTGGGGCAGGGGCTACGCGACCGCCGCCGCGCGCCTCACCCTGGAGCGGCTGCGCGCGGCCGGGGTGGCGGAGGTGGTCGCGGCGATCGACGCGCGGAACGAACGTTCGATCGCGGTGGCCCGACGGCTCGGCATGGAACGGGCGGAGGAGATGACGACACCGGCCGGACGCGAGGGGCACTGCTTCCGGCTGGCGCTGAACCGTGACGGCGCCCATGTGACCGCGCCCGCGTAGCGGCGGGGCGGGGACGGCAGGCCCCGGCCCCGGGGGCCCGGGAGCCAGGGGCAGGGAGCCGGGGGGGGCAGGGAGCCGGGGGGGGCAGGGAGCCGGGGGGGCAGGGAGCCGGGGGCAGGGAAGCGCCGACGGGCTCACGCGGGGCGTGCGCCCCGCCCGTGCGTACGCCTCTACCCGCGCACGCCCCGGTGCAGGGCCACCACACCACCGGTGAGATCGCGCCAGGCGACCTTCGACCAGCCGGCCCGCTGGAGCTTGGCCGCGAGGCCCGCCTGGTCGGGCCAGGCACGGATGGACTCGGCGAGGTAGACGTACGCGTCGGGGTTGGACGACACCGCGCGCGCGACCGGCGGCAGCGCCCGCATCAGGTACTCGGTGTACACGGTGCGAAACGGCGCCCAGGTCGGCTGCGAGAACTCGCAGATCACCACCCGGCCGCCCGGCTTCGTCACCCGGTACAGCTCGCTCAGTGCCGCGTCCGTGTCCTGGACGTTGCGCAGCCCGAAGGAGATCGTCACGGCGTCGAAGGTCTCGTCGCGGAACGGCAGCTTCGTGGCGTCGCCCGCGGTGAACGGCAGCCAGGAGTGACGGCTCTTGCCCTCCCGCAGCATGCCGAGGGAGAAGTCGCACGGCACGACGTACGCGCCCGTCGCGGCGAACGGCAGCGAGGACGTGGCGGTGCCCGCCGCCAGGTCGAGGATCTTCTCGGCGGGACGGGCGTGCACCGCCTTGGCGACCTCCTTGCGCCACAGCCGGGCCTGGCCGAGCGACAGCACATCGTTGGTGAGGTCGTAGTTCGCCGCCACGCCGTCGAACATCGTGGCGACTTCGTGCGGCTGCTTGTCCAGGGAAGCTCGGGTCACCCGCCCATTCAAGCAGCCCGGTCCGCGGCGCCTCGCGCCGGTCGCCGGTCGTGCCGGTGACGAGTCGTGGGTGGCCGGAATGAACCGATCGTGTCCGACAACAGTCAGTACAGGGGGGAGCACGGAGTAACCGCGAGCGGGGGGAACCCAGATGTCCGCACAGGGCGCACGCCGATCGGGCCGGCCGAAGGGGCGCAGGGTGGGGCGGGGTGTGCGGGTCGCCGTCCTCGTGGCACTGATCTGCGTCGCCGCCGCATGGGGAATACGGACGCTCACCCACGGTGACGAAGATGCCGACGCGGCCTTCGTGCCCAAGGGCACCGGCACGTTCACGGTCGCCCGGGCGAAGGCCGCGGACAACGGTGCGGGCGGCACCGCGGACGACAGCGCCAAGGGGGGCGGCGCACACACCGGCGAGGGCGGGAAGCCGAACGCGAGCAACGCCTACCGGGTCGAGGTGGAGGACGGTACGGGTGTCGACCCCGACGAGGCCGCCGCCGAGGTCGCCCGCATCCTGGCCGCCCCGCAGGGCTGGTCGCACCACGGCGAGCGCGCCTTCCGCCAGGTCGCCGACGCCCCGGCCGGACTGGTCGTCCGGATCGCCACGCCCGCGACCACCGACGCCATCTGCGGGAAGAGCGGCCTGGACACCCACGGCGAGGTCAACTGCCGAGTGGGCGCGGACGTCATGGTCAACCTGAAGCGATGGCAGCAGGGATCGCCCGAGTTCCACGGGCCGCTCGCCGACTACCGGGCCCTCATCATCAACCACGAGGTCGGCCACTGGCTGGGCCACGGGCACGAGTCCTGCCCGGGCAAGGGGCGACCGGCCCCCGCGATGATGCAGCAGATCTACGGGCTGAAGGGCTGCGTCTCCAACGCCTGGCCGTACGACGCGGAGGGGAGCTATCTGGGCGGCCCGGCCGTGCCGTGACAACCGCGCCACGGACCACCGAGGACGCGGCGGGGCCGGACCGCAGAACCACCGAAGACGCGACGGAACCCGACCTCGCGACCACCGGCGCGACGGGACCGGACCGGGGAAGAGCCGACGCGACCGGACCGGACCGGGGAAGAGCCGACGCGACGGGACCGGACCGGGGAAGAGCCGACGCGGCGGACCCGCCACGTCAGAGCCTGTCGGGTGGCCTCCGACCGGCTCTCAGCCGCGGCGGAAGAGCAGACGTCCGCCGAGCACCGTCGCCGTGCAGCTCCCGGCGCCCGCGGCGCGCAGCTCCGCCGCGTCCCGCACGTCGAACACCGCCAGGTCCGCGGGTCCGCCGACGGCGAGGGCCGCCGCGAACGCCCCGTCCGGCGCGGTCACGGAGGCCAGCGGGTCGAGGCCGACGGGGTGCGGGGCCGGTCCCGGGGCGTGGATCCGCAGGCCCGAGCGGGCTACCGCCGTCCGCACGGCGGGCCGGGTGAACGGCCCCCGGACGGCGGTCGTGCCGTGCCGCAGCATCCGTTGCAGCCCGCGACGGGCACTCGCGCCCCGGCGCGCCTCGTCGAGGTCGAGTGCGGCGAGCGCGGCACCGGTGACCGGGTCGGTGCCGAGCTCGTCCGCCTCACGCGGATCGGGGTGGTAGGCGGCCTCCAGCAGGGCCGGGGCCCCGGCGTTCAGCAGCCCGGGGGTGATCAGCCCGGACCAGCGCCGGACCCGGGCGCGCGGGCGGTCGGCGAGCAGTTCCCCGTACGGGCCGATCGCGGCGACCGTGTCCCCGTCCACGGCAACGGCGTCGGCCCCGGCCGGGGCGCCGTGCACCGCGTCGGCGGCGTGCACCGTCAGCACGTCGGCCCCCCGGGATCAGTTGGCGTTCAGGAGCTTCAGCTCGGGGTGCGCCGTGCCCCCGTCGATCGCCGTGGACGAGATGTGCGAGGTCACGCGGTCGTCGACCGGGTCGTTCGCCGGGTCGTCGTGGACGACGAGGTGCTCGTAGGTCGTGGCGCGCTGCGCGGGCACCCGGCCCGCCTTGCGGATCAGGTCGATGATCTCCAGACGGTTGGAGCGGTGCTTGGCACCGGCCGAGGAGACGACGTTCTCCTCCAGCATGATCGAGCCGAGGTCGTCGGCGCCGTAGTGCAGCGACAGTTGGCCGACCTCCTTGCCGGTGGTCAGCCAGGAACCCTGGATGTGCGCGACGTTGTCCAGGAAGATCCGCGCGATGGCGATCATCCGCAGGTACTCGAAGAGCGTCGCCTGGGTCCGGCCCTTGAGGTGGTTGTTCTCCGGCTGGTACGTGTACGGGATGAACGCGCGGAAGCCGCCCGTCCGGTCCTGCACGTCGCGGATCATGCTCAGGTGCTCGATGCGCTCGGCGTTGGTCTCGCCTGTGCCCATCAGCATGGTGGAGGTCGACTCGACGCCGAGGCGGTGCGCGATCTCCATGATCTCCAGCCAGCGTTCGCCGGACTCCTTGAGCGGGGCGATCACCTTGCGCGGCCGGGCGGGCAGCAGTTCGGCGCCCGCTCCCGCGAAGGAGTCGAGGCCCGCGGCGTGGATGCGCTGGATGGCCTCCTCGACGGAGACCTCGGAGATCCGCGCCATGTGCTCGACCTCGGAGGCGCCCAGCGAGTGGATGACAAGCTGCGGGAACGCCTTCTTGATGGCGGAGAAGTGCTTCTCGTAGTACTCGACGCCGTAGTCCGGGTGGTGCCCGCCCTGGAACATGATCTGCGTGCCGCCCAGTTCGACGGTCTCCGCGCAGCGGCGCAGGATGTCGTCGAGGTCGCGGGTCCAGCCCTTGGCGGTGTCCTTGGGCGCGGCGTAGAACGCGCAGAACTTGCAGGCGGTGACGCACACGTTGGTGTAATTGATGTTGCGCTCGATGATGTACGTCGCGATGTGCTCCGTACCGGCGTAACGACGGCGGCGTGCGGCGTCGGCCGCCGCCCCCAGTGCGTGCAGCGGCGCCGACCGGTAGAGGTCGAGGGCCTCCTGCGGGGTGATCCGACCGCCTTCGGCGGCGCGGTCGAGGATGGGCTGGAGGTCGGCCTTCTCGGTCACCGGGCTTGTCACCTTTCGGCGGATTTTGAACGTTCCACGGACCGGTTCAGCGTACGCCAGGCCCGGTCGGTGTCAGCGGCCGGACCGGGTGAGCGTGCCGTACGGGAGCCCCGCCGTCCGTTCCTCGGAACGGAACCGGAGGGTGCCGTCCCCGGCCCTGGTGAAGCGGACGTCGGTCTCGGTGGAGGTGCAGAAGGTGCGGTCGCCGGGGCGGTCCGGGTCGACGCGCTCCCGGAGCATCAGTTCCTCGTCGGTGCCCGAGGTCATGGAGGCGACGCTGTTGCAGCGGACGGTCAGCCCGAGGGCGGACACCTCCGTCGTCATGCGGACCACGTCGGTGCCCTTCTTCCCCGCGGTGATCACCGCGGTGAGCGTGCCGTGCGGCGCCCCGGAGGTCTTCTCGGTGAGCGGACCCCGCCAGGTGCCGACGAACTCCTTCGGGACCTCGGCGACCTGGTCCGGGCGGCCCGAGCCCGTCCCCGGCTCCGATGCGGAGGGCCGGGAGGGCTGCGTGGAGGGGGCGGTGTCGGAGCCCTGCCCGACGTTGTTCCCGCCGCCCCCCGGCATCAGGTCGAGGAGGAAGGCACCGCCCACGGTCACGACGGCGAGCGCGCCCGCCACGGCGAGGGCGACCGTGCAGCTCAGCCGTCGGCCCCGGTGGGTGTCGGTCCCCGACGGACCGGAAGCGACATCGACACCGACGGAGAACCGGGGGTCGGCCGTCCGCTGCCCCGGCAGCCCGGAGCCCCCGGACGACGGGTGCGGGTACGAGGGCTCGGGCGTAGCCGGTCTGTCCGCCGCCGTCGGGGACCAGGCGGGTCCACCCCGTCCCGGCGCCCGGGTCGATTCGTACGACGGGGACGGGGACGGGGACGGGAACGGCTCGGCAGACGGGCCGAACGCACCACCCGCACCACCCGGCCCGCCGGAACCACCGGAACCACCGGAACCACCGGAACTGTCCGGCCCACCCGGCCCGCCCGAGGCGTCCGGCCCGTTCGAGCCCCACGAAGCCCCGCTGAACGGCACCGGCCCCGACTGCACCGGCACGTCCTGCGGCTCCAGGTCCAGCAGCGCGACCGCCTCCCGGCTGACCTCACGCACCAGCGTTCCGGGCAGCCAGCCCGCCGCCACCAGCTCCGCGGCCCCGCCCGGAGCCAGCCGCCGCGCCAGCTCGGTGGGGGTGGGCCGGTCCTCCGGATACTTCTCCAGGCACCCGGCGACGACCTCCCGCAGGTCCCCTTCCAGCTCCCCCAGCTCGGGCTCCTCGTGCACCACCTTGTAGAGCAGCACGGCGGACGAGTCGCCCAGGAAGGGGGCGGTGCCGGTCGCCGCGTACGCGAGCACCGCGCCGAGCGAGAAGACGTCGGCCGCCCCCGAGATCTCCACGCCCCGGATCTGTTCCGGCGCCATGTAGCCGGGCGAGCCGACGGACACCCCGGTGGAGGTGAGGGAGGCGGTGGCGCCGAGCGCGTGGGCGATCCCGAAGTCGATCAGCCGGGGCCCGTCGAGGGCCAGCAGGACGTTGGACGGCTTCACGTCGCGGTGGATGAGCCCCAGTCCGTGCACCGCGGCCAGCGCCTCGCCGAGCCCGGCGCCCAGCGTCCGCACCGCGTGCTCGGGCAGCGGCCCGTGCTCGGTGATGACGGAGGAGAGCGGCGGACCGGCCACATAGCCGTGGGCCACCCACGGGATGGGGGCGTCCGGGTCGGCGTCCAGGACGGGCGCCGTCCACTGGGCACCGATCCGCCGGGCCGCGTCCACCTCACGCCGGAACCGGGCCCGGAACTGCTCGTCGAGGGCGAAGTGGGGATGCACCACCTTCACCGCGACCGTGCGGCCCCCCGCGCTGCGCCCCAGGTACACCCGGCCCATGCCGCCGGCACCGAGCCTGCCGAGCAACCGGTAGGCACCGATGGTCAGCGGTTCGCCGGCTTCCAGCGGCTGCATATACGTACTCCCCCTGTGTACCCGGCCGGATCTCCGGTCGGGAGCCTAGTGCCGCGAGCGAAGAGGGTTCACCGGTCGGCGGCGCCGGGCAAACCCTTCCGAACTCGACACCGGGCGGCGAAGGTCATCCGTTCCCAGAGGAAACCATCCGCCGTTTTCGCCCCCGAGGGAACGAACAACTGCTTTCGACACAACAAAAGGCGTGAATACATCGTTCACGCGAGCGATTCCGGCACACAACCGGGACTCTGTCCGGACTCCATCCGGGAATCGGCAATTCGGCGCGTATTAACCCGAACCGTTGACGGCGAGGAAGAAGAACGCGGGAGGAGCAGGAGAAGCGGGAGAACATGACAGAACACGGGGACGGAACACGGGAGGGAACCGGAGAGAGCCGCCGGGAACACCGGCGGGAACACCGATGGGAAGACCTCCCGGGAACACCGGCGGGTTTTCCCTCCCGGAAGTTCGGGATTCATCCATATCCCGGCCCATTCTCCCGGGGCGCACTCCCCACCCCGTGACTCGCGCCGGGGCGCACTCCCCACCCGGCGGCACCGCGCCCGCGCGCACACCGCCGGGCCCGCGCACACACCGCCGGGCCCGCCTCCGTCACGCCCCCGGGCCCACTTCCGCCGGACCTGCCGGCCCGCTTCCCCCACACCCCGGGCCCGCTTCCGCCGTGCCCCGCCCCCCTACGGCCGCCGCGCCCCCCAGAGCCTTTCGGGGCACCTCCGACAGGCTCTCAGCCGCCGAGCAGCTCGATCTTCACGTCCGCCGGGAAGCCGGTCGTCGGGCCGACCCGGCGCGCGAACTCCCGCACGCCCGCAAGCTGGTCCGGACCGAAGCGGAAGTCCAGGGTGGTGAAGTACCGCTCCAGTACCTCCGCGTCGAAGGCCTCCCAGCGCGCCGCCTGCTCCGCCACCTTGGTGACCTCCTCCAGGGAGAGGTCCCGCGAGGCGAGGAACGCCTCGTGGGCCTTGCCCACATGGTGGGGTTCGGCCGCCAGGAAATCCTTGCGGGCCGCCCAGACCGCGAAGACGAAGGGCAGCCCGGTCCATTCCTTCCACATCCGTCCCAGGTCGTGGACCTGAAGGCCGAGCCGGGGCGCGTCGTGGAGGTGGGCCCGCAGCGCGGCGTCGCCGATGAGCACGGCGGCGTCGGCCTCCTGCATCATCACGCCGAGGTCCGGCGGGCAGGTGTAGTAGTCCGGACTGACCCCGTACCGCTCGGCAAGCAGCAGCTGGGCCAGCCGCACGGAGGTGCGGGAGGTCGACCCGAGCGCCACCCGGGCCCGGTCCAGCTGCTCCAGCGGCACCTGGGACACGATCACGCACGACATGACCGGTCCGTCGCACCCCACCGCGATATCCGGGAAGGCCACCAGGTCGTCGGCGTTGCGGAGGAACTCGACAAGCGTGATCGGACCGATGTCCAGATCACCCCTGACCAGCTGCTCGCTGAGCTTCTCCGGGGTGTCCTTCGAGAGCTCCAGATCGAGCAGGGTTCCGGTCCTCGCCAGCCCCCAGTAGAGGGGAAGGCAGTTCAGGAACTGGATGTGGCCGACACGCGGCCGACTGCGACGGCCGTCGCCTGCGAGGCTTGAAACGGTTGAATTGTCCACATCGCGAGGCTAGACCCGCGGTATCACGCGGACGGCACCGGGTGCGCGCGGCATCATCCGGTCCCCCTGTCGGGCTATGCCCGGCCCCCGCGGCACCGAAGCCCCTTCCGCGCCTCTCGGAGTTGCCCCCGAAGGTGCTCGCGGGACACCTCCGCGCCACCTCTCGAAGACGCCCTTCGCGGGCCCATCCGCACGGCAATGAAACATCCGGGTGAAGTGATCTTTCCCTCTACCCTTCCCTACATGCTGCGTGCTAGGCTCGACGCAAGTTGCAGTTTGGTTTCCCTTGCAGTACAGAGCCTGCGGAGCATGTAACCCGCAGGCTTTTGTAGTTTTCAGACTTCTTTGCAGGTTCTGGAGCAGGGCAACCCTTTGGCCCAAGGAGGGCTTATGGCTACCGGAACCGTCAAGTGGTTCAACGCTGAAAAGGGCTTCGGCTTCATCGCCCAGGACGGCGGCGGCCCGGATGTCTTCGTCCACTACTCCGCGATCAACGCGTCCGGGTTCCGCTCCCTCGAGGAGAACCAGGTCGTGAACTTCGACGTCACTCAGGGCCCCAAGGGTCCGCAGGCTGAGAACGTCACCCCGGCCTAGTTGCCCGGGTCGGCCGATCGCGGCCGACTAGCAGTACCGAAGGAGTCCCGTTCCTCCCTCCGCCGTGGCGGAAGCGAGGAACGGGACTCCTGCCTTTTCCGCGTGCTTTTTCGTTCGCGCGCCTTCTCCCGAACGCCCCGCCGCGCTTCTCCCCAGGGATCTTCCCGCGCGCTTTCCGCCCGCCCCAGCCCGAAACTGCGGAGCCGGCCGTCCGGGCCCGACGACCCCGCCCCCTTCCCGCCCCGCCCGGTTCCCTCCCGCCCCGCCCCCGCCGCCTACCGTCCTCCGGGCCCCGCCCACAGCCCGTCGTCGGTCAGCCCGAGCAGATCGATGGCGTTGCGGCGCACGATCCGGTCCACCACGTCGGCGTCCAGATGCCCCATCTGCGCCTCGCCGACCTCGCGCGACTTCGGCCAGGTGGAGTCCGAGTGCGGATAGTCCGTCTCGTACAGGACGTTGCCGACGCCGATCGCGTCCAGGTTCCTGAGCCCGAACGCGTCGTCGAAGAAGCAGCCGTGGACGTGCCCGGCGAACAGCTCCGACGGGGGGCGGTGAACCTTCTCGGCGACGCCGCCCCAGGCCCGGTTCTCCTCCCAGACCACGTCGGCGCGTTCCAGGATGTACGGGATCCAGCCGATCTGCCCCTCCGCGTACATGATCCGGAGGTTGGGGAACCGCTCGAACTTGCCGCTCATCAGCCAGTCGACCATCGAGAAGCAGCAGTTGGCGAAGGTGATGGTGGAGCCGACGGCGGGCGGCGCGTCGGCCGAGGTGGAGGGCATCTTCGAGGACGAGCCGATGTGCATCGCGATCACCGTCCCCGTCTCGTCACAGGCCCGCAGGAACGGATCCCACTCGTCCGTATGAATCGAGGGGAGCCCGAGATGGGGAGGTATTTCGGAGAACGCCACCGCGCGCACGCCGCGCGCCGCGTTGCGCCGGACCTCGGCCGCGGCAAGTTCCGCGTCCCAGAGCGGGATCAGGGTGAGGGGGATGAGCCTGCCGCGCGACTCGGGCCCGCACCACTCCTCGACCATCCAGTCGTTGTAGGCACGCACCCCGAGCAGTCCCAGTTCCCGGTCCTTCGCTTCGGTGAACGTCTGCCCGCAGAAGCGGGGGAAGGTCGGGAAACAGAGGGCGGACTGAACGTGGTTGACGTCCATGTCGGCGAGCCGCTCGGGGACCGAGAACGAACCGGGACGCATCTGCTCGTAGGTGATGATCTCCAGCTTGATCTCGTCCCTGTCGTAGCCGACCGCCGTGTCCAGACGGGTGAGCGGCCGGTGCAGATCCTCGTACACCCACCAGTCGCCGATCGGGCCCTCGTCACCCTTGGTCCCCATCACGGGAGCGAACTTTCCACCCATGAAGGTCATTTCCTTCAGGGGTGCGCGGACGATCCGGGGGCCGCGGTCGAGGTACTTCGACGGGAGCCGGTCCCGCCAGACATGAGCGGGCTCCACCGTGTGGTCGTCCACCGAGATGATCTTCGGGAAGGTCTCCATGCCCACCACGGTAGCGCCGATCTGACGAACCGTCAGCTCCCTGGACCGGTCCCCGTTCTGCGATCGTTGTCGAGGGCTTGTGCAGAGGGTCACCCGCTGCTGACGTCTTCGGCCACGACAAGGCAGACTGTTGAGCGCGATACCAGCGGTACGGAACAATCCGGATACGCCCTCCGCGGCCGGAACATGGACGGTGGGCCTTCCGGACGAACAACACATCGGCACGATCGGCAGGACCGGCGGGGCGAGCAGGGCAGGGGGCAGCAATGGACCGTGACAACGGGCCGCGCATGCATGTTCCGGAGCAACGTGCTCCCGGGCAAGGATCGGCCGACGACGCCGATCTGCGCTTCGCCGTGCTCGGTCCGGTCCGGGCCTGGCGCGGCGGCGAGGTCCTCCCGTCCGGTTCACCGCAGCAGCGCGCCCTGCTGACCGCACTGCTCCTGCGCTCCGGACGCACGGCCACCGCCTCCGAGCTCATCGACGCCATCTGGGGCGAGGACCCGCCCTCGCAGGCGCTCGCCGCCGTGCGCACGTACGCCTCCCGGCTCCGCAAGGTCCTCGACCCGCGGACGCTGGTCAGCGACGCCGGCGGATACGCGATCCGCACCCGGCACGACGCCGTCGACCTGGCCAAGGCCCAGGAGCTCGTGGCCGAGGCGGAGAAGGCCCGCGCGGGCGGCGACCGGTCCCAGGCCCGCACACTCCTCGGCAAGGCGCTCGGTCTGTGGGACGGCGAGGCCCTGGCCTCCGTGCCCGGCCCGTACGCGGAGAACCAGCGCACCCGGCTGGAGGAGTGGCGGCTCCAGCTCACCGAGACCCGTCTCGACCTGGACCTCGACCTCGGCTGCCACGCCGAGGCGGTCTCCGAGCTGACCGCGCTCACCGCCGCGCACCCGTTGCGCGAACGGCTGCGGGAACTCCTCATGATCGCCCTCTACCGCAGCGGCCGGCAGGCGGAGGCGCTCGCGGTGTACG
Source organism: Streptomyces sp. NPDC014734 (assembly GCF_043083325.1). NCBI lineage: Bacteria > Bacillati > Actinomycetota > Actinomycetes > Kitasatosporales > Streptomycetaceae > Streptomyces > Streptomyces sp. NPDC014734. Next base: position 167,762 of record NZ_JBIBYN010000020.1, on the reverse strand, counting down.
CGGACACCCGCCGGCTGCTCGCGGACGAGCTGGGGGTCGACCCGCGCCCCGAGCTCTCCCAGCTCCAGCAGCGCATCCTGCGGGCCGACGAGGAGCTGGCCCGCCCTGCCGACGAACCCTCCCCGGCCCCCGCTCCGGTGCGTCCCGCCCAGCTCCCGGCCACCGTCCCGGACTTCACCGGCCGCGCCGCCTTCGTACGGGATCTGGGAGACCGGCTGGCGACCGCGGAGGGCTCGGTCATGGCCGTCTCGGCGCTGGCCGGAATCGGCGGCGTCGGCAAGACGACCCTTGCCGTGCACGTCGCCCACCAGGCGCGCCAGCACTTCCCGGACGGGCAGCTGTACGTGGACCTCCAGGGCGCGGGGGCGAGGGCCGCGGATCCGGAGACGGTCCTCGGCGCGTTCCTGCGCGCCCTGGGCACGGCGGACACGGCGATCCCCGACTCGCTGGACGAGCGTGCCGCGCTCTACCGCTCGACGCTCGACGGCCGCCGCATCCTGATCCTGCTCGACAACGCCCACGACGCGGCCCAGATCCGCCCGCTGCTCCCCGGGACCGCGGGGTGCGCGGCGCTGGTCACCAGCCGTGTGCGGCTGGTGGACCTGGCCGGGGCCCACCTGGTCGACCTGGACGTGATGTCACCGGAAGAAGCGCTCCAGCTCTTCACCCGCATCGTGGGCCGGGAGCGCGTCGGTTCGGAGCGCGAGGCCGCCCTCGACGTGGTCGCCGCCTGCGGTTTCCTCCCGCTGGCCATCCGTATCGCCGCCTCGCGTCTGGCCGCCCGCCGCACCTGGACGGTCTCCGCCCTGGCCGCCAAGCTCGCCGACGAGCGCCGCCGTCTGGACGAGCTCCAGGCCGGCGACCTGGCGGTGAAGGCCACCTTCGAACTCGGCTACGGGCAGCTCGAACCCGCGCAGGCCCGCGCGTTCCGCCTGCTGGGCCTCGCCGACGGCCCGGACATCTCCCTGGCCGCCGCGGCGGCGCTGCTGGACCTGGAGGCGCACGCGGCGGAGGACGTCCTGGAGACCCTCGTCGACACCAGCCTCCTGGAATCGGCGGCCCCGGGGCGCTACCGCTACCACGACCTGGTGCGCCTGTACGCGCGCTCCTGCGCGGAGCGGGACGAGCAGCCTCCCCGGGAGCGGGAGGCTGCCCTCTCCCGGCTGCTGGACTTCTACCTGTCGACGGCGGCGGGGGTGTACGCGCTGGAGCGGCCGGGGGACCGCACGGTGGATCACCTCGAACCCACCGAACACCCGGGCCTCGTCTTCGCCGGCCGTTCCCAGGCACTCGACTGGCTGTACTCCGAGGCGAACTGCCTGCTCGCCTGCGTGCTCCAGTCCCTCGGCGAGCGAACCCAGCGGCGGGCCGTCGATCTCCTGATGGCCGTGAAGGACCTCGCGGAGTCGGGGGCCAACGCCCGCCGGTACGAGAGCGCGGCCACCGCGCTGCGCGACGCCGCCATCGCCGCGGGCGACCCCCAGACCGAGGGCCGGGCGCGCACCACGCTCACACAGGTCTACAGCAACGCCGGCCTGTTCGAGCAGGCGGATGCCGAGGCCCACCGCGCGATGGCGCTCGCCGCCGTGGCCAAGGACCCGTGGACCAGCGGGAACGCGCCGAACGAGCGGGGCATCCTCGCCATCTACCGCAATCATCACGCGGAGGGGGAGGCATACCTCCAGGAGGCCATCGACGCCTTCCGCGCGGACGGCAACCGGCCCGGCGAGGCGAGCGCACTGTGCAACCTGTCCAGGATCCACCTGGCCCTGTCCCGCACCGTCAGCGCCGTGGACCTCGCCGAGCAGGGCATCGAGATCTACGACCAGTTGGGGTTCGCGCTGCGTCTCGCCAACGGACGGTACGCGCTCGGCCTCGCGCTCACCCAGGCCCGCCGTCTGCCCGAGGCACTCGACCAGCTGACTCAGGCACTCGGCATATTCCATGAGAACCGTCAGCCGCTCTGGGAGGGTGTCACCCACTTCAGGCTCGCCGAGGTGCACCTCGCCGCGCAGCGCTACGCGCTGTCCGCGGCGCACGCGGAGCAGGCGATCGCGCTGCGCGGCATCGGGGGCGAGTGGCGCCGCGGCACCGTGCTGACGGTCCTGGGGCGGGCGTTGAAGCACATGGGCCAGGCGGACCGGGCCAGAGCCTGCTGGAGCGAGGCCCTGACCATCTACGAGGATCTGGGGGCCGTGGAGGCGGAGGAGGTCCGCGACCTGCTGGAGCCCATGACCGCCGCGTGAGAGTCCGCCGTCCCGACGTTCATCGTTCGTTTATCGCCTGACGACACTCTTACTGCCATCGACCCGTCGCGTCGGGGGGCAGACGGATCGACGAGTGGCCGCCCCATTATGGTGAACGGCCCAGAGATGCCCGTCCGGCGGTCCACGGGGGAATCACCGGGCGGGCGTCCCGACCTCTTGCTCCACACACGTCATGGGAGTTGACCACGATGAGCGACGCCAAGAAGACCGACATCAAGCCGCTGGACAGCCACGCCTCCGGCGAGGAGCTCACTGTCCTGGACAGCCACGCTTCGGGCGGGAAGCTCACCGTGCAGGACAGCCACGCATCGGGCGGGAAGCTCACCGTGCAGGACAGCCACGCATCGGACGAGACGATCACCACGCTCGACAGCCACGCCTCGGCGCCCAAGCCGAACTAGTCCACATCTGCACGGGGGGAACGGCCGCGGCGGCGCGGAGGGGGAGCCGTCGCGGCCGCCGCATGTCCACGACCGTGCGCCGCGCCCGCGGACGACGCCCCGCTCACCGCGGCCGCCCGGTCACCCGGGCTGCCCGCCGGGGGCCCCGGAGCGTCCTGACCCGTCGGACGCCGAGCGCCGCCGGAGCTCCCCCTTCAGCACCTTCCCGCTCGCGTTGCGCGGCAGCACGGGGACGAACTCCACGGACCTGGGGACCTTGAAGTTCGCCATCTCGCGGCGGGACCAGGCGATCAGGTCGTCGGCGGTGGAGGCGGCACCCGGCCTGCGGACCACGTACGCCCTGCCCACCTCGCCCAGGCGGGTGTCCGGGACGCCGATCACTGCCACGTCGGCGACGTCCGGGTGCAGGCCGAGGAGCTGCTCGATCTCTGCGGGGTAGGCGTTGAAGCCGCCGACGATGAACATGTCCTTGATCCGGTCGGTGATCCGGAGGTTGCCGTTCTCGTCGAGGACGCCCACGTCACCGGTGCGGAGCCAGCCGTCCGGGGTGATCGCCGCGGCCGTGGCCCCGGGGTCCTCGAAGTAGCCGCCCATCACGTGGAAGCCGCGGACCAGGATCTCGCCGGGGGAACCGGGCTCGGCGAGGACGCGGATCTCGGTGCCCGGGACGGCCCGGCCCGAGGTCGAGGCGATCGTCCCGGGCGGGTCGCCGCGGCGGCACATGGTGGCGATGCCGCTCGCCTCGGAGAGGCCGTACGCCGTGAGGACGGTCGCGATGCCGAGCTCCGTGCGCAGGCGCTCCACCAGCCTCAGCGGGACCACCGCCGCGCCCGTCACCACCAGGCGCAGGGCGGAGAGGTCATGGGCGTCCCTGGCCGGGTGGTCGAGCAGGGACTGGTGGAGGGTGGGCGGACCGGGCAGCACCGAGACGCGTTCGGCGGCGACGTTCGCCAGGACCGTGTCCGCGTTGAAGACCGGCTGCGGGATCATCGTCGCGCCCCGCATCAGGCAGGCGAGCACACCCGCCTTGTAGCCGAAGGTGTGGAAGAAGGGGTTCACGATCAGATAGCGGTCGCCCTCGCGCAGACCCGCCAGTTCGCTCCAGATCGCGTAGCAGCGCAGGGTCTGGGCGTGGGTGATGACGGCGCCCTTGGGACTGCCGGTGGTGCCGGAGGTGTAGATGATGTCGGAGGGGTCGCAGGGGGAGATCGCCTCGGCCCGGGACCGGACCGCCGCCCCGGACACCCCCTCCCCCGCGGCCAGGAAGTCCTCGCGGGTGAGGTAGTCGTCGGGGGCGCTGTCCGCCAGCACCACCACCCGCTCCAGATGCGGCAGCGGCACGTCGGACCGGCGCAGGGACGCCACGTACGAGGTGCCGAGGAAGGTACCGGTGACGAAGAGGAGCTTCGCCCGGCTGCGTTGCAGGACGTACGCGGCCTCCGTGCCCTTGAAGCGGGTGTTGAGGGGCACCAGGACCGCGCCGGCGGTGACCGCGCCGAGCGCGGAGACGATCCAGTCCAGGGTGTTCGGGGCCCACACTGCGACCCGGTCCCCCGCCTCGACGCCCACGGCCATGCACGCGGCGGCGGCCCGTTCGACGCGCTCGCCGAGTTCGGCGTACGAGATCCGGGTCCGGCCCTCGACGACCGCCTCCCGGTCCCCGTACCGACGCGCCGCCGCGCGTATCAGCCCCGGGACGGTGCCCCACTCCTCGTCTCCGCGGCCCCACGCCCCGTCGTCGCGGCCCCACGCCCCGTCGTCGCGGCCCCGCTCCTCGTCGTCGCGCATCGCTCGCCTCCTGACGCAGTGGTCGACCGGCGCCGTGGTCGTCCGATGCGGCAGCCGGTCGACGCAGTAGCTGACTATCCGTCAGATTAGCTGTAGCCTCAGCCGCTGTCAGCGGTCATGACGGTCTCGGAGGTGGCGGTGACGGCGCTCAAGGACAGCACGGCGATAGCCGGTATCGGGCAGACGGCGTTCGCGAAACAACTCCCGGAGTCCGAGAAGACCTTGGCCTGCCGGGCCATCCTCGCGGCACTCGACGACGCCGGGATCGACGCCTGCGAGGTGGACGCCTTCGCCTCGTACACGATGGAGGAGACCGACGAGGTCGAGGTCGCCAAGGCGATCGGCGCGGGCGATGTGACCTTCTTCAGCAAGGTGGGTTACGGGGGCGGGGGTTCCTGCGCCACGGTCGCGCATCTGGCCGCCGCGGTGGCCACCGGGCAGGCGAGCGTCGGGGTGGCCTGGCGGTCCAGGAAGCGGGGGTCGGGGCCGCGCCCGTGGAAGAACACGGCGGTGCAACTGCCCACCCCGGCCCAGTGGACCCGGCCGTACGGGCTGCTGCGGCCGGCCGACGAGATCGGAATGCTGGCCCGGCGGTACATGCACGAGTACGGGGCGACCCGCGACCATCTCTTCAACGTCGCCCTCGCCTGCCGCAACCGCGCCAACCAGAACCCGGACGCCGTGATGTACGAGCGCCCGCTGACCCGGGACATGTATATGACCTCGCGGTGGATCAGCGAGCCGCTCTGCCTGTTCGACAACTGCCTGGAGACGGACGGGGCGCTGGCCTGCGTCGTCGTCTCCGCCGAGCGGGCCCGGGACTGCCGGCACCGGCCCGTCCACATCCACTCCGTCGCCCAGGGGCTGCCCGCGCAGCACCACGGCATGGTCAACTACTGGAACGACGACCCGCTCTCGGGGCCGGCGTGGACGGCCGCCCGGCAGCTGTGGAAGCAGGCCGACTTCGGCCCCGACGACGTGGACGTGGCACAGATCTACGACGCGTTCACCCCGCTCATTCCGCTCTCCCTGGAGGGCTACGGCTTCTGCGGGCGCGGCGAGGGGGCCGCGTTCACCGAGGGCGGGGCGCTGGAGAGCGGCGGGCGGCTGCCGATCAACACCGGGGGCGGCGGGCTCAGCGAGGGGTACGTGCACGGCTTCAACCTGATCAACGAGGGCGTGAAGCAGTTGCGCGGCAGCTCCACGGCCCAGGTCCCGGACGCCGCGACGTGCCTGGTCACCGCCGGTGAGGGCGTCCCCACGTCCGCCCTGCTGCTGCGGAGCTGAGCACCGGGCGCCCCGCGGATCCGGCGACCGGCCGCGGGCCCGAGCCCGAACCGAACCCGATGGGAACGACGAGTCGAGGAGTTGAGGAGTTGACCGGGATGGATGCCCTGCTGACACCCGTCGTGGACGACGACGGCGCGCCCTTCTGGGAGTACGCGGCCCGCGGCGAACTCCGCGTCCAGGCGTGCGCCGCCGAGGACTGCGGAAAACTCCGCTTCCCGCCGCGGCCGTGCTGTCCGCACTGCGGGTCGTTCGCGAGCGAGTGGCGGCCCATGAGCGGGCGCGGCCGGATCTGGTCGTACGTGCTGCCGCATCCGCCGCTGCTGCCCGCGTACGCCGCGCAGGCCCCGTACAACGCCGTCGTCGTCGAACTCGCCGATGCCCCGCGGATCCGGCTGGTGGGGAACGTGGTGGACGGGCCGACGGCGCCGCTGGACTCGGTCGATCCGGGGCGGCTGCGGATCGGGGCGCCGGTGCGGGCGGTGTTCTGCCCGGACCCCTCCGGGGTGACCCTGGTGCGCTGGCTGCTGGAGCGGTGAGGGGGAGGCGGCCGTGACTCTGCGGACGGAGACGGACGAGGCGACCGGGGTCGCGCTCGTCACCCTGGACCGACCGGACCGGCTGAACGCGATCGATCTGGCGACGGCCGCCGAACTGTCCGCCGTCTGGCGGGCGTTCCGGTACGACGACGGGGTGCGGGCGGTCGTCGTCACCGGCGCGGGCGGCCGGGCCTTCTGCACCGGGATCGACAGGTCGGCACGGGTGCCGCAGCCCTCGTCCCCGTACACGATCGACGATCCGCTGCTCACCATCGGGCCAAAGGCGAACGACCTGTGGAAACCGGTGATCGCGGCGGTGGAGGGGATGGCCTGCGGCGGAGCGTTCTACCTGCTGGGCGAGGCGGAGTTCGTGATCGCGTCCGAGGAGGCGACGTTCTTCGACCCGCACACGACGTACGGCATGGTCAGCGCCTACGAGGCGATCTCCATGGCGCAGCGGATGCCGTTCGGGGAGGTGGCCCGGATGTCCCTGATGGGCACGGCCGAACGGGTCACGGCGCGGCGCGCGTACGAGACCGGGCTGGTGAGCGAGGTGACGGAGCCCGGTGGCGCGGTGGCGGCGGCCCTGCGCGCGGCGGAGGTGATCGCCGGGTACCCGACGGAGGCGGTACAGGGGACGGTGCGCGCGGTGTGGTCGGCGAAGGAGGCGGCCAGAGCCCCGGCCATGGCCCACGCCGCGCACCTGATCGCGCTCGGGAACCTGCCGTCGGAGCGGCAGGCCGGGCTCTTCCGGGGGCGGGGCACGGGCGGTTTCCGGCTGCGCTGAGGCCCGCGACGGGAGGGCACGGACCTTGGACCGCCGTCGCCGTCGCCGTCGTCGAAAGGCAGTGGGCACCGGCCGGTCTCGCGGCTCGGGGCCGGAGGGCAGGGTGCCGTCCACGGGGCTTGAGGAGCTCAGGTTGCTAGTGCCGTGACCGGCAAGGTTTGCCCGGAGCGGCACTAGACGGCAGGCCGCAGGTCGGTGCGGTCCCTGAGCTGCCTGCGGGAGTTGATGCCCAGCTTGCGGTAGACGTTGCGCAGGTGGGCGTCCACGGTTCGTGGGCTGAGGAACAGCCTGCCTGCCACCTCTTTCGAGGTCGCGCCGGTGGCAACCAGCCGCGCTATGTGCAGCTCCTGCATGGTGAGTTGATCGCGGGCGTGATCGGTGCGGCTCCGCGCTGTCTCACCCGTGACACGTAGCTCGTCGGCTGCGCGCCGGCCGAACGCCTCCAGCCCGGCCCCGGAGAAGAGCTCGTGCGCGGTGCGCAGATGAGGTCGGCAGTCCTGCCTGCGGCCCTGCCGCCGCAGCCATTCCCCGTACAGGAGGTGGGCCCTGGCCCGGTACGGAAGCATCGGGGTGTCGGTGAGATGAGTGATCGCTTCCCGGTAGTCGCTCTCAGCTCCCGTCACCAGCGCTCGCGCGTAGGCGGCGATCCCCAGGCCCGTGGGGGTTGCGCATGCCTCGGTGCGTTCGGTCAGCGACGCCAGCGCGGAGGCGGCCGCGGCGTGCTCGCCGCATCGTACGGCCGCCTCCACCAGCTCTGGCAGGGCGAACCCCGCGGTGAAGAGTTCCCCGTCGGCCGTGGCACGTCGTGCTGCGGCCAGGGCGTCCCGGTAACTGGCCAGGCCGTTGTTGAGCACGGCGCTCGCCCAGTGAACGTTGGAGATCATCTGCCCGGTGGCAGTGGCCGTTGTCAGCACGGCTTCGAACAGCGCGGACGCCTCCTCGCGGCGTCCGCGCATCGCGGCCAACTGCAGCCGGTGGTAGGTGACTGGAGGTGTACCGGTCGCGTCGGCAATCGCCTGCTCCTCGGCGATCATGGCCATGGCCTTGTCGAGGTCGCCGGTCAGCGCGGCGGCGGTGGCGGCCTGCGCGAGACCGAGCCGCAGGAAGAACGGTGATCCCGACTCACGGCCCGACTTCAGCAGCCACTCGATTATCCGCTCGTGGGTTTCCGGGTCCCACAGCTCGGCCGTGAGGATGATCGCGAGCGCGGGATGCCGTATCCACAGGGGCTCCTCCGGCCCGTCGAGGGCCTCCCTGATCAGAGGGACGGCCGCCCGGTGCCCGTTCACGGCCAGGACGTCCAGCGCGTCCAGGATGTCTGGTGGATGCGGCGGAGCGGACTTCGCCTCGGCGAGGACCGCGTCCGTCACCCCGTTCGAGCGTCCGACGAGCAGACTCGTTTCGAGTGCTTCCAGGTAGCTCTCCCGGGAGCGCCCGGGGGCCAGGGGCGCAAGCCGCCGCGCGGCCCGCAGCATCCACGTCAGCCCCTCGCTGTCGTCGACCCGTGCCAGGGCGATCCTGCCCCGCAGCAGATCGGTCTCCGCCTGCTGGAACTCGTCAAGATTCGAGCTGTCGGCAGTACCGAGCAGTGCCACCGCCTTGTTGATCGTGCCCGCGTCGAGGTGAGCGCGCGTGGCCGCGAGGGTCCGTTCGATCCGCTGTGCGGTGTCGAGCGACAGCTCCGCCGCGCGTTCGAGGAAGGCCGCCGTGGCCACCGCGCCACCACGTGCCTGGGCCCGGGCCGCCGAGCGCTCCAGCTCCGCGGCGACATCCTCGTCGGGGACGGCGGTGGCCTGGGCGCGATGCCATGCACGCCGGTCGGGGTCGGCGACCGGGTCGGTGGCGTCGGCGAGCACTCGATGGGCCAGCAGCCGCTCCTCCGTCGCGGCGGCCTCGTATGCCGCAGCGCGCGCCAGGGGGTGGTAGAAGCGCACGCGGGTGCCGAACTCGACAAGTCCGGTCGCGGTGGCGGCCGCACCGGCGGTCGGCAGGTCGATGTCCAGACCACGCGCGGCGGGCCAGAGCAGTCCGGGGTCGCCGGTCGGGTCGGCCCCGGCGATCGTGAGCAGGAGCCTCGCCTGCACAGGCAGACGGGAGAAGATGGCCCGGAATTCGTGTCCGACCCGGGTCGGCACCGAGGCGGGTCGCGGCGGGGCGAACCCGCCGGCTCTGGGCAGGGCGAGCAGGGCCAGTGGGTTTCCCCGCGCCTCGGCCACGAGCCGGTCACGCACCTGTGCGTCGAGTGTCTCGTGGTTCTGCGCGCTGAGCAGTGCTCGTGCGTCGGTGTCGCTCAGCCCGGCGACGCTCAGACCCGGCAGGCCGTCCAGCTCGCCCGCCTCGTACGGCAGCCGGGCAGCGAGCACCATGGCGACGGATTCAGCGGAGACACGCCGGGCGAGGAACGCCAGCGCCTTCGACGAGGCCGCATCGAGCCAGTGCGCATCGTCGACCACGCAGAGTACCGGCTGCTCCTGGCCCGCTGCCGTCAGCAGGCCCAGGGCCGCCAGAGCGACCCGGAACACGTCCGGCCTCCCGGATGCCAGGTCGAAAGCGCTCCGGAGCGCCCGGCGGTGCTCGGTGGGCAGCTCGGGCAGGTGGCCCAGCACCGGAAGGCAGAGCTGGTGCAGCGCGGCGAAGGGCAGCTCCGCCTCCAGCTCGGACCCACCCGTGCGCAACACGCGGAATCCGGACGCCATCCCTTCCGCGTGCGCCAGCAGCGCGCTTTTGCCGATCCCCGCCTCACCACGCAGGACCAGGACGCCGCCCCGGCCTGCCCGCGCCATGTCGATCAGCTCACGAAGGCGCCGCGTCTCGTACTTCCTGCCGAGCAGCGGACCGGGAGTGGGAGCCGACGTCTGCACAGACTTGAGGTTACAGCGCATCAAGTCATCGGGCCGGTCCAGGGGTCGCTCAGCCGGTCGCCCTCAGTGATTGCGCCTCCGGCGTGTGGTGGCCGACTTCAGGAATGATGGTGCGACTGCTGCGGCACCACGCCGACCTTCTCGCCGTCGTCCAGAACCACGAACTGGCCCATCATTCCGTTGTCCTCGTGCTGCAAGAGGTGGCAGTGGTACATGTACGGCATGTTCGGATCGGTGTGGTCGCGAAAGCGCAACGCCAGCCGGAAGTGCTTTCCCGGTGGCAGCAGGATGGTGTCCTTCCAGCCTCGCAGGTGTGGTTCCGGCTTCTCGCCACCGACCGTCAGCACTTGGAACTGCACGTCGTGGACGTGGAAGTTGTGCATGAAGCCGTTGTCGTTGACCACGTCCCACACCTCGACCGTGTCCACGCGGGCCCCGAAGTCGATGCGGTCCATCGCCATTGACTGTCCGTTGATCTTGTCCGACTCAAGTACGAAGGAGCGTTCCTGTGCGGCCTTCTCGCCGGCCAGGTCCGGCGCGACACCGAGCGTGGAAGGGATGTCGGCGCTGTCGGACAGGGTGGCCGCGGCCCGGAACTGGCAGATGTCGAGCTGGTCGTCGAAGCCGTTGATCCGTCCCAGGGTGCCGCCGTACTCGGACGGGTAGGAGCGCAGTTCGACCCGGTCTTCCGGTTTGAAGGCGACCACGATCTCGACGCGTTCCCCGGGCGAGAGGTACAGGCGCTCGGTGTTCCACGGCCTGGCGAGCAGGCCGCCGTCGGTGGCGACGAGCGTGAACGTCCGGTCGTCGGAGAAACCGAGGTTGTACAGGCGGGCGTTGGAGCCATTGAGCAGCCGCAGCCGTACGAGCCTGGTCGTGACGTCGACATACGGGCCGATCGTGCCGTTGACAAGTATCTCGTCGCCTATCACGCCCAGCGCGCCGCCGATCAACGGCACCCGCTTCTCGAACTGGTTGTCCCCGTCGAACGCCCGGTCCTGAACGATCATCGGGATGTCGTCGACGCCGTACTGGGACGGCAGTTGCGACACCTCGGTGTCCTCGGCATCGACGATGAACAGCCCACCGAGGCCCCGGTACATGTGATCGGCGGTCGAGCCGTGTACGTGCGGGTGGTACCAGAGCGTCGCGGCGGACTGGTCGATCGTCCACCGCGGCCGCCAGGTCGCTCCGGCCGTGACGACCTGATGCGGTCCGCCGTCCATGGCCGCGGGCAGGTGCATCCCGTGCCAGTGGAGCGAGGTGTCCTGGTCCAGTCCGTTGCTCACCGCGAACTCGACCCGTTCGCCGCGCCGCGCACGAATCGTCGGACCGAGGTACGTACCGTTCACGCCCCAGGTGCGGGTGGCCTGCCCGGCCTTGAACCGGGTCTCGCCCGCCTGGATGCCGAGCGTGAAGACCCGGGCACCCGAAGCGTTGGTCGTCGACTCCGCCAGCGGCGGGATCGACAGGGCCTTGTCGAAGGAAACCTTGCCGACCGTGTCCACCTTCGCCGCGTAGTAGTAGACGCCGAAACCGCCACCGGCGAGGACGACCGAACCCCCGACTCCGTACCCGAGGGCCCTGAGCACTGTGCGTCGTTTCATGGGAACACTGTCCCGACCTGAATGGCCCTTCGCGTCGGCATAAATTGCGTAGACCTGGGAATTCGCCGACAGCGCCGCCACTTCGGCCGTACCCCGACGTATGCAGACCACTCGGATCATTCGGACCGCGAGGAAGCGAAGGCGCCAGCCGCGGCCGCGAGGTAGCGGGCGCGGATGCCGTGATCGATGCTGATGCGCTGAGGCCGGCAGGGCGGCCTGGCGACGTGCTCCTCGACCGTCTCATGTTCGCCATGCTCCGCGACGGAACCTTCTACGAGCCCCGAACCCCCACCGTCACCCCCGCCGCATGAACCGGACCGACACCCCCAACCGACAGCGCGGGATTGACGAACGGCATAGTGGCACCCCCGCCCGGGTCAGTGGCTGGCTTCCGCCTCGACCCGGCAGTTCTTCACCTGGGAGACCTTGCGCGGGTGTTCCATCCGCACGGAGACGGTCCTGGTCTCGCCGCCCTGGGCCCGCACCTCCGCCTCACCGGTGTCGACGGTGTTGCCGCGGGCGTCGAGGAAGGTCACGTCGACCTCGTAGGTGCGCGAGCCGAGGGCGTTCGCGGTGAGCCTGACGGCGGCGGCGGTGACGGCCTTGCGCTTGCCCTTGCCGGGCCGGGCGCACCGGAACACGTACGCGGTGGGCCCGTCGGACGCGGCGGGCGTCGGGTCCGTTCCGTAGCCGTCACCGTCCGAGGAACCGCTCGACGATCCGTAGTCGTTGTCGCGGACGCTGCTGTGGTAACCGCCGTTGCTCTTCTTGGAGTTGGAGCAACCGCCGCCACTGCTGCCGCTCGATCCCCCGCTCCTGCTCTTGCTCTTGCCGCTGCGGCTTCCGTGGCCGGAGCTGGAGAAGCCGGTGAGTGCGAGCACCACCACGACCAGCACCGCGGAGAGTTTCACGTGTCGCCACATCATCGATGCAGCCCCCCTTGTGTTGTTGTCCTCGTGCTCGTGTCCGTCGCGCGCCGTGGCGCTGTCCATGGGGCGCCGTCCGTCGCACGTTTCCGTTTGCGCGTTTCCGCTGCGTTTGTGTATCGCGTATCGCGTGTTGTCGCGTGCCTTGTTTCCGTTGTTCCTCGAACGACCGCGTCACGGTAGCGCACGGTGGCGAGGGCCGGAGGGCGGGCGTAGCGTCGGTGCCGGGGACGGTGCCGAACCATGGCACCCCTCCGTGACACCGGTCCGCGCGCACGCAGGAGGCCGACGATGATCCGCAACGTCCTCGGGTCGGTCCTCGCCCTCGTCGGAGCGGCGGCCGCCGTGCTGAGCCCCTTCCGTGACTGGTACGACGGCCGCCTCGGACGCGACTATCGCATCGCCGACCCGTTCACCGGCATCACGGCCGGACGGCCGGACCTGATGGGCTCGATCTTCCTGCTCTTCCTCCTGACGGCCGTGCTGACGGTGATCGGGGTGGTGCTGCGCTCGCGCTCGCTGGTGACGGTCGCGGGGGTGGTGGTGCTCGGGTTCACCGTGCTGTGGATGGTGCGCCAGGGGCAGGAAACAGGCAGCCTGGCGATCGCGAGCGACGGTTCGGGGCTGCGGTGGGGAGTGGCGAGCGCCGCAGCGGGCGGGATACTGATCCTTCTGGGCGCGGCCCTGATGTCGGGGCGGCGCGGCGGAGGGTGGCGCGGCAGAGGACGGCACCCCGCGCACGATGAACTGCACCCCGCGCACGAGGGACAGGACCGGCCGTACGCGGCGCCGGGCTCGGAGCACCCGGACACCTGGCCGCCGACGCAGGAGCCGGGGCCGTCCGTCCAGACGAGCACCTTGCCGGAGCCCGAACCGGACCCGTACACGGGACCGGACGACGGCCCGGGCGGGGAACCCGGCGGGGGCCCGGACACGCATCGGCCGCCGCGCCCCTGACGCAGGGGCCCGGGGCGCCGGACACTGTCTACGCCCTTGCCCGGTTGCCCGTGCCCGTGCCCGTGCCCTTCAGCGCGTCCAGCGCGTACACACAACGGTCCTTGCTGCACGCGTACACGACGCCGCCCTGCGCCACCGGGGAGCCCGTGATCTCGCCTCCCGTCGCGAGCTTCCAGCGGAGCTGGCCGCCCGCCGCGTCCAGGGTGTACAGAACGTGGTCGGCGGAGCCGAAGTGGACCCGGCCGTCGGCGACCACCGGGGCGCCCACCACCTCGCCGCCCGCCGCGAACCGCCACTTCGGGGTGCCGGTGACCGCGTCGAGCGTGTACAGCGCGCTGCCACTGCCGACGTGCACGTTGCCCGCCGTCACCAGGGCCGGTTCGGTCGACTGCCGGGACTCCGTGGCGATCCGCCAGCGGTCCTTGCCGGTGGAGGCGTCGAGCGCGTACACCGTGCCGAGATAGTCGGCGAGGTACACCCCGCCGCCGGCGACGGCGGGGCCGGGCGCGAACGCGGGCGGGGAGAGGAACACCGCGGGCGACTCGAAGTGCCAGCGGACGTGACCGGACACGAGGTCGACGGCCAGCACCCGGGCCCCCGCGCTGATGTACACGAAGCCGTCCGGGGCCGTGGTCAGCCGGACCGGCACGCCGCCGCAGGAGGCCGCGTCACCGATGGGGTACGACCAGCGCTCGATGCCGGTACGGGCGTCGACGGCGCGCAGCCGGGCGTCCTGCCAGAGGAAGACCGTGCCGTCGTGGATCGCGGGTCCGGCGTCCTGCGTCTCGAAATCTGTCTGTATGCCGCCGGCCTCCCACAGCTTCTCGCCGGTGGACGCCTCCCACGCCTGGACGCCGCCGCCGCGGGTGCCGGTGACGACCGTGCCGCGGTCCGCCCTGAGGGAGTACACCCAGGCATCGGTCTGCAGCCGCCATCGCTCGGCGCCGGTCGTGGCGTCCAGGGCGTACAGCGACGGCCCGTCGGAGGCGTGGATGCGTCCGTCGTCGACGGCCATCACCCAGGCCACGTCCCGGGTCTTGAACTGACGCCGCCCGTTGCCGATGTCCAGGGCGTGCACCTCGAACGAGGTGACGTAGAGGAGGCCCCCGGCGACGACGGGGGTGCCCCAGACATCGTTGGACATCCGGAACCGCCAGGGCCGCCAGCGGTCCGGGGGCGGCGCCTCGGGGGTGTGCGTGGGCGCGGGGAGGGGTGCGTGCGGGGCGCCGTTGGCCCCGGCGGGCGCGGCGTTCATCCCCATGGGCGGGCGCACCCATCCGGTCGCGGGTCCGGCGTCCGGGGCGGCCGTGGCGGCGGACCGGACGTCCTGGGCGCGCGGCCCGGGACCGATCGGTACCTTCGCGCCGGGCAGCCGCACCGGGCCGCCCGCGTCGGGCTGCCGGTGCGGGTCGACGGCCGGCGGCTGCTGGGGCGGCGGGGGCACCGGAGCCGGCGCGGGCGGGACGGACTTGCGGCCGCCCCGGCGCTGCTCGATCATCGCGGTGGCGGAGGACGGCAGCCAGGCCGAGGCGGTACCGCTGTCGTCGCCACCGGAGGCGAACAGGTGCGGGGCGAGCTGGGCCTGGAGGTCCGCGGGGGTGGGCCGCAGCGAGGCGTCCATCTGCATGCAGGACTCGATCAGTGGCCGCAGCTCGTCGGGCAGCCCCTCCAGGTCCGGGCCCTCGCGCAGCAGCATGAAGACCGTCTCCACCGGGTTGCCGCCGTGGAACGGGGCGTGGCCGGTGGCGGCGAAGACCAGCGTCGAGCCGAGCGAGAAGACGTCGCTGGCGCCGGTGACGCTGCGCGAGTCCCGGGCCTGCTCGGGCGACATGTACGCGGGCGTGCCGACGGCGACGTTCGTCATGGTCAGCCGGGTGTTGGAGACCCCGGAGGCGATCCCGAAGTCGATCACCCGGGGGCCGTCCTCGACGACGAGCACGTTCGACGGCTTCATGTCCCGGTGGACGAGCCCGGCGCCGTGGATCGACTGGAGCGCCTCGGCGATCCCGGCGGCCAGCCAGCGCACCGCCTGCACCGGCATGGGCCCGCACTCGTTCACTATCTCTTCCAGCGAGGGCGCGGGGACGTAGGCGGTGGCCAGCCACGGCACGGCGGCCCGCGGGTCGGCGTCGACCACCGCGGCCGTGTAGAAGCCGCTGACGGCCCGGGCGGCCTCCACCTCACGGGTGAAGCGGACCCGGAACAGCTGGTCCTCGGCGAGCTCCGTGCGCACCGTCTTGAT
This sequence comes from Streptomyces sp. NPDC014734, assembly GCF_043083325.1. Classification (NCBI taxonomy): domain Bacteria; kingdom Bacillati; phylum Actinomycetota; class Actinomycetes; order Kitasatosporales; family Streptomycetaceae; genus Streptomyces; species Streptomyces sp. NPDC014734. The sequence continues at coordinate 152,100 of NZ_JBIBYN010000020.1, read as the reverse complement.
CGCCACTCGCCGGCCCGATGCCGAGCGGGCGAGATAGACCAGCCCCATGCCGCCGGCCCCGAGCCGTCCCAGCACCTCGAACGGGCCGATCCGCCTCGGGTCGTGCTGCGTCAGCTGCTCCACCACTTGCCCTGCCACCTCCCCGTACGGACCTCAGGAACCGAAGCCCGCGAAAACCCGCCTTGTGCGGCGTCTCACCACTGGGCACCACCCGGCGGTGCGCACCCCGATTGTTCCTGGCTGGGCCCCCGGTTGCGAACCCGGGGGCGGACCGGGGTGTCACAGGTCACTCCTGCCGCTTCCCGGACACAGGGGGCTGAAGTACGGCGAACACGGCACCCTGATCGTCCTGGAGCACCGCCGTCCGCCCGTGCGGGATGTCGAAGGGCGGTGCGGTGATGCGTCCGCCGAGACGCACGGCATGCCCGGCGGTGGCGTTGCAGTCCTCGACGGCGAAGTAGCTCAGGAAGTGGCTGGGCATCTCCGCGGGAAAGGCGTCGGTGAGCACGGCGCGCCCGCCGATCGCGGTGTCGGGCCCCGGTTCGGTGCCCGCCGGGGACCACATGCGGAAATCCGGACCGGACTCGCCGCCCCCCGCCCCTCCCGCTCCCGGCCCGCCCGGGCCGGACCCGGCCGCCGTTTCCGGCCCTTCCGTGCCCGAGGCGGCGAGGTCGGTGCCCCGGAAACCGAAGACCTCCTCGTAGAAGGCGTCGACGCGGTCCTTCTGCCGGGTGTAGACCTCGGTCCAGCAGAACGAGACGGGTTCGTTCTGCTTCTGGAAGCCTTCGCGGTCACCCGCCTGCCAGAGCCCGAACACGGCACCGCCGGGGTCGGCCGCCTGCGCGACGACCCCGTGCCGGCCGGCCGGCACGGGGTCGGTGATCACCGTGCCGTCCGCCTCCCTGATCCGGGTGACGGTCGCGACGATGTCGTCGGTGGCGAAGTAGACGCCCCAGGCGGTGGGCATTCGGCCGTCCCGCTTGGCGGCGAGGGCGGCGACCAGCTTCCCGCCGCTCAGCGCGTCGGAGTACGGGCCCTCGCCGTCCCGGAAGGTCCACCCGAACAGCTCGCCGTAGAAGCGCTTACCGGCTTCACGGTCGGGCAGTTGCACATCCACCCAGCACGGCGCGGATCGCGCGAATGCGGCCATGGGACCGGATCCTTCCGTCAACAGTCGTGCGCGGGGACGCCCGCGGTCTCCCGCTGCCCGTCCCGTTCGCTCCTCCGGTGCACCATGACCCCGGCCGGTGACATTCGTCACACGAGGCCAAGGTAGCCGGGAGTGGGGCATATCGCGCCCCGATCGCACCCGGAACGCTGCATTCGAACGCATCTTCGACACTTCGGCCCCATACCCACACCCTCACGGAAAGTTATCCACGGAAGTTATCCACAGGCTGTTGATAAGACTTATCTCTCCGTAGGCCCCGGGGCGCCGCGCGCCTTCGCGTGACTGGTGCGTCGATATCCGGCCACTCTCCCGTCCGGTCTGCGGTGCGCCCCATTTGCAGTCGGCCGAATCGCGCTCGGATCACCCCTCGGTAAGCTGACGGCATGACAGGACAAGTACGCACCGTCGACGGCCGCGTAGCCGGCCGACGCGGACAGGCGACGCGGCAGAAGCTGCTCGACTGCCTCAGCGAGATGCTCAGTTCCTCGCCGTACCGGGACGTCAAAGTCATCGACGTCGCCCGTAGGGCGGGGACTTCACCCGCGACCTTCTACCAATACTTTCCCGACGTCGAGGGCGCGGTCCTCGAAATCGCCGAGGAGATGGCCAAAGAGGGCGCCGGATTGACCGAACTGGTCGCCGGCCGTTCCTGGGTCGGCAAGGCCGGCTGGCAGACCGCCGAAGAACTCGTCGAGGGATTCCTCGACTTCTGGCGGCATCATGACGCGATCCTGCGGGTGGTCGACCTCGGCGCGGCCGAGGGCGACAAACGCTTCTACAAGATCCGCATGAAGATCCTGAACTCGGTCACCAACTCCCTCACGGACTCGGTGAAGGAACTCCAGGCGCGTGGCAAGGTCGACAAGGACGTCAGCGCCGCCGCGATGGCGGGCTCGTTGGTCGCCATGCTGGCCGCCGTCGCCTCCCACCAGAAGGGCTTCACCACCTGGGGCGTGAAGCAGGCGGAACTCAAGCCGAATCTGGCCCTGTTGGTGCATCTGGGCATCACCGGCAAGAAACCGACGAGGTAGCACCGGCACCGGGTTTCCCTCACTCTCCACTGGGCACCGTCCGGTCCTCCCGGGCGCCCCAGGTCCTGTCTCGGCGCCGGGGGGCCCCCCCCGGGGGGGGCCCCCCGCGCGCCCCCCCCCCCCCCCCCCCCCCCCCCCCCCCCCCCCCCCCCACACACCCCCCCCCCCCCCCCCCCCCCCCCCCCACCCCCCCCCCCCCCCCCCACCCCCCCCCGCGGCCCCCCCCCCCCCCCCGCCTCGCCGGCCGGGCGCGCCCCCCCCCGGGGGGGGCCCCCCCGCCCCCGCACCCGGACCCTTCCGGCCCTCCCCGCCACGCCTTCGCCACATCCTCGCGGCGCTCCTGCCGCTCGCGGCCCGCCCGTCCCGTTCCGGACGGGGCCCGTCGGCCCCGGTCAGCCCTTGATCCCGTCCGGCCGTTCCAGACGTTCCAACCGGAAGAGCCGGATCTCCCGCTCGACCCGCGCCTGATAGGAGGCGTACGGGGGCCAGAATTTCAGTGCCGCCCGCCACACCTCCTCGCGTTCCGCGCCCTTCAGCAGGGTGGCGCGCACCGGAATGTCCCTGCCGTTCCAGTTGACGACGGCCCTGTCGGGGCCCGCCAGCAGGTTCGCGGTCCAGGCCGGATGCCCCGGGCGGCCGAAGTTGCTGCCGACCAGGATCCAGCTCCGCCCCGCACCGTCCTCCGGCATACAGGCCAGCGGAGTGGTCCTGGGCCGCCCGCTCCTCGCACCCGGCACCGTGAGGATCAGCCCCGGCAGCATCCGGGCGCTGAGCAGTACCCTGCCGCGCGTGATCCGGTGCACCGTCCGGTCCATGACGGGGACGACGTGCGGGGCCACCCTCGCGAAGGCACGGGTGGCGGAGACCTTCTCGACGAGTCGGCGTCCGGGCGCCATCAGACGGCCACCCGTCCGGCCGAGGCCGGGCCCGGAGCCTGCCGCCGGGCCCGGGGCGACGGGCTCCCCTGCGAACCGGGGCCCTCCGGTGGCGCGAAGAGCCCGGCCAGCCGGGCGGCACGGTCGCGGAGCCGGTGGACCGGCCCGAAGAGGAGTTCACCGGCGGCGGCCCGTTTGAAGTACAGGTGCGCCTCGTGCTCCCAGGTGAAGCCGATCCCACCGTGCAGCTGGACGGCCTCGGCGGCGGTGATCCGCAGCGCCTCCAGGGCCTGGGCGAGGGCGAGCCCCCCGGCGACGGCCGGGTCCAGGGTCGCGTAGTGGGCGGCGGAGCGGGCCGCCTGCACCCGTACGTACAGATCCGCGAGACGGTGCTTCACCGCCTGGAAGGAGCCGATCGCCCGGCCGAACTGCTCCCGCGTCCCGACGTACCGGACGGTCCGTTCCAGCGCGCTCGCCGCCGCCCCCACCGCCTCCGCCGCGAGCAGCGCGGCGACCTGGGGGCCCGCCGAGGCGAGTGCGCCGGTCACGTCCGCGCCCGCGTCCGCGCCGAGGAGTTCGGCCCCGGTGTCGCGCAGTTCGACACGGGCCAGCGGGCGGGTCTCGTCCAGGGAGGTACGGCGGGCGCGCACGAGGCCGGACGCCGTGTCCGGGCGGACCAGGAAGAGGAGCGTACGGCTGCGCGGGAAGCCGCCGGCGTGGGCGGCGACCAGAAGGAGTTCCGCGCTGTGCCCGTCGAGGACCTGAACGGCCTCCCCGTACAGCCGCCAGCCCGTCCCGTCGGCATCGGGCCGGGCCTGTATGCCACCCGCCCGGCCGCCCCCCGCCCAGGCACCGTCGGCGGGGTCGGCGGTGAGGCCGAGCGCGGTGGAGAGCGAGGCGCCGGGAACGGCCAGGGTCGCGGTCAGGCCCCCGGAGGCGATGCGCGACAGCAGCGCGCCGCGCTGTGCGTCGGTGCCGAGTGCGGAGATCAGGGGGGCGGCAAGGGCGGCGGTGGCGATCAGCGGTGACGGCAGCAGCGCGCGTCCGGTCTCCTCACAGGCGACGGCAAGCTCGGTGAGGCCGCAGCCGACGCCCCCGTACTCCTCCGGGAGGGCGAGTCCGGGCAGCCCGAGGTCCCGGGCGAGCCGGTGCCACAGGGCCGTGTCGTATCCGTCGGCGGTCCCCACGGCGCTCCGGACGTCGTCGGATCCGGCGTGCTCGGTGAGCAGTTCGCGCACGGTGCGGCGGATCTCGTCCTGCTCCGGGGTGAAGGCGGCGTCCATCATCGGGCTCCTTCCGCTCAGGGGCCTGCGGCCACTGATCTGACGGTCCGTCATGTTAGGGGGTGGCCGACGAGATGCCCAGGGCCGCGCACACCCCGGCGGCCCACCCGGCAGCCCGCCCGACGACCCGCCCCGAGCCCGCCGGCGACCCACCCGGCGACCCACCCGGCGACCCACCCCCGAGCCCGCCGACGGCCCGCCCGGCATGAATCTGATGTACCGTCAGATTCATGCCCTCTTCCCACCGCAAGGTCGCTGTCGTCGGCATATCCCTCGCCGACTGCGGACGCGTCGACGACTCCACGCCGTACGCGCTGCACGCCCAGGCCGCCCGCCGGGCACTCGCCGATTCGGGCCTCGACCGGTCCGTCGTCAACGGTTTCGCCTCGGCCGGGCTCGGCACGCTCGCCCCGGTCGAGATCGCCGAGTACCTGGGGCTGAAACCGACCTGGATGGACTCCACCGCGGTCGGCGGCTCGACCTGGGAGGTGATGGCGGCCCACGCGGCGGACGCCATCGCGGCCGGTCACGCCGATGCCGTACTGCTGGTGTACGGGTCGACGGCCCGTGCGGACATCCGGGCGGGCCGCCGGACGTCCAATCTCTCCTTCGGGGCGCGCGGACCGCTCCAGTTCGAGGTGCCGTACGGGCACTCCCTGATCTCCAAGTACGCGATGGCGGCCCGTCGCCACATGCACGAGTACGGGACGACGCTGGAGCAGCTCGCCGAGATCGCGGTCCGGGCCAGGGCGAACGCCGCGGCCAACCCGGACGCGATGTTCCGTGACCCGATCACCGCGGACGACGTGCTCTCGGGACCGATGATCGCGGATCCGTTCACCAAACTGCACTGCTGCATCCGCAGCGACGGCGGCTGTGCGGTGCTGCTGGCCGCCGAGGACCGCGTACCGGACACGGCGAAGGCGCCGGTGTGGGTGCTCGGCACCGGCGAACACGTCTCGCACTCCAGCATGTCCGAATGGGACGACTTCACGGTTTCCCCGGCCGCGGTCTCGGGCCGGCTGGCGTTCGAGCGGGCCGGGGTGCGGCCCTCGGACATCGACCTCGCCGAGATCTACGACGCGTTCACGTACATGACGCTGGTGACCCTGGAGGACCTGGGCTTCTGCGCGAAGGGCGAGGGCGGCGCCTTCGTGGAGAAGGGCCGGACCGGGCTGGGGGGCGAGCTTCCGGTCAACACGGACGGCGGCGGGCTGTCCGCCTGCCACCCCGGAATGCGCGGACTGTTCCTGCTGGTGGAGGCGGTACGGCAGTTGCGCGGTGAGGCCGGTGCGCGCCAGGTGCGCAGGCCGGGCGGCGGGCTGCCGGAGCTGGCGGTGGCATCGGGGACGGGCGGCTGGTTCTGTTCGTCGGGGACGGTGGTGCTGGGGCGGGGCTGAGAGCCCGTCGGCCGGCCTCCGGCCGGGCGGCCACGTCCTGGCACGCAGGCCGGTTCCGGTCCCCGGGCGTCCCCCGCACGGCGATGCGCTGCAATGGAGGCATGAGTGACGCGAAGACGCCCCCCGGCATGCCCGATGGCGCGGTCGCCCCGGCGGAGACGGGCACGCGGCAGAACTTCCTGGACCTGCTTCACACCCGGCGGGTCTGGGACATCGACCTGCCCGCCTTCGACCCGGCCACCGCCCCCGACGCCCCGCTCCCCCTCTTCCACGCCTGGTTCGCCGAGGCCGTGGCCGCCGGGCAGACCGAGCCGCACACCATGTCACTGGCCACCGTCGACGCCGACGGCCGCCCCGACGTGCGGACGGTGATGCTCCACGACGCGGACACCCGTGGCTGGCACTTCGCCACGCACCGCACCAGCGCGAAGGGCTGCCAGCTCGCCGCGCACCCGCATGCCGCGCTCGGTTTCTACTGGCCGGCCCAGGGACGGCAGGTGCGTATGCGGGGGCCGGTCCTCGTCTGCTCCGCCGCCGAGAGCCGGGCCGACCTGCACGCCCGCTCGACCGGGGCACTGGCCTCGGCGCTGGTCGGACGGCAGAGCGAGGTGCTCGACTCCTACGAGGAACTGGGGCGCGCCTCGGAGACGGCCTGGGAGCGGGCACGGGCGGAGCCGCAGGCGGACGTCCCGAGCTGGACGCGGTACGTGGTCGAGCCGCGGGAGGTCGAGTTCTTCCAGGGGGACGCGGGGCGTCGGCACGTACGGCTGCGGTACACCGGACGAGCCGGTTCCTGGGGACGGGAACTGCTCTGGCCCTGACCGGACGTGCGGCCCCGGCCGCGGTTCCGGCCGCGGCCGTGAGGGCCCGCGCATCCGGCCCGGTCGCGGAAACCCTGAACCGGGCCCGGATGCGGGCCGGGTGCGTGGGTCCGACCGGATGACCGGGGTCCGCCCGGACCGGGACGAACGCCCGGCCCCGGACGGACCACCGGACCCGAACGGGCCACCGGCCGCGGTCAGGCGACCGGACGGTCGGGCGGCCGGCCGCGGTCAGGTGACGGTGATCGCCTGGACCGGGCAGACGCGGGCGGCCTCCTTCACCGTGGGCCCGTCGGCGGCGGCCTCGTAGTCGGGCAGCAGCTCGCTGAACCCGTCGTCGTCCTGGGTGAACACCTTCGGCGCGGTGAGTGCGCACTGGCCGGCACCGATGCACCGGTTCTTGTCGATGTCGATACTGATCCGCATCTCGGCAGACCTTTCCGATCCGGGCCCGTTCACCAGGTGACGGGCAGTTCCAGCAGCCCCTGAATGGTGTCGCCCGGTTTGAACGGCACCTCGTCGGCGGGCACCGCCAGCCGCAGCTCCGGAAGCCGTCGGCACAGGGTGCGCAGCGCGATCTCCATCTCGGCCCGTGCCAGGTTCTGCCCCAGGCACTGGTGGATCCCGAATCCGAAGGCGACGTGGCTGCGCGCGTTCCGGCCGAGGTCCAGTTCGTCCGGTGCGGTGTAGACGGCGTCGTCGCGGTTGCTCGCCGACGTGGACAGGACGACCCCGTCCCCCGCCCGAATGGTCACCCCGCCCACTTCGATGTCCTGAACCGCCACCCGCGAGATTCCGTCCGCGATGGAGAGGAAACGCAGCAGTTCCTCGACCGCGGAGGGCATCAGGTCCTCCGACTCCCTCATCCGGGCGAGCTGGTCGGGGTACTGGAGCAGCGTGAACGTGCCGAGCGAGATCATGTTCGCCGTCGTCTCGTGCCCGGCGACGAGCAGGATCTCGGCGAGCCGCACGAGCTGGTCGCGGTCCACGGCCCCGGTCTCCAGCTGCCCGGCGATCAACTCGTCGAGCAGCCCCTCACCGGGGGTGGCGCGCTTCTGCTCGATCAGTTCGAGGAAGTAGGCGTCGAGAGCCTCCCGCGCATCCTCGACATCGGTGGTCGTGGGGCCCCGGAGCAGCTTGCGCGACTGCCCCTCGAAGAAGTCGTGGTCGGCGTAGGGCACCCCGAGAAGAGCGCAGATGACCATGGAGGGCACCGGCAGCGCGAAGGAGCCGACCAGCTCGGCCGGAGGCCCCTGCTCGATCATCCGGTCGAGGAGCCCGTCCACGGTCTGCTGGATCTGCGGCCGAAGGGCCGCCGTCCGCTTGACGGTGAAGCTCGGGATCAGCATCCGGCGCTGGGTGTTGTGCTCCGGATCGTCCACGCCGAGCAGTTCGACGCGCCGCACGCTCGACCTGGCCAGCCGCTCGACGAAGAACGGGAACGCGGGATTCTCGCGGTCGGACGACAGTCTGGGGTCCACCAGGAGCGAACGCGCCTCGGCGAGCCCCGTCACCAGCCAGACCCTGCGTCCGTCGAAGAGCCGGGCGGGCACCACCGGCTGCTGCGCTGCGCGGCGCGCGTCCAGGTATCCCGTCGGGGGGTGGTAGGGGCAGGTGCGGTTCTGCGGAAATGGAATGGTCTCGGCGTCTGCCATGGCGGGCCTCGCAAGCAAGGAAGGAGTCCTACCGATCTCTGCCCACTAGATGCCTCAGGCACCTAAATGGTCCAGGTGATGTTCGGCCAAATATCCTCCGGCAACCTTCGGACCCCCTCGTCCCATTCTCCCTCCCGTCGGCCACTCTCCCTCCGTCGGCCACTCTCCCGCTGCCGGACCGAACGCGCACGCCGAACGAGCACGCCGAACGCTCCTCCCCCACCGTCCCCGCCCCTTCCGCCCTCCCCTCCCTCCCCATTCAGCCCTATCGGCGTTTTCAGGGCGAAAGGGGCAATATGGAAGGCGATAGGGCGACTGGAGGCGACGATGAGCCGGACCCGTTCCCGTTATGCCCCGGACAGCGGCCTGACCACGCGCATGGTCGGCACCATGTTCCTGATCGGTCTGCTGTACGTGGTGCTGGTCGGCGTGCTGCTCGCCGTGCTGCGCGGCGCCTGGCCGATCATTCTGATTCTCGTCGGTGGCATGTTCATCGCGCAGTTCTGGTTCAGTGACCGGATCGCGGCGTTCAGCATGGGGGCCCGCGAAGTCACTCCCCAGGAGGCGCCCGAGTTGCACGGCGCCATCGACCGGATCTGCGCCCTGGCCGACATGCCGAAGCCCCGCGTGGCCATCGCCCAGAGCGACGTGCCGAACGCCTTCGCGACCGGCCGCAGCGAGAAGACCGCCCTGGTCTGCGCCACCACCGGACTCCTGCGCAGACTGGATCCCCCGGAACTGGAGGGTGTGCTGGCGCACGAGATGTCACACGTCGCCCATCGCGATGTGGCGGTCATGACGATCGCCTCGTTCCTCGGCGTACTGGCCGGCATCATCACCCGCGTCGCCCTGTGGGGCGGCATCTCCCGCAACAGCCGGAGCAACGACCCCATCGGCATCGCCATCATGCTGATCCCGCTGATCAGTGCCGCCGTGTACGTACTGAGCTTCCTGCTCACCCGGCTGCTCTCGCGCTACCGCGAGCTCTCCGCCGACCGCGCCGCCGCCCTGCTGACCGGCCGCCCCTCGGCGCTCGCCTCCGCCCTCACCAAGGTGAGCGGCCAGATGGCCCGCATCCCGACCGAGGACCTGCGCAAGGCCGAGCCGTACAACGCCTTCTACTTCGTTCCCGCGTTCTCCTCCAAGGAGAGCCTGAGCCGGCTGCTCTCCTCCCACCCGACGCTCGAAAAGCGCCTGGACCAGCTCGCCCGCATCTCCGCCGAACTCGCCCGCCCGTGAGAAATCCGCCCCGGGAATCCCACTGGAAGGAACGCGCATGGGCCTCCTCGACGTCATCCTGGGCCGCAGCAAACCGGTCCGCCCCGACCTCGACCAGCTCTTCGCCGTCCCGTCCGCCGCGCTCACCCTCCAGGCGGGTGCCGGATTCGAGCCCACCGGGCTCGGCTCGGTCTGTTTCGCCGGCGTCGAGGGCGGCACCTTCGCCCGCATCCAGCAGGACGTCCGCGAACTCCTCGACGCCGACACCGAGCGCGGCGGCATCCCGGTGGAGTTCAGCCAGGACACCTACGGCTACACGTGGCTGCTCGCCCGTCAGTCGCCCGACGACGTGGCATCCCTGGTCAACGACCTTCACGCGGTCAACACGCTGCTCCAGGACGGCGGCTTCGGGCCGCAGCTGCTCTGCTCGCTGATCGGCTTCCGGGACCCCCGTGACCGCCGCCCACTGGCCCTCGTCTACCTCTACAAGCGCGGCACGTTCTACCCGTTCGCCCCGGTACCCGGAGGCTCGGAGAAGCGCGACAACCAGCTTGAGCTGCAGGTCAGGGCAGTGCTGGGGGACGACCTCCGGATGGAGAAGGACCTGGCGCGGTGGTTCCCGGTGTGGGGGGCGCCGGGTCTGTGAGGGCCTGCCGGGTGGCCTTCGCCCGGTCAGAGGTCACCCGACAGGCTCCGGGACCGCGGGCCGCACCTCGTACGGTCCCGGGCCGTCGCGACGGCCCGGGACCGGTTCCCGCGCCCGTCCGTATCATCGCTGCCATGACTGCCGAGCCCTCGCGTCCCGCCAAGCCTCTGCGCGCTTCCGATGCCGATCGTGAGGCGGTGGTCGAGCAGTTGCGGGAGGCGGCTGCCGAGGGGCGCATCGACCTCGACGAACTGGACACCCGGCTCGGACTCGCCCTGTCCGCCAAGACCTGTGCCGAGCTGGCCCCCCTCACCGAGGACCTGATTCCCGTCGTGGTGGCCCCGGGTGAGCCCCTGGTCCTCAAGGGCGGCATGCACGGCGCGAGCCGAACGGGACGCTGGAAGGTGCCGCCGCAGATACGCGCCCACGCCGGTGCCGGTGGCGTCCGGATCGACTTCAGCCGCGCCGAGTGCCGGCTGCGCGAGATCGAACTGGACGTGTACGGGGAGATGGCCGGTGTGAAGATCGTCGTGCCGCAGGGCTGGACGGTGCAGGCCGACGACCTGTCCCTCGGTCTCGGCGGCTTCAGGAACAGGACCACGGACGAGAGAATCCCCGGCACTCCGGTACTCCGGCTGACCGGATCGTGCGGCATGGGGGGCGTGACCGTCCGCCACCCCAACTTCCTCGAACGCCGGAAGCTGCGCAAGACCGAAACGGATCGCTGAGGCACAGCCTCGCCCCGCCTCCCCTCGCCCCGCCTCCCCTCGCCCCGCTCCCCTCGCCCCGCCTCCCCTCGCCCCGCTCCCCTCGCCCCGCCGCTCCTCGGCCGGGCCCCGCGGCCAGCCCCTCTGCCGACCGACCGCGGCCCGCCCCTCGACCGACCGCCCCCCGCGGTCCCTCCTTCAGGGCCGGAAGACCGGAACGGTCTCCTGGCCCGGCTCGCGACGGAAGGCCACCCGCAGCGGCATGCCGATCACCAGATCCGGCTCCGCGCAGTCCACGATCTCCGTCATCATCCGGGGCCCCTCGGCGAGGTCGACGACGGCGGCGGTGTACGGGACACGGGTACCGAACGGCGGCAGGTCGTTGCGGTGGACGACAGACCAGGTGTACAGCGTGGCCTCCCCACTCGCCCGTTCCCAGACGACCTCGTCGCTCCAGCAGTGCGGGCAGAACTCACGGGGGTAGTGGTGGGCGCGCCCACAGGCCCGGCAGCGGCGCAGGAGCAGTTCTCCCCGCTCGGCCGCGTCCCAGTAGGGGCGGGTGAACGCATCGGGTTCGGGCAGATCGAAACGTGCGGCGGCGGTGGTCACAGGAAGAGTCCGATCGCGCGGTCGAGGGACCAGGTCTGCCAGGACATCGCGAACAGCGCCACGAGCGAGATGAGCGCCATCATCGCGTTCTGCCCCTGCTCGGCCCAGTCGTGGATCATCAGCACCAGATAGAGCAGGTTGAGGACGAGCCCGCCGACCAGCGCGACGGGGGTGAGGAATCCGGCGACCAGGCCGAGCCCGAGAGCGAGTTCGGCGTACACGACCAGGTAGGCCATCGCCCTGGGGCGCGGGGCGACGATCCGCCGGAATCCGGTACGCACGACCCCCCACCGGTGCTTGCCCGCCACGTCGGTGGCCCACGCGATCCCCGTACCGCGCTCGAACCAGCCCTTCTTGTCCTTGTGCCGCCAGCTCTCCAGCCACCACAGGCCCAGGCCCACCCGGAGTACGGCCAGCCACTCGGCGCCACCGAGCCAGATCGTCTGCACGAGACCTCCCACCGCCCACCCAACCGAATCTGACGGTACGTCAGTTCACCCGATGACGGCTCCGCGCACAAGGGGTAGGGGTCGTGATCAATTCGCAATCGATTCCGGTCTTGACCGAGACCCATCAAGTGATCGCGCGATTACGCTCCGAACCATGTCCGACAGCGCACGCACCGCGAACGGCTCCGTCCCGGTCCCCACCGGCCTGACCGAGCACCGGCCCGTGTACGTCATCGGCGGCGGCCCGGGCGGCCTGGCCGCCGCCGCGGCCCTGCGCGAACAGGGCGTCCGGGCCGTGGTCCTGGAGAAGTCCGGGCAGGTGGGGGCGTCCTGGCGCCGCCACTACGACCGGCTGCACCTGCACACGACCCGGCGCCGGTCCGCGCTGCCGGGGCTCGCCATGCCGCGCCGGTTCGGGCGCTGGGTGGCCCGGGACGACGTGGTGCGCTATCTGGAGAAGTACGCCGAACACCATGAGCTGGAAGTGGTGACGGGGGTCGAGGTCTCCCGCGTCGACCGGGCCCCGGACGGTTCCGGTTGGCGACTCGCCGCGACCGGGGGCCGGATGCTGACCGGCCGGGCCGTCGTCGTCGCCACCGGCTTCAACCACACCCCGCACGTCCCCGACTGGCCCGGACGCGACGCCTTCACCGGCGATCTCGTGCACGCCGCCGACTACCGCGACCCCACTCCGTACACGGGCCGGGACGTCCTGGTCGTCGGCATCGGCAACACGGGCGCGGAGATCGCCGCCGACCTCGTGGAGGGCGGGGCGTCGCGTGTACGGATCGCGGTGCGGACCGTGCCGCACATCGTGCGCCGCTCGACGGCGGGCTGGCCCGCCCAGGCGACCGGCATCCTGGTGCGCAGGCTGCCGGTGTGGCTCGTCGACCGGGCCGGACGCCTGATGTCCCGGCTGGCCGTGCCCGACCTCACCGCCCACGGGCTCCCGCGCCCGGACACCGGCCTGTACTCACGGGTCCGGGAGGGCGCCATTCCGGTGCAGGACGTGGGGCTGATCGACGCGGTCCGGGCCGGACACGTCGTGCCCGTGGCGGCCGTCGAATCGTTCGACGGGGACACGGTGGTGCTTGCCGACGGCGAACGGATCACTCCGGACGCGGTGATCGCGGCGACCGGCTACCGCAGATCCCTGGAGGGGCTGGTCGGCCACCTCGGCGTACTGGACGCACGGGGACGCCCGGTGGTGCACGGCCGCCGCACCCCCAAACAGGCCCCCGGCCTGTACTTCACCGGCTTCACCAACCCGATCAGCGGCATGCTCCGCGAACTGGCCCTGGACGCCGGCAAGATCGCCAAAAGGCTGGCGCGCACCCGCTGATCCGCGGGACCGGCACCCGCCGGTGCGGCAGTGGAACGAATCGGGCCGCGTGCGGGCACGAACGCGGGGCGCGGCCGGTGGCGTCCGGCCGCGCCCCGCTCGGCGGAATCCGCCCGTTACGCCTGCGGCGTGGCGTTCACCACGACCTGGGCGGTGTTGTTCCCGGGGTTCGGGTCGAACGAGAACGGCGCGTCGCCGAAGACCGGCCTGAGCGCGACGTCACCGGTGGCGTCGGGAACCACCTGGTCGATGCGCAGTTGGAACGGGAAGGTGCGCGTCGTGTCCGGCAGGGTCCAGTACGGCAGTTCGCAGGCATAGCGCGGAGCGCCCGTCCGGTGCGGGTAGTAACTGCCGCTCAGGGTGCGCGGCTCGCAGGCGTCGGGTACGGCGGTGGCGGTGACGCCCTGGGGAACGGTGAAGTCGACGACCGCGACGGGGTCGCCGGAGCCGAGGTTCCCGAGCCAGGCGGGACCGTTGTTGCGGAAGCCCAGTTCGGCGGTGACGGTCTCCCCCGCACCACCCGTGACGCGGGCACCGGTCGCCTCGAAGTCTGCGGTGTTCACCGCGTTGAACCCGGCGATGGTGTAGTTGTCCTCGCCGGCGAGGTCGTCCGCCCCGTTGCCCGGGTCGACGCTGATGTCGAACCGCTCGGCGAGAGCGTGGGAGGCGAGGGTCACCCGCAACGGCTCGGGCAGGGTGAAGGTGTCACCCGGTTCGAGCACCTCGTCGAAGGCGCAGGTCGCCTCCGTCATCGGCGCATACTCGTCGTCGCCGATCGTCCGGTACGTGCACTCGGGGTACCGGGTGAGCAGGTCGAGCCCGTACGACGCGACGAACCTGGCGGCGAGGCCCTCGGAACGCTCGTCGCCCTTGTTGGTGACCGTGAACGGGACGGTGTGCGTGCTGCCCGGCTGGGCGCCCTTCACCGGGGCGATGTCCCCGAGGGAGAGGTCCGGCCCTCCGGCGACGGTGAGCGTGGTGTCGAACGAGTCGAGCGGGGCCTCCATGCTCTCGGCGGGGCCGCCGGTGAGCCCGCCGGTGGCCACGGCCGTGTAGGTGATCCGCCCGTGCGCCCCGGCCGCGGCGCCCGCCGCGGCCCGCACCGTGAGGTGGACCTGCGGGCCGTAGTCGTCACCGATCGTCGGCACCACGGGGACACTGCACACGGCGGTCGTCCCGCTCGGGGCACAGTTGTCCGGCCAGGTCACCTCGGCCACTCCGGCGACACCGGAGATGTCGACCGTGAGACGGCCGTCCGTGACGGTGAAGTTGTCGTTGTCGTGCGAGAGTCCGATGTCCAGCGAACGGCTCTGCGGCCCGTCTTCGGAGCCACCGCCGAGCGGCAGCTTCTGTTCGGACTGCGCGTTGATCCAGAGCTGGTCGGTCTGCTCCTCGGCGGACGCGGGAACCGCGAGTCCGACGGTCAGCAGTCCGGCAGCGGCGGCGACGCGGGCTCCGAAGCGTACGGCACGCCGGGCGGAGTCGGGTCTCATTGAATACCCCCAGAGATATGGCACTGACGACAAACGGCGACCGGAACTCCGGCCCGTTGGTTGGACGTTCAAGATCAATGAGAGGTTGTACGTGTCAGCGCCCCATCGCCCTTCACGGGAACGGCGCGAACCGCCGAAACGACGAGAACGGCGCTAACGGCCAGAATGACGAGAAGTACGCAAACGGCACGAACGGCCGACCAGAGCCCGTACCGCACATCCACTTCATCCGTTGACTGCACAACCATTCCTGACGAGCCGTCAGTTCAGTAACCTGACAGAGTGTCAGCTATTGAAGTGGCCCGGCACGCACACCCCCCGACGGACTTCGAGCAGGAGCGGGCGGAACGATGCTTGGATCGACTCACGGCACCTTCACCACCGACCTCCGCGCCAGGGTGGTGGCCTGCGGCGAGGAGCCGCGCGCCGCCGTCCACAGCAGGACGACCGCCACCACGGAGGGCGATCTCGACGTCAGCGGCCGTCCACTGCACGCACCCGTGCCGGATCTGGACCGGTTCTTCCGGCCGGAGTCCGTGGCCGTCGTCGGCGCCTCCGACACCGAGGGACGCCCCAACACGGGCATCACCCGGCAGCTGATGGCCTGGGCGGAACGGGTCGGCGCCCGGCTGCACCCGGTCCACCCCACCCGGGACTCCGTGTTCGGGCTTCCCTGTCACCCGTCCGTCGCGGACCTGCCGGAGCAGGTCGATCTGGCCGTGCTGCTGGTCGGCGATCCGCTCCCGGTGATCGAGGAACTCGCGCAGGCCAAGGTCAAGTTCGCCGTAGCCTTCGCCTCCGGGTTCGCCGAGACCGGGGAGAAGGGCGCCGCCGCCCAGGTACGGCTGGCCGCGGCGGTCGAGCGGTCCGGGCTGCGGCTCCTCGGGCCGAACACCAACCTCAACGCCTTCGAGCGGTTCCGCGACGATCTGGACGGTCCGGCGATCGCCCTGATCACCCAGTCGGGCCATCAGGGGCGCCCCGTCCACACCCTTCAGGAGCTGGGCGTACGGCTCTCCCACTGGGCACCCACCGGCAACGAGGCGGATCTGGAGACCGCCGACTTCATCTCGTACTTCTCCCGGCTCCCGGAGGTCGGGGCCATCGCCTGTTATGTGGAGGGGCTCAAGGACGGGCGCTCCTTCCTCCTGGCGGCGGACCGGGCCGCGCGGGCCGGGGTTCCGGTGGTGGCGGTCAAGGTGGGACGTACGGAGACGGGTGCCAGGACCGCCGCGTCGCACACCGGCAAACTGACCGGCACCGACCAGGTGGTGGACGCGGCGATGCGGCAGTTCGGCGTGATCCGGGTGGACGGGCTGGACGAGCTCCAGGACACCTCGGCCCTGCTGGCCCGGGCCCGGAAGCCGCAGGCCGACGGCGTCGTCGTGTACTCGATCTCCGGCGGGACCGGGGCACATTTCTCGGACCTGGCGACGGCCGCCGGCCTGTCCCTCCCCACCCTGTCCGAGGAGAAGCAGCGCGAACTGCACACGTGGATACCCGGCTACCTGAACGTGGCGAACCCGGTCGACAACGGCGGCCATCCGGTCGGCGACTGGCGCGGCCGGAAGATCATCGACGCGATCCTCGCCGATCCCGACGTCGGGGTGCTGATCTGTCCCATCACCGGCCCCTTCCCGCCGATGAGCGACAAGCTCGCCCAGGACCTCGTGGACGCGGCGGAGGCCACGGAGAAGCTGGTGTGCGTGGTGTGGGGCTCGCCCGTCGGCACCGAGGACGCGTACCGCACGACGCTGCTCGGCTCGTCCCGCGTCGCCACCTTCCGGACCTTCCGCAACTGCATCACCGCCGTGAAGGCGTATCTGGACCACCACCGCTTCACCGCCCGCTACCGCTCCCCCTTCGACGACGCGCCGCGCGTGCCCTCGCCCTCGTACCGCAAGGCTCAGGGCCTGCTGCGCACGGGTCACCAACTGAGCGAGCACGCGGCGAAACAGCTGTTGCGGGCGTACGGCATCCGGGTGCCGCGCGAACAGCTGGTGACCAGCGCGGCGGCGGCCGTCCGGGCAGCGGGCCTGGTCGGCTACCCGGTCGTCATGAAGGCATCGGGGGCCAGGCTCGCCCACAAGACGGAGCTGGGTCTCGTCAAGGTCGGGCTCACCTCCGCCAGCCAGGTGCGCGACGCGTACCGCGAGCTGACCGACATCGCCCGGTACGAGGATGTCGAACTGGACGGGATCCTGGTCTGCCAGATGGTGGAACGGGGCGTCGAGATGATGGTCGGCGTCACGCAGGACGAGCTGTTCGGGCCGACCGTGACGGTCGGGCTCGGCGGTGTGCTCGTCGAGGTGCTGCACGACGCTGCGGTACGGGTGCCGCCGTTCGGCGAGGACCAGGCGCGGGCGATGCTCGGCGAACTGCGTGGCCGGGCCCTGCTGGAAGGGGTGCGCGGCGGACCGCCTGCGGACGTGGACGCGCTCGTCGAGGTCGTACTGCGGGTGCAGCGGATGGCGCTCGAACTCGGGGACGACCTCGCCGAGCTGGACATCAACCCGTTGATGGTGCTGGGGCGCGGACAGGGCGCCGTGGCACTGGACGCGCTGGCCGTCTGCCGCTGACGGGGCACGACAGCACCACATCCGCCGGATCCACGCGTCCGGGCCGATCCACCGGGCCGACCGGACCGGACGGGGCCGCCCCGCCGCCCCGGGCCACCACCACCCGTCAAGGAGTTGCCTCATGCCGTCCTCCCCCGAAGACACCAAGAACGCCAAGAACGCCGCGTACGCCGAAAACACCGAGAACGCCATCGGACGCACCCACCGCGCCGGGGACACCGGACACACCGATGACCCCGGTCACGCCGAGCACACCGGAACGGCCACCCCCTCGACCGCCCCGCTCAACTCATTGGTACTCCACGCCACTGACAACGGCGTCTCCTGGATCACGCTCAACCGGCCCGAAGCGATGAACGCCGTCACCTGGGACCAGCGGGAACGCGTCATCGCACTCCTCTCCGAAGCCTCCGCCGACCCCTCGGTCCGGGCGGTCGTCCTCACCGCCACCGGCCGCGGGTTCTGCGCCGGTGCCGACCTGCGCGGAGCCCCCGCCCCGGGGCCCTCCGCGACGGGCACCCGCGCTCCCGGGGACCGGGTACCGGGGGATGTGGCCCGTACGATCCGGCTCGGCGCGCAACGCCTGATCGCGGCGGTTCTGGACTGCGAGAAGCCGGTGATCGCGGCCGTCAACGGCACGGCGGCCGGCATCGGCGCCCACCTCGCGTTCGCGTGCGATCTGGTGCTGGCCGCCGAGTCGGCGAAGTTCATCGAGGTGTTCGTGCGCCGCGGCCTGGTGCCGGACGGCGGCGGCGCCTACCTGCTGCCGCGCCTGATCGGCCCGCAGCGCGCCAAGGAGCTGATGTTCTTCGGGGACTCCGTCCCCGCGTCGGACGCGGAACGTCTGGGCCTGGTCAACCGGGTCGTGCCGGACGGGGAGCTGGCTGCGACGGCGCGCGTCTGGGCCGAGCGCCTCGCCGACGGCCCGACCCGGTCCATCGCCCTCACCAAACAGCTCGTGAACGCGTCGCTGGAGTCCGACCGGGCGACGGCCTTCACGGCCGAGGCCACGGCCCAGGAGATCAACATGACGACGCACGACGCCAACGAGGGCGTGGCGAGCTTCGTGGAACGACGCGCGCCGAAGTACCGGGGGCGGTAGCCCGCCCCCCGGCGGACGGGGTGCTACTCCCCGGCGAAAACGTCCTCGATGGACGAGGCCGTGGGAACCCGCAGCAGCCAACGGCTCAACGTCTCGGCATCGCCACAGCCCATGATCCGCTCACTCGCCTCCTCCGGCACCTCCACACCGACCTGACCGAGCAGAAGCAGAACACTCCTCGCGATGCCTTCCGCACATCCCTCCGCACGGCCTTCCTCACGGCCTTCCGTACGGCCCTCGTCCCGGATCTCCTCCGAAAGAGCCGACGTGTAGAACGAAAGATCCACGGCCACCAGATTCCTCCACTGTTGTGCGGCCGGACGATTGCCCAGGC
This sequence comes from Streptomyces sp. NPDC014734, assembly GCF_043083325.1. Lineage (NCBI taxonomy): Bacteria > Bacillati > Actinomycetota > Actinomycetes > Kitasatosporales > Streptomycetaceae > Streptomyces > Streptomyces sp. NPDC014734. The sequence goes on along the minus strand of NZ_JBIBYN010000020.1, from coordinate 133,385 downwards.
CCTGTGCGGTGAGTTCGACGATGGGGTCGGCAATGGTTTCCGGCATGTCCCGCAAGGCGGTCGACAGCGTCTTCAGTACGGTACCGATGTCCGGATCGCCTGCATGCGTGATCACCGCCAGCGTCGTCAGCGCCAGGTCCTTGCGGGCCTCGGCCACGTCCGTGATCACCGCCGAAAGCCGAACCACCGGCCGACCCGGCCCGCGCGAGGGCGCCCCCGGGAAAGACGTGTCCGCGACTTCCCATCTGACGTTGCGTCAGTTTCAATGAACGGGTGATGGGACACGCAGGCATGGCCGCCACCGCCGTCCGGTACCTCAGGTCCGTCGGCGCCGCCACCGCTGCCGGACCGGCCCCGGTCGATCCGTTGCCGCGCCCGGATCTGCGGGCTGTCGCCGACGACGAGCGGGCGCCCGTCGATCCGGCGGAATTCCGGCGTGTGCTGGGGCATTTCGCCAGCGGGGTCACCATCGTCACCGCGCACGACCCGGCCGACGACGTGGGCGGTCCGGCCGGGTTCGCCTGCCAGTCGTTCGCGTCGCTCTCGCTGGATCCGCCCCTGGTGGCGTTCATGGTCGCCCGCACCTCGACGACCTGGCCGCGCATCGCCCGCGCCGGGGTCTTCTGCGTGAACGTCCTCGGCGCGGGCCAGGGGGAGCTGTGCCGGGGCTTCGCGGTGAGCGGGGCCGACAAGTTCGCGGGGGTGATGTACACGGCCGCCCCTGCGACCGGGTCGCCGCTGCTGGACGGCGTACCGGCCTGGATCGACTGCCATGTCCACGCCGTCCACACCGGGGGCGACCACCTGATCGTCGTCGGGCGGGTGGAGGCGCTGGGGGCGGTGGAACCGACGGATACGGATACGGATGCCGATGCGGACGGGGGTGGGACCGCGGACGGTCCGCTGTTGTTCCACCGCGGTCGGTTCGGGCGGTTCGGGCCCCTCACCGGGTGACCCCGTACCGGCGGACGGTATTCGGCCGATGGTGTCGTGGCGCAAGGCGCACCGCGCCGCGCCGTACGACTCCTGTGGCCGTCAGCCCGGCCCCTCGGTGACCACGCTCGACGGTTCCCGGACCCTCCGGATCACCAGGGCCATCAGTGCCGCCGTGGCGCACAGCGCGCCCGACGCGTACCAGACGACGTCGTACGAACCGAACACGTCCCGCGCCACCCCGCCCAGGAAGGCGACAAGGGCCGCACCCACCTGGTGGGAGGCGAGGACCCAGCCGAAGACGATGGCGCTGTCGTCCCCGTACTGCTCGCGGCACAGGGCCAGCGTGGGCGGGACGGTGGCGACCCAGTCCAAGCCGTAGAAGACGATGAACAGCACCATCGGCGGGTGCACTTCGGGCGCCAGCAGCATCGGCAGGAAGAGCAGCGAGACACCGCGCAGCGCGTAGTAGACGGCGAGCAGCCGTCGGGCGTCGAAGCGGTCGGTGAGCCAGCCGGAGAAGACGGTGCCGATGACGTCGAAGACCCCGATGACGGCGAGCAGCGAGGCGGCGGCGGTGATGGGCATGCCGTGGTCGTGCGCCGAGGGCACGAAGTGGGTGCGGATCAGGCCGTTGGTCGAGGCCCCGCAGATCGCGAACGTACCGGCCAGCAGCCAGAACGGACCGGTGCGCGCCGCGTCGAGCAGTACCCGCACGGTGCGCCGGGCCGCCCCGCGGGCGGGTGCGGGCTTGACCGTGTACGTGCCGCCGTACGGGGCGAGACCCACGTCGGCCGGGTGGTCGCGCAGCAGGAGCCAGACGAACGGGACGACGACCAGGGCGGCGAGCGCCACCGTCACCGAGGCCGGGCGCCAGCCGTGCTCGGCGACGATCCAGGCACACAGTGGCAGGAAGACCAACTGGCCGGAGGCACCGGCCGCGGTCAGAACGCCGGTGACCAGGCCACGACGGGCGACGAACCAGCGGTTGGTGACGGTGGCGGAGAACGCCAGCGCCATGGACCCGGTGCCGAGGCCGACGAGCAGGCCCCAGTAGAGCACCAGCTGCCAGGCGGCCGTCATCCAGACACTGGCCAGCGCCCCGGCCGCCACCGCGCCGAGCGCGACGACGACCACCCTGCGGATGCCGAAGCGGTCCATCAGGGCGGCGGCGAACGGCGCGGTGAGCCCGTACAGCGCCATGTCGACGGAGACGGCGAAGCCGATCTGCCCGCGCGACCAGCCGAATTCGGTGTGGAGCGGGTCGATGAGGAGGCCGGGGAGCGCGTTGAACGCGGCGCCGCCGATGATCGTCACGAAGGTGACGGCCGCGACGATCCACGCGCGGTGCACGCGGCGCCCGGAGGGCCTGCGGGGCCGAGGACGGACTGCTCCGCCGTCGCCGTCCCGGGCAGCAGCGGTTTCGGTTGTCTGGGTCACGTCGTTCAGCATCGGGGCCGACGGGTCGGGCGGACCATTGGCCGAAGAGACACGGTTCGCAGGGATCGGGCCATGGAGCGATCGCGAGTCCACCCGTTCCGCCGACCCCGCCCTGTCCGTTCCATCGATTCCGTCCGTTCCGTCCGTTCCGTCCGTTTTGCTTGTTCCGTCCGTTCGGTTCGTTCCGTCCGTGGACAACTGCCGGGCAGGGATGGGCCGATGCATAGGATCGTCATCTTGTCCGTCGTATCCGCGACAGAGGAATGAGGACCTTTCATGCGCTGGGCGGCCCGCCAGACATTCGACGCCCGCGCGGGAAAGCTCACCGGCTGGGGTCTGGGACTGCTGGCCGTCGCGACCGGGCTGCTGATCTGGGTGGGCTATCTGCTGCTCGCCCCGTACAGCGTGCACCACTACGGGAACACGCTGGAATGCGAGTCGCCGGTCGCGGGATCCTCCCCGAACGACCGGTCACGGTGCGGGCGCGAGCGTGAATGGCCCGAACTGATGCTCATCCTCGCGTTGTCGGTGCCCCCGGCCGTCGCCGGTACGGCGCTCGTCGTCAGTGGTCACACCCGGAAGCAGACCAGTGCCCATGTGTTCCAGGTGCTGGAGTTCATGGCGTCCGAGGAACGGGCCCGCGCCAAGGAATGACCGGCGCCCGTCGGTGATCAGCCCGACCGCGGTCCGCCCGACCGGGATCAGCCCGTCCGTGGGTCCGCCCGGCCGGGCTGGCCTCCGAGGTGCTTCCGGCAAGTGGCCGCGGTCAAGGTCTGCGGTACCGCGGCGCGGTGACCGGATCCGTTCGGCGCGCGGACCACCGCGCCCGGGGTCCGAGCCGCCCCCATGCGGCCACGGCCCAGGCAGCCCCCGCGCCGACCGCGTACCAGAACAGATCGGGGGCGTTGAAGGTCGAGCCGAGCACCAGTCGCGCCACCGTGCTGTGCCGGGACAGGTCCGCGGGCAGATCGGTCAGTTGCAGGAACTCGACCGCCCAGCTCACCGCCAGCGCCGTCCCTGCCGCCACGGCCGGGCGTGCACGGGGCGCGGCCAGGAACACCAGGGCGCAGATCAGCACGGTGTAGAGCGCGTCTCCCGCGTACTTGGCGACATCGCCCCCGGCCACGGCCCTGACCCCGAGCCCGGCGGCGACCGTCACCATCGCCGCACCCGCGGCCGTCATCCGTGTCACGTCTCAGCCGCTCCTCGTTCCCGTTCCCGTTCCCGTTTCCGCCCCTGCCCCGCTCCTGCTCCTGCTCCTGTTCCTGTTCGCACGGTGCCGTCGCGTCCTCGGCCCGCCTCACCCGATCCGTTCCAGCCGCCGGATCGGCCGGGCCAGCAGCAGTACCGCCACCACCACCATGTTGATCACCGCTCCGGCCAGCAGCACCTCCGGGGTGCCCACCCGGTCCGCGACCGGGCCCGCGAGTGCCCGGCCCGCCGCCAGCATCAGCAGGGAGCCCGCCACGTCGTACGCGTGAAGGCGGTTCAGGGCCTCCGGCGGCACATGGGTCTGCACCGTGGTCGACCACATCACCAGCCAGAACGCGAACGCGGCACCCGCCACGAACTGCCCCGCCCCGAGTGCGGCCACCGGCATGCCCAGGCCCAGCACCACCAGGTTCACGCAGACCGCGGTCAGCGCGACGGCTCCGGCGGCGAGCGGGCGACGCGGTCGCAGACGGAGCGCGAGCAGCCCGCCGACGACGCTGCCCGCGCCGTTCACCGCCATCATCACGCCGTACGTCCCGGAGCCGTGCGCCTCGGTGACCTCGACCGCTGTGAGCGGCAGCATCGGGCCGAGTACCGCGAAGCCGTACACCGTCCAGATCGCGATCACCCCCCACAGCCAACTGCGGGCCCGGAACTCCCGCCATCCGTCGACGAGTTCCGCGAAGAGGGTGCCCCGTCGCATCTCGTCGGCGGGGGCCGGGGCCAGCCGGAGCAGGAACAGGCAGACACCGGAGACCAGGAACGTCGACGCGTTCGCCGTGTAGACCGCGCCGGCGCTCGCCAGTCCGACGAGCATGCCCGCGAAGGCCGGACCGGCCATGGTCATCAGCGCCTCGGAAACCCGCAACACGGCATTGGCTCGCTGCACGTCGGAAGCGACCCGGGGCACCGTCGAGGCCACCCCCGGCTGGAACAGCGCGGCACCCACACCGGCCACCGCGCTCAGCGCGTACACCGCCCACAGCGGCGGATTGCCGGTGGCGAAGGAGACGGCCAGCACCGAGGCGCCGACCAGCCGCAGCGCATCGGCGAGGATCATCATCCGGCGCGGGGTGAAACGGTCCGCCAGCACTCCGCCGAAGAGTACGAACAGAGCCAGCGGGCCCATCCAGGCGGCCAGCGCGAACCCCACCGAGGAATGCGGCCGGCCGGCCCCCAGCAGGCCGGCGGTGAGGGCCACCGGGATCATGCCGTCGCCGAAGAGCGCGGCGGTGCGAGCGACGAAGAACAGCCGGAAGTTGCGGTTCCACAACCCGTCCGACCGGGCATCGACAAGGGATGTAAGGGGCGAAACGGGCGACTCGCCCTCGCGCTCCCGGACGGGAATGCGCGACTGCTCAACTGACTTTTCCTTCACGGGAGTGACATGTATCAGCTGGAGGTCTATACCAGCTAGGGTCGAAAGGAGTCCGCCCATGCCGCACCGTGTCGTCGTCCTGGCCCTCGACGGGCTGCTTCCCTTCGAACTCGGCATCCCTCAAAGGATTTTCGGCCGATCGCTCGGTTCCGAGCCGCTCAACGGGGGCCGCAAACTCTATGAAGTCGTGACCTGCTCCGTCCGCCCGCCGGGCCCGGTCCGCACCGACGCGGACTTCACGATCACCGTCGAACGCGGCCCGGAGACCCTGGCCACCGCGGACACCGTCGTGATCCCCGCCAGTTACGAACTCGGCCCCGTGTACACGGAGGGCAGGCTCACCCACGAACTGGCCGCCGCGTTCGCACACATCAGGCCCGGCACCCGGATGGTCTCCATCTGCACCGGCAGTTACGTACTGGCCGCCGCCGGGTACCTGGACGGGCGGCCGGCCACCACGCACTGGTCGTCGGCCGACCACTTCCAGCAGCTCTTCCCGGAGGTCCGGGTCGACCCGGACGTGCTGTTCATCGACGACGGGGACGTCCTCACGTCCGCCGGGGTCGCCGCCGGAATCGACCTCTGCCTGCACATCGTGCGCCGCGACCACGGCACCGCGGTCGCCAACGACGTCGCCCGCCGCACGGTCGTACCACCGCACCGGGACGGCGGTCAGGCCCAGTACATCCAACGCCCCGTTCCGGAGGCCCGGTTCGCGACCACCGCCACCGCCCGCACCTGGGCGCTCGGCCGGCTGGAACACCCGATCCTGCTGCGCGACCTGGCGCGGCAGGAGTCGATGAGCGTCCGGACGTTCACCCGCCGGTTCCGCGAGGAGGTCGGGGTCAGCCCCGTCCAGTGGCTGACCCGGCAGCGGGTGGAACGGGCCCGGCACCTGCTGGAATCGACGGACCTGTCGGTCGACCAGGTGGCGCGGGACGCGGGCTTCGGGACGTCCACCTCTCTGCGGCAGCACTTCCAGGCCGCGCTGGGGGTGTCCCCCACCGTGTACCGGCGCACATTCCGGGCGGGGAGAAACTGACCTGCGCCCCGGACATCCGGGCCCGACGTCCCGGAGCCCGGAGCCCGGGGCCGACGTCCCGACGTCCCGGAGCCCGGGGTTCCGGGGGCCGCCGCACGGGGCCCGGGCCCGTCCGAAGGGTTCGGCGGTCGGCGGATCAGAAGACCAGCACCCCCCGGGCCACCCGGCCGTGGTGCGCGTCGTCCGCCGCCTTCGCGAAGTCCTCCACCGGATAGGTCTCGGTGACGAGTTCGTCCAGCAGCAGCCGGCCCTGCCGGTACAGCTCCGCGTAGAGGGCGATGTCCCGCTGCGGCCGTGAGGAGCCGTACCGGCAGCCCAGGATCGACTTGTCCAGGTACATCGACGAGACGAGGAACGACGCCTCGGCCGTCGCCGCGGGAACGCCCAGCAGGACCGCCTGCCCGTGCCGGTCCAGCAGGTCGATCGCGCTGCGGATCAGCTCCGTCCGGCCCACGCACTCGAAGGCGTGGTCGGCGCCGTGCGGCAGGATCTCCCGTACCGCGTCCGGCGAGGCCGAGGCGAGGAAGTGCGTGGCGCCGAATCTCCGGGCCACCGCCTCCTTCGCCGGGTTGGTGTCGACGGCGACGATCGTCAGGGCGCCCGCGATCCGGGCTCCCTGGATCACGTTGAGCCCGATGCCGCCGGTACCGATCACCACGACGGTGTCGCCCCGGTCGACCTTCGCCCGGTTGAGTACGGCCCCGACGCCGGTGAGCACCCCGCAGCCGATCAGAGCCGCCGAGGCGAGCGGCAGATCGGCCGGGATCTTCACCGCCTGCACCGCCTTGACCAGGGTCCGTTCGGCGAAGGCCGAGTTGGACGCGAACTGGTACAGCCGCTTTCCGCTTCCGCGCCGGGTGAACGGCCGCCCCGGCATCCCGATCGCCTTGCGGCACATCGTCGGACGGCCCCGGTCGCACTCCGCGCAGGTCCCGCAGTTGGCGAGCGTCGACAGCGCCACGTGATCGCCGGGCGCCACATGGCCGACGCCCGCACCGACCGCCTGCACCACGCCCGCACCCTCGTGCCCGAGCACCACCGGCGACGGGAACGGAATCGTCCCGTCGATCACCGACAGGTCGCTGTGGCAGAGACCGGCCGCGGCCACCGCCACCAGTACCTCGCCGGGCCCCGGATCGCGTATCTCCAGGTCGTCGACGACCTCGGTCGTGCGGCCGTCGAAGACGACGCCTCTCATCCCGTCTCCCTCGGTAGGCCGAGCACCCGCTCGGCGATGATGTTCCGCTGGATCTCGTCCGAGCCGCCGTAGATGGTGTCGGACCGGGTGAACAGGAACAGCCTCTGCGCCTCGTCGAGTTCGTACGGCGAGCGCGCCGACCAGTCCCGCGGGCCGACGGCACCGGCCGCGCCCCGGATCTCCACGGCGAGTTCGCCCAGGCGCTGATGCCAGCCGCCCCAGAGCAGTTTCGCCACGCTGGGCGCGCCCGGGTCGCCGGCCGAGCCCAGGGTGCGCAGCGCGTTCCAGCGCATGACCCGGAGTTCCGCCCACTGCCGCACCAGGCGGTCGCGCAGGACCGGGTCGGTGACGGCGCCGCCGTCGACGGCGGCGCGCACCACCCTGTCGAGTTCGGCGGTGAAGCCGATCTGCTGGACGAGCGTGGACACGCCGCGCTCCAGGGACAACAGGCTCATGGCGACCGCCCAGCCGTTGCCCTCGCCGCCGACGCACTCCTCGGCGTGCGCCCCGTCGAAGAAGACCTCGTTGAACTCGCTGGTCCCCGACATCTGACGGATCGGCCGCACCTCGATGCGGCCCGGCTGGTCCATCGGCACGAGCAGGAACGACAGGCCGCGGTGGCGTCGGGAGCCGGGCTCGGTGCGGGCCAGCACGAAGCACCAGTCGGCCTCCCGCGCGAGCGAGGTCCAGATCTTCTGCCCGGTGACCCGGTGACCGCCGCGCGCGGGGTCGGGCACGGCGGTCGTCCGCACCCCGGCGAGGTCGGACCCGGCACCCGGTTCGCTGTAGCCCTGGCACCAGAGTTCCTCGCCCCGTGCGACGGCGGGCAGGAAACGCCGCCGCTGCTCGGGCGTGCCATGGGCGATCAGGGTCGGTGCGAGAAGGTTCTCGCCGATGTGGCCGACCCGGGCGGGGGCGTGCGCCCGGGCGTACTCCTCGGCCCAGACGACCTGCTGGGTGAGGGTCGCCCGCCGATTGCCGAAGCCGGTACCGCACCCCCGGCCGTCGTGGTTGCCATGGCCGTCGTGGTTGCCATGGCCGCCGAGGTCACGCGTGCCCTCGCCGGTGCCGTCGCCGTGGCGCCCCGGGCCCCCACCGGGCCCGGCACCGTGGTTCCAGCCGAGGCCGATCCAGCCGCCGCTGCCGAGCTCTCGTTCCCAGGCACGGCGGATCTCCGCGCCCTCGTGCTCGCTGCCCGGACCGCCGACACCGGCCGCCGTCGCGTACGGGCCGACGAGGTGCGCTTCCAGCCAGGCGCGGGCCTCCGCGCGAAAGGCGGTGTCGTCCGGGCCGAAGGTGAAGTCCACGTTGCCTCCTGCGTGCGGGGATGGTGGTCCGGTCGTCGGTGCGCACCGGGAACGGGGCCGGGTCCGCCGACCAGGGGCCCTGCCCCGGCGCGGGGCCCGTACCGAAGGCGGATGGCCGGGGCCCGTACCGGGGGCGAGGCGGGACCGCCCGCGTCCCCGTTCCGCCCCCGTCCCGTCCCCCGGGGCCTGTCGGATCGAAGGTCACCGGGCAGGCTCTCAGGCGTTCGGCCGTGCCTTCGTGGCGGCCGCCGCCGCCATCGCCTCCAGTTGCGCCAGCATCGGCATCGGGTCGGTGCCCACCGTCCCCGGCAGGAAGTCCGCGATCCGCTCCGGGGTCCAGGGGCCTTCCGCGTACCCGGCGCGCAGTTCCCTCGGCTGGGCCCAGACCGCGATCTTGGGGCCGGCGACCGTGTACACCTGGCCGGTGATCCCTTCCTTGCGGGCCCGCTCGCTGAGCAGGTAGACGACCAGCGCCGCCACGTCCTCGGGTTCGCCGATCTCCTTGAGTTCCATGGGCACGTTGGCGGACATCCGGGTACGGGCGACCGGGGCCACGGCGTTCGCGGTGACGCCGTACTTGTGCAGGCCGAGTGCCGCGCTCCGCACCAGCGAGATGATCCCGCCCTTGGCGGCGCTGTAGTTGGCCTGGGCGACGCTGCCCTGATGGTTGCCGCTGGTGAAACCGATGAGCGTGCCGCCGCCCTCCTGCTTCCGCATCACCGCCGACGCGGCCCGGAAGACGGTGAAGGTGCCCTTGAGGTGGGTGGCGACCACCGGGTCCCACTCCTCCTCCGACATGTTGAACAGCATGCGTTCCCGCAGGATGCCGGCCACGCACACGACGCCGTCGATCCGCCCGTACCGTGCCAGCGCGGTGTCCACGATCCGCTGGCCGCCCGCCATCGTGGAGATGTCGTCGGCGACGGCCACCGCCTGCCCGCCCGCCGCCTCGATCTCCTTGACGACCGCCTCGGCCACCTCGCTGCTCGGTGTGCCGCCCTCGATCGAGACGCCGTAGTCGTTGACCACGACCCGCGCGCCCTCGGCCGCCGCCGCGAGCGCGACCGCCCGCCCGATGCCGCGCCCGGCACCCGTCACGGCCACCACCTTGCCTGCCAAGAAGTTCCCCATGCCCGGCCCCTTCCCGCGGTTTCTGACGGACCGTTAGATTTTATGGGCCATCAGGTCCGCGAACACAAGCCCCCGGGGAGCACCCATGTCACTGCCGGCCGAGTTCCACGACATCGCCAAGCGCGTGAACAACTGGGGCCGCTGGGGTACCGACGACGAGATCGGCACACTCAACCTGATCACCGACGACGTGGTGCGGGAGGCGGTCGCCACCGTCCGCACCGGTCTGCGCGTCCCGCTCTCCCTCCCCCTCCGGCAGGACGGCGTCCAGAGCGGGCTGGTCCCCGGGCGGATCAATCCGCTGCACACCATGGTCCAGATAAACCAGGAACTGTTCGGCCCCGGCACCGTCGCCACCAGCGACGACTCAGCAGTACTGAGCCTCCAGACCGCCACCCACTGGGACGCCCTGACCCACGCCTCGCACTCCGGGAAGATCTACAACGGCCGTCCGGCCGACACGATCACCGCGCACGAGGGCGCGCGGTTCAGCGGCATCGACAAGGCCCCGCCCGTCGTCTCGCGCGGGGTGCTCCTCGACGTGGCCCGCGCGCACGGCGTGGACCGGCTGCCGGGCGACCACGCGGTCACCCCCGAGGACCTGGACCGGGCCGAGGACCTGGCCGGGATCCGGGTCCGCCCCGGCGACATCGTGCTCGTACGGACCGGCCAGATGCGGGTCTACCTGTCGGGCGACAAGCACGCGTACGCCTACCCGTCGCCGGGCCTGTCGATCCGCACGCCCGAGTGGTTCCGCGCCCGCGACGTGGCGGCGGTCGCCAACGACACCCTGACCTTCGAGATCTTCCCGCCCGAGATCGACGACCTGTGGCTCGGCGTGCACGCGCTGGACCTGGTGGAGATGGGCATGCTCCAGGGCCAGAACTGGAACCTGGAGACCTTGTCCACAACCTGTGCGCAGGAGCGGCGGTACGCCTTCCTGCTCTCCGCGGTCCCGGAGCCGTTCGTCGGTGCCACCGGCACCCCGGTCGCCCCGGTCGCCGTGCTCTGAGCCGCGGCGCCCACGCCCCGCACGCCGCGGTGACATCGCGGTGGCGCCGTGGAGGACCCGGCCCGCCCTGGACCGCGCCCTCCTCGGAACAAGTGCTTTAACCTTTATGCACGACGGATGACGGCGCGCGAGGGCTCGTACGCCTTACGGTTCGCGCCCCCGGCGTCCTGCATGCCGCGGGCGCCCGGCGTGCCCTGGACGCCCGTGCCGCGCACCCCTCCCGGCGTGCCCGCCATGACCCCCACGCCCCGGCCGACCGGCCCGGCCTGGGCGGGTGGGGTCTGGGCGAGCGGGGTCCGGGACAGCGGGGCCTCGCGGTCGATCTCGCACCAGATGCGCTTGCCGGCGCCCTCCGGCTGCCAGCCCCAGCGGTCGGCGAGGCCGTCGACGAGCTCCAGCCCGCGGCCGCCCGTGTCCTCACCCTGTGCGTGACGCTGCCGAGGGGGGCGACAGCTCGCGTCGGCCACCTCGACCCGCACCGTCCCGGCGCCGCCCGCGCAGCCGAACAGCATGCGCAGCACGGCCGGGCACCCGGTGTGGACCACCGCGTTGGTGACCAGTTCCGAGATCAGCAGGATGAGGGTCTCGGCCAGTGGCTCGTCGTCCCTCATCCCGGACCCGATCAGTCTCGACCGCGCCCATCTGCGTGCCCGCCCGACCTCCGCGGGATCCGGACCGACCTCCAGCTGAACCTGAAGCACCTGCACCGCTCACACCATCCGAACCGGCGGACACATCGCCTCGCGCCTCCTCGGGGTCACGGAACGTGACTCCCCTACGAGACAGCATGGTTGACGTACAGTCACCGCAACAAGCGCTTCGGGCATATTCCAGCGCGAAGGAGTACGCGTGGTGCATACTGTGCGACGCACGTTGCGGAGAGTCGAACAGAGGCGCGTACGCACCGCGGGAATCGCTTCCCGGGCAGGCTCCGCGCTCCCGTCCTCCATGCGAGCAGGGCACCCCTTCCGGTCCGGAGTCGCCGCGCGGGCAACATCCGGATCATCCGGTTCCAGAACCTCTCGCACCCCACGGAGGGTACCCGAGGCGGGCATCGACTCCACCCTGTGACGAAGTCACCCAGCGCAGTCGGACCCCGCCCGCACGCCGCTCGACGGCCTCGGACGACTGCGCAGCGTGAGGCTCAGAGGTCGGCCTCACACCTGCGCGCACCCCGCATTCGCACATCCCTGCGGGCGTGAGCCCGCCGCGCCTCCTTCGTGGGACCGGGGCGGCTTCAGCACAGGTCCGACGCGAGTCGCTCCTCGGCCACCGCCCCCTCGATCCACTGCCCGGACCGCAGCCAGGCGCGTTTGAGGTGCAGGTGGACGTCCGCCTCCCAGGTGAAGCCCATGCCGCCGTGCACCTGGAGGCAGTCGCGGGCGTTGTTCACCGCCGCGTCGTCGGCGAGCAGCTTGGCTCCCGCGATCTCGACGGGGTCCGCGGTCACGGCCGCCGCGTAGACGGCGCAGCGGGCCAGCTCGGCCCGGACCAGCATTCCGGCGCACAGGTGTTTGATCGCCTGGAAGGAGCCGATCGGCGCGCCGAACTGTTGGCGAGCACCGGCGTGTTGAACGGCCATCTCGGTCGTGCGGGCGGCGCTTCCGAGTTGTTCGGCGGCGGCGAGCAGGGCGCCCTCGTCGCGCAGCAGGGCTCCGTCGGGCAGCCGCTCGCCGGACCCGACGGAGCCGGTGACCCGCCACAGCGGGGTGAACGGGTCGAGCGAGCGAAGAGGAACGGCGCCCTCCCGGACGAGGTCCCGCAGCTCCTCGCCCGTCACGGCGCGCACCCTGTCCGGTGACGGGACGGAGTCCCGCGGCTCCCCGCCCGCCACGGCGCGCGCCCGGCCCGGTGACCCGTCCGGGTCGAGCACGAGGAGCCCGTCCGCGTCCCCCAGGTGTCCGACCGGACGGACGCCGTCCAGCACGGTCACCACCGCCTCGCCCTCCGCCGCCCCCTTCACCGCACCGGCGGCGAGGTGGGTGGCGATGAGCGGTCCGGGCAGCAGCGACCGGCCGGCCTCCTCGAAGAGGAGGACCGCCTCCGGCAGTCCGAGCCCGGCACCGCCCTCCGTCTCCGGCAGCCGCAGCGCGAAGAACCCGGCCTCGCCGAGTTCCCGCCACAGGGCACGGTCGACGACCGCGCAGCCGTCCAGGGCCGCCCGCATCCGGTCCCTGCCGAAGCGTCCGGCGAGGATGTCCCGTATCCCCGCGCGCAGCGCCCGCTGGTCGTCCGAGAGCTGGAAGTCCATGGCCGGTCAGCGCCCCTTCGGCAGGCCGAGTATCCGCTCGGCGACGATGTTCCGCTGGATCTGCGAGGTGCCCGCGGCGATGGTGTACGAGAGCGAGGAGAGCCGGTCCAGGACCCATTCCCGGTCCAGGTCCGCGCTGTCCGCGCCGAGCACCTCGGCCGCGGTCTCGTACAGCTCCTGGCGGGCGTGCGAGTAGCGCAGCTTGAAGACCGAGCCGCCGGTGCCGGGGACACCGGTGGCGCTCCCGCGCGCGCCCCGCCCGGCGCCGGAGGCCGCCTGCGCCTCGCCTACGTTCCACTGGGTGAGTCGCCACAGCGCCCGGAACTCCGCGTTCAGTCTGCCCAGCCGGCGGCGCAGCACCGGATCGTCCCAGCGCCCGTTGGCCCGTGCCCCGGCGGCCAGGGCCTCCAGGGTGCGGCGGCAGGCGACGACCTCGCCGACGAACGCCGTGCCGCGTTCGAAGGAGAGCGTGACCATGGTGACCCGCCAGCCGTCGTTCTCCGCGCCGACCCGGTGCGAGACGGGCACCCGCACCTCGTCGAGGAACACCTCGGCGAACTCGGTGGACCCGGCGAGGGTGCGCAGCGGGCGGACCGTGACGCCCGGGGTGTCCATCGCCATGGCGAGCCAGGTGATCCCCCGGTGCCGGGGGGCCGCCGGATCGGTGCGCACCAGCAGTTCGCACCAGTCGGCGACCTCCGCGTGCGAGGTCCAGATCTTGCTGCCGCTCACCACGTAGTGGTCGCCGTCGCGGACCGCCCGGGTCCGCAGGGAGGCGAGGTCCGATCCGGCGTCTGGCTCGCTGAACCCCTGACACCAGATCTCGTCGCCGCGCAGCACCGGCGGCAGCCAGCGGGCCCGCTGCCCGGCGGTGCCCTCGGCCACGATCGTCGGCCCGGCGTGCAGCAGGCCGACGAAGTTCGCGCCGACGTACGGGGCGCCGGCCTTCTCCGTCTCCTCCAGGAAGATCAGGTGCTGGGTCGGGGTGGCGCCCCGGCCGCCCGCGTCGACGGGCCAGTGCAGACCCGCGTAGCCGGCGTCGTACAGCATCCGCTGCCAGGCGGTGTCGTACGCGCGCCGTCCCGGCCAGTCGTCGGGGGCGGGCTTCGCGGGCAGCGAGGGCAGCACGGCGGCCAGCCACGCGCGCAGCCGCGCCCGGAACTCCTCCTCGGCCTCCGTGTACGCGAGGTCCACGGCGGACGCCTACTCGCCCCGGCCCGGACGCCCGCCCCGCTCCGGGCCCCGGTCCTGGTCCTGACGTCCGTTCGGGGCCGGGCGGCGGTCCCGGTCGAGGTCGAGACCGAGCATCCGGATGGCATTTCCGCGCATCAGTTTGTAGACGGTCTCGTCGTCCAGTCCCTTGACGTGGTCGAGGGCGACCTCCTTGGTGTGCGGGAAGGTCGAGTCGACGTGCGGGTAGTCGGTCTCGAAGGTGGCGTTGTCCCGTCCGACGACGTCGAGCGAGGCGACCCCGTGCTTGTCGCGGAAGAAGCAGCAGAAGATCTGCCGGTAGTAGTACCGGGACGGCGGCTCGGGGATCAGGTCGCGCACCCCGCCCCAGGCCCGGTGCTCCTCCCAGACGTCGTCGGCGCGCTCCAGGGCGTACGGGATCCAGCCCATCTGGCCCTCGCTGTAGGCGAGCTTCAGCCGGGGGAAGCGCACCAGCACCCCGCTGAACAGGAAGTCCATCATCGAGGCCATGGCGTTGTTGAAGGAGAGGCTGGCCTGCACGGCGGGCGGGGCGTCCGGGGACGCGGCGGGCATCTGCGAGCTGGACCCGATGTGCATGTTGACGACGGTGCCGGTCTCCTGGCAGGCGGCGAAGAACGGGTCCCAGTAGCCGGTGTGGATCGACGGCAGGCCGAGGTGGGTGGGGATCTCGGAGAACGTCACCGCGCGCACCCCGCGCGCCGCGTTGCGGTGGATCTCGGCGACCGCCAGGTCGATGTCCCAGAGCGGGATGATGCAGAGCGGGATGAGCCGCCCGCCGCTGTCGCCGCACCACTCCTCCACCATCCAGTCGTTGTAGGCGCGGACGCAGGCGAGCGCGACCTCCTTGTCGTGCGCCTCGGCGAAGGTCTGACCGCAGAACCGCGGGAAGGTGGGGAAGCACAGGCTCGCCTCGACGTGGTTGAGGTCCATGTCCTTGAGGCGTTCGGCGGGGTCCCAGCAGCCGGGCCGCATCTCGGCGCGGGTGATGCCCTCCAGCGTCATGTCGTCGCGGTCGAAGCCGACGGCGGCGATGTTCCGCTTGTACGGGAACTTCAGGTCCTCGTAGATCCACCAGTCGGTGGGCGGGCCGTCCGGATCCATGGTGATGACGTACTTGCCGCCGGTGTACGCCA
Organism: Streptomyces sp. NPDC014734; assembly: GCF_043083325.1. Classification (NCBI taxonomy): domain Bacteria; kingdom Bacillati; phylum Actinomycetota; class Actinomycetes; order Kitasatosporales; family Streptomycetaceae; genus Streptomyces; species Streptomyces sp. NPDC014734. The sequence continues at coordinate 118,136 of NZ_JBIBYN010000020.1, read as the reverse complement.
GCTCGCCGATGCCCGCGGTGAGCGGCTGCGGGCCGCGTTCGCGGTACTTGGCGGGCAGCCAGGTGGAGAAGAGGTGCGGGGGCTCGATCACATGGTCGTCGACGCTGACGATCCGAGGCAGTTCCGTCATGGTGTCCCCTTCGGCGCGCCCGAGATCTCCCGGTCCGGTTCCGACGTTGCGTTGACCCGACGATTCGACGTCAGGACATCCCGACGTGCGACGTCGCGACATCCTGACGTCGCGCGTCCTGACGTCTCGACGGCCGTGGTTCCCACGACGACGGCTCCGGCGACCGTTCCCGGCGAGCACTTTTCTGATGACCCGTCAGATCTGGTTCGGACCCAGGCTAGCCCCGCACCCCTGGACCGACAAGGCGCGGCGCTCTACGCTCTCCGCACGATCTGACTATCCGTCAGCTTTTGAGGGGTTCGCCGTGAACGAGACCGCACACGCGCTGGGCAGGTCGGGCACCTTCTGGGAGCTCGTCGAACGCCGGGCCGCCCTGACACCCGACCGCCCGTTCCTGATCCAGGACGACCGCACTCTCACCTTCGGGGAGCTGCGTGACCGCGGCGAGCGGGTCGCGGCCGGGCTCTGGGGCATGGGAGTGCGCCCCGGCGGCGTGGTCGCCTGGCAGCTCCCGACCCGGATCGAGACGGTGCTGCTGTCGTTCGCGCTGACCCGGATCGGGGCCGTGCAGTCGCCCGTCATCCCATTCCACCGGGAACGTGAGACGGGGTTCGCGCTGCGCGGGTCGAAAGCCGCCTTCTTCGCCGTTCCGGGCACCTGGCGCGGCTTCGACCACACGGCGATGGCACACCGGCTGGCCGCGGGCGCGCAGCGTCCTCCGCTGGTCTTCGAGGCGTACGCGTCGCTGCCCGACGGCGACCCGGCCGTGCTCCCGCCGCCGCCCGCCGAGGGGACCTCGGTGCGCTGGATCTACTGGACCTCGGGCACCACCTCCGATCCGAAGGGGGTCCTGCACACCGACCGCAGCCTGATCGCGGGCGGCGCGTGCCTGGCCCACGCGCTGCACCTGTCGGCGGACGACGTGGGGTCGGTGGCCTTCCCGTTCGCCCACGTCGGCGGGCCGGACTACGCGGTGATGCTGCTGCTGTACGGATTCCCCGCAGTGCTGTTCGAGCACTTCGCGCTGCCGGACTCGCTGGCGGAGTACCGGCGCCACGGAGTGACGGTCGCGGGGGGTTCCACCGCCTTCTACGCGATGTTCCTGGCCGAGCAGCGCACCTCGCCCGGCCGGAGACCGATCCCCACCCTGCGTCTGCTGGCGGGCGGCGGAGCTCCGAAACCGCCGGAGCTCCACCACGCGGTGGAGCGGGAGATGGGCGTCCGGCTCACCCACGGCTACGGCATGACGGAGGCCCCGATGATCACGATGGGGTCCCCCGACGACACGGCGGATGAGCTCGCCGGTACGGAGGGACGCCCGCCGGAGGGGATGGAGATACGGATCACCGACGAGGCCGGCAGGCCGTTGCCGCACGGCACGGACGGCGAGGTGCGACTGCGCGGGGAGGCCGTCTGCCGGGGCTATCTGGACCCCGGGGCGACGGCGGCGGCGTTCGACCCGGACGGGTTCCTGATCACCGGCGACATCGGCCACGTCCGGCCGAGCGGCCACCTGGTCCTCACGGGACGGCTGAAGGACATCATCATCCGCAAGGGCGAGAACGTCTCCGCCAAGGAGATAGAGGACCTGCTGCACGGACATCCGGACGTCGGCGACGTGGCGGTGATCGGGCTCCCGGACGCGGAGCGCGGCGAACGCGTCTGCGCGGTCGTGGAGCAGCCGCCGGGCGCCGGACCGCTGACCCTGCCGGACCTCACCGGCTACCTGCGCGAACAGGGACTCTCCGTGCACAAGCTGCCGGAACAGCTGGAGGTGGTGGCGGCGCTGCCGCGCAACGACACGCTGCGGAAGGTGCTGAAGTACCGGCTGCGGGAGCAGTTCTCCTGACGCCGCCCGGTTCGGGAGGGCCGGGACGGCCGTCGGGCCCGGGGAGGGGCCGGGACGGCCGTCAGGCCGAGAGCGGCCGGGCTTCGTCGTCGACGGCCGCGTACCGGTCGGGGTAGACGTCGAAGAGACGGCGCACCCCGAGCGCGGCGAGCACCCGGTTGACGTGCGATCCCTCCTCCGCGCCGCGGGCCGGGAGGATCAGCCGCAGCCTGCCGCCGCACGAACGCATCAGCCGACGGGACGCGATCAGCACGCCGACCCCGCTGGAATCGCAGAACAGGACCTCGGAAAGATCCAGCACCACATCGTGACGGCCGTCGGCGACCGCGTCGTGGACGGACTGGCGCACGGCGGGCGACGACACCAGATCCAGCTCACCGCGCATGCGCAGCACGGTCCAGTCGCCGTGTACGGTCTCAGCCACTTTCAGTGTCACGCGACTGGGCCTCTCGTTCCGCGGGTTCCGACACTCCGGACCTCGATTCCGACGTTCCGGAAGTTTCCGTTCCTTCTCGCGGGTGCCCCCGCCGCAGACCCATGAAACACCGATCGCCACGACGGGACACAGCCGGGTTCGAACCGAAATGATCGCTTCGGGCCCGATTCCGCCGTCGAGCGGCGGCGCCTATTACCATCTCCGGCGCCCTCAAGGGGCCTACTTGCCACAAAGAGGCGTACGAGGTCGGCACCGCCGACTACATTCGGAGTGACGAGGGGAACACGGCTGGGGGTCGCATGGCGAGAAACACACCACCCCGCTGGGACCGCAAGATGCAGCAGCGGCTGGCACGCGGCGAGGCGGCCGCGCTCGGCGAGCTCTACGACCGGTTCGCCTCGCTCGTGCACAGTCAGGCCCACCGGATGCTCGACGACGAGACCGCCGCGGACCTGGTGACCCGCGAGGTCTTCGCGTACGTGTGGGAGAACCCCGACGTCTACGACCCGAAACAGGGCTCGATGCGCTCCTGGCTCGCCCGGCTCACCCACCGCCACTCCGTGCGGCGGCTGCGTGAGGAGTACTTCCCCGCGGACGACGGGGACAGGCGGGCCGGGGCGGAACTGGAGGAGCGGGTGCGCCGGGCCACGGCGTCGGCCCGCGCCGACTACATCGTGTCGTCCATGCCGTCCCCGCTGCGGGCCGCGCTGGAGCTCGCGTACGTCCAGCGCCGTGACTACCGGCAGGCGGCCGCCGACCTCGGGGTCACCGAGGACGAGGCCCGCCGTCGGCTGCGGCTCGGGCTGCAACTCCTCTCCACCGCGCACACCCACGCACTGGAAGGGGCCTCGCCGCCCGGATACGGACGGTCCATGTGACCGCTGACGACGAAACCGACGGGCGTGAGGGCGAGGGACGTGATGACGAGGTACGAGGCGCACCGCGCATACCGGGGCCGCGTGCGGCAGCGGACGATCTTGATCTCGGCGCCCTCCGCCTGCCACCCCTTGCACCCCCTGCACCCCCTGCGCACGCTCCGGACGTCCTCGACACTCCCGACGCTCCCGACGCTCCCGACGAGCCTCGTCCGGCTCCCGGGGAACCTTCCCTTCCGCACCAGGGGTCTCCATCGGCCCCGTCCGGCCCACCGGCCCTGATGCTCTCCCATCACGTCCTCAAGGCGCTGCTCGGCGCCTGGGCCCTTGCCGCGTGCTCGGCGGAGGAGGCCGCGGCCGTCGAGGAGCATCTGACCGAGTGCGCCACCTGCGCGGACGAGGCACTGCGACTGCGCGACGCGGTCGGCCTGCTGCAGACCGACCGCAGTCTCGATCTCGACCCGGCGCTGCGGTCCCGGGTGATCGACGCCTGCCTGAGCCGTCGCCCGGCCGCCATCCCGGTGCCGGACTGGGCCGCCCCGTACGACGCGGAGACCGCCCGGCTCGACGCGCTGCTGCGCGACATAGGCAGCGCCGAGTGGCACGCCCCGGTGCGGCTGAGGTGGTTCGAGGGCGAGGAGAAGGCGCACCGCAGGACGACGGTCGCGGGTGTCGTCGGCCATCTCATGACCGTGGACGGGCTGATCGCCTCCGCCCTCGGTCTCGACGTCCCGCTCGGCGACGGTGCCACCGGCCGGGGCGAGGACTTGCCGCTGTCGCCCGCCGCGCGCACGGAGAGATACTGGTCCGCGTCCCGGATGCCGCCCACCCGCGCGATCCACGAACCGTGGCGCGCGCAGAGCCACACCCTCATCCGCTCGGTGTCCTTCGCGGGCCGCCGGGTCTCCGAGCTGTCCGTCTCGTACGGCGACTTCGCGCTGCCGATGCACGACGCGCTGGTCGACCGCGCCTTCGAGTGCTGGGTGCACGGTGGGGATGTCGCGGACGCCGTGGACTACCCGTACGAGGCGCCGTCCGCCCCGCACCTGAACCGGATGGTGGACCTGGCCGCCCGGCTCCTTCCGGCCGCGCTCGCCGAGCGCCGCAGGACGGGGCTGGCCGGGCCCGCCCGCCAACTGGTGACGGCCGGCTCACCGGGCCGTTCGCTGCACCTGGAGATCGAGGGCTCCGGCGGCGGCGACTGGTACATCCCACTGGACTCACCGGCCGCACTCGGCTCCCCCGAGCACACGGTGGCGCAGGTCGCGCTGGACGGTGTGGAGTTCTGCCGGCTGGTGGCCGGGCACGTGCCGCCGGTGGAGGCCGCGGCCGGTCAGCAGGGCGACCGCGAGGCGATCCGTGACGTGCTCTTCGCCGCGGCCTCGTTGAGCCGCCTCTGAGGTCCGCGGGAAGGGCTACGAGAAGACCACCGTGCGGCGGCCGTTGAGCAGGATGCGGCGCTCGGCGTGCCACTTCACCGCCCGCGCCAGCGCCTGGCATTCCACGTCGCGGCCGAGGGCGACCAGTTGATCCGGCGTGACGCCGTGGCCCACCCGCTCGACCTCCTGCTCGATGATCGGCCCCTCGTCGAGGTCGGCCGTCACGTAGTGCGCGGTCGCACCGATCAGCTTGACACCGCGGGCGTGCGCCTGGTGGTACGGCTTCGCGCCCTTGAAGCTCGGCAGGAACGAGTGGTGGATGTTGATGATCCGGCCGCTCAGCCGCTTGCACAGGTCGTCCGAGAGGACCTGCATGTAGCGGGCGAGGACGACGAGTTCGACGCCCTCCTCGCGGACCAGCTCCAGCAGCTCCGCCTCGGCGGCGTCCTTGGTCTCCCGCGTCACCGGGATGTGCCGGAAGGGGACGTCGTACGAGGCGACGAGTTCCGCGAAGTCCCGGTGGTTGGAGACGACCGCGGCGATCTCGATCGGCAGCGCGCCGATCCGGGAACGGAACAGCAGGTCGTTGAGGCAGTGGCCGAACTTGCTGACCATCAGCACGACCCGCATCCGCTCCGAGGACCGGTGGATCTGCCAGTCCATCCGGAACGAGTCGCCGATCGCGGCGAAACTGGCCCGCAGCTTCTCCACAGTCACCGGGTGGTCCGCCGAGAAGTGGACCCGCATGAAGAAGAGACCCGTGTCGTGGTCGCCGAACTGCTGGCTGTCCTCGATGTTGCAGCCGGTCATGAAGAGATAGCTCGACACGGCGTGCACGATGCCCTGCTTGTCGGGGCAGGACAGTGTGAGGACGTACTGCTCGGGCGTCGTCCCGGGCGTCGCCCCGGACGTGGGCCCGACGGGTTCGGCGGGTTGTGGCGCGGTCATCCCCGTAGGGTGCCACATCGGCCGGGAGTCAGGCCGAACCGGTCACGATGCGGAGCACGTCGAGGGAACGCGGCGGGGTGTCCGGATCCTCCCCGTCGTTGCCGGCGAGGAGCACATGGGCCTCCCGGGCGGCCCTCACGGCCTCCGGCCAGCCGGGGTGTTCCAGGTACGCCGACACGGGGGCGTCCGCGCCTATCTGGTGCATGATGCGCAGCACCCGCAGCACGGCGACATCGACGAGGGCGACCTCGTCGGTGTCACGGAAGATCGTGCCGACGTACTTCTCGGCGGACCAGTTGTCCAGCCAGGTGTCCTCGACCAGGCGGTACACGGCGTCGGTGACGTCGCCATAGCCTTCCCGTCCGGCCAGCCAGCACTCCTGGTGGAAGACGGGGTCGGAGAGCATGTGCAGCGCCGAGCGCACGTTGCTGCGCCAGCGCCACCACGGCATGTCATTCAGCGGCATGCCGCCCATGGTGGAGGAGCGGCGCCCGCGACGGGAAGTGTTCTGCGAAGCTTGCTGCACAGCAGTCGATCGTACGTTCCCTTTCCGGCCGCTTGCGCGGGCCCCCGCAATTCACCCGGATGTCACCGGGCGTTGCCCGGAGCACACTGTGGCGTTACCCCGGGGGCGGAAGTGTCCGTGTTCATGACCGGACGGCGACGCCTCACCTCCCCCCGCCCCTTCAGGCTCCTCACGAGCGCAGTGGCGGCCGGGGCGTTGCTGGTCACCGGCTGCGGTGCGCTCCCTGGGGCTTCGGGGGGCTCCAGGGAGCCGGTCACCGTGATGACCTGGGCTCCCGGCGGCGAGTCGGGCCCCGATTCGGTGGACATGTCAGGAATGACCGCCATGGCTCGCACGTATGCCCGCTGGGTCAACGAGAACGGCGGCCTCGACGGTCACGAACTGCGCGTCATCACCTGTGACGAGGCGGACACCTCGGCCGGTGCGACCGCCTGCGCCCAGCAGGCCGTCCGGAAGAAGGCCGTGGCGGTCGTCGGCTCGTACAGCCGGCACGGCGCTTCGTCCCTGGCGGCGCTGGAGACCGCGGGCATCCCCTACATCGGCGGGTACGGGGCCTCCGACGAGGAGTTCAGCAGCTACAACTCCTACCCCGTCAACGGCGGCCAGGCGGCGCTCCTCGCGGGCAACGCCCGTCAGCTGGCCCGGGGCTGCGACCGGGTGTCCGTGGTGCGACCCGACACACTGGCCGGCGACGGGCAGGCCTGGCTCCTGCGGACCGGACTCACCGACGCCGGACGGGCCGCCCCCACGGACGTCCGGGCGGCGGAGTCGGCGACCTCGTACGACGAGGCCGCCCGGCGGGCGCTGAAGGCGGCGGGCCCGGACGGAGGCTGCGTGACGGCGGTGCTCGGGAGCCGCACGGAGACCTTCTTCGACTCCTTCCGGCGGCTCGAACCGTCCTACGGGGACGTCGGGATCTCCTCCGTCCTCGGCAGCGTCGCACAGCCGCTGATCGACAGCACCGGCGGCCGGAAGAGCCCGTTCGAGGGCGCCTACCTCACCGGCTGGTACCCGGTCTCGGGCGACTCCCGCTGGAACCCGATGCGGGAGGTGATCCGCAAGCACGCCTTCGGCGACAACCGGATCGACCCGGCCGACACGGGCGTACAGACCACCTGGATCGCCTACACCGCGCTGAACGAGGTCGTGAAGGCCATGAACACCCCGAAGATCACCCCGGGGAAGCTCACCATCGCGCTCAACCGGGGCACCCCGGCCGACACCGGCGGGCTGACACCGGTACTGCGCTGGCGGTACGCCGACGTGCTCGGCTCGTCCGCCTACCCGCGCATCGTGAACAGCAAGGTGACGTTCCAGGTGGTCCGCGACGGACGGCTCGTCGCGGACCGGAAGGGCTTCGTGGACGTCGCCGAGACCCTGTCGGAGGCCAGCGCGAAGGGGTGAACCCCGCCGCGCAGGGGCGCGGTCGCGGCGAGGGGCGGGGAGTGGCCCCCGCCCCGGGCGTCAGAGGTCGACCGCGGTCCGCCGGGTCAGCTCCCACTTCGACGCGATCACGTTCCACAGCCGTGCCGCCTGCTGCTTCTCCTTGCTCGCCTCGCCGCTGCGCGCGGTGGCCTGCTGCGTCTCGGTGGTCGTGCGGGCCTTGCCGTGCTTGCAGACCTTCTTGTTGTTCTTGGCCTGCCCGGCCCACGCGGCGTAGTGGTCGTCGGCCGAGGCGGACGCCTGCCACGCCTTGGTCAGGGCGGTGGTCAGCTGCTGGTGGTCCGGCAGCTTGTCGACGCTCAGCCCCTGGAGCCGGGTCACCAGATCACGGCGCTGCCGGGCGGCGTCCTTGAGATCGGTCACCGCCTGGTCCAGGTCCTTGCAGTTCTTGGTCTTCTCCACGGCGTCGATGACCGCGGCACGGCTGTTGTTGCTGTCCGCCAGCAGCTTGTCCAGCGCCTCGGCCTGCGGCTTCGCCGGGTCCTCCGGGGCCTGCTGGGAGGGCTCCCCGGCCGGTGAACTCGCGGCCGCCACCGGCTGCTTGTTGTCGGCGTCCTTGTTGTCGCCGCCGCTCATGAGCGCTCCCGCGCCGAGCCCCACGACCGCGCAGCCCGCCACGACCGCCGCGATGAGCGTGACGTGCGGGCGCTTCCGGGTCCGTCCGCCCCGCCCCTGCGGTTCCTCGTCCACCGGCTGGTACGCGGGCCGCGCCGACGGCGGTGCCGGTGGAGCCTGCTGGGCTCCCGGGTACTGCTGCGCGGGCGGGGCGAGCCCGGGCATCTGCTGGGTGGCACCGGCCGACTCGTCGTGGCGGAACAGGTTGTCGAACTCGGCGGGCGGCTGACGGTCGCCGGGGTCACCGGGACCGACGCCGTACGGGGCGCCGCCGGGGACCGGAGGGATGTACTGGGTCGCCTCGGCATCACCGCCGTACGCGGGCGGCTGCTGCGGCGGGTACGGCTGCTGGTGCTGCGGCTGCTGGTGCCCGTACGGCGGCGGCCCGCCGTGGCCCAGGTACTGGGTGGCCCCCGCGGCGCTCTCCGGCGGCAGTCCGCCCGGCGCCGGTCCGGAGGGCACCGGTCCGGAGGGCACCGGTGCGATGTACTGCGTGGCGTCCGCGTCGCCGCCCCCGCCGGGCGCCGCCTCGGGAGGCAGCGGCTGCGCGTACGGCGACGGATGCTGCGGCTGGTGCTGTGCCGGGGGCAGCGGCTGGTGCTGCGCGGGCGGTTGGGGCTGCCCGTACCCGTGCGACTGCGGAAGCTGCCCGTACGGGTCCTGTCCCGGAACCGGCGGCTGCGGATGCGAGGGGGCACCCCGGTCCGGTCCCTGGGGCCCCCAGGGCTGACCCCACGGCTGACCGCCCGCCGGGGCGGCCTGGTCCGCGGGCCCCCCGGGTATCCAGGGCTCGCCGCCACCTGCGGGCAGCACGACACCTTCGTGCGGGGGCTGTGCGGCGGGAAGCCGCCGCTCGTCACCCTGTCCGCCGCTCTGCGTCACCGGGACTCCTACGTGTGAACCTACGGAACCGTCGGCTCACGCTATCGGGTGGTCGCCGCCGCACGCCAAGCGTGTGGGCTCACTCACCACCCCTTCACAGGAGCTGTAACGCCCGGCGCTCCCACGACGCAGTTAAGGGTCGAACGGATGGGACGGAAGGGGCCGCCGGACGGCACGAACCGGTCCACCGGACGGAAATCGGGTCAGGCCGCCTGGAGTTCCAGCCGGGCGCCGAACTCCCGGACCGCCGCCTCGTCCCCGTAGGGCACCAGCCGCTGTTGCAGATCGTCGAGATACTCCACGCCCCTGCTGGAACGCACCGTCCCCAGCAGCTCCATCGCGCGGGTGCCGGTGTGGCAGGCGAGTTCCACCTCGCGCATCTGGACCTGGGCGGTGGCGAGGAGCACCAGACCGATGCCGCGGCGGCGGGCCCGGGACTCCGGGTGCCCGTCCAGGGACTCCTTGGCCCGGCGCGCGGCGGCCTCCGCCTCGCCGAGGTCGCGGTGGCAGTGCGCCAACTCGTCGGCGAGATAGGCGTGATCGAAGTGGGCGATCCAGTCGGGGTCGTCCCCGGTGTCGGGTTTCGCCTGCTCCATCGCCGCCGACGCCCGGCCCACCACGGCCTGGCAGGTGCGGGCGTCGCCGAGCAGGGCATGGCCGCGCGCCTCCGCCGCGTAGAACATCGCCTGTGCCCGCGGGGTGACACAGCCGCGCGCGCCCTCCTGCGCGGCCCGCGCCAACTGGGCGATCTCCCGCGGGTTGCCGAGCTGCGCGGCGAGATGGCTCATCGACGCGGCAAGCACATAGCCGCCGTACGCCCGGTCGCCCGCCGCCTGGGCCAGTCGCAGTGCCTGGATGTAGTACCGCTGGGCGAGCCCGGGCTGGCCCGTGTCGACCGCCATGTAGCCGCCGAGTTCGGTGAGCCGGGCGACGGCGGCGAACAACTGCCGCCCCACCGGCTCCCGGTAGGCACCCGAGAGCAGCCCGGACACCACGCTGTTCAGGTAGTGCACGAGGACCGGCCGCACGTGCCCGCTGCCGAACCGGTGGTCGAGGTCGACGAGCGCGGACGTCATCGCCCGCACCGCCTCCACGTCCGACATCCCGACCCGGGCCCCGGCGGCCCGCGCCACCTGCGGATCGGCGCCGGTGATCAGCCAGTCGCGGCTGGGCTCGACAAGGGCCGAGGAGGCGACCGCCGAACCCGACAGGAAGTCGCGGCGCCCGACGTCGCTGCGCCACAGCTCACAGACCTGCTCGATCGCGCCGATCACGGTCGGGGCGAACTGGAGGCCGACGCCGGACGCCAGATTCTTGCCGTTGGCCATGCCGATCTCGTCGATCGTGACCGTACGGCCGAGCTTGCGGCCGAGCGCCTCGGCGATGATTCCCGGTGCCCTGCCGCGCGGTTGCTGTCCGCGCAGCCAACGGGCCACGGAGGTCTTGTCGTACCGCAGGTCGAGCCCGCGCTCCGCGCCGACCATGTTGACGCGACGGGCGAGGCCGGCGTTGGAACATCCGGCTTCCTGAATGAGTGCCTGGAGCCGTTCGTTCGGCTGGCGGGCGACGAGAGGCCTGGCTGCCATGTTTCCCCCTGGGCCGCAGTGATCGATGAGCGGATCACTGCCCGTCGATTGCACGGAAAATGCGCACATTCATCGTGTTCGTCACGTCCGTCGTGTTCCTTGCCATTCCTGTCGGCATATGACAGAGGCCGACCGTTCCGGGGTCACTCGTACATGGCTACCGCGCCCGCCCGTGAGCCGCCCAGTGCGCGCCCCCGCCGATGCCTCCATGCGCCCCGCATGCCGATTCGGTACGCCGTGGACGCACCCGCCGCCCCGTAACCCCGCATTGCGGCGGCAGTTGTGCTGGGCGTGGAAGAGCCCATCGGAGTCGAAGAACGCGTCGGAGTCCGGCAACGGACGGGGATCGGGACGGGGAACGGGGCCGGGACCGGGACCGGGGTGCCCGGCGTCGCCGCGCAGGGCGCGAAGGTTCCCGTGCAGCGGGGCGAGCAACTGCTCGACGCGGCGGTGCGGTACGCCGAGGAACGGCACTGGGACGTCTGCCCCGGCACCTGGCTGGAGGCGGTGGACGGCACCGAGCGCTGCTCGTGCGGCGACACCGGCTGCGCCTCCCCCGGCGCCCACCCCACCGCACCGGACTGGGCGGGCCAGGCCACCGGCAGCGGCGCCGCGGCCCGCCGGATGTGGACCGAGCAGCCGAAGGCGTCGATCCTGCTGCCGACCGGCCGCGCCTTCGACGCGATCGACGTACCGGAATCCGCCGGCTTCCTCGCCCTGGCCCGGATGGAACGGATGAACCTGCCGCTCGGGCCCGTCACGCGCACCCCGGACCGGCGGATGTTCTTCTTCGTCCTGACGGGCGCGGCGGCCAGGACGCAGGAGCTGGTGCGGAAGCTGGGCTGGCGGGCCGCCGCGATCGACCTCGTCGGCCACGGCGACGGCCACTGCGTGACCGCCCCGCCGACCCGGATCGGTGGACGCGGCGCGGTCCAGTGGGCCCGTCGGCCCACCGCCGCCAACCGGTGGTTGCCGGGCGTGGAAGAGGTGATCAGCCCGCTCGCCTACGCCTGCGCGCGCGAGACGGCAGACGCCCGGGCCCGCCTTTCGTAAGCTGGCCCTGCAAACGGGGTCAACGAAAGGCAAAAAGATGCAGGACCGGACAGAGACCGACAGAAACGTCCGGCCGGGGGATTCGGAAGCGGCGGGCGCGGCGGCGGGTGCAATGCCGACGGCGCCACCCGCCGTTCGCGTCCAGGGGCTGTGGAAGCGGTTCGGGGAGCAGACCGCCGTCGCCGGGATCGACCTGGAGCTGCCCGCGGGCAAGTTCATCGGCCTCGTCGGACCGAACGGTGCGGGCAAGACCACCACGCTGTCGATGGTCACCGGGCTGCTCCGCCCCGACGGGGGAAGCATAGAGATCAGCGGCCACGACGTGTGGCGCGACCCGGTCGAGGTGAAGTCCAGGATCGGTGTGCTGCCGGAGGGTCTGCGGCTCTTCGAGCGCCTCTCGGGGCGCGAACTCCTCGCCTACACCGGCCGGCTGCGCGGGCTGCCGGGCGCCGAGGTCGACAAGCGGGCCACCCAGCTCCTCGACGTACTCGGCCTGGCGGGCTCCCAGCACAAACTGGTCGTCGACTACTCGACCGGCATGCGGAAGAAGATCGGACTGGCCGCGGCACTGCTGCACAACCCCGAAGTGCTCTTCCTGGACGAGCCGTTCGAGGGCGTCGACCCGGTGTCGGCGCAGACCATCCGCGAAGTCCTGGTCCGCTACACCGACTCGGGCGCGACCGTCGTCTTCTCCAGTCATGTGATGGAACTCGTGGAGTCCCTCTGCGACTGGGTGGCCGTCATGGCCGCCGGCCGGATCAGGGCCCAGGGCACCCTGGACGAGGTGCGCGGCGACGCGTCGTCGTTGCAGAACGCCTTCCTCGAACTGGTCGGCGCGGGCGCCCGGACCGCCGGCGAGTCCCTGGACTGGCTGGGCGGCGACCGATGAGCGTGCTCGACACCCCTGCGGGAACCGCACCCGCGCGGGCCGCCGCCGGCGGGCGGGCCGATCTCGTTCCCGTCTTCGTACAGCTCAAGCTGGCCCTGCTGCGCAACGGGCTGCGCCAGTCGGCCGGCCGACGCGCCGCGTACATCACCTCCATCGTCTTCGCCCTGCTGTTCGCCGCGGGTCAGCTGCTCGCGCTGATCATGCTGCGCGGCTATGCCCACGTGGATTCCGTCGTCGTCCTGACGGCCGGGTTGCTGGCGGTCGGCTGGGCGGTGATGCCGCTGTTCTTCGCCGCCGGTGACGAGACGCTCGACCCGAGCCGTCTGGTGATGCTGCCGTTGCGCCCGCGCCCGCTGATCACGGCGCTGCTGGTCTCGTCGCTGATCGGGATCGGTCCGCTGTTCACGCTGTGCCTGGTGGCCGGTTCGGTGTTCGCCGTGGCGTACGGGGCGGCCGGTGCGGTCTTCGCCGTGATCGCCGCGCCGCTCACGCTGCTGTTGTGCGTGACCCTGGCCCGTGCCGTGGCCACCGCCAACACCCGGCTGCTGACCTCGCGCAAGGGCCGCGATCTCGCGGTACTGAGCGGGCTCGTGATCGCGGTGGGCTTCCAGGTGGTCAACTTCGGTGCGCAGCGGCTGAGCCAGGCGGGCGGGATGTCCGCGCTCGAACCGGTGGCGGACGTGGTGCGCTGGCTGCCGCCCGCCTCGGCGATCGGGTCCGTGGACTCGGCGTCGCGCGGCGCCTACGGGGAGGCGGCCGTGCAGTTGCTGCTGTCCCTGATCGCGCTCGTCCTGCTGCTGTGGCTGTGGCAGCGCAGTCTGGTGAAGCTGATGACGTCCCCGGACGGCTCGACCGTGGCCGCCGCCGCGCCGGCCCGCGACAAGGCGGCCCGGGAGGGCTCGGGGCTCGCCAGGCTGCTGCCCGCCGGGCGCACCGGGACGGTGATGGAACGCAGTCTGCGGTACGTCGCACGCGATCCGAAGACCAAGGCCGCCTGGGTCACGGCGCTGGCGGTCGGGCTGATCGTGCCGGTCTTCAACGCCCTGCAGGGTGTGGGCACGGTCTACTTCGCCTGCTTCGCCGCCGGGATGCTCGGCGTCCAGATGTACAACCAGTTCGGGCAGGACACCTCGGCGTTCTGGATGGTGGCGCAGACCATCTCCACCGCTCGGGACGCCTATGTCGAACTGCGGGCGCGGGCCTTCGCGCTGGCGCTGATCACGGTGCCGTTCACGGCACTGACGACGGTGGTGACGGCGGCGCTGGCCGACGACTGGATCGCGCTGCCGGGCGGGCTGGCGGTGTCGTTCGCCCTGCTGGGCGCGATGCTGGCGACGGGCGCGGTGGCGTCGGCGACGTTCCCGTACTCGATCCCGCAGGAGGGGGCGTTCAAGAACGTGGCGCCCGGACAGGCCGGGCTCGCCTGGATCTCGATCTTCGGCGGCATGATCTCGGGGATGGTGCTCAGCGCACCCGTGATCGCGACGACGGTCTGGCTGAGCCTCACGGACCGGCACGAGTGGCTGTGGGCGCTGCTGCCCGTGGGGGCGGTGTACGGGGTGCTGATCGCCTGGGCCGGGCTGCGGGTCGCCGCTCCCCGGACGGCGAACCGGCTGCCGGAGATCCTGGCGGCGGTCAGCAAGGGCTGAGAGGCTGCCGGGTGGGAGGTCACCCGGCAGCCTCTGAGCGCCGTCCGCGGGGCGCCGTCGGTTCCGCGCCGAGGGGCGCCGTCCGTGCTTCGGTCTCCCGTGGGACCCGTTCCCTTGCGGAACGGGTCCCACGGGCCGTTCACCGGGAGACGGGCTCCCGGTCCTCATGGGCCTTTTCGGCGAACTGCTCCAGGAACGGCTGGACGGCGGCCCGCCAGCCCTCCGGCTGGTCGTAGTGGACGAGGTGACCGGCGTCGGCCACCTCCGCGTACTGGCCGCGCGGAAGGACACGGACCATCTCCTGGGCCTCCGCCCGGCCCAGGACGCCGTCGATGCCGCGGAGCACCAGGGCCGGACACCGCACCTGGGCCAGCTCCTCCCAGTGCGCGTCGAACACCCAGGTCGCGCGGGACCGGAGCATCTGGCGGCGGGAGAAGACGGGGCGCCAGCCGTCGGTCCGTTCGGCCATCACCTCGGCGAAGAAGTCGCCGCGGGCCGGGTTGGGCCGCTCCACCCGGGGATCGTCCTCGCCGAACCACTTCCGTACGTCGGAGAGCGTCGCGAACGGTACCGGCCAGGACGCGAACCACTCCTCCCACTCCCGTTGCGTGGCCGCGCCGAGCGCGGAGGCCCGCATGTCGCAGATGACCAGGGCCCGGACCAGGTCGGGGCGCTTGGCCGCGAGCTGCCAGGCGGTGAGCGCTCCCATCGCGTGCCCGACGAGGGTCACGGGGGCGAGGCCGAGCTGCTCGATCGCCGCCTCCACGTCGGCCACGTAGGCGTCCCGGGTGTACGGGCCCTCGGCGGGCTTCTCGCTGCGGCCGTGTCCTCGCTGGTCGAGGCCGACCGCGCGGTACCGCTCGGCGAGCCAGCGGATGGTGGGGGCCCAGTGCGAGGCCCGGCCCATCAGGCCGTGGAGCAGTAAGACACCGGGAGGCCGCTCGCCCTCCGCGCGGCCCTTGGGCGGGTCCGCGAATTCCCAGGCCGCCAGGCGTACGCCGTCGGTCCCGGTCACGTCGATGCGCCGCACCATAGGTTCTGGCACCCCCTTCTGGTCCTCGATCACCGCTCGATCCCGCTCGATCACCGTGCGGTCGCGCCACGTCAGACTATCGAACATTTATTCGAAAACTGGGCTCCGCCATCCAACACCCCTCGTTCGAGTGACCGGCAGGAAGGATTGGCGGCGGCGACGAAGGGGAGACCTTCCCCGGGAGGCGGGCCACTCGGGGATGAGGGCCCGTGGGGACCGACCTTGAGAGCTCGGGGCTCCGGGTCGGAACAGGGGAGGACAGGCCCCGGCGCCCATCGGTGCCGGGGCCCTCCCCGTTCGAGAACTGTTCGGAAACCGCTCGGAATCCATCCGACGGCCCGTGACGGGAAACCCGTACCCGGAAGCCCCGCATCCCCCGGGAGCGCTCCCATCGGACGCGTGTCGACGTGCGACGACGAGGAGACGAGGGATCGTGGGCGCGGACGAGGGAACGAGGCACCGGGGGCACGCCGGATGACCGGATGTGCCGGTGCGACGGGTACATGTGCCCGCTCCCTCCCCGACCGCGCGGCCGAGTGGCCGGCACTCTCAGGTATGCCTGCGCCACAGCCTGGCACGTGACCCGTCCGAGCGCTGCGGTTCGGAGCGGAAAAACATGAAGCGGATTTCGCGCTTCGGCGCCGTGGCGGCGCACGGCCCGGCAGCGCCCTGCCGACGCTCCCCGGCGACCGCCCGGCGCGACGGCCGCCGGGCGTCACACGTAACCGGGAACACGAAACCGGGAATCAGCGCGAGAGCCGTCGGCCCGCGCCCGCCGACGACCGGCCGCCGCCTCCCGGCCGTCAACCGGGGAAGCGGCGACCGGCGGAAACGACGACCGGCGGAAACGGCGACGGAGCCGAACGTCTCAGCGCTTGCCGACGAACACGTGCGAGGCGACCTCCGAGTTCAGCTCCGCCGCCTCACCGCTGCTGCCGACCAGCACCCCGCCGGGCGACTGGGTCACGCTGACCACGGAACCCGGCTGCACGCCCGCCCGCCGCAGTGTGTACATCAGCTGGGCGTCCGTCTGGATCGGCTCACCGATCCGGCGCACGACCACCGTCTTGCCCTCCGCGCCCGGATCGAGCTCCGACAGGCTGACCATGCCCTCGTCGAGGAACGGATCGGCCTCGGTCTTCTCGCCCAGCTCCTCCAGACCCGGGATCGGGTTCCCGTACGGGGACTCCGTGGGGTGGCGCAGCAGCTCCAGGACCCGCCGCTCCACCGCCTCGCTCATGACGTGCTCCCACCGGCACGCCTCGGCGTGCACCTGCTCCCACTCCAGGCCGATGACGTCGACGAGGAGGCATTCGGCGAGCCGGTGCTTGCGCATGACACGGGTCGCCAGACGGCGTCCCTCCCCGGTGAGCTCCAGATGGCGGTCGCCCGCCACCTGGACCAGGCCGTCGCGCTCCATCCGCGCCACCGTCTGGCTGACCGTCGGACCGCTCTGGTCCAGCCGTTCGGCGATCCGGGCGCGCATGGGCACCACGCCTTCCTCCTCAAGTTCGAGGATGGTGCGGAGATACATCTCCGTGGTGTCGATCAGTCCGGACATTCGTGCCCCTCGGTGCTGTGACAGAAAACGTCGTGCGCTGGCCCTGAACCAATTCTGACGCATACCGCCGACAACCGTGCCGGGCCGGGCCAATACCGTGCGGCGAAGCGACGGGGCCGGTATTGACAGGTCAGTGGTCCAGACCGCAACGTGATCCGCGGCACGGTCACCTCACGGTCACCGCCCGGACATCTCTCCCGCCGAAAGGGCCTCCTCGATGAGCGACAGCAAGCTGGCCGGTCAGTTCTTCGACGCAGCGATCGGCCTGCTGGAACGCGTACGCGACGAGGAGTCCGGCAACATCGCGGCCGCCGGTGCCGCGATCGCCGACACCGTCGCCGCGGGCGGCAGACTCTTCGCCTTCGGCGCGGGGCACTCCTCGCTGCCCGCGCAGGACGTCGTCTACCGGGCGGGCGGGCTCGCCCTGATGAACCTGCTGGCAGTGCCGGGAACGCTCGGCGTCGATGTCATGCCGGCGACCCTCGGTTCGGCGCTGGAGCGGGTCGACGGGCTGGCGGGCGCGGTGCTCGACTCCAGCCCCGCCCGGTCGGGCGACCTCCTCGTGATCATCTCGCTCTCCGGACGCAACGCGCTCCCGGTGGAGATGGCGATGAACGCGCGAGCCCTCGGTCTGAAGGTCATCGGCGTCACCTCGGTGGCATACACGGAGGGCACCCGGTCCCGGCACTCCTCGGGCGGCTTCCTCCGGGACCACTGCGACATCGTGCTCGACAGCAAGATCGCCATCGGCGACGCCGAACTGACCGTCGAGGGCATCGAGGCCCCGTTCGCACCCGCGTCGACCGTGGTGACCAGTGCGGTGATGCAGGCGATGATGGCCGCCGCGGCGGAACGGCTGGTGGAGCGCGGGGTCGAGCCGCCCATGCTGCGGTCCGGCAACGTCGACGGCGGCCACGAGTGGAACGGGCGAGTCATGACGGAGTACCGGGACCGCATCTTCTACCGCCACGGGGCGTGACGGGAAAGGCCCGCGCCACGGCCGACGCAGCCCGCGAAATAAATGGGTTGAGCCGTCGGCGTCGGGGTTCCTAAGCTGTGGGCAGCGAAGAAAGGAGGTGTTCCGGAAGTGATTTCTTCTCGGACTCGTGAGGTGGCTGCGGGCTGACGCCCGTTTGCCGCGCTCTTTGCAGTGCAGGCCGGTCATCGGCCAATTCCAAGCAGTCACCGACCCGCAGGCTCGCCGGTAAGTCCGGCCGGCTCCTCCGTGAGGAGGGACCAGAGCCTGCGGGTTTCTGCGTGTACGGGGCGTGTACGGGGCGCGCCGGACCCGGACCCGGACCGGGTCCGCGCCGGGGCCGGACCGGATCCGTGCCGGGGCCGGACCGCTACGGGCACAGGCGCTCGACGCGCCAGCCGTGTCCCTCGCCGTTGCCGTTGCCCTCGCGCACGTACCTCAGGCGGTCGTGCATCCGGTTCTCATGGCCCTGCCAGAACTCGATCGTGTCGGGGGCGACGCGGAATCCGCCCCAGTGCGGGGGAACCGGCACGTGGGTGCCCTCGGGGTAGCGGGCGGCGAGCTCCTCGTAGCGTGCGGTCAGCTCGGCGCGGGACCCGATCACACGGGACTGGGCACTCGCCCAGGCGCCGAGCTGGGAGCCGTGCGGGCGGGTGCGGAAGTACGCCACGGTCTCCTCACGGGCGACGCGGGACGCGGTGCCGTTGACGATGACCTGGCGTGCCATGGGGTGCCAGGGGAAGAGCAGCGAGACGCGGGGGTTGGCGGCGAGTTCGCCGCCCTTGCGGGACTCGTAGTTCGTGAAGAAGACGAAGCCCCGCTCGTCGTACTTCTTCAGCAGCACCGTGCGCGAGGACGGCCGGCCCTCCGGGGTGGCCGTGGAGACCACCATGGCGTTGGGCTCGTACAGCAGCCCTCCCGCGGCGACCTGCCGGAACCAGCGGGCGAACTGCTGCATCGGGTCGGCGGCCAGCGTGTCCTCGGCGATGACCTCGGAACGGTACTGCTCGCGCATCGCGGCCGGATCGGTGGTGGAATCGGAAGGAGAGTCTGCGGTGGGCACGGGGGTCATCCTGCCGCAGCGCCCCACCGCGCCCGGCACGCAGGGGCATGCGGGAGCACGAGATGGGGCATCTGTCCGTCATCGGTGAATCGGGAAGCCGTGCCGGATGTCACGCTTCCCCGAGTCGTGGGATCTCGCCAATATCGTGAGGCAGGCCATTGTGGCCCGCGCACAGCCGTCGACCGAGGGAGCCGCCATGTCCGACTTCGTACCGGGACTAGAGGGAGTCGTCGCCTTCGAGACGGAGATCGCCGAACCGGACAAGGCCGGCGGATCGCTGCGCTACCGCGGTGTCGACATCGAGGACCTGGTCGGTCACGTGTCGTTCGGAAACGTCTGGGGACTGTTGGTCGACGGGGCGTTCAGCCCCGGTCTGCCGCCGGCCGAGCCGTTCCCGATCCCGGTGCACTCCGGTGACATCCGGGTCGACGTGCAGGCCGCGCTGGCGATGCTCGCTCCCGTCTGGGGGCTGCGACCGCTGCTCGACATCGACGCGGAGACGGCGCGCGACGACCTGGCGCGGGCCGCCGTGATGGCGCTGTCGTACGTCGCCCAGTCGGCGCGCGGGCAGGGCCTGCCGATGGTCCCGCAGAGCGAGATCGACAAGGCGGGTTCCGTGGTCGAACGGTTCATGATCCGCTGGCGCGGCGAGCCGGACCCCCGGCACGTCAAGGCCGTCGACGCGTACTGGACGTCGGCCGCCGAGCACGGCATGAACGCCTCCACGTTCACCGCCCGGGTCATCGCGTCGACCGGTGCGGACGTGGCGGCCGCGCTGTCCGGCGCGGTGGGCGCGATGTCGGGGCCGCTGCACGGCGGTGCCCCGTCCCGGGTCCTCGGCATGATCGAGGAGATCGAGCGGACCGGGGACGCCACCGCGTACGTGAAGCAGGCCCTGGACCGGGGCGAGCGGCTGATGGGCTTCGGGCACCGGGTCTACCGGGCGGAGGACCCGCGGGCGCGGGTGCTGCGGCGCACCGCCGAGGAGTTGGGCGCGCCGCGCTTCGAGGTGGCGCAGGCGCTGGAGAAGGCAGCGCTGGCGGAGTTGCACGCGCGGCGCCCGGACCGGGTGCTGGCGACGAACGTGGAGTTCTGGGCGGCGATCGTGCTGGACTTCGCGGAGGTTCCGGCGCACATGTTCACGTCGATGTTCACCTGCGCGCGCACGGCGGGCTGGTCGGCACACGTCCTGGAGCAGAAGCGGACGGGTCGCCTGGTGCGGCCGACGGCGCGGTACGTGGGGCCCGGGCCGCGCGATCCGCGCGCGATCGAGGGGTACGAGCAGCTCGCGGATCTGGGGAACTGAGCACCGGCCCCGGCATCGTGAGTTCTCGTGGCCGGTGGGCAGGTGGCCGGGTGTGGTGGGTTGGTGGGTTGGTGGGTTGGTGGGTTGGTGCGGTGGGCGGTTGCGGACATGAGGCGGTGCGACGGGGCCGTGTCGGCCGCGCCGCACCGGTTCACGCCGGCCTCCGCGTCAGCCCTGTCGGCCGGTCCGCTTGACGCAGGTCCGGTCGTTCGCGGGCAGCCTGCCGGTGGCCAGGTAGCGGTTGACCTGGTCGTCGACGCAGGTGTTGCCGTACTCGCCGTACAGTGCGTGCCGGTTGGCGCCCTCAAGGGTGATCAGCTTTGAGCTCGGCAGCTGGCCGTGCAGCTTGAGGGTGCTGCGGTAGGTGGTGCGCGGGTCGCCGGTGGCGCCCACGATCAGGGCCGGGGCGTCGTGGCTCACCCGGGTCGGTTCCTCGCGGGGCCGGTCCCAGAAGGCGCACGGCAGGATGTTGTCGGTGAGGGGGCCGAACAGCGGGTGGGCGGCACGGTCGCGCTCGATGTCCCGCCAGTAGGTCTCGGGGTCGCGGGGCGCGGCCCTGTCCCCGCAGAGGATCGCGGTCTGCACGCTGCCCACCTGCGAACCCTCGTCGGTCAGCACGGCCCGCAGCGCCCCGGCGAAACCGGGTGACAGCCGGGTGGAGTGCCCCTTCGCGGCCTCGGACAGCACGGAGACCACCTCGCCGAACTCCGACCGCGTCGCGTCGGTGTCGTCCGAGAGCATCATGAAGGCGAGCAGCGGTATGTGGGAATCGTCGAGCCGGAACGTATCGGCCCCGGTGCCGACGGTCAGCGGCCGGCGGGCGGCGGCCCCGGCGACGCGGTCGACGGTGGCGAGGACCTGGGCGCGGGTGCGGCCGAGGTGGTAGGTGCCGTGCCGGGCGGCGGCCCAGTCGGCCCAGTCGGCGAGCGCCCGCTCGTTCTCGCGCAACGAGTCCCGCATCAGCAGGGGCCCGTAGTCGTCCGGGGCGATCGCCCCGTCGAGCACCATCCGGTCGTAGCGGCCGGGGAACATCTGGCTGTAGACCGTGCCCAGATAGGTACCGTACGAGTAGCCCAGGTAGGAGATCTTCCGTTCGCCGAGCGTGCCCCGGATGACGTCCATGTCACGGGCGGTGTTGCGGGTGGTGACGTGCGGCAGCACGGACGCGTTGGTGGCCCGGCACTTGTCGGCGAGGCCCTTCTGGAAGGCGACCTGGCGGTCGAAGCCCGCCCTGCCGGGGCCGGCCGAGCGGAAGAACATGCCGGTGGGCCAGCCGCAGTCCAGCGGTGTGCTGCGGCCGACGAAGCGCGGGTCGAAGCCGACGATGTCGTAGCGCGCGCCGACGCCCTTCATCGCCTCGCGGATGTGCGGCGGGGATTCGACGGCGGTGCCGCCGGGCCCGCCGTTGTTGAGCAGGATCGCGCCGATGCGGTGGCGGGTGTCGGTGGCCCTCAGCCGGGACATGGCGACGGTGATGGTGCGTCCGCCGGGGTCGGCGTAGTCGAGCGGCACGGTGACGTCCGCGCACTGGACGCCGGCCTTGTCCAGGTCCTGGCCGGTCGTGTCGTCGGGCCCCGTGACGCAACTGCCCCAGGTCAGGTGCTGGCGGTAGTACCGGTCGAGTCCGGCCCCGGGGCCGGAGCCGGGCCCGGGTCGTGGGGCCTGACCGGACAGCCCGGCCGCGGTTGTCGCCGGTGCCACCGCAGGTGCGGGGCCCGTCATGGGGGCCGTGCCGGACGCGGCCATGGCGGGCGAGGCGGTGATGCAGGCGGCGAGGGCGAGGCCGGCCGCCGAGGCGCGGCGCACGGTCCTGGTCGAGGGGGTCACGCGGTCTCCTTGGGCTGGGCGGTGCGGGTGGTGCGACCGTTACGGGTGGGGTGGTCGGTGGGGGCGGCGGGGCAGAGGGCGGTGTCCACGGCGGCGAGGAAGTCGTCCTCGGCCCGGAGACTGTCGGGCACCTTGGTGAGGGCGAGGGAGACGCCGCCACGGGGACCGATCGCGCCCAGTGCGCGGTGCCCGCCGGGCACCGTCCCGCCGTGGCCCCACCACATGCCGCCGCACTTCAGCGGGGAGGCGATCAGACCGAGCCCGTACCGGGCACCGGGCCACAGCCGCTCCGGGTCCGCGGGAACCGTGCGTTTCATCTCGGCGAGCCAGCGCGCGGAGACCAGCTTCCCGCCGAACAGGCCGCTGAAGAACCGGTTCACGTCGGCGGGCGTGGAGATCAGGGCGCCGCCCGCGCCGCCGACGGTGAGGTTCCACTCGGTGCCGTCGGCGGGTGGTGTGCCCTCCGGCAGGGCGGGGTCGGGGAAGTAACTCTGCGAGTGCGCGCCCCGGATGCCGGTGCGGTCGCCGGGCCAGTACGTGTCGCGCAGGCCGAGCGGCCGGATGACGCGGCGGTCCACCTCCGCCTCGATGCCGTGTCCGGTGACCTTCTCGACGATGAGTCCGGCGATGACGTAGTTGGTGGTCGAGTAGGACCACGCGGTGTCGGGGTGCGGCAGGGTGAGTGCGGTCGCGACGAGTTCCCGGGGCTCGAAGTGGCGCATCCGCCACTCGTTCACCGGGCGGGCTGCGACGGCCTCGACGTGATCGGGGAGCCCGCTGGTGTGCTGGAGCAGTTGCCGCACGGTGATCCGGCGACCGTCGTAGCCGTTGCCCCGGATCAGCCCGGGCAGGTAGCGCTCGACGGGGGCGTCAAGGCCGATCCGGCCCTCGGCGGCGAGTTGCACGACGACGGTGGCGGTGAAGGTCTTGGTGACGCTGCCGATCCGCAGCCGGTCGGCGGCGCGCATCGGCCGGCCGGTGTCCAGGTCGGCGACGCCGCGTGCCACCGTCCACCGGCCGCAGTCCCGTCCGGTGACCTCCGCGGCCACTCCGGGGATGCCGTCCCCGGTGACGAGGGTGTCCAGCCGGTCGGCGAGTGCGCCCCGCGCCGTGTCGCAGCCGTCGGTCGGGGACGGGCGATGCGCCGCCCCCGCCGCGTCGGCGGCCGGAACGGCGACGGCCAGCAGGGCCGAGGCCGCGGCCAGCACCGTCGCGGTCCTGGCCGCACGGCTCATTGCAGGCGGGAGTCTGTCGGCTCTGCTCTTTCCGTTTCTCACACACCCAGACGCTAGGGGCACGAGGACCCGCACTCACTCCGGCTGCCACCCCAACCTCCCTGGTGCCAGCCCTACTTGTGGACGAGGCGGCACGCCGTGACACCTGACGGGGCCGGGGAGCGCCCGGGGCGGCAGCCGCCGCACACGTCACGGAGAGAACTCCCGGCCCGACCCGCAACCTCGGCGGGGGTCGCACGTCTATCCCCATGGAGGCAGCGGTACGGCCGACGGAACCGGGAGGCCGGACCGGACGCCGCCGCACCACGCGATGTTCCGCACGAGCACCTCAGGGAGATCCTCACCATGCAGAAGCGCTTCTCGTTCCGGTCCGCCGCCCTCGCGTCCTCGGTGGTCGCCGCGTCGGTCCTGCTGTCCGTCGCCGCCCCGGCGGCCGTCGCGGGAACGCCGGCGCCCCGGCCCGATGCCACGCACCCGGCGAAGGACAAGAGGACGGCCCCGTGCGACGGGACGGCGTCCTTCCGACTGTTCGACAGTCCTCGGTCCAACAAGGCCACGCGGCGCTCCTCCCAGGTTCGGCAAAGGTATGAGTACCGGCGGCTGCTGTACCCCACCGTGCTCGGCGAACGTCTCCGTTTCAGGTCGGTGCCGTTGGTCCGGTCCGGTCCCCCGGACGTCCGGGACCAGATGCTGATCTATTTCATCGACCCCTGCGAACGGCTTGCCGAGCCCCGGCAGGACACCCCCGCGCACGTTCCGTCGACCGGCCCGGAGCGGAGCAGAAGGACCCGTTGACGCCCCTGCCGATCGGCTCCGCCGGCACAACCCGTGTGGTTCCGGAGGTTCCACCACGATGACCCAGTCGCTCGCATCGCCGTTCCCGTTGCCCGGGGCGCCCTGGTGGCGCGTGCTGTTCGCGTTGTCGCCGGACCGCGCGGCGACGCCCGCGCGCCCGCTGTTCGGGGTGCGGGGTGACCGGGGCCGACGGCAGGACCCGCCCCGGCCGACGATCACCGGGTTGTACCAGGCGCACCGTCTGCCGATGGTGCGCCTGGCGGTGCTTCTGGTCGACGACCAGCAATCCGCCGAGGACGTGGTGCAGGACGCGTTCATCGCGCTCTACAGGCGGCACGGCGACCGTCTGGACCATGTGGACAACGCGCTCGCCTATCTGCGTACGTCGGTGGTGAACAGGGCCCGTTCGGTGCTGCGGCGCCGCAGGACGGCTCGCGCGTACGTACCGCCGCACGAGGCCGACGCCGCGTCGGCCGAGGACCACGTGCTGCTGGGCGACGAACACCGCAGGGTGCTCGACGCGTTGCGGCAGCTAACCACCCGTCAGCGCGAGGTGCTGGTGCTGCGGTACTGGTCGGACCTGAGCGAGGCGGAGATAGCCGAGACCCTGGGTCTGTCCCGGGGCGCGGTGAAGTCCACGGCGAGCCGCGCCCTGGACGCCCTGGAACGGCTCATGAGGGCACAGGAACAGGGCGGGGAGGAGGAGGGAAGCGAATGAACGTGTCCGATCCGCACGACGACGGCTCCGTCCCCACACGGACGGAGGATCTGCTCGTACGCGCCCTCGCGGCCCGCGCCGAACAGATCACGGGCCACTCGCTGCGGCCCGGCGAGCCTCCCCCGGCCGCCCGGGCCGGCCGGGGGCGTGGGCGGCTCGTCCTGGCCCTCGCGGCGGGGGTGACGGTGGTGGCACTGGTCGGCGGAGTCACCACGACCCTTGCCGACCGCGACGGCCGGTCGGACGACACGGCCTCCCCCACCGCCGGTGCGTCCGCGCCTCCCCCGCCGGACGGGGACGTCCCCGGCACGAGCCGGCTGGTGAGGGTGGCCTACGGTCCGCAGGACACCAGGTTCACCCTGCGGACCGGGGGAACGAGACGCGTCTTCGATGCCATGGTCACCAACAACATCGGCCGGACGGTCTTTGCCCGGGACGTCCTCACCATCACGCCCGAGGGCGGGGGCCTGCGCACCGGGGACATCAGCCTGTCCGTGTACCGGGCCGGCGCGTGGCAGCCGATCGGCAGGACCGACGGCACCGTCTACACGGCCGAGCTGGCCCGGGGCTCCCTCGCCGACGGCGCGGAACGCCACCATCGCTTCCGTCTCGGACTGAACTCCGCCTTCCCGTCCGACGTCGGCGTCCTGCGCGTCTCCTTCATGAGCAACGGCGGGCGCGAGGCGCTGGCCCCGTCCCGTTGACGGGCACGTCGGCGCCCCGGGACCGCGCGCACCATGGCCGCGGTCCCTTCCCGACCGGAGTTCACCCGGCAGGCTTTTGGCCCAGTGCCTCGTCCAGCAGGGCCGCCCACTGCGCCACGACCCTCCGGCGGCGGGCGGTGTCGTCGGTGAGGACGTTGGCCAGGCCCAGGCCGCGGGCCATGTCGAGGAAGCCCTGAACGGTCTCGCGGACGCCGGGGCGGGTCTCGTCGGCGGCGAGGAGTTCGACGGCGATGCGGTGGGTCTCCCGGCCGACGCGGGCTTCGAGTTCGGTGACCCGGGGGCGGAGCTGTTCCTCGTTGGACGCGGCGACCCAGAGCTGGAGCGCGGCCCGGAACAGTGGTCCGGTGTAGAGGTCGACGAGGGCGGCGACGACGTCCGTGCGGCCCTGGACGGGCAGGGCGCGCAGGGCGGCGGAACGTTCCTCGGCGACGTACTCGACGGCCGCGGTGAACAGGTCCTCGCGGGTCGGGAAGTGGTGCTGGGCCGCGCCGCGCGAGACACCGGCGCGTTCGGCGACGACGGAGACCGTGGAGCCCGCCCAGCCGTGTTCGGCGAGGCAGGCGACCGCCGCTTCGAGGAGCCGCCGACGGGTGGCACGGCTGCGGTCCTGCTTGGGCGTGCGGTCGGTGGGCGGTGTCACAGCACCCATGCGGGGTCCCGTCGTTCGAGGAAGGCCGTCATCCCCTCCCGGGCCTCGGCGGAGGCGAAGAGCGCTGCGGAACGGGCGACGAGGTCTTCGGCGTGGGTGTCGAAACTCCGCAGCACACTAGCCGTGACCAGCTCCTTCGACGCGGCCAGCCCCTGCGGTGAGGCCCTGCGCAACCCGTCGAGCACGGGGGCGAGTGCCTCGTCGACCCCCTTCTCCGCGGCGATCGTGACGAGTCCGATGCGGGTGGCCTCGGCGGCGTCGAAGCGTTCACCGGTGAGGTAGTAGCGGGCGGCGGCGCGCGGGTCGGTGCGGGGCAGCAGCGCCAGCGAGATGACGGCGGGGGCGAGGCCGAGCCGGGACTCGGTGAGGGCGAACGAGGAGTCCGGTCCGGCGGCGGAGATGTCGCAGGCGCCCAGCAGTCCGAGACCGCCCGCCCGGACGTGCCCGTCGACCCGGGCGACGACGGGCTTGGGCAGGGCGACGATCTGCCGCATCAGCGCGACGAGGGCCGTCGGTTCGGGCGGCGCGGTCAGGTCGGCGCCCGCGCAGAAGGTGTTGCCGGTGTGGGTGAGGACGACGGCCCGGGTCGCCTCGTCGGCGGCGCACGCGTCCAGTGCGGCGGACAACTCACCGACGAGGGCGGCGGAGAGCGCGTTGCGGTTGGTTGGGGAGTCCAGGGTGAGGGTGGTGATGCCCCGGTCGTGGACGGGGGCGGCGAGCTGGCTCATGCGCTTGCTCCTTTGCTCTGCCGGGCGGGTCACCGAGCGTGACAGCAGAGAACAGAACAATCAAGCGTGCCTGCATGTTTTCGACGCACGACTTCCCGCCGCGCCTCGACAACGGCCCCTCACGGCGACGCCCCCGCACGGCCGTCTTCGGCTGTACGGAGGCGCGTTGGCATTTCGCGGAGCTGTTGCTCTGCCCGCGTCGACACGGGCAGGCCCTACAACGCTTCCTCGGCCACGCTTCCGATGAAAGCTCGCCACCCCTCGGGGGCACAGGTCAGAACCGGCCCCGTCTGCTGCTTGCTGTCTCGCACGGCGACCGCATCACCGAAGTACGCCACCTCGACACACTGGCCGTTTCCGTTACTGTGGCTCGACTTGAACCACTCGGCGTTCTCAATCCTTTTCATAGCTCCCAGCTACCTCGGAAATCAGGCGTCGCGACGCCTGTTCGTCGAGCGATGCTTCCCAGATGTCGGCGAAGGCCGCGTCGTACTGTTGCACCTCCCGTTCCTTGTCCAGGTACAGGCCGCCGGTATATCCGTCCGAGTAGACGGTCGGCGGCTCCGTGGCAGCCCCGTCACCGGTCAGCGGGAACCGGAGGATCACGAACGGGCCGGTGACCACTCCCGAGTGCATACCAGCAGCGAATGGCACGACACGAATCGCGATGTTCGGCAGCCCCGCGACGTAGACCAGATGGGCAAGCTGCTGCGCCATCACCTCGGGTCCACCGACGGGACGCCGTAGCACCGCCTCGCCCAGCACGACACGCAACACCGGCGGGTCCATGGCTCGGGTCAGACGTGATTGTCGCTCGATGCGCAGGCGCGCACGTCCATCGAGGTCCGCGTCACTGATCCCTCGGATGTGCGTACGGATGATTTCGCGTGCGTAGCCCTCGGTCTGGAGTTGCCCGGGAACGAGGTCGGTCTCGTACACCGCCAGGTTTTCGGCAGCCTCTTCGAGTCCGACGTAGACGTTGAATCCCTCCGGGATCGAGTCGCCGTAGGCCTGCCACCAGCCGCGCGCCTTGGTCTCCTTCGCCAGACCCATCAGGGCCTCAGTGAGGTCCGGCGGCGCGCCGTACACCAGGCACATCGCCTGAACGTCCAGGCTCCGCAGCGCAGTCTGGCCCGTCTCGATGCGCCACATCTTCGCCTCGGACCACTCCAGCTTGCTCGCCGCCGCGCGCACCGTCAGTCGAGCCCGATTACGTAAGTCCCGGAGATTTCGACCCAGTTGACGACGCGGAACAGTCGAGCCAGTCGGACCCTCAGCCATCTTCACCCCTCCTGCAGAACCCAGTATGAGGGACTTTCGCCCCTCGCAATGAAAGCAATCCGGCGCTCGCTTCGCAGCGCAAGACATCAGTTCGACGTCTTGATAGCGGTACAACGATGTGAAGTCTTGCACCACATGCGTCCGCTGTGCAGTCTGGAAACCACTCTCCGTGAGCGATCAATCCGCCATGCAGCCGTGCCGACTTCCCCACACCGCCTGTCGTGAACGGCGCTTGTCCACGAGGAACATGCATGATCGATCTTCCGCAGGTACTTCCGGCCCCGTGCAGCACTCCCACCGCTGGGCCCCCGTCCACGCTGTTACTGGCTAGCGAGCCTCAATCAGTGCGCCAGGCAAGGGACTTCGTGCGCTCGTTCATCGGCCACCATGTCCCGGACGCCGCTGGTCAGCACGTCGATTCCGTCGTCCTGGTGACCAGCGAACTCGTCACCAACGCCTACCGGTACGGCACCGAGCCGGGCGACATGATCCGTGTCGTACTCGACGCCGAGTGCGGGAGAACCCGCGTCGAGGTGCACGACCCGGTGCGCCGCAGGCCCCGCCACCAGTGCGCGTCCGCCGAGCGCGACCCCGAACGCAATCGCGGGCGCGGCCTGGTCATCCTCGACGCGTTGTGCCCTTCACTGTGGGGGTGCGGTGATCGCCCCCTCGGGAAATTCGTGTGGGCGGAAATCCCGTGGAACGGGTAATCACCCGGCCGTTCCACGGTTCCGGGAACAGGGTGTCCCGGAGCGGGAGATGCCCCGGGCCCCTCCCACTGTGGAACGCGGACCCATCACCAGCCGAAGACACGAAGGAGTCAACCCTGTGACAGACATCGAGTACGAGGTGAAGGCCCTCGACATCGACCCCGCAGACATCGCCCGGCGGATCTCCGCTGCCGGTGGGGTCGAGGCTGCTCCGACGCGCGCCATGCGGCGGTACGTCTATGACACCGTCCCTCCGGTTCCCGGACGATGGGTGCGCCTGCGCGACACGGGCGACGTGGTCACCTTGTGCGTCAAGGAGATCAGCACCGACGCCGTCGACGGAACCCGTGAGACCGAGGTCATTGTCGATGACTTCACCGAGGCCGCCGCTCTGCTCCGCCTCGCCGGACTGACACCGCGCGGCTACCAGGAGAACCGGCGCACTTCCTACAAGCTCGGTGCGGTCCGCCTGGAGGTGGACGAGTGGCCGCGTATCCCGCCCTATCTGGAGATCGAGGCCGACGACGAGGCACAGGTGTGGGAAGCGGCAGCCACCCTCGGTCTCGCCCGCGAGGGCCTCACGTCGATCAACACCACGAAGGTCTACAGCTTGTACGGCATCGACCTCGAAAGCATCGTCGACCTGCGGTTCGAGTAGGCCGACGCCGCATATCCCGGCCGGGGCGGCCTGCCTCGGCCGGACCGAGAGGGGGCACCATGGTCGGAGTGTGTATTCAGCGCATGGACCTGTGCATGAGTCCCGGCGAGTTCGTCATGAGCCGGCGGTGCCGCGAGGTGGCCGCGTTCCGCGACGATGAGACCGCACGTCTCACGCGACTGCACACCCCGACGCCGCGCACCTGGTAGAAGCCCATCGGATAGCTAGCGAGGGGACCCGTGCGTTTACGCATGGGGGGAATCGCTTCTCAGGGCTGCTCTGACCTCAATTGTTCCCACGGATCTGCACTGTTGACCTCGGCTAGATGTGTGCGGCGTGTATAGTTTTCACGTGACTGTGACGCGGAAGGTTCGCCGGTACTCCGGCGGCGTGCACGACCTCGGGCTCCACGTGGTGTGGTGCCCGAAGTACCGCCGCCGGGTCCTTGGCGGCCGTGTCGCGGTCCGGCTGCGTGAGCTGATCGAGCAGAAGGCCGCCGAGCGCGGGTGGGAGATCATCGCGCTTGAGGTGATGCCCGACCACGTGCACCTGATCGTCAAGCACGAGCCGAAGGCTTCCGCCTCCTACGTCGCGAACCAGTTCAAGGGTTTCACCTCCCGCGTGCTGCGTGAGGAGTTCCCGCACCTCAAGTCCCGGATGCCTACCTTGTGGTCGTCGTCGTTCTTCGTCGCCTCGGTGGGCGCGGTCAGCGCGGACACGGTGGAGAAGTACATCAACACCCAGTAGGAACGCCCTTGGACGAAGAAGCAGAAGGAGGGGGCAGGCGTGATACGCGCTTACAAGTTCCTCCTTCGCCCAACCGTGCGCCAGGCGCAGGCCCTGTCCGAGATGCTGCGCGACCACTGTTCCCTCTACAACGGGGCGTTACAGGAACGACGTGACGCCTACCGGCATGTGTCGAAGACCTCGGTCAAGTACGGGCAGCAGTCCGCGCAGCTCAAGGAAATCCGAGCCTTCGACCCAGAGCGTCAGGGTCGGTGGTCGTTCAGCTCACAGCAGGCCACCTTGCGCCGCCTCGATAAGGCGTTTCAGGCGTTCTTCCGGCGCGCGAAGGCCGGTGAGACGCCGGGCTACCCCAGGTTCCGGGGCGTGAACTGGTTCGACACCGTCGACTTCCCGAAGGACGGCGACGGCTGCCGGTGGGACTCTACCCCGCACGACCCGGTGACCCGGGTCCGTTTCCAGGGCGTCGGGCAGGTCCGCGTCCACCAGCACCGGCCTGTCAAGGGCCGCGTCAAGACCGTCGGCATCAAGCGTGAGGGGCGGAAGTGGTACGTCATCCTCGCCTGCGACAACGTCCCTGCCGAGCCGCTGCCCACCACGGGCGCGGTGACCGGCATCGACATGGGCGTCACGCACTTCCTCACCACCTCCGAGGGCGCTCACGTCGAGAACCCGAGGCACGGCAAGCGCAACGCCGAAGCTCTCGCGAACGCTCAGCGTGCTCTCAAGGCGTTCCCCCGCCGCAAGCGGGAGAACCGGAGTGCCAGGCACCGCCGGGCGGTGGAGAAGGTTGCGGGGCTGCACCGCAAGGTGCGGCGTCAGCGCCTCGACCACGCGCACCAGGTCGCGTGCGCCCTGGTCCGCGACTACGACCGGATCGCACACGAGCAACTTCGCATCGCGAACATGGTTCGCGCCCCCAAGCCGAAGCCCGCCCCCGAGGCACCCGGCGCATTCCTGCCGAACGGAGCTGCCTCGAAGGCCGGGCTCAACCGCAGTATTCTTGACGCGGGTTGGGGGGTGTTCCTGGGCGTCCTCGCGCAGAAGGCTGAAAGCGCCGCTCGTGTTCTGATCCCGGTGGACCCCCGCAACACCTCCCGCACGTGCCCCAAGTGCGGGCACGTGGACGGCGAGAACCGCGACGGCGAAAAGTTTCAGTGCACCTCTTGTGATCACCGCGACCACGCGGACCGGGTAGGCGCCTGGAACGTCGCACTAAGGGCCGGGCTGGTCCTTCCCGACATGGCATAGCCACCGACAGGAGAAGCCCCCCGGATTCATCCGGGGGGAGGAGTCACGGCGGTGGGTCCCTTCGGAGCGGCGGACGCGGGCTGCGGGCCGCGCCCCCCGGGTGCGGGTGCGCGGCGCGGTGGGAGGGACAGGATGGCCCGCGTCAGTACGACTTGGGGAGCCCCAGGGACTGGTGGGACACGTAGTTGAGGATCATTTCCCGGCTGACGGGGGCGATCCGGGCGACCCGGGCCGCCGTGATCAGGGAGGCGAGGCCGTACTCGCGGGTGAGTCCGTTGCCGCCGAGGGTGTGCACGGCCTGGTCGACGGCCTTCACACAGGCCTCGCCCGCCGCGTACTTCGCCATGTTGGCGGCCTCGCCGGCGCCGATGTCGTCGCCCTCGTCGTAGAGCCGGGCGGCCTTCTGCATCATCAGCCTGGCGAGTTCGAGCTCGATGTGGGCCTGGGCGAGGGGATGGGCGATGGCCTGGTGGGCGCCGATGGGTTCCTTCCACACCTGCCGCGTCTTCGCGTAGTCGACGGCGCGGGCGAGCGCGTAGCGGCCCATGCCTATGCCGAACGCGGCCGTCATGATGCGTTCGGGGTTGAGCCCGGCGAAGAGCTGGAGCAGTCCGGCGTCCTCGTCGCCCACCAGGGCGTCGGCGGGCAGTCGTACGTCGTCGAGGACCAGCTCGAACTGCTTCTCCGGGGCCTGGAGCTCCATGTCGATCCGCGAGCGGCCGAAACCGGGGGTGTCGCGCGGGACGATGAAGAGGCAGGGCTTGAGCCTGCCGGACCGGGCGTCCTCGGTGCGGCCGACGATGAGCGTGGCGTCGGCGATGTCGACGCCGGAGACGAAGACCTTGCGCCCGGTGAGCAGCCAGTCGGCGTCGGCACCGGTGCCGTCCCTGCGGGCGGTGGTGGTGATGCGGTGGGAGTTGGATCCGGCGTCGGGTTCGGTGATGCCGAAGGCCATGGTGAGGCTGCCGTCGGCGAGTCCGGGCAGCCAGGTCCGCTTCTGGGTTTCGGTGCCGAAGCGGGCGATGACGGTGCCGCAGATCGCCGGGGAGACGACCATCATCAGCAGCGGGCTGCCCGCCGCCCCCAACTCCTCCAGCACGATGGAGAGTTCGGCCATGCCGCCGCCTCCGCCGCCGTACTCCTCGGGCAGGTTCACGCCGAGGTAGCCGAGCTCTGCGGCCTCCGCCCACAGTTCGCGGGGGTGGGATTCCTCGCGTATGACGGTCGTCGTGTAGTCGCGCCCGTAGCGCTTCCCGAGCGCGGCGACGGCGTCGCGCAGGGCGCGGTGCTCTTCGGTTCCGAGGGCGGTGCTCATCGCTGCGGTTCCTCCTGTACATCGTGTACGTCGGTGTCCTGCGCGGTCTGCGCGCCCCGGGCCGCGTCCCGCACGACGGCGAGCAGGGTGCCGACTTCCACTTGGAGGCCGGGCGCGGCGTGCAGGGCGGTGAGGGTGCCGGAGGCGGGGGCGAGGATGCGGTGTTCCATCTTCATCGCCTCCAGCCAGATCAGCGGCTGTCCGGCCTCGACCGGGGCGCCGGGGGCGAGTCCGTCGGCGACGCGGACGACGGTGCCGGGCATGGGGGCGAGCAGGGAGCCGGGTTCGGCGCGGTCGGCGGGGTCGGTGAAGCGGGGCAGGGCGGTGAGGGTGTACGAGCCGGTGGCGGTGTCCACGTACACCCGGGTCTCCCCGTCCTCCCGGCCGTTCCGGGCCTCCGGGAACTTCCGGTCATCCCGGTCCTCCCGGCCGTCCCGGTGTGTGGGGCCGGGGTATGTGGTGACGGCGAAGTGGCGGGTGACCGGGCCGATTTCGAGGGTGACGCGGTCCGGGCGGACGGCGACGACCCGTTCGCCGGTCTCGGGGACGGGGCTGCCGGTGCGGGTCGTGCGGTAGGCGGCCTCGTGCACGGAGCCGTCGGGTTCGGCGCGGTAGCGCTTGACCTGGGGCTGCGAGGGGTTGTTGCGCCAGGCGCCGAAGCGGGCGGGCAGCGAGCCGGTTCCGTACGGGTGCCGGTGGCCGGGGCCCTGCTGCCGGGACGCCGCGTCGGCGAGGGCGGCGGCCAGGGCGGCGAGACGGAGTTCCGTCTCGTCCGGGGGCGCGGTGAGGGCGGTCAGGTGCCGGTCGTAGAAGCCGGTGTCGAGGCGGGCGGCCCGGAAGTCGGGGTGACGCAGGGAGCGGACGAGCAGGTCCCGGTTGGTGACCGGGCCGTGGACGCGGGCGCGTTCCAGGGCGTGGGCGAGGAGGCGTACGGCCCCGTCGCGGGTGGGGGCGTGGGCGACGACCTTGGCGAGCATCGGGTCGTAACGCACCCCGATGGTGTCGCCGCCGGTGTATCCGGTGTCGAGCCGCAGTCCCGGTATGTCCTGCGGCACGTCCAGCGCGCGCAGCGCTCCGGTCTGCGGCTGCCAGTCGCGGGCGGGGTCCTCGGCGTAGAGCCGGGCCTCGACGGCGTGTCCGCGCGGCTTCGGGGGTTCGGGTGCGGGCAGCGGTTCGCCCTCGGCCACGCGCAGTTGCAGCGCGACGAGATCGAGCCCGAACACCGCTTCCGTCACCGGGTGTTCGACCTGGAGGCGGGTGTTCATCTCCAGGAAATACGGCCGCCCGTCGGGGGCGAGGAGGAACTCGACGGTGCCCGCGCCCCGGTAGCCGACGGCGCGGGCGGCGGCGACGGCGGCCTCGTGCAGCCGGGTCCGCAGCGCGTCGTCGAGTCCGGGCGCGGGGGCCTCCTCGATGACCTTCTGGTGGCGGCGCTGGAGCGAGCAGTCCCGGGTGCCGAGCGCCCAGACCCCGCCGTGCTCGTCGGCCATGATCTGCACCTCGACGTGCCGGCCGCGCTCCACGTACGGCTCGGCGAAGACCTCCCCGTCCCCGAAGGCCGACGCGGCCTCGGCGGCAGCCGCCTTCAACCCGCCCGGCAGCTCGTCGAGTTCACGCACCACGCGCATCCCGCGTCCGCCGCCGCCCGCCGCCGCCTTCAGCAGCAGCGGCAGATCGGCGGCGGTGGCGTGCTCCGGGTCGACGGGGGCGAGCAGCGGCACCCCGGCGGCGGCCATCAGCTCCTTGGCTCGGGTCTTGGACGCCATCGACTCGACGGCTTCGGCGGGCGGCCCCACCCAGACGAGCCCGGCGTCCCGCACGGCCCGCGCGAATCCGGCGTTCTCGGAGAGGAAGCCGTACCCGGGGTGCACGGCGTCGGCGCCCGCCGCGAGCGCGGCGCGCACGACGAGGTCGCCGCGCAGGTAGGTGGCGGACGGGGCCGCGCCCGGCAGCCGTACGGCGGTGTCGGCCTCGCGCACGTGGAGGGCGTCGGCGTCCGCGTCGGAGTACACGGCGACGGTGGCGATGCCCAGCGCGCGACAGGTGCGGAAGATCCGGCAGGCGATCTCGCCCCGGTTGGCGACCAGCAGTGTGGAGATCATCCCGTTCATCCCTCGCCTCACATCCGGAAGATTCCGAAGCCGCCACGAGCGCCTTCGACCGGCGCGGTGTGGATCGCCGACAGGCACATCCCGAGCACGGTCCGGGTGTCGCGCGGGTCGATGACCCCGTCGTCGTACAGCCGCCCGGACAGGAACATCGGCAGCGACTCGGACTCGATCTGCTGCTCGACCATGGCGCGCAGTGCGGCGTCGGCCTCGTCGTCGTAGGGCCGTCCCTTCGCGGCGGCGGAGGCGCGGGCCACGATGGACAGCACCCCGGCGAGCTGCTGCGGCCCCATGACGGCGGACTTGCTGCTCGGCCACGCGAACAGGAACCGGGGGTCGTACGCCCGTCCGCACATGCCGTAGTGCCCGGCCCCGTAGGAGGCGCCCATCAGCACGGACAGGTGCGGGACCTTCGAGTTCGACACCGCGTTGATCATCATCGCGCCGTGCTTGATGATGCCGCCCTGTTCGTACTCCCTGCCGACCATGTAGCCGGTGGTGTTGTGCAGGAAGAGCAGCGGTATGTCGCGCTGGTCAGCGAGCTGGATGAACTGGGCCGCCTTCTGCGACTCCTCGCTGAACAGCACGCCCTGCGCGTTGGCGAGGATGCCGACCGGGTAGCCGTGCAGGGTGGCCCAGCCGGTCACCAGGCTGGTCCCGTACAGCGGTTTGAACGCGTCGAAGTCGGAGCCGTCGACGAGGCGGGCGATGACCTCGCGCGGGTCGAACGGCACCTTCAGATCGCCGGGCACGATGCCGATCAGCTCGTCCTCGTCGTACTTCGGCGGCTCGGCGGGGCCCGGGTCGGGATGTGCCTTGTGCCGGTTGAGGCGGGCGACGATCCGGCGGGCCTGGCGCAGCGCGTCGTGCTCGTCGACGGCGAAGTGGTCGGCGAGTCCGGAGGTGCGGGCGTGCATCTCGGCGCCGCCGAGCGATTCGTCGTCGCTCTCCTCGCCGGTCGCCATCTTCACCAGGGGCGGTCCGCCGAGGAACACCTTGGACCGTTCCCTGATCATGACGGTGTGGTCGGACATGCCGGGGACGTACGCGCCTCCGGCGGTCGAGTTCCCGAAGACGACGGCCACGGTCGGGATGCCGGCCGCCGAGAGCCGGGTGATGTCCCGGAACAGCGCCCCGCCCGGGATGAAGATCTCCTTCTGCGAGGGCAGGTCGGCGCCGCCGGACTCGACGAGGCTGACGCAGGGCAGCCGGTTGGCGAAGGCGATCTCGTTGGCCCGCAGCGCCTTCTTCAGCGTCCACGGGTTGGAGGCGCCGCCGCGCACGGTCGGGTCGTTGGCGGTGATCAGGCACTCCACCCCCTCCACCACCCCGATCCCGGTGACGAGCGAGGCCCCGACCGTGTACTCGCTGCCCCACCCGGCGAGCGGCGACAGCTCCAGGAACGGGGTGTCCGGGTCGATCAGCAGCTCGATCCGTTCCCGGGCCAGGAGCTTGCCCCGCCGCCGGTGCCGTTCGACGTACTTCTCGCCGCCGCCCGCCAGCGCCTTGGCGTGCTCCCCGGCGAGTTCGTCGAGCTTCGCGAGCATGGCCGCGCGGTTCGCGGCGTATTCGGGGCCCGTGGTGTCGAGCCCGGTGGGCAGGACGGTCATGCGGTCACCTCCGGTGCGTGGACGGCTGCCAGCAGCGCTACGGGGATCGGGAGGTGGCGGGATCGCAGCCACTCCCCCACCGCCTTGGCCTGCGGGTCGAACCGGTGCTGGGCGGCCACGCCCTCGCCGAGCAGTCCGGGCACGACGAAGTTCAGCGCGCGCAGGTTCGGCAGGACGTGCCGCTCCACGGTCAACCCGGCGCATTCCGGGAGGAGTTCCTCGAACCGTTCGACGGTCAGTTCATGGACCAGCCACCGCCAGGCGTCGTCGTCACGCCCCCAGACGCCGACGTTGGCGTCGCCTCCCTTGTCCCCGCTGCGGGCGCCCGCGATCCGGCCGAGCGGGGCGATGCGGGTGAGCCCGGCGGGCAGCGGCTCCGGAAGCGGCGGCTGCTCGACGGAGTCCAGCGCCCGCGTACGCGCCGGGGGCTGCTGGTGCTCGCGCCGCCCGTCGGGGAGGACGGCGATGTGCGGGACCTCGGTGGCCGGTACGTACCGTGCCTCGAACACGCCGTACGGGCTGCCCCTGCCGGGCGGCGCGGTGACGTGGAAACCGGGGTAGCTGGCAAGCGCGAGCTCGATCGCGGCCCCGGACACGGCCCGCCCGACGGTCTCCGGGTCCTGGTCGCGGACGACGAGCCGGAGCAGGGCGCTCGCCGTCTCCTCGGTGGCGGCGTCCACCCGGTCGGTGCGCGCCAACTCCCAGCGCACCTCGTCGGGTTGTCCTGTTCCGGAACGGGCGAACGCGTCCGCGAACTGTTCCCGCACGAGCCTCGCCTTGGCCTCGATGTCGAGCCCGGTGAGCACGAACGCGACCTCGTTGCGCCAGCCGCCGAGCCGGTTGAGCCCGATCTTGAGCGTGGGCGGCGGGGCCTCCCCCCGCACCCCCGATATTCGTACCCGGTCGGGGCCCTGGCGGGTGAGCCGTACGGTGTCGAGCCGGGCGGTGACGTCCGGCCCGGCGTACCGCGCCCCGCCGGTCTCGTACAGCAGTTGCGCGGTGACGGTACCGATGTCGACGACGCCGCCGGTGCCGTCGTGCTTGGTGATGACGGACGAACCGTCGGCGTGGACCTCGGCGACCGGGAAGCCGGGACGGCCGATGGAATGGTCGCGGAAGAAGGAGTAGTTGCCGCCGGTGGCCTGTGTTCCGCACTCCAGTACGTGCCCGGCGACGACGGCCCCGGCGAGCGCGTCGTGGTCGTCCGGCCCCCAGCCGAAGTGGGCGGCGGCGGGCCCGGTGACGAGGGCGGCGTCGGTGACCCTTCCGGTGACGACGACATCGGCCCCGCCCCGCAGGCAGGCGGCGATGCCCGCACCCCCGAGGTAGGCGTTGGCGGTGAGGAACCCGTCCGGCACCGGCAGACCGTCCCCCTCCACATGCGCCACCCGCACCGGCACCCCGGTCCTCCCCGCCAGCTCCCGCACGGCGTCCGCAAGTCCGGCGGGGTTGAGTCCCCCGGCGTTGGTGACGATCCGCACCCCGCGTTCGTGGGCGAGCCCGAGACCCTCCTCCAGTTGGCGCAGGAAGGTGGTGGCGTACCCGCGCGTGGGGTCCTTGAGCCGGCTGCGGCCGAGGATGAGCATGGTCAGTTCGGCGAGGTAGTCGCCGGTGAGGACATCGAGGGGGCCGCCGGTGAGCATCTCGCGCAGGGCGTCGAAACGGTCGCCGTAGAAACCGGAGGCGTTGCCTATCCGGAGAGGTTCGGTGCCCGTCGGAAAGGGGCCGGTGCCCGCCCGGAGGGAGCCGTCGTCCGGCCGGACGGGGCCGGTGCCCGCCCGGAGAAGGCCGGCGTCCGGCCGAAGGGGGTCGGTCATGACCTGGCTCCGTACGGATCGTGGCCGGTACGCGGAGGTACGGTCCCGGTCACCTGCCACCTGCCCGGGGCGCGGGTCCGGCACCGGGCGCGCCGGGCCCTTCGGCGCGGGAAGCACGTCCGGCTCCCGGGGGTCCGGCGAACGCCTGCGCGATGTCGAGCCATCGGTCGGCGTCGGGCCCGGTGGCACGGACGGCGAGGTCGTCGCGGTGGGCGCGCCGGGTGACGAGCAGGCAGAAGTCGAGGAGCGGCCCGGTGACCCGCTGGGCGGCGTCCTGCGGCCCGTAGGCGATCGACCCGCCGTCCGGGACGTGGAGCTCCACCCGGAACTCCTCCTCGGGAACGGGAAGGCCGCGCACCGTGTACGCGTAGTCGCGGGCCCGCGTCCCGATCCGGGCCACATGCCGCAGCCGGGCGGTGGGGGCCCGGGTGACCCCGAGCGCGTCGGCGATGTCCTGGCCGTGCGCCCAGGTCTCCATGAGCCGGGCGGTCGCCATGGACGGCACACTCATGGGCGGCCCGTACCAGGGAATGCGGGTCCCGGCCGGCGCCGACCGCAGTACTTCCTGCATCCGTTCCCGCCCCGCCCGCCACCGAGCGAGCAGCGCCTGCGGCGGGGTCTCGTCCACGATCGCCCGCGCGGCCACGTCGACGAAGGTGTCGGGCGCGTCCAGGGCCTTCCGCACCTCGGGCCCGAACCCTTCGGGGTCGGTCGCGGCGAGCAGCGCCACCTCGTCGGTCCAGATGAGATGGGCGATCTGGTGGGCGACGGTCCAGCCGGGCGCGGGCGTCGGAGCGGCCCACTGCTCGTCCCTCAGCCCTCGGACCAGCTCGTCGAGTTCGCCGCTCTCCTCACGCAGGTCGTCGATCACGGCTGCGGCATCGGACACGGTGCGCTCCCCTCGGGGCGTGGCGGTGTGCCCAGGAGCATGGCAGCGCGGCAATAAACAAGCAAGCATGCTTGCATGATTTCCTGACGGACGTACGGCCGTGAGGGCCGACGGGCCCGATCGAGGCACGGAGCGCGCGGAGCGCCCGACCCGCGACCACTGAGCACCAGCACCAGCACCAGCACCAGCACCAGCCTCATGGCACCACGGCCTCGACGCCTCAGCGCCGATCGCGGCGGTCAGACGCGCGCGTTCGCCTTCCCGCCGCGCCCTCTCCCGGCTCGCGCCGCCCCGCGCCGTACCTGGCCCCGCACCGCGCCCATGCTCGCCCCGATGACCAGCGCGATGGCCAGGGCGTCCGTCGTGGCCAGGGCCTGACCGAGGACGAGGAAACCGGCCATGGCCGCGATCGCCGGTTCCAGGCTCATCAGGATCGCGAAGGTGGGCGCGGGCAGGCGGCGCAGCGCCATGAATTCGAGGGTGTACGGGAGGACGGAGCTCAGCAGCGCCACCGCCGCGCCCAGTCCCAGCGTGGACGGGACGAACAGCTTCGATCCCGACTCCAGGATCCCGAGGGGCAGGGTGAGAACGGTGGCGACGACCATGGCCATGGCCAGGCCGTCCGCCTGCGGGAAGCGGCGGCCGGTGCGGGCGCTGAAGACGATGTACGTCGCCCACATGACGCCCGCGCCCAGGGCGAACGCCGCGCCCACCGGATCGAGGCGGTCGAAACCTCCGCCGCCGAGCAGCACGACACCGCCCAGGGCGAGCCCCGCCCACACCACGTTGACCAGGCGGCGGGACGCGATCACCGAGAGCGCGAGCGGGCCCAGTACCTCC
Source organism: Streptomyces sp. NPDC014734 (assembly GCF_043083325.1). Lineage (NCBI taxonomy): Bacteria > Bacillati > Actinomycetota > Actinomycetes > Kitasatosporales > Streptomycetaceae > Streptomyces > Streptomyces sp. NPDC014734. The sequence continues at coordinate 78,037 of NZ_JBIBYN010000020.1, read as the reverse complement.
AGGGTGACGGCCGCGCCCAGCGGGATGCGGTCGGCGGCCTGGTAGAAGAGCGTGTTCATGCCGCCCATCGCACAGCCGAAGGCGAGGACCGTGCCCCAGTCGGCGCGGGAGTGACCGCACAGCCTCGGCCGGCAGACGACCACCATGACGAGCGCGGCGACGGCGAGGCGCAACGAGACGACGCCGAGCGCGCCGGCCCGCGGCATCAGCAGGACCGCGATCGAGGCGCCGAACTGGACGGAGAGCGCGCCCCCGACCACCAGCCCGACCGGGGCGAGGGCCGCGGCCCGGCCCGGCGTCCGGACGGTCCCGGTCGCCGCCCCGACGGCGCCCGCCGCCTCCGGTACGGTGACGGCCGCTGCCCGCTCCGTCGCCGCCGCTGTGCTGTGCTGGTCGCCCACCTGTGGTGTTCCTCCCGAGTCCGGTCCGGGCGGGTGCCCGGGTCCGATGCCTGCCGCCCCGCACCCGCCGACGACGCCTGCCGCCCGCCGCTCGTCGCCCACTGCTCGCCGCTCGACGCACCGGGTCGTGCGGTACCTCCCTCTTACGGTAGGTACCTCCGCGTGCCACGTGAAATGCCGGATGGACACCGGTTATGCTCCGCACGCATGAGCCCTGGACCGAGCGGTGCCCCCGGCGATGGAAGCGGCCGGGAAAGCAGCCGGAACCGCGGCGTCGAGATCCGCCACCTGCGTGCCTTCCTCGCCGTCGCCGACGAGGGCAACGTCACCCGCGCCGCCGCCCGGCTCCGCCTCACGCAGCCCGCGGTCTCCCGCACCCTCGCCGCCCTGGAGCGGCACCTCGGCATCCGGCTGGTCGACCGGTCCACCCACCATCTCGTCCTCACCCCGGAGGGCGTCGCCTTCCGCGACCGGGCCGCCGCCGCGGTCGCCGCGTTCGACGAGGCCCTCGGCTCCGGCGGGACGCGCCACCGCCCCCTGCGGGTCGGGTACGCCTGGTCCGCGTTCGGCCCGTACACCACACCGTTGCTCCGTCTCTGGCAGGAACGCCATCCCCGGGTCCCGCTCGAACTGCTGCGGATCGACGACCGCACCGCCGGACTGGCCCGGGGCGAGGTCGACGCGGCGCTGTTGCGGGGGCCGGTGGGGTCCCCGGGGCTGCGCGCCGAGGTGCTGTTCGACGAGGCCCGGGTGGCGGCGGTGGCGGCGGACGGCCCGCTCGCCGCCCGTGCCGTGCTCCGGCTCGCCGATCTGGCGGGCGGCACCGTCGTGCTCAACACCGTCTCCGGCACCACCACCATCGGTCTGTGGCCGCCGGACGCCGGGCCCGCCTCGACCGTCACCGTCGCCAACACCGACGACTGGCTGACCGCCATCGCGGCGGGGCGCGGCTCCGGGGTCTCCGCCGCGTCCACCGCCGGCATGCACCCGCACCCGGGCGTCGTCTACCGTCCGCTGGTCGACGCCCCGACCGTTCCGGTCCTGCTCGCCCGCCGCGACGCGCCGGGCCATCCGGCCCTGGGCGACCTCGTCGCGCTGGCCCGGGAGATCGTGGCGCGGGACGTCACGCGCTGAGGGGGCCGCCACGCGGTGCGGAGGTCTTCGGCGCGACGGCCGGGACGGCTCCGGAGGTGGCGCGGTGCCGTCCGGCCGCCGCTACCGGTCCGCCGGTGACGGGGTCCGGCCGTCGAGCAGGGCCAGTCCCGCCGAGGTGGTGGTGTGGAGGACGTACTTGCCCCGGCGCACGCTCAGCACGAGCCCGGCCCCGCGCAGGATCGCGGTGTGCTGACTGACCGCCGCCGCCGAGATGCCGAGGCGGCACGCCAGCTCACCCGTTGTACTGCCGGTGACGGCACCCTCCAGGATCGCGGCGCGGGTGCTGCCGATCAGCGAGCCCAGCCCCGACTCCCGCTCCCGCGCCCAGCCGGGTGTGTGCTGGATCGGGTAGACGAGCACCGGCGCCGCCTCGTCGGAGGCGAGCGTGACCGGTGTACGGACGCAGAAGAAGGAGGGCTGGAGCAGCAGGCCCCTGCCGTCGAGCCGCAGTTCGCGGTCGACGGGGTAGTCCGCCTCCAGTACCGGCGGTCGCCACCGCAGCACCGGACGGAAGCCTCCCAGCAGTCCGTCCGTGCCCGCCCGGAGCAGCGTCCGCACCCGCAGCGCCAGATCCGCCTCCAGTTGCGCCCGGATCCGCGGCCAGAAGGGCGCGAGGGCGTTCCGGTGGTAGGTGTGCAGGGCGGTGCCGAGCCGGTGCAGTGCCTCCGGCGAGCCCTCGGCCAGTGAGCGGACCACCGGGGGCAGCGGCCGACTGCGCCTCCGGGCCGCGGCGAGCTCCGACAGATGGGCGTGCACCAGGGAGCGGGGGGTGTCGAGCACGGTCCCCACGGCGTGGTCCAGGTCGAACGTGCCGTTCAGGTCGGGGGTGAGGAAGTCCGGGAAGTAGCCGACTGACGGCAGCAACGGCCCCAGCAGCGTGCAGGCCGGGGTCAGCCGCTGCCGGGCCCGGCGGCGCCAGTCGCCGAACATCAGGGGGTTGGACCCGATGACCAGGGCCTGGAAACTGTTGACGATCTCCCACAAGGGGTCGGGCGCGGCGGCGACGCGGACGCGTCCGATGTCCTCGGGGGTGAAGTGCACCCGCAGCAAGGCGATCTCCGGTGTGGTCGCTCGGAGGGTGCGCGACGGCACCCGTACGACAGGGCCCCGTACAGCCGACCGGTCCCTACACGGGCGGTCGGTCCGTACGCGCGGCCGGTCGGTCCGGACACGGTCGGTCGGTCCGTGCACGCGCCGGCCCGGTGCGCCGACTCGTCGGTTCGGCCGGCTCTCCGTTCGGCGGGCCGGGCCGTCGCGGCTGCCGGCGCCCGCCGTGAGGCGACGGGGGTGGTCCGCGCCCTCCCGGTGCGATCCGGTGCGTGTGGTCCATGCGATCCCCCCGCGATATGACCGGTCTCCTCACCATCGGGGCCGGACACGGGGGCGGGCAAGGCGGCGCGCGCGGCGTACGAGGAGCGCGCTTCTCCGGCATTCCCTCCGCACGCTCTCCCCCCCGTCGCTCCGTTCGTCTCCCCGGTGCCCTTCGCAGGAGGTCGCGCCCGTCCGGCGCCGGACGGCCACGGTCTCCGCCACGGCCCATCGCTGGGGAGACCGTTAAGCAACAGCTTCAACGTGTGGCGCACGCACTGCCGCGTACAACAGCCTGTTCCCGCGAACGGATACGGCAGGAGAAGCGGAAGACACCGGAGTCCGGTTCGCCACCCGCACACGCACCAGCGCACAGCCGTACGCGAACTCGCGTACGGACCGTTCCAACAGGGGGGTTCACCACATGCGCCACAAGCGCTCGCTCGTCGGCACCATCAGCGCCCTGGCCCTCGTCCTCACGGCCGGCTTCACCGTCGGCTCCGCCGAGGCCGCCGCTCCGCCCGACCGGGACGCGGCAGCCGGGCAGGTTCTGCGGACACCGGCCGCTCCCTCGGGAGCCGCTGCCGCGTCGACGCAGGGCATCCTGGCCACATCGCCGTCCGTCTCGCCGTCCGCGCCGTCCCAGCACCTGCCGCCCAACACGGCCTTCACCTGCCACTCGGGGGCCCTCTGCACCGCGGCCTGGGACCCCACCACAGGCAGTTGGGAGGTGTTCTCCCTCACCATCTGCGCCCGGTACTCGCTCTCCTACTGGGGAGGCGCGGGGAACTACTGGGACCACCAGACGGGCACCCCGACCTCGTTCTTCTACGGGCAGAGCGGAAACACCATCACGTCCTTCAAGCCGTTCAGCGGCAGGCGGGACCAGAACTGGGACTCCGTCTGGTCCATCCGCAACTGCTGACCGCGCCGCACCCCGTCGACGGCGATCCGGTCGCGCGTCGCACCCGCCCGGCCCCGGTCCTCACCCGACCGGGGCCGGGCCCCGCGCGTCCCCACTCACTCCGTCCCCGGCTCCGTCCCCGGTCGTTCCCCCGGCCCCGCCTCCGGGGGCTTCCGCCTCCAGCCCCTCCGCCAGCAGCTCGGCGAGGTGCCGCGCACGCACCCCGCCGAGTTGCCCGAGCTGCGTGCGGCAGGAGAAACCGTCCGCGAGGAACGCCGTACCGGGCGCGGCGGCCCGTACCGCGGGCAGCAGTTGCTCCTCCGCACACGCCACCGACACCTCCCAGTGACCGCGTTCGAAGCCGAAGTTCCCGGCGAGCCCGCAGCATCCTCCGGTCAACTCACCTGTCAGTCCGGCGCGTTCGCGCAGCCGCCGGTCGGCCGCGTCGCCCAGGACCGCGTGCTGATGGCAGTGCGTCTGGCCGACGGCCGGGCGGTCCAGTCGGGGCGGCAGCCAGTCCGGCGCGCACTCCTCCAGGTACTGCGCCAACGTCCGCACCGAGGCGGCGAGTTCGGCGGCCCTGGGGTCGTCGGGAAGGAGTTCGGGCAGGTCGGTACGGAGGGTGGCGGCGCAACTCGGTTCGAGGACGACGACCGGTTCGCCGAGAAGGCCGCCCATCCGGCCCAGGGTCCGGCGCATCACCGTACGGGCCCGGTCGAGCTGTCCCGTGGACACGTAGGTGAGGCCGCAGCACACACCGGGGCCGGGCAGCCGCACGGTCCGGCCCGCGGACTCCAGGACCCGGACCGCCGCCCGGCCCGCCTCGGGCGCGAAATGATTGGTGAAGGTGTCCGGCCAGATCGTGACCGGCCGAGCAGTGCCCGGCTTGACGGTGCCCGGCCGGACGGTGCCCGGCCGCTCGTCCGCGAGGGCCTCCGCGGCCCGCTCCCCGCGCCGGGTGAACCACCGGATGAACGTCTCGCGCGCCAGGACCGGAATGCCACGCTCCGGCGCGATCCCGGCGAGCCGCTTGGCCGCGGCGGCCAGGGGACGCACCCGGGCCAGGGCGTTCAGCACCCTCGCGAACGGGGCGGCCCGGCGCAGCCACCTCGGCAGCCGGCCCATCGTGTAGTGGGCGGCCGGGCGCGGCCGTCCCCGGTAGTGGTGGTGCAGGAACTCCGCCTTGTACGTGGCCATGTCGACGCCCACCGGACAGTCGGAGCGGCAGCCCTTGCAGGACAGGCAGAGGTCGAGGGCGTCGCGCACCTCCGTCGACCGCCAGCCGTCCGTGATCACCTCGCCCGCGAGCATCTCGTGCAGCAGCCGGGCCCGGCCGCGGGTGGAGTGGGCCTCCTCGCCGGTCGCCCGGAACGAGGGGCACATCACGCCGGTTCCGGCCGGGCGGGCGGTGCGGCACTTGGCGACGCCCACGCAGCGGCGCACCGCCGCGGTGAAGTCGCCGCCGTCGTCCGGGTAGCCGAATGCGACGTCCACCGGGCGTCTCGGCAGGACGTCGAAGCGGAGGTGCTCGTCGAGCCGGGCGGGGCGGGCGAGGACGCCCGGGTTCATGCCGCCGTCGGGGTCCCAGAGGTCCTTGAACCGGGCGAAGAGGGCGACGAGTTCGTCCCCGTACATGCGGGGGAGCAGTTCGGCGCGGGCCAGGCCGTCGCCGTGCTCGCCGCTCAGCGATCCGCCGTGCGCGACGACAAGGTCGGCGAGGTCGGTGGAGAAGCGGCGGAAGCGGGCGACGCCGCCGGGGTCCAGCAGGTCGAAGTCGATCCGGACATGGACGCAGCCCTCGCCGAAGTGCCCGTAGGGGGTGCCGCGCAGCCCGTGCTCGGCGAGCAGGGCGCGGAAGGCGCGGAGGTACGGGCCGAGCCGGGCGGGCGGTACGGCGCAGTCCTCCCAGCCGGGCCACGCCTCGGCACCGTCGGGCATCCGGGTGGCGGTGCCGGCGGCGTCCTCGCGGATGCGCCACAGGGCGCGTTGTCCGGCCGGGTCGGTGACGACCGCGCCGTCCAGCGCGTCGCCCGCCCGCAGAATCCGTTCGGCGTGCGCCCGTGCCTCGGCCGGGGTGGCGCCGCCGGTCTCGACGAAGAGCCAGGCGCCGCCGCGCGGCAGCCCGGCCGGCTCCCGGACGAGGTCGGCGGCCATGCCCTCCACGGTCAGCGGGTGGTGGGGCAGGAGGCCCGCGGCGGCCTCGGCGGCGGCGGACTCGTCGGCGTAGCCGAGTACGGCGAGCGCGCGGGCCGCCGGTGCCTCGACGAGCCGTACGGTCGCCTCGGTCACCACCCCGAGGGTGCCCTCGCTGCCGCAGAGGGCACGGGCGAGGTCGGTGCCGCGTTCGGGCAGCAGGGCGTCCAGGGCGTATCCGGAGATGCGGCGGGGCAGTTCCGGGAACCCGGTGCGCAGCAGCGCGAGGCTGCCGCCGACGAGTTCGGCGAGTCCGCCGGACAGGGACGCGAGGGAGGCCGGGCCGCCCGGCGGGGAGGCGAGTCCGCCGGACGGGGATGCGAGCGGGACCGGGCCGACGGGGAGCAGGGGGTCCGGGCCCCGGCCCGCCCGGAGGGTGTCGCCGCCGTAGCGGGCCACGGTCAGGGTGTGCACGTTGTCGGCGGTGGTGCCCCAGGCGACCGAGTGCGCGCCGCAGGAGTTGTTGCCGATCATGCCGCCCAGCGTGCAGCGGCTGTGGGTGGAGGGGTCGGGGCCGAAGGTGAGGCCGTACGGGGCCGCGGCGGCCCGCAGGTCGTCCAGGACCACGCCGGGCTGGACGACCGCGGTGCGGGACTCGGCGTCCAGCCGGGTGATCCGGCGCAGGTGGCGTGTGAGGTCGAGCACGACGCCGGTTCCGGTGGCCTGCCCGGCGATGGACGTGCCTCCGCCGCGCGGGACCACCGGCACCGCGTGGGCGCGGCAGACGGCGAGTGCGGCGGCCACGTCGTCGGCGTCGCGCGGGGCGACGACGCCGAGCGGTACCCGCCGGTAGTTGGAGGCGTCCATGGTCGTCAACGCCCGTGCGGCAGGGTCGAAGCCGACCTCCCCGCGGACCGCCGCACGCAGGGCGTGTGCGAGTTCGGTGCGTTCCGTGGGTTCGTGAGGTACGGCCATCGGCCCAGCATGCCGTTGATCGGGCCTCTGGCGCTCCGGGACCCCGTACGTTTCCCGTGAATACCTCAAATACTCGGGAATACGTCGGACAGGTAGTCACATACGTAACAGAGAACGCCACAGGAGCTTCCCAAAGAGAGCGTCAATTCTCATATAGTGACCCAGACTTACCTGGGAATTATCAACTCCAGTTGTCGCATTCGCCCTCGCCCTACCGAACTGCCCAGAATCGCCCCGTCCGCCCCAAGGACTCCACTTGAGCGCCTCATCCCGGCCGACCGCACTGGCCCTGCTGATATCTCTGGCCGTCACCGGTTCCCTGTGCCTGTGGGCGGTCGCCGCTGCCCCCGACTCGGTACGGGCCCCCCTGGCCTGGGGAGCGGGCGGTGCCGCCGTGCTGCTGTCCGCCGCCGTGGCCGCCGCCGTCCATGCCCGCGTCACCGCGAACCGGCTGCGTGCCCGGCTCGCCTCGGAGACCCAGCGGTTCACCGGCGAGATCAGCCGGCTGGTGTCCGCCTCCGCCGCCGAGGGCCAGCGCTTCACCGCCGAAACGGCCCGGCTCAGGGCCACCGCCGAGGCCGAGACCGCCCGGATCGCCGAGCGGGCCGCCGCCGAGACGCAACGGCTGAACGGCGACGTCGAGCGGCTCGCGGCCCGCGCGGCCCGCAGCGAGACCGAGCGTTCCGCCGCGGTCGCCGCCTGCGCCAACGCCGCGGGCCGGATGCAGGCCCTCGCCACCAGCATGCTCGCCGACCTGCGCGAGATGGAACACCGGCACTCCGCCGAGGACGTGCTCGGCGACCTGCTCCACCTGGACCACCGCACCGCCCAGGCAGGCCGCCTCGCCGACTCCATCGCCGTACTCACCGGCGCCCGCTCCGGACGGCGCTGGGCCAAGCCGATCGTCATGGAGTCGATCCTGCGCGGCGCGATGGGCCGGATCAGCGGCTACCAGCGCGTACGTCTGCACTCGACGAGCGACGTCGCGGTCGCCGGCCACGCCGCCGAGGGCGTCATGCACGCGCTCGCCGAACTCCTCGACAACGCCGCGAACTTCTCGCCGCCGACGGCGGAGGTCCACGTGTACGTCGAGGAGGTGCCGGCCGGCATCGTCCTGACCGTCGAGGACAGCGGCCTGGTGATGAGCGACGTCCAGCTCCGCCGTGCCGAGCGCGCCGTCTCGGCCACCGACCACGACCTGACGGGGCTCTCCGGCACCCGGCTCGGCCTCGCCGTCGTCGGCCGACTGGCCCGCAAGCACAGCCTGACCGTGTCGTTCCGGCCGTCCGCGCGCGGCGGCACGGGTGCGCTGATGATGCTTCCGCAGGAGATCCTCGCCCGGACCCCGGTCGCGGCCCCGGCACCCGCCTCGTCCCCGACGCCCGCCCCCGCCGCCTCGTCCCCGACGCCCGCCCCGGCGCCGGAGCCGTTGCCCGTGCGGATCCCGGAAGCCATGTCCACGACAGATTCCGTACCGGCTCCCGAACCGGAGCCCGCGCACGGCACGGCCACCCCGGCCGTCCCGGGCGACACCCACCGTCCGCAGCCCCCGGCCGCCCCCGGCCTCCCGGAAGCGTCCGCGTCCGCGGACTCCACCACGTCCGAGACCACCGGCAACCTCCCCCGGTTCGGCGAGAGCGGACTCCCCAAGCGCCCCCGCGGGCGCACCCTCGCCGCCGCCGAGGCCCGTCACCAGGCCCACGGCGACGACGACAGCACCCGGCCCCGTGCCACCGACCCCAAGGAACAGGCAGCCCGCTTCAGCAGCTTCCGCCAGGCTGTCCGGCCCAATCCCCCGCACCCGGAAGAAGGCAACACCCGATGACCGCGACCACCGACGAGAAGCTCAACTGGCTGCTGGAGGGGCTCCTGGAGCGCACCCCCGGCACCCGCCACGCCCTTGTCCTGTCCAGGGACGGCCTCAAGCTGTGCCGTACCCCCGAGCTCTCCGTCGACCAGGCCGACCAGCTGGCCGCCATCTCGGCCGGTATCCAGAGCCTGTCGCACGGCGCGTCCATCGAGTTCGGCGACGGCTCCGGCGGCGTGCGGTCCGCGATGGCCGAGTTCTACGGCGGCGTGCTGTTCATCGTCGAGGCGGGCGCGGGTGCCCACCTCGCCGTCGTCGCCTCCGACGAGGCGGACGTCGGCCTCATCGGACACAACATGAGTGAACTCGTCGAGCAGCTCGGCGAGCACCTCGTGGCACCGCCGCGCTCGCACGAGGGCGCCGGGACCACCGCCGTCGACGCGACCGCGAACGTATGAACCGCCCCCGCCCCGGCAGGGACGACGCCCCGGACCGGCTGTACACCCTCACCGGGGGTCGCAGCCGGTCCGACTCGGACGCGTTCGACCTCGTGACCCTGGTGGTCTCCGAGTGCGAACCGACCCCCGGCATGCAGTCGGAACACGCCACGATCCTGCGGATGTGCACCCTGCCCACCGCGGTCGTGGAGATCTCCGCGGGCCTGGGCCTGCCCGTCAGCATCGTCCGCATCCTGCTGTCCGATCTGCTGGCCACCGGCCGGATCAGCGCCCGCCACCCGCGCACCGCGCGGGTCGCGGACCGCCTTCCGGCCCCCGACATCCTGGAACAGGTGCTCGTTGGACTCCGCAATCTCTGACCGTGCCGCCCTGCGGGCCACGGCCGACAACGGACTGAAGATCGTCGTCGTCGGCGGCTTCGGCGTGGGCAAGACCACCATGGTCCGGTCCGTCAGCGAGATCCGTCCGCTGAACACCGAAGAGACCATGACCCAGGCCGGCGAAACCGTCGACCACCTCGACGGTGTGCAGTCGAAGACGTCCACGACCGTCGCCTTCGACTTCGGCCGGATCTCGCTCGACGAACGCTCGGTGCTGTACCTCTTCGGCGCCCCCGGCCAGGAACGTTTCTGGTTCCTGTGGGACCGGCTGTTCTCGGGCACGCTCGGCGCCGTCGTCCTCGTCGACACCCGTCGGCTCTCCGACTCCTGGTACGCGATCGACCGCCTGGAGCACCACGGCACGCCGTTCATCGTGGCGTGCAACGACTTCGGCGGCCCGCTCCACACCGAGCAGCAGATACGCGAGGCGCTCGACCTCTCGGACGACGTGCCCCTCGTGGAGTGCGACGCCCGGGACCGTTCGTCCAGCAAGTACGTGCTGATCACGCTGGTCGAGTACCTGCACACCCTGTCGCGGCGCAGGCTCGACGCCGCCGACCCGTCCGCCCCTCCGGCAACGACGCCGGCGAAGACCCCGGAGCCCACGCCGTGACCCAGCCCCCGGCGCCGTCCGCCGGCTGCCCCGTGTCCCAGGGCCGCGTGCCGCTCTCCGGCCCCCGGTTCCAGACCGAGCCGACCCACCTGTACCGGGAGATGCGCCGCGACCACGGGGCCGTGGCGCCGATCGTCCTCGACGGCGACATCCCCGCCTGGCTGATCCTCGGCTACCGCGAACTGCACCAGGTCACCGCCGACCCGGTGCTGTTCAGCCGCGACTCCGACCTGTGGAACCAGTGGGAGAACATCCCCGACGACTGGCCGCTGCTGCCGATGATCGGCCGCAAGCAGCCGTCGATCCTCTACACCGTCGGCCCCCGGCACACCGAGCGTGCCGCGATGATCGGCAACGCGCTGGAGGGCGTCGACCCGTTCGCCCTGAAGCGGTACGCGGAGGAATTCGCCGACGGCCTCATCGACCGGTTCTGCCCGACCGGCCGCACCGACATCATCGCCGACTACGCGATGCTGCTCCCCGCGCTCGTCCTGGCGAGGATCTACGGCTTCGGCGACTCCGTCGCCGCCGCGCTCGTCGGCTCGATCAACGACATGATCGACGGCCGGGAACGGGCGCTGGCCGGACAGCAGCACCTCGCCTCCTCCATGGTCCAGCTGCTCGTCGACAAGCACGCCGTGCCCGGCGACGACGTCGCGACGCGGATGCTCGCCGACCCCGGCGGCTTCACCGACGAGGAGATAGCCCAGGACCTCATGGTCATGATGGCCGCCGGGCACCAGCCGACCGCCGACTGGATCGGCAACTCGCTGCGGCTGATGCTCACCGACGACCGGTTCGCCGCCTCCCTCTCGGGCGGTCGGCACAGCGTCGCCGAGGCGATGAACGAGGTGCTCTGGGAGGACACCCCGACCCAGAACGTCGCGGGCCGCTGGGCCTCGCGCGACACCCGCCTGGGCGGGCGGCACATCGAGGCGGGCGACATGCTGCTGCTGGGCATCGCCGCCGCCAACTACGACCCGCAGATCCGCACCGACGGTTCCGCCCTGACCGGCGGCAACAACGCCTTCCTCTCCTTCGGCCACGGCGAGCACCGCTGCCCGTTCCCGGCCCAGGAGACCGCCGAGGTCATCGCCCGCACCGGCATCGAGGTCCTGCTGGACCGCCTCCCGGACATCGACCTCGCCGTCCCCGCCGAACGGCTCACCCGCCGCCCGTCCCCGTGGCTGCGCGGCCTGACCGACCTGCCGGTGACGTTCACCCCCACCCCCGCCATCGGCTCCGCCACCACCACCGCCCTCGCATCCGCCCTCGGAGGCCAGAGATGACCCGGATCGCGCTCGACCCCTTCGTCACCGACCTCGACGGCGAGAGCGCCCGGCTGCGGGCGGCCGGGCCGCTCGCCGAGGTGGAACTGCCGGGCGGGGTGCACTGCTACGCGGTCACCCACCACGCCGAGGCGCGGCAACTGCTCACCGACAGCCGGATCGTGAAGGACATCGATGTCTGGAACGCCTGGCGGCGCGGCGAGATACCGATGGACTGGCCGCTGATCGGCCTCGCCAACCCGGGCCGTTCCATGCTCACCGTCGACGGCGCGGACCACCGCAGGCTGCGTACCCTGGTCGCGCAGGCGCTGACCGTGAAGCGGGTCGAACGGCTGCGGGACGGCATCGAGGCGCTGACGACCGCGAGCCTGGACCGGCTGGCCGCGCTGCCGAAGGACGAACCGGTCGACCTGAAGGCGGAGTTCGCCTACCCGCTGCCGATGAACGTGATCAGCGAGCTGATGGGCGTCGACAGGGCCGACCACCCCCGGCTGAAGGAGCTCTTCGAGAAGTTCTTCTCGACGCAGACCCCGCCGGAGGAGGTTCCGCAGATGATGGCTGACCTCAGCGCACACTTCACGAAGATCGTCGAGGGCAAGCGGACCAACCCGGGCGACGACCTCACCAGTGCCCTGATCGCGGCCTCCGAGGACGGCGACCGCCTCACCGACGAGGAGATCGTCAACACCCTCCAGCTGATCATCGCGGCCGGTCACGAGACCACGATCAGCCTGATCGTCAACGCCGTCGTCGCGCTCCAGACCCACCCCGAGCAGCGCAAGCGGGTGCTGAGCGGCGAGGTGCCGTGGGAGAACGCGATCGAGGAGACGCTGCGCTGGAACACGCCCACGTCCCACGTCCTGATCCGGTTCGCCACCGAGGACGTCGAGGTCGGCGACAAGGTGCTGCCCGAGGGCGAGGCCCTGATCGTCTCCTTCGGCGCGCTCGGCCGCGACGAGACGCAGCACGGACCGGGCGCCGGCGAGTTCGACGTGACCCGCTCCCCCAACCGCCACATCGCGTTCGGCCACGGCCCGCACGTCTGCCCCGGCGCGGCGCTCTCCCGGCTGGAGGCCGGAGTGGCACTGCCCGCGCTGTACGAGCGGTTCCCGGACCTGGAGCTCGCCGTCCCGGCGTCCGAGCTGCGGAACAAGCCGATCGTCACCCAGAACGACCTGCACGACCTGCCGGTACGCCTGGGCTGAGCCGCCCGCACCACGCCGCGCGCACCACTCCCACCACGCCGCGCGCACCACTCCCACCACGCCGCGCGCACCACGTCCACGCACCGGAGCGGGTGTCTCATCCGACGGACACGCCCCTCGGCGCCGTCCCCGAGGCACTACGCTCCGGTTCGTGGCCGATATCCAGATTCCCGCTGACATCAAGCCCGCCGACGGACGCTTCGGCGCCGGTCCTTCGAAGGTGCGGACGGAGGCGCTCGACGCCCTGGCCGCCACCGGCACGTCCCTGCTCGGCACGTCCCACCGGCAGGCCCCGGTCAAGAACCTGGTCGGCGCGGTCCGTCAGGGCGTGCGCGACCTCTTCTCGCTCCCCGAGGGTTACGAGGTGATCCTCGGCAACGGCGGCTCCACCGCCTTCTGGGACATCGCGACGTACGGGCTCATCGAGACGAAGTCCCAGCACCTGACCTTCGGCGAGTTCTCCTCGAAGTTCGCGAAGGCCGCCAAGCTCGCCCCGTGGCTGGCCGACCCGTCCGTGATCTCCTCCGATCCGGGCACCCACCCGGAGCCGCGGGCCGAGGAGGGCGTGGACGTGTACGCGTTCACCCACAACGAGACCTCGACCGGTGTCGCCGCGCCGATCGAGCGGGTCACCGGGGCCGACGAGGGCTCCCTGGTCCTGGTGGACGCCACCTCCGGCGCGGGCGGCCTGCCGGTCGACATCACCGAGTCGGACGTCTACTACTTCGCCCCGCAGAAGTCCTTCGCCTCCGACGGCGGCCTGTGGATCGGTGTCTTCTCCCCGGCAGCCCTGGAGCGCGCCGCGCGCGTCCACGCCTCCGGCCGTCACATCCCCGAGTTCTTCTCGCTCCCCACGGCGATCGACAACTCCCTCAAGAACCAGACGTACAACACCCCGGCCCTGGCCACGCTGTTCCTGCTGAACGAGCAGCTGAACTGGCTGAACACGCAGGGCGGCCTGGACTTCTCGGTCCGCCGCACCGCCACCTCGGCACGGAACCTGTACGGCTGGGCCGAGGATTCCAAGTACGCGACCCCGTTCGTCACCGACCCGGCGAAGCGCTCGCAGGTCATCGGCACGATCGACTTCGCCGACGAGATCGACGCCTCCGCCGTCGCCAAGGCGCTGCGCGCCAACGGGATCGTCGACACCGAGCCGTACCGCAAGCTGGGCCGCAACCAGCTTCGCGTGGCGATGTTCCCGGCGATCGACCCGGCGGACGTCCAGGCGCTCACCGCCTGCATCGACTACGTCATCGAGAAGCTGTAACGGAAACGGTCCGGAACCGGGCCGGTTACGCATCCGGCCCGGCCGTCTCCGGCCGTGTTCCGCGAAGGGCTCCGCACACCACCGTGCGCGGAGCCCTTCCCCGTTCACCCGGTCGGGTGATCAACGTGTTTACCACCGCGAACACCAGGATCGTCCTACGATGATGTTCTCGACCACACCCCTTCAGGAGGCCCGCAATGTCTGCAGCAGCAGTCGAGCACCCCTGTGGCGGTGAGCCGGAATCGCTCCTCGAAACGGCCAACAGCCTCATGGAGCAGCACCCGGGCTACCGTGTCGAGATCATCGGAGGCGTCATCACCGTGGCCCCAACCCCGGACGGCCCGCACGGCCGGGTGCTGACCAAAATCATGCGGCCCTTCCTCACCACCGGCCCGAACGACGGTGAATCGGAGGTCATCCAGGGAATCGGTCTGTGGCTGCCCGGCGGTCCCGAGGACTACGCCATCCCCGACCTCGCGATCGTCGATGCCGATCGTGACGAGCACCTGATCGAGAACAACTGCTACGACCCCGCCGTCTTCCGGCTCGTGCTGGAGGTCACCTCCGGCAACTACAACAACGACCTGCGCAACAAGGTCGCCGCCTATGCCGAGGCCAAGATCCCGGTATACGTGATCGTCGACCGCAAGCACGGCCGGCTGCACGTCCTGACCGAGCCCATGGGCGGCGGGTACGACAGCCACCAGGTCTATGCCCCCGGGCAGTCCGTCACGCTGCCCGAGTCGATCGGCACCCCCGTGACCCTGGACGTCGCCGAACTCGTCCGGGCCGGACGCCCCCGGCACTGATCCGCCGGCCGGCCCGGGACCCGAACGCCCGCCCCGGGCCTTCCCGGTCAGCCGGCCGCCACCAGCACCGCCCGGAGCCGGGCTATGCCCGACGTCCATTCCTCGTTGTCCTCCCACAGCTCGCGCAGCTCGGAGTCGTCGCCGAGCACCGCGTCGAGGGCCTTCACCGCGAGCGGGCGCAGCTCCGCCGCCAGCACGGGCAGCGACTTGTCGGGGCCGTAGGCCGTGGTGACAGCCTCCCCGCCGGGGCACTGGGAAGCGACGAGTGCCGCAGCCGCCACCGCTTCCGCCGCCTCGTCGCTGTCCAGGAAGCCCTCCGCGAGCGCGAGTTCCAGAACAGTGCGGATCACGGTTTCCCGCTCGCCCTCGGGGGTGTCGTCCAGGCGCCCCGAGAAGTCCGCGGCGGTGTCGTTGTCGAAGTGACCGATGTCCCAGGTGCCCATGATGTCTCTCCACGCGAAGACGGGTGTCCACCGGCGAACTCCACCGGCGGACGCCATCCTCACACCCGCCACTGACAACGACGCCTCAGAGCCTGTCGGGTGGCCTCTGA
Organism: Streptomyces sp. NPDC014734; assembly: GCF_043083325.1. Lineage (NCBI taxonomy): Bacteria > Bacillati > Actinomycetota > Actinomycetes > Kitasatosporales > Streptomycetaceae > Streptomyces > Streptomyces sp. NPDC014734. The sequence continues at coordinate 62,777 of NZ_JBIBYN010000020.1, read as the reverse complement.
CCGGGCGAAGGTCACCCGACAGGCTCTCGGCGCGCTTCCCGGCACCGCTCCTGTCCCCGCTCCCAGCGCCGTTCGCCGTCGCACCACACCTCCGTGGGTACCAGTCCGGCCGTCGCGGCCACCGCGCCGGAAGCGACGTGGTCCGGGTGGATGTGGGCGACGACCGTACGCATCGGCCCCGTTCCCGTTCCCGCTCCGGTCAGATGGTTCACCAGCCCCGACGCCGCCTCCTTCGCGTACCCGCGTCCCTGCCACCGGGTTCCGACGACCCAGGCGATCTCCGCCTCCGCTTCCCGGACGTCCACCGTCGCCTGGACGTATCCGGCGAGGCGGTCCTCGTCCCGCACGCGCAGCACCCAGTTCCACCACCGGACCCCGGGATCCGGGGAACCGGCGGTCTGGCGCGCGTAGCGGGCCCGGAGCGCGTCGGCGGCCTCCGGGGCGCCGCCGGTGTACGTGTACAGGGCCGGGTCGTCGAGCACGACCGCCATCTCGTCGGCGTGCGCGACCCGCAGCGGCAGCGCGTCGAGCCGGAGGGTGGTGAAGGGCCGGGGATCGTGGTTCGTCATGGCACCCGACACTATCCGCGCCCGACGGCCCGCCCCCCGACACCCCGGCTGCCCCGGCTGCTCGGACGCATGACGGTGCGTGGGCCGATGGGCGCTCAGCCCTTCTTCCGCCGTCCCACGAGCACCAGGAGGCCGATGCCCACGAGCACCAGCACACCCGTCGCGCTCGCGCCCTTCGCGCCGATGCCGTCCCCGCCGGACGACTCCGAGGCACTCCCGCCCCGGGACGGCTGCTTCCCGCCGGTGTCCGTGCCGATGTCCACCCGCACCACCTCGCTCCGCTTCCCCTCCGAGCCGAACATCAGCGCCGAGCCGTCCGCCGTGTACGTGACCGACTCGGCCTGCCGCTGGAGCGGTGCCCTGACGGCGTGGTCGGCGCCGAGCCCGCCGTTCTCGAATGCGTAGCCGCGGGCGCTGAAGTACGAGCGCAGCACCAGTTCCCTGCCGTCCGGCGAGAACGCCCCGTCCGTCACCCACGGCACCTCGCCGACGCGTCGGAACACGTTGGTGGAGCCGGTGGTGAGCCGGGCCGGGCCCTCGTACAGTCCGCCGCCGTCCTCGTTCTTCGACGCGATGTAGACGCGCCCGGTGACGGGGTGGACCATCAGTGCCTCGGCGTTGCGCGGGCCGTCCGCGTACTTCACGTCGAACTGGGTGGCCCGGACCGTCGCGTCCCTCAGTTCCTTCGGCTCCGGGAACCGGTAGATCCAGACGTGGTCCCAGCTGCCGTTCAGGTTGTCCCCGATGTCCCCCACGTACAGGTTGCCGTCGGGGCCGAGCGAGATCGCCTCCACGTCGCGCGGGCGCCCCACCCCGGTCATGGTGATCGTGGCGACGGTCTTCCCGGTCCGGGAGTCGACGGCGTAGACGTACGGTCCGTCGTCGCTGTCGTTGTGCGTCCAGTAGATGCCGGGGTGGGCGTGGCTGGCGGCGAGACCGCTGGACTCGGTGATCCGGGGGTCCTCGATCGTGAAGCTCCGGTCGGCCCCGCCCCCGTCCGCCGCGGCGGGGACCGCCCCGGCGAGGAGGAGCAGTGCGGCGGCCGCGGACACAGTCAGGTACGAACGCATGCCACAAGTGTCCATCGTCACGTCACGGCCGGAGGGGCGATCGGCGGTGATCCGCGATGATGGCACCCATGCGTTTCACGTTTGTCGGCGACTCCATGACGATCGGCCGCGCCGGCGACTTCACCTGGCGCTACCGGATGTGGCAGCACCTCACCGCGGCCCTCGGCTCCCCGTTCGAGATCGTCGGCCCGCGCAGCACGCTGTACGACCCCGGGGCGGACGCCGCCGTCAGCCAGGCGTACGGCGCACCGGACTTCCCCGCCGGGGCCCGCGCCCACCTGGCCGGCTGGGGCGAGGGGTGGTTGCACATGGCCCCGGTGATCGCCGACACCGTCACCGGGCACCGCACGGACGTCCTGCTCGTCTCGCTCGGCCTGATCGACCTCGGGTTCTACACCGACAGCGGACAGACCGCCCGCAACGCGCGGGCGTTCATCGCCGCCGCCCGCGGGGCGAACCCGCGCCTGAGGATGGTGTTCCTGCCCGTGATCCCGAACGTGCGGGCCGAGTCGGACGCCCCGTTCGCCGCCGAGTGCGAGCGCTTCAACGAACTCCTGGCCAAGGCCGTCGCCGATCTCGACGCCCCGTCGTCGCCGCTCCTGCTGGCGTCCCGGCCCACCGGATACGACATCCACCACGACACGTACGACGGCACGCATCCCGGTCCCGGCGGCGAGCACAAGCTGGCTGCCGCGTTCGCCGACGCGATGCACCAGGCGTGGGGGCTGGGCGGCCCCTACGGCCCCCGCCCGTGACGGCCGGCGCCGCTCCGGGCACTCCCCCGCCGCCGGGATCCCCCGTCACGGCTCCTTGCGGCCCGACGGACGGGCCCGTACGTGCATCCGCTCGCCCTGCTTCCCGAACAGGCTGAGGAACTCGACGGGTTCCGGCCCGGCACCCGCCCAGGCGTGCGGGGTCCGCGTGTCGAACTCGGCGGCCTCACCCGCCGCGAGCACCAGATCATGCTCGCCCAGCACCAGTCGCAGCCGCCCCGCCAGCACGTACACCCATTCGTATCCCTCGTGCACCCGCTGTTCCAGTGGCCCCGTCGCGCCCCGGTTGCCGGGAAGGATCTGCTTGTACGCGTGCAGCCCGCCGAGATGCCGGGTCAGCGGCACGAAGGTCATGCCGTCCCGGGTGAAGGGACGGAAATGAACGCGCGGGTCGCCGGTGGCGGGCGCGCCGACGAGTTCGTCGAGCTGTACCCCGTAGACCTTGGCCAGCGGCAGCAGCAGTTCGAGAGTGGGTCTGCGACCGCCCGACTCCAGGCGTGACAGGGTGCTGAGGGAGATCCCGGTGGTCTCGGCGATCTGGGCCAGGGTCGTGCCGCGCTCCTGGCGCAGGGCGCGCAACCGGGCGCCGACGCCCGTCAGGACCGCCGAGATGTCGTCCTCCGCGTCCGCCGCGTGACCGGCCCGCGCGCCGTGCGCGCGGTGCCCCCCGGGCCGGCTCCCGCGCTTCGGCCGCGCCCCGCGTTCCCGGGGCTCAACGCCCTCCCGGGCCTCTTCGCCGTTCCGGGCCTCTTCGCTCTCCCGGGCCTCCTGGCCCTTCCGGGGCTCAGCGCTCTCCCGGAGCTTCTCGCTGTCCCGGGCCTCTTCGCTCTCCCGGTGCTCTCCGTCTGCCGCCATCTCCCCATTATTCGCCCTGCCCGCCGGCCCGGCCGCCGGGCGGCTCCCGTCCGCCCGGCCGACCCGGCCGGGTCAGGACGAAAGGATCATCGCCAGCGAGAGCCGGGTCAGTTCGTCGGTCAGCCACTCGGCATCGACCTGCCGGGGGCGGCGGCCGTGGTGGGCCATGAGCTCGTCCACGGCGTGGGTCAGCACCGTGACGGTCACGTTGTGGTCCCGGGGCACCGCCTCGCCGCGGCGTACGGCACGCTCGGCCTCGCCCGTCAGGTGGTCGATCCACATCGCCCGCCAGGTGGCGAGGTGGTTGTCCACCTCTCGGCTCACTCCGAGGACCTCGACGAACGCGACCCGGGCCGCGCACGGGTCCTCCGTGACCGCCTTCACATAGGCCTCGAAGAGGAGCCGGACCCGGACCCCGGTCGTGCAGTCCTCCATCCCCTCGGCCATCAGGGCGTTCTCGGCGGCACGCAGTCCCTCGGTCGCGACCTCGTCGTAGATCGCCATCAGGAGCACCTCCCGCGAGACGAACTCCTGCTGGAAGACATGGACGGGCACCCTCGCGTGCTCGCACAGGTCCTCGATACTCGTGTGCGCGTACCCGTACGCGGCGAACAACTGGCGTCCGACGCGCAGGAGTCGGTCCCGCGCGCCCTGACCCTCCGTCGCCTGCCCTGCCGCCCCGTTCCGCTGGTTCGCCACGACACCCACCATCGGTTCTCCTTCATCGGTCCGTACCGCTGCGCCCCCACTCTCCATGCTCGGCCCCGCCGGTGGGGTCTCCGCCACGCAGTGGGGCACGCGCGGGCGGCTCCACGCCGGTCGCATCCGGTCGCCCGGCGAACCGTTGCCGCCACGGCGTCGACTTCCGGCCACGACCGGCTCGTCCGCACGGACGCCCGCACTGCTCCGGCGTGTGCGTCATCCGCACGACGAGCCTTCACGAGGGTGACTCTAACGACACTCTGCGTCACGCCGGAGGTCAATTCGCATATTCACCGGGGCGGGGCCCGACCGGGCTCCACCGTGCGGCCCGTCCCGGCGCACACGTTCCCGGCCCGGCAGCGCAGCGGTGCGGGCGGGGGACGAGAAAAACACCCCGCGGCGGAACCGAGAAATCCCTCCGCATGCCCTCCCACCAGTGCGGCAATGCCCGGGGAGAGGGCGTCCGGAAGGGAGTTGCCACCCTGCTCGCCCCGCCCGCCAGACGCCTCCGGGGGGCCTTCGTCCACACCTCCGGAACTGGGCTCGGGCGCCGCACGAACCTACGATTTCCCCTGTCGGCAACGGCGTCCGGAACGGGGCGACACGACATCCCGCGGCGGGGAAGGGATCGGATCCACATGGACCGGAACATGCGCACGACGGACGACGTCCTCAGGCTTCTCGACGACCTGGTCTCGCCGGAGGCCGACCGGTGGACGGCCGACGCCGCCTCCTGGTGGGACGGTTTCTACACGGACCGGGCACGGACCGTCCCGTTCTTCGTGGCCAAGCCCGACGAGAACCTCGTCTCGTACGCGGCCCGCGGCCTGATCGCGCCGGGCCGCGCCCTGGACCTGGGCTGCGGTCCGGGCCGCAACACCCTCCATCTGGCCTCCCTGGGCTTCGAGGTCGACGCGGTGGACCTGTCCCCGAAGGCCATCGCCTGGGCACGGGAACGGGCCCACGGGGCCGGGGCCGACGTCCGCTTCCACAGCGGCGACGCGTTCGCCCTCGCGGAGGACGAACTGGCCGGACCGTACGACCTGATCCACGACTCCGGCTGCTTCCACCACCTTCCGCCGCACCGCCGTGTCAGCTATCTCGCGCTCCTGAACCGCGTGCTGGCCCCCGGCGGGCACCTCGCGCTCACCTGCTTCGCGGCCGGCGAGCGGGGCATGGGCTCCGAACTCCCCGACGCCGCCTTCTACGACGGGGGCGGCCTGCGCGGCGGGCTCGCCTACACGCCCGAGTCGTTGCGCCGGATCTTCTCCGACCTGACGGAGGTCGAACTGCGCCGCATGAACGACGAACCATCCGAGTCGCCGCACTTCGGTGAACCGTTCCTCTGGACTGCCCTGTTCCGGCGCCCGTGAAGGAAAGCGGTCCGGACGGGGCGGGGTTGCCGGTCCGGACCGCCGCGTCGGCCGGACCGCGACCCGGCCCGACAGCCTCTCAGCCCCGCCGCGGCGGGGCCGTGAACACGACGTCCGAGGCGTGCGCGACGACTTCGAGGTCGCTGCCGAGCCCCCATTCGGCGACCCGTGAGACCGCCGCGGCCGGGATCGCGTCGCTGATCCCGGGGGCGGCCGGGATGTCATGCGTCGCATGGGCGTCGTGCGGCATCACGACCCGGTATCCGCGCGCCAGGGCCGTGCGCGCGGTCGCCTGCACGCACATCTCGGACATCACCCCGCAGACGGCGAGCGCCCGCACCCCCGCGTCGGCCAACAGACCGCCCAGTGACGTCTCGTGGAAGCCGTCGTCCTCGATCTTGCGGACCACGGCCTCCGCGGGGCCCGGCCGGACGGGGTGGTGGAGTTCCCAACCGGGCGTGCCGGGTTCGTCGTCCGCCCCGGGCGCTCCGTCGTTCTGGATGTGCACGACGAGCGCGCCGCCCCGGCGCGCCCGGGCGATCAGGTCGGCCGTCCGGTCCACGAGCCGGGCCGACTCGGGCACCGCCCGGTCGCCGCGGACGGCGGCACGCTGGACATCCACGACGAGAAGGGCCTCGACCGGCCGCACGGAACTGGTCATCGGGACATCATGCCGGTACGCGCCGGGAGTCTCCAGCGCGTTACGGAACCGGCCGCCGGGAGCCGCGGGCCGGACCGCCCGGTCCGCTCGCTCCGGGCGTGCGCGCCCTCACTTCTTCGCCCCGCACTGATCCAACGCCGGTTTGTTCGGCACCCCCTGGTGAAGCAGCGGCTGGAGGTACTGCCGGTACAGGTCCTCCCACCGCCCGTCCGCCATGATCTCGCCCAGGGCGGAACACACCTCCGTCTTCAGCCCCTTCGCCTCGGGCTTCATCGCCACGCCGTACCCCTCCGCGCCCGCGTCGCTCGGCAACTGCGTCAACTGGTCCGGGTGTTTCTTGGCGAACCCGGCCACGATGACGTCGTCCGTGCTCACCGCGTAGACGTCGGACTTCGGGTCCAACAGCCGTTGCACGCACTCCTCGTAGCTGTTGGGAAGGGGCTTCGTCATCTTGAATCCGTCCGCGGGCAAGGAGTCGGCGTACGTCGATCTGCGCGCGGTGCACACCTCCAGATCGTCGCGGATCAGATCGCTGGAGTCCTTGACCGTGTGCAGCTTCGCCTTCTTCCTCACCAGGTAGCTCCGGTTGGCGATGTAGTACTGGCCGGCGAAGGCGACGCCGGGCTCTGTGGGCTTCGCGCGCTGCCGTTCCTTCGTGATGCTGTAGGTGGCGATCACCAGGTCCACCTTCCCGGAGGCGAGGAGACTGCTCCGGTTCTCGGTGTTCACGGGGACGAAGTCGACCTCGCCCGCTCCGTATCCCATGTCGTTCGCGATCTGGACGGCCAGTGCGACCTCGTACCCCCGGTACGGCTGTTTCCCGTTCCCGGTGGCCTCGCTCAGTCCGGGCTGGTCCTCCTTGACGCCGATCTTCAGCTTCGGGTGCGACAAGCGGTACTCATGGACCTCCGCGCCCGGCGCCGGTCCGGTCGGCGCCTTCGCGGTGTCGTCGTGCCCCGACCGGTCCACGACGTACCAGCCGACACCGGCGAGCAGGACGGCGCACAAGGCCGCGGCCCCGGCCCTCCGCCGCCGCGGCCCGCCCCGCGGGGCCCCCGCCCGTACGACGGCCGGGGGCGGCGACGGCGACGGCGACGGCGACGGCGCGGACGGTACGGGCTGCCGTTCCTGCTGCTGCTCCTGCTGCTCCTGTGCGACGGGCGCGGGCGGTACGGGGTCCGGCGCGCGGCCGGAGACGGCCTCGCGCACCGGCGCCTCCGGGGCCGCACCGCCCTCGCGGACGATCGCCCGGAGCATCTCCTCCGCCTCCGCCGCGGACAGTCGTTGCTGGGGGTCCTTGCGCAGTAACTCCTCCACCACCGGAATCAGCGGTCCGCCGTACCGCATGCGCGGCAGGGGCGACTCGCAGACGGCCACCAGGAACTCCACCGGGGACAGTCCGTCGAAGGGGGTCCTGCCCTCGACCATCTCGAAGAGAGTGACGCCCAGCGCCCACAGGTCGGACGCCGGCGTCGCCACACGCGGCCGGCCCGACGAACTGTCGAACAGTTCGGGCGCGAGGTACTTCATCGTGCCGACGAGTTCCCCGGACCGCGTCACGGGTACGGCGCCGTCGAAGGTGGCGATCCCGAAGTCCGACAGGATCGCGAACTCGTCCGGTCCGAACAGGACGTTGTGCGGCTTCACGTCCCGGTGGACGACCCCCGCGTCGTGCACGGCCCGCAGCCCGCGCAGCACCTGGAGGCCGATCCTGGCCGTCCGCCGCACCGTCAACTGCAGTTCCTCACGCAGCAGATCGGCGAGGGAGTGCGCGTTGAGCAGCTCCATCACGATCCAGACCTGGTTGTCGGTCTCGACCCTGTCGTGCACCGCCACCACGTTCTGGTGCTTGATCCTGGCGATGGCCTCCGCCTCGCGCCGCGCCCGCTTCATGAGTTGCGCGTGCGTGACGGAACCGGGGGCGTCCCGGTCGAGCAGGCCCTTCACCGCCACCTTGCGGTTCAGGCGCGTGTCCAGGGCCTCCCAGACCTCACCCATCCCGCCGTGCCCGAGCCGGCGCAGCAACTGGTAGCGGGCATCGATCACCTCGTAGGGCGCGGCGCCCGCCTCCGGCGGCGACGGCGCCTCGGGACCGTCCGCCCGCTCCTCGGCCCCCTCGCCGACCCGCCCGTCGCCCGTGCCTCGGTCCGCCGTGTCGTCGCCGTGCATGCGACCCCCTGTGCGCTCCATGGATCAACCGGGGCTCAGACTAGAGGCACCGTCATCTCCGCGCCGTCGAGACGTACTTGTGATTGAGCCATGGTCATCGGTCCGGGCCGGATTCCGCCGGTGCAACGACGGCCCGGCGGCGCCCCTCCCTCCGTGCCCGCCCCTCCTCGCGGGGCCCGGCCGCGCGTTCCCGTACCGCTCAGCGGGCGAGGCGTCCCAGCAGCGAACCGGCGGCGACGATGCCGGCCAGTGCCGCGAGGGCGAGTACCCCGAAGTCCGCACCGAGGTGGGCGTGGGTGCCGATCAGCAGTCCGCGCAGCGCGTCGACCTCGTAGCTGAGCGGGTTCACCCGGCTGACGGCCTGGAGCCATCCCGGCATCAGGGCGACCGGGTAGAGGGCGTTCGAGGCGAAGAAGAGCGGCATGGTGATGGCCTGGCCGATGCCCATCAGCCGGTCGCGGGTGAGAACGATCCCGGCGATCGTCATGGACAGGCAGGAGAAGAACGCGGAGGCGAGCAGGACGACGACCACGACCCCGAGGAGCCGCAGCGGGTTCCAGGTCATGCCGACGCCCAGCAGGGCGGCGAGGGCCACCACCACGGCCGCCTGGATCAGGGCCTTCACCCCGGCGGCGAACGCCTTGCCGGTCACCAGGGCGGTGCGGGGCGTCGGGGTGACCATGAGTTTGGTGAGCACGCCCGAGTCCCGCTCCCAGATGATCATGATCCCGTAGAAGATCGCGATGAACATGGCGGACTGGGCGATGATGCCGGGGGCGAGGAAGTCGAGGTAGGGCACACCACCGGTGGGGATGGCGTGGATCCGGGAGAAGGTCTCGCCGAAGATCAGCAGCCACAGCGCGGGCTGGACGGCGCGGGTGTAGATCTCGGTGCGGTCGTGGAGCAGTTTCTGGAACTCGACGGCGCACATCGCGGCCACCCGGGCCGGTACGACGCGCCAGCCGGTGCGGGGCGGCGGCGGGGTCAGCAGCAGTGCGAACCGCCGGTCGGGCGGGCCGGACTCAGCCGAGGCGGGATGCGGTACGACGGGTGCGGCGGACATCTCCGAACGCTCCTCTCCGCTCGTTGCGGCCCTTCCTCCTGTGCCCCTGGTTCCTGTCGCCCCTGCCGCCCCTGGAGTCCCTGTCGTCCCCGTCGTTCTCCGTGGCGGAGGCGGGATCGTCCAGGCCGCTTCCGGAGTGGTACCGGAACACGTCCTCCAGGGTCGGCGGCGGCAGGTCGGTGGCGCCCGATTCCCGGCGGCGGGCGACGAGTTCGCCCTTCAGCTCGGCGGGCGTCCCGAACGCGCGGAGCCTGCCGAGGTGCATCAGCGCCAGCCGGTCGCAGCGCCGGTCGGCCTCGTCCATGGAGTGCGTGGTCACCAGAACGGTCATGCCCGTCCCGGCCCGGATCTCGGTGATCCGGTCCCACACACCGTCCCGTGCGATCGGGTCCAGGCCGATGGTCGGTTCGTCGAGGATCATCAGCCTTGGTGCGCTGACCAGGGCCTGCGCGAGTTCGAGACGGCGCACCATGCCGCCGGAGTAGGTGGCCGCGAGCCGGTGGGCGACCTCCCCGAGCCCCACCGCGTCGAGGGCCTGGGAGACCCGGGCGGCGCGTTCGCGGCGCGGCACGTCGAAGACCCGGGCGAACAGCCTGACGTTCTCCCGGCCGGTGAGGCTCGCGTCGGCCGACAACTGCTGCGGCACGTATCCGAGCAGGCGCCTCACCGCCATCCGGTGGCGAGCCACGTCCTTGCCGAACACCTCGACGACTCCGGGCGGTACCGGCAGCAGGGTGGTGATCACGCGCATCGTTGTCGTCTTGCCCGCCCCGTTGGGGCCGAGCAGGCCGAAGACCTCGCCGGGACGGACCATCAGGTCCAGGCCGTCGACCGCTCGCGACGCACCGAACGCGTACGTCAGCCCGGCGCAACGGACGGCGGGGACATCGGTGGCGGTGACGGTGGGGAGAGCGGGGGCGGGGGCCGTTCGGGGAGCGGTGCCGGGTCCTTCGGGGTATCGGCGTGTCGACATGGGTTCTCCTCCCCCTCGCGCAGCGACTCGGCGAGTCGCCGCAGGGACGGGAGCGCGGCGGCAAGTGCGGCGCGGTCGGCCGCACCGAGTCGCGCCACGTGATCGCGGAACAGCGCGTCGCGCCGGGCACGCCACTCCCGCATCCGGGCCTCGCCCGCCCGGGTCGGGTACAGCAACGCGGCACGCCCGTCGCACGGGTCGGTGTCCCGCCGCAGCAGCCCCTCCGCGACGAGGTGATTGACCAGGGTGCTGACGGAGTTGGCCGCGAGACACAGGGCGTGCGCCGCGGCGGAGACCCGGACGCCGGGTTCGGCGGCGACCAGCCGCAGCAGTTCGGCGTGCGCGCCGCCCAACGGCGGAACGCTCAGACCACCGCGCAGCCTCCGCCGGACGAGCCGCTGGATGCGGGGCAGGATTCCGGCGAGTTCATCGGACACATCACTCGCCATCACCTGTCCATTTTATCTCTGTATGCGAGGTATCACGCAGCCCCGCCCACCCGCAGTACCGTGCCGCCCCGGCTGCACGACGTGCCGTGCCGCCCCGCCCACCCGCAGCGCCGTGCCGTCCCCGCCGCACGACGTGCCGCGCGGGCCCGTCCGGTCCGCGCGCACCGCGGCGCTCAGAGGTCCGCGAACCGTTCCCCGCACCGGCTGCAGAACACCGGCTCCGGGTCCGCCGAGAGCCGGCCGCACCCGGGGCAGACCCGGTCCAGCATGCAGGGCCCCTCGCCGCCCTCGTGCGCCGCGGGACGCCCGGCGGGTGCGACCGCGGGCTTGATCGTCAGCCCGGGGCGGCGGCGGTGGACGGTGAGGTACGTCAGGCCGTCCGGCCCCGCGGCGAGGGCGCGGCGGGAGGTACGGGGCAGCCAGAGCACAGTCGTCGGGGTCAGGCCCAGGGCCTCGCCGCCGGAGACCGCCCGGCCGCCGCCCGCGACGACGACCAGGAGGACGTCCAGCACGTCCTCCTGGTGCTCACCGACCTCGGCACCGGGCGGCAGGCGCACCAGGTTCGCATCCAACTCCCGCCCTGATTCGGCAAGTTGCCACAGAGCGCCGCGTCCGGCGGGGGCGGCGGCGGTCAGCAGTTCGTCGAGTACGGTCAGTACCCGGGGTACGGAGTTCACGGCGCCCAGGCTACGCCCGGCGGTCTCGCGGGAAGCCCCCTCCACAGACCGCCCGTGGAACCTCATGTCCGCCCGTGGAACCACCCCATGACCACCCGTGGAGCCTCACGGCCCCCGGGCCGCGTACCGAGCCGAGGGAGCCGCAGCACACCATGGACCGCGCAGCCGACGGAACGTACCCGCCGATCGAACCCCACGAGCACGGGATGCTCGACGTCGGGGAGGGCAACCACGTGTACTGGGAGGTGTGCGGCAACCCGGACGGCAAACCGGCGGTCGTCGTGCACGGCGGTCCGGGCTCGGGGTGCACCGAGCGGCAGCGGCGGTTCTTCGACCCGGAGCGGTACCGCGTCGTCCTCTTCGACCAGCGCGGCTGCGGCCGTTCCACGCCGCACGCCGCCGACCCCGCGACCGACATGCGGTTCAACACCACCGACCGGCTGATCGCCGACATGGAACGGCTGCGCACCCACCTCGGGATCGAGGCGTGGCTGCTGTACGGCGGGTCCTGGGGTTCGACGCTGATCCTCGCGTACGCCGAGCAGTACCCGGAGCGGGTCTCCGAGATCGTGATCCCGGCCGTCACGACGACAAGGCGGTCGGAGATCGACTGGTTGTACCGGGGTGCCGGGCAGATCTTCCCCGAGGCGTGGGACCGGTTCCGGGCCGGTGTGCCGGAGGCGGCGGGCGGCGCGACGCCGGACGTGCTCGCCGCGTACGCCCGGCGGACGGAACACCCCGACGCCGAGGTACGGGCGCGGGCGACGGCCGACTGGTGCGCCTGGGAGGACGCGGTGCTCTCCCAGGAGGCGTACACCGGGCCGTCGCCGTACAGCGGGCGCCCCGGCCGGGCCCGGCAGGCGCTGGTACGGATCTGTTCCCACTACTTCTCGCACGGCGCCTGGCTGGAGGAGGGGCAGCTGATCCGCGACGCGGGACGGCTGGCCGGGATTCCCGGCGTGCTGGTGCACGGCCGGTTCGACCTGGGCGGGCCGCTGATCACCGCGTGGGAGCTGGCGAAGGCGTGGCCCGACGCGGAGCTGATCGTGATCGACGGCGCGGGTCATCTGGGCGACGCGGAGACGCGCCGGGTATTGCAGGGCGCCCTGGACCGGTTCGCGGCGCCGGGGAGCGAACCCGCGCCCCGGTCGTCCTGACGTCCCCGGGGAGTTCACGGACGGACGGGGGGGACCGAAGACCGGCGAGCAGGGGTCCGCGCGCCGACGGGCGGACCGCCGCGCAGCCGTCCGGTGCCGCGACCTGAAGGGTTCACCGGCTCGGGGCGTCCGGCCGTCACCGCCCCGGGCCGGAACGGGTCCCGGCGTCCACCGCTCCGCGGATCACGCACCGAACACCACCCACATAATGTTCACAACTCCCGCACATGGCATGCTGTGGCTCCGCCGCATGCGCGCAACCGCGCTCGTACCCCCCCCACTGGTCCCGATACCCCGACTGGTTCCGGAACCCCGCTGGTCCCGGAACCTCACCGGTCCCGGCCCGACCATCCGTCGCCTGCCGCAGCGCGCCCGATGCACCATCCGTCCGAGACGATCCCCGGGGTACGACTTGAGAACGCGAAGAAGAGTCTGGCTCACGGCTGCCACGGCCACCGCGGCCGTAGTGGGTGTCCTGGTCTTCGAGGGGGTGAAGGACACCTCCCCCGCGGACACCGACGCCAAGTCCGGCCCGGCCGTCGCCGATGTGCGCACGACCGCGCTGGAGGTCGCCGACAACGGCACGTCCGCCTCGCTCGGCAAGCGGGACACCGCGCCGTTCAGCATGCTGGGCGTCACCTGGACCGACCCGTCGGCCGAGGTGACCGGGACCGTGGAGGTGCGGACCCGGTCCGCCGCCGACGGGACCTGGACGTCCTGGCTGCCGCTCGGGACCGAGCTGGACGCGCGCACGGAAGCCGGCCGGTCCGGCGTCCGCGGCAGCACCGAGCCCCGCTGGGTCGGTCCGTCCGACGGTGTCGAGGTACGGGTCAACGCGGGCGGCAGGGTCTCCGCGAAGCTGCCCGCGGGACTGCGGCTCGACACCGTGGACCCGGGCCGGGCCACGCTGAACGCCCAGCCCGCCGCCTTCGCCGCCGACCTGCCCGCGGCGGACGGCACGTCGGGCAGCGCCCCGGACGGTGCGGCGAACGACACGCCGGACGGCACGTCGGACCCCGCGTCCACGCCGCCCACCGACCCGGCGGACCCGGGCTCGCCCGAGCCCCCCGAGCCCGGTGACGGCACGGGCCCGTCCGACGCGGTCACCCCGGCCGCCCCGCCCACCGACACCGCCCCGGCCTCCCAGGAGCCCACTCCCCCGGCGAGCACCGCCCCCAGCCCCTCCGCGTCCCCGACGCAGACGACGCAGCCCGGCCCGCCGTCGACCGTGCCGCGCCCGCCGATCGTCTCGCGGTCCGGCTGGGGCGCCGACGAGTCGATCAGCCCCGAGGCACCCGAGTACCTGAACACGGTCAAGGCCGTCTTCGTCCACCACACCGCCGAGACCAACAACTACTCGTGCGCCGACTCCGCGGCGATCGTGCGCGGCCTGTACGCGTTCCATGTGAAGGCCAACGGCTGGAAGGACCTCGGCTACAACTTCGTCGTCGACAAGTGCGGGACCGTCTTCGAGGGCCGCAAGGGCGGCGTCGACCGGCCGGTCTTCGGCGCGCACACCTACGGCTTCAACCGGGACACCGCGGGCATCGCGGTCATCGGCACGTACACCGACACCACCGCCCCCGCCGCGGCCACCAGCGCGGTCGCCCGGGTCGCCGCGTGGAAGCTCGGCCAGTACAAGACCGACCCGGCGGGCAGCACCCAGCTCACCGCGGGGGCCACCGGCAACAACTTCGCGGGCACCAAGTTCGCCGTCGGCACGAAGTACACCTTCAGCACCGTCTCCGGTCACCGCGACGGCTTCAACACCCAGTGCCCCGGCACCAGGCTGTACGGGCAACTGCCCGCGATCCGCGCCCTCGCCGCGGGCCCCGTCACCGGACTCGCCGTCAAATCGGTCACCGGCGCCGGGCTCTCGGGCACGACGTACTACACCACGTCCGCGATCACCGTCGGCTGGACGTCGACGACCCCTGCCGCGTTCGTCTCCCGCTACGAGCTGCTGGTCGACGGCAAGGCCGTCGCGACCACCGCGGGCACCGCCGCCTCGGCCAAGGCCGTGCTCGCCGTCGGCACCCACAAGGTCCAGGTGCGCGCCACCCACCAGTCGGGCAAGGTCACCACGTCCGCGGCGGCCACCGTCGTCGCCGAGCGCACCGCGCCCACGTTCACCACCAAGCCGAACCTGGCGCTGCGCACCGGCACGGTGAACACCGCCGCCGTCCCGCTCACCCTGAGGTGGAAGGCGACCGACGCCGCCGCGCTCAAGGAGGTCCGGCTCACCGCCCCGGTCGCCAGGACCTACGGGCCGACGGCCACCAGTGCCTCGCACACCGCCAAGTCCGGGGTGGCGGCCAAGTGGGCCATGACCGCGTACGACCGGGCGGGCAACACCGCCGCCGCGTCGGTCTCCGGCACGCCGGTCATCCTCCAGGAGAGCGCGGCGAAGAAGACCGGTAGCTGGACCACGAAGTCCTCCTCCAGCTACCTGGGCGGCAAGTCGTACTCCAGCTCGGCCAAGAACGCCACCCTCACCTGGACGTTCACCGGCCGCTCGGTCGCCCTCGTCGCGTCCCGGGCCTCCACCTCCGGCCAGGCGCATGTCTACGTGGACGGCAAGAAGGTCACCACGGTGGACCTGAAGTCCGCCACCACCAAGTACCGCGACGCGCTGTGGACGACGAACTGGTCCGGCAGCGCCAGGCACACCGTCAAGATCGTCGTGGTCGCCACCAAGGGCCGCCCGACGGTCACCACCGACGGCATCGTCTATCTGAAGTAGGCGCGCCCCTGTCCGAAGCGGGCGCGACGACCCGTTCGCGCCCGCTTCCGCAGCCGTTTCCGCGGCCGCGTCCGTGTCCGCCGTCCCGGTGTTCCGCCGGGACGCGGGCACCGCGCGATCCGGCAGCCCTTGCCTTGAGCGGACTCGAAGGCGTTGGCTTGGTGGTCATGGAGTACACGCAGCTCGGACGCACCGGACTCAAGGTCAGCCGACTCGTCCTCGGCACGATGAACTTCGGCCCGCAGACCGACGAGGCCGACAGCCACGCCATCATGGACGCGGCACTGGACGCGGGCCTGAATTTCTTCGACACGGCAAATGTGTACGGGTGGGGCGAGAACAAGGGCCGCACCGAGGAGATCGTCGGCAGTTGGTTCGCCAAGGGCGGCGACCGCCGCGACAAGGTGGTCCTGGCCACCAAGATGTACGGGAACATGGGCGCCGACGGCGAGGCCTGGCCCAACCACGACAAACTGTCCGCCGTGAACATCCGTCGCTCCGTCGACGCGTCGCTGAAGCGCCTGCGGACGGACCGGATCGACCTCTACCAGTTCCACCACATCGACCGGAACACCCCCTTCGAGGAGATCTGGCAGGCGATCGACGTCCTGGTCCAGCAGGGCAAGATCCTCTACGCGGGATCATCGAACTTCCCCGGCTACAAGATCGCGCAGGCCAACGAGGCCGCCGCCCGGCGGGGCTCCCAGGGCCTGGTCAGCGAGCAGTGCATCTACAACCTGATGGAACGCCGCGCCGAGATGGAGGTCATCCCGGCCGCACGGGATTACGGTCTCGGCGTCATCCCGTGGTCCCCGCTCCACGGCGGGCTGCTCGGCGGTGTGCTGAGGAAGGAACGCGAGGGCACGGCGGGACGCTCGGGCTCCGGCCGCAGCGCGGACGCCCTGAAGGACGCGGCGCAGCGCGAGCGGATCCAGTCCTACGAGGACCTGCTCGACAAGCACGGTCTGGAACCGGGCGAGGTCGGCCTGGCCTGGCTGCTGGCGCAGCCGGGTGTGACGGGGCCGATCGTCGGTCCGCGCAACCGGGAGCAGTTGGACTCTGCGCTGCGGGCGCTGGAGCTGGACCTCTCCGCGGAGCTGCTGGCCTCGCTGGACGAGATCTTCCCGGGGCCGGGTCCGTCGCCGGAGGCCTTCGCCTGGTGACGACGGCCGGGTGACGGCGGGTCGGCCGGGTCTGCGGGCCGGCCCGTCGTCACCCCGCGTTCTCCCGGCTCGGCGGACGCTCAGGACGGGTGGGCTTCGGCTCCCGGCCACTCGCGGGCCATCGCGAGGGCGCGGCCGACGAAGCGCAGCGTGGGGGCGGACACGCCCGGATCACGGAGGTGTTCGGCAGCCTTGAGTGCCAGCCGCCACGCCATGAGGTTGTCCTGGTAGCGGCCCTGCCTCAGCAGGAAGGGCTCAGAGAGCCAGGCCAGTTGCCAGACCAGCGCGTGCCACCCGTGCCTCGCGGCGAGTGACTGGACGTCCGCGATCAGGCCGTGCTCGGCCTCGAACCACGCGAGTGCGCTCGCCGCGTCGTGGACCACGTCGGAGGGCCTGTCCTCCAGGGGGATCGGCAGCCCCATCGTCTCCCGGTGCGGGCTGAGCAACCGGTCGGCCCGGTAGGTGGTGTGGAGGCAGAAGTCGGCAAGGCGCCTCAGCGCGCAGTGCCTGGCGACGACCCCCAGCGTCATGCTGCCGTGTTCCGCCGCGAAGAGCCGGACGAGATCGTGCATGGCGTACCGCCCGGGGTTCTGCTGCTGCACCAGGTGGGCCGCGCCGAGCCGGTGCAGCAGCACGCGCGTACGCGGCGGAGGCAGGTCCGCGAGGCTGGCGGCCGCGTCCAGGCCGATGTCGGAGCTCGGGACAAGCCCGAGCAGGTCGAACATCCTTGCCGCTTCCTGGTCGAGCGCCGAGCGGGAGGAGGCGAATACCGCGCGCAGGTCGGTGGAGAGGTCGCCGGTGGCCAGTGCGTCGAGCCGCGTCGCCTCGTCGTGGAGTTCCTTGGCGACCACCGCCAGCGGGAATCCGGGATGCGCGGCGGCTCTGGTCGCCAGAATGCCCAGGGCGAGCGGGAGGCCCGCGCTGTGCGAGAGGAACGCGTCGACGGCGTCCGTCTCGTCGTCGAGCCGGTCGGAGCCCAGCCGCTCGGCCAGCAGTCCACGCGCGTCCTCGTCCGCGAAGGCGCCGAGGGTGAGAGCACGCGTCCGAGAAGTGGTGTGCAGCCCCGCCAGCGTGTTGCGGCTGGTGATCAGCGTGGTGCAGCAGGGACCACCGGGCAACAGGGGGGCCACCTGTGCCGTGTCACGTGCGTTGTCCAGCACGATCAGCATGCGTTTCCTGGCGACCAGGGACCGGTACAGGCCCGTCTGCGCGTGCACCCCGGCCGGAATCGCGGCGGGCGGGACGCCCAGGGCGCCGAGCAGCCCCCGGAGAACCGCGGTCGGCGAGATCGGGCCCTCGGTGTGGTCGAATCCGCGCAGGTCGACATGGAGCTGTCCGTCGGGAAACCGGCCGAGGTGCCGGTATGCCCAACGCAACGCCAGCCAGGTCTTGCCGACCCCGCCCATGCCCGCGATCACCGCCACCACCGCGGCGTTCTCGGATTCCGCTCCCTCGCTGATCATCTCGTCCAGGACCGAGAGCTCGGGTTCACGGCCGACGAAGGGGGTCGGCAGCGCCGGCAACTGGCGGGGGACCGTGGTGAGGGCCTCCGGTTCGCGGCTGCTCGTGCCCTTCAGCGCGGGGGCCGCCGACAGCACTTGCCGGTGCAGTGCCTGGAGGTCCGGGTTCGGGTCGATGCCGAGTTCGCGCACGAGCCGGTCGCGGATCGCCTCGTAGGTTTCCAGCGCCTCGACCTGACGCCCCGCCTGGTAGAGAGCCGTCACCAGTTGCCCCGCGAGCCGTTCGTCCAGCGGCCGGAACGCCATCAGGCTGCGGAGCTCCGGCAGAAGTGCCTCGCCCTCCCCCAGCGCGATCCGGATGTCGTTGTACTGGAGCGCCGCGGCGACCCGCTCGGCGTCGAGCCGGGTGCGGATGCCCTCGACCCACGCACCCGTCAGCCCGGAAAGGGCCTCGTCCTGCCACAGACCGAGCGCGGTGTGCAGGAGGCCGCCCGCCTCACCGTCGCCGGCGACCCGGGCGGCCTCGGTGAGGCGCCGGAAGCTGTGCACGTCGATGCGCTCGTGCCCGGCTTCCAGCACGTAGCCGCCCGCGTGCCGCACCACTGTCGTTCCGGCCGCCTGCCCGTCCGGCTCGCGCAGGGCGGACCTGATGCGCGCCACATAGCTGTAGAGGGTGGAACGAACCGTACGGGGCGGTTCCTCGCCCCAGACCCGGTGTATCAACTGCTCGATGGGCACGACACGTCCCGCGTCGAGCAGCAGAACCGCCAGTACGCACCGCTGCTTTGCCGAACCGAGATCAATCCGCCGTTCGCCCGCGTAGCCCATCACGGGGCCCAGCAGCTGAAATCTCACGCGCCCCCCTGCCGTCGTCGCGGTACCGAAGAGCCGCGACGGCTCCGCTGGAAAGATCATGGTAGGTCAGGAACTTCTACCGGACCAGGGCACGGCGGAGCCCGGACAGCCTTTACCTTCGGGACTCGTAACACGCACTGCGCAGCGTTTTCCACCCGTCGGGGATTCGAGCTCCACCGGGCGGGCTTTCGTCGCGCCGGCATCCGTATCCACCACCGCCGTCCGGCCGGATAACGGAAGGACTCCGGCCCGGCCGGGCCCCCGGATACCGGTCCGGCACGACGCCGCATGAACCCGGTTCCGGCACGTCCGAAACCACGCGAATTCCGGTTCGCCGACGGCCGCACATCACGGGGGGCCGACCTGCGGCACCCCTCGCCCGGCCTCGTGGAGGAAGTGGTCCGGTGGGCACCGGCCGCCGGACGAAAGCGGCATGTGCGGGCGATGGCGTGGAATCCGGGAAGGGGACGAAGGAACTTGCAGATTCCTTGAGAACCGGTTCAAGGAACATGCAAGGAACCTTCCTCGTCGGCATGGCACCGTCCAACCGCGGTGAATTTCTGCCGCAGGGAAAGCACTCATTCCATCAACTGAAGGTGAGATTCCCCATGGGCACTTCCATGCTTCTGGAAAACGACGCCACGGCCATCGAGCTCAGCGAGCTGGATCTCGACATCCAGCTCATCCCCGGCGCGTCCGTCTCGGAGGACACCAAGCCCATGATGTCGATGGGCCAGGACTGCGGCACCGTCAACTGTGCCCCGACCCAGAGCGGCGCCACCCACTCCTGCTCGCTCCTCTCCATGTGCAGGTCGTGCTGCTGACCGAGGGCTGCCCCGTCGGGGGGAAGTGAGGGCCGGCCCCGCCGCCCCGGCCGGACAGCCCCCGGCCGAGGTGGCGGGAGGCCCCCTGCCGGCATCGCACACGCCCGGCAGGGGGCCTTTCTCGTTGGACGAAGCGCGTGAGGATGAGGAATTGGAACCGGAGAAGAGCTACGCAGTCGGCGAACCCGTCATGTGCCGGATCTCCTCGCGATCCCGGGAGGACTTCGAATTCGTGGGTCCGGACGCACCCGGTGGTCCGGATGCGACGGACGAAGATTTGATCCAATACATCGGGCTGCTCATGAAGGATCCCGTCCTCCGCGAAGGAATCGCAGTCTCCAGCACCTCCCTCCTCGAAACTGTCGAACGCATCGTTCACGGCTCTCCCGTGAAGCGGAAGAAATTGATGAGTTCGGCCGTGTCCCTGACCCGCTACATGCTCCGCATGATCGGACGCACCACACCTTTCGGTCTGTTCGCAGGAATTACCAGGGCATCGGTCGATACCGCGGGGAGCGTCGGCCCGAAGGTTCCGGAGCGAAAGTCCGTCCGACTGGACAGCGAATGGCTCCACAGAATGACGACTCAGTGGCTGGAGGACCCCTCGACGCGACGGCGGGTCACGGTCACATTCAACAACCTGTGTTTCGTCCGCGGAAACCGTTTGATACTTCCCTATACCCGCTCCGGAGTCGGCGACGAGGCAACCGACGGCACATCACGTCTCAGCGGCGAGTTCTCGGTCCGTCATACCGAGGCCGTCTCCTGGCTCCGGTCACGAACAAGTAAAGCAATGGAATACTCCTCGCTGCTGGACGAGGCGGCCGAAAAGTTCGGCGAATCCGCGCTGGAAAAGATCGACGACATGATGGCCGGGCTCATCCGGCACGAACTGCTGCTGACTTCGTTCGTCCCCGCGCATCCGAACGAGACGCCCCTGCGCAGCGCGATGACCGCGCTCGGCCCGGACTCCCCCGCAACACCTCGCATGGCCGCCGTCTCCCAATCCCTGGAGGCGTACGCCGGACTCGCTCCGGGAGACGGAATCGAGAGCTGGCGGGACATTCTGGAACTCGTCCCCGCCGTGGAGGACAGCGGCCGTCCTCCCGTTCAGGTGGATCTGCTCTCCGGGCTGTCGGTGACCCTGCCCCGATCCGTGCTGGACGAAGCGGAGGCCTACGCGTCCGCGATGTGGACCATTGCGCCGGAGAGCGCGCCCAACTCCCATTGGAACGAGTACCGGAACGCCTTTCTCGAAAAATACGGCACGGCACGGTCCGTTCCATTGGGGAGGCTCATCGATCCGCATGCGGGGCTCGGTTTTCCGGCGACCTATCAGAACCCGTCCTCGCACCGGAGCCTCACGCACCAGCACCCGGAAACGGACACCGGTCGCGAAGAGAAACTGGCGTCACTGCTGCAGGAGGGCCTCGGTCGCGGCACCCGGGAAATACGTCTCAGTCGTCAGGACATCCTCGATCTGTCGGGAGACCGGCAGCCGGGCGTTCCCACCGCGATGGAACTGAGCTTCCAGGTACTCGCACGCGACCTGGAAGCACTCAACTCGGGGGCTTTCGAACTTCTCGCGACACCGCTGACCGGAAGCGTCACCGCGGGCGCGACGACCGGGCGGTTCGCCGGCGTCACCGGGAGTACGGACGAACTGGCGAAACTCATGGCCGCACCGGACCCCGACGCGATCACGGCCCAGGTGTTCTTCATGCCCAGAACGCCCAGGCTCTTCAACCTCGTCCAGGTCCCGGCCGTCGCACCGTACAAGATCCATCTGGGCACCTTCCACGATCCGGCCGATCCGTCGAACATCGACTGGCGCGACCTCTGCGTGGCGGACGACGGGCACCGCATGCGCCTGTACTGGCAGAAGACCGGCCAGGAGGTCGTCTCGGTGCTCCCGCACATGCTCAACGTGCGGGATCACGCACCCAACATCGCACGGTTCCTCGCGGAATTCCGGTACGGCGGCGAGTCCAAGATGTGGCAGCCCTGGGACTGGTCCGGCCAGAAACACGCCCCGCAGTTGCCACGCGTGCGCTTCGGAAGAACCGTGGCCTCGCCCCTCCAGTGGAACATCGACGGCAAACTCCGGCGCGCCGCCACCGACCGGAGGACCTGGAGGGCCTCGCTCGACGACTGGCGCGAGAGATTCGACGTGCCCGACCGGATCAACGTCGCCACGTACGACCGCGTGTACGGCATCGATCTCGGCAACGCCTTCCAACAGGAGATGCTGCGTCGCGAGATCTCCAGGAATCCCGACACCAGGGTGTCGGAGGACAGGAACTCCAGCCGCCGGGAATTCGACTGGATCCACGGACGGAGCAATGAATTCATTGTTCCGCTCCTGCCCCGGCGGTCGAAGAAGGAAGACCACTCGCACTTCACCATGCCGGCGGTGCTCGATGAAACCCTTCACCTTCCCGGCGGCGAGTGGATCTTCGCGAAGCTCTACTGCTCCGAGTCGACCCAGAACGAACTCCTCTCGACGTTCGTACCGGCGCTCGTACGGGACGTTGCCGATTCCATCGACCGATGGCACTTCATCCGGTACGCCGATCCGGACCCGCATCTGAGAATCCGCTTTCACGGCGACCCCGAGAAGATCTGCCAGAAGGTTCTTCCCGCCCTGTTCCGTCATACGCGGACGATGAGGAGTGCGGGGCTGCTCCGGGATGTGCAACTGGGCTCCTACGAACCCGAGGTGTCGCGCTACGGCGGCCCGGAAGCGATCGTCCCGGCGGAACAGCTCTTCTGCGTCGACAGCCAGTCGGTTCTCGCGCAGTTGTCCACCGTCGGGAAGGACATCCCGACGGAGGTCCTCCTGGTCGCCAACTACGCGACCCTCCTGGAATCCCTGGGGAAATGGGACTGGTGCGAGTGGGCAACGCATGTCGTGCCGAGGAGTTCCGGCCCGGTGCCCGTCCCCAGGGACTTCGTCGACATGGCCACCGCACTCATACGTCCCGGCGGAACGGCCCAGCGGCTCGCCGAGGTCACCGGCGTCGCCGCGCTCGGGCCCTTCTGGGAGAACTCCGCGGTGGCGCGGGAGTACGGGAACCATATCCTCCGCGTCCGGAACGGGCAGCGTGACACGGACTCCCGGAACACGGCACTCGTCGGTCTGCTCCATATGCAGCACAACCGCCTGTTCGGCACGGACGTCCCACACGAGCGAAGGACCCTGGCGCTCCTGGAAAAAGCGTCGCGCGCCCTCGACGCCACCCGGTGAAGAAGGAGAAGGAAAGTGGCCCGCACGTACGCGCAGGAAGCCCTCCGCATTTCCGACCTCATCGCGGAGAAGCTCGCGGATCCGGTCAGGGTGCACGCCCAGGTATGGGCACCCGAGGAACTGCTCCCGGAGAGTCAGAAATGGTATCCGCTCTCCCTCGGCTCAGGACTCACCGGAATTTCCCTCCTCTTCAGCAGCCGTATCGGGAGGGATCCCGGAAGCGCGGCATTCACGCATAGGTACCTCGCCGAATCGCTCGCCGCCCTCCGGGGCACCGACCGCATCAAGGGCCTGTACAACGACGTCAGCTCCCTGGCGTTCGCCACCTGGGCCGCACATCGCGCGACCGGTGGATACGTCCAGGCGGTCGGGAAACTCGACACACATGTCCGCCACGTTTCCGAAACCATGGTCTCCATGGCCGACGGCGGCCCCTGCCGGAGCTTTCAGGACTTCGATGTGCTTTCCGGCCTGACCGGAATGGGGCGTTACCTGCTCATGCGGAAGGACACCATGGGCGAAGAGCTCGAAGGTGTTCTCTCCGCCCTGGTGCGGATGGCGTCCGACGTGGAGTACGGCGGCTCGCGGGTGCCCGGGTACTGGTCCCTGGTGCCGCCGACCGCCGATCCGGACAGGGCTCTGCCCTTCGGCGCGGACGGCCATCTCAACCTGGGCCTGGCCCACGGGATCGCGGGCCCCCTCGCCCTGTTGTCCCTCGCGTGGTCGGCCGGCGTCGTCGTCGACGGACAGCGCGGGGCCGTGGAGAGGCTCGTCGGTCTCCTCGACGACTGGAGCCTCCGGGACGAACGCGGGGTCTTCTGGCCCGGGTGGGTGAGCTTCGACGAGTGGCGGGCCGGCGAGGTGGGCCCGTGGCGCAGGAAACGTCCCTCGTGGTGCTACGGCTCGCCGGGGGTGTCGCGTGCCCTGCAACTCGCCGGAGACGCGCTCGGCCGTCCGGACTGGTCGGACCTGGCGATCCGTTCGGTGGCCTCCCAGCTGAGCGTCCCCCCGTCCGACTGGGTCGTGCACGACGCCTCCGCCTGCCACGGCTGGGCCGGGGCTCTCCACCTGCTCCAGTTCTTCGAGGAGGACTGCCCGCAGGTGTCGCGGGTCCTCGACGACATCGTCGTCCGCATCATCGAATCCTTCGACGCGGACAGCGCGTTCGGGCTGCGCTTCACGGTGGAGGGCTCGGACGGAACGGCGGACTTCCCCGGATTCCTCGACGGAGCCACGGGGGTGGGCCTCGCCCTGGAGTCGTACGCACGGGGAAACACGACGGCCGGGGAATGGGGGGCCGCCCTGCTCACCGTGTGACAGCCGTTCCGGCTCGGAGCCCGTCCCCGACGGGCTCCGGCCGCCGTCTCCGCAGATTGGGACTCGTATGCCGTTCGACACGGCACAGGCACGAAGAATCCTCGCGCTCTTCGCTCCCTACCGATCACGTCTGTTCACCGTGGTCGGCCTCATCGTCGTCGCCTCGGCGATCTCGCTGAGCTCTCCGTTCCTCATACGCGAGATCATCGACACCGCCATTCCGCAGAGGCGCACCGGGCTGCTGTCGGCGCTGGCCGTCGGCATGCTCGCGGTCATCACGGTCACGGAGTCCCTGCAGGTCCGGCAGGCACGGATGTCCACCACCGTGGGACAGCGGGTCATCAACGACCTGCGGGTGTCCGTCTACAGCCATCTGCACCGGCTCTCCCTGAACTTCTTCATCAGGACGCACTCCGGTGAGTTGCAGTCCCGGATAGCCAACGACATCGGCGGCGTGCAGTCGTTCGTGACGAACACCGCGGCTGCCGCCGTCAACTGCGTGACCACGCTGCTGGCGACCGCCGTGGCGATGTTCGTTCTCGACTGGCGGCTCGCCTGCGTCTCCCTCGCCCTGCTTCCGGTCGTGGCCCTGGTGAGCCTGAACGTCGGCAGGGCACGCAGGAAGATCATGCGAAGGCGTCAGGAGAAGATGGCGTCCCTCACGTCGCTCGTGAACGAATCGCTGTCCGTGGACGGCATCGTCCTCGGGCGGACCATGGGCCGGTCCGCCGCGATGGTCGAGAAGTTCGCCGTGCGCTCCCGCGAACTCGCCGACCTCGACGTCCGGGCCGCGGTGACGGGACGCCGGCGCATCGCCCAGCTGTCCATCGCCATGGCCTCGCTCTCCGTGTTCCTCTACTGGGGTGCCGGGCTGGCTTCCGCGTACGGGAGTTCCTCCCTCTCGATCGGGACCCTCGTCGCCTTCGTGACCCTCCAGTCCGCCCTGCTCGGGCCCGCCATGTCGCTCGCGCAGCTCGGTGTCGAACTGCAGACCAGCATGGCGCTGTTCACCAGGATCTTCGAGTACCTGGACCAGGAACCCGAGATCGAGGAGAAGCCGACGGCCCTGTCCGTGCCCAGGTCGCGGATCAGGGGCTCCCTCCATCTGCACGATGTCGGTTTCCGTTACTCCGCCGATGCCGAGCCGGCTCTCCGGGGAATCTCCCTGGACATCCCCGCCGGATCCCGAATCGCCATCGTGGGTGAGACGGGATCGGGGAAGTCGACCCTCGCCCGGTTGCTGGCCCGGCTGTACGACCCGACACAGGGCAGGGTCACCCTGGACGACAAGGACCTGAGGGATCTGACGTTCGAGACCCTGTCGGACGCGGTCGCCATCGTGTCGCAGGACCCGTGTCTCTTCCACGCGAGCATCGCCGAGAACCTGAGGATCGCCAAGCCCGACGCCGAGGGCCG
The DNA here is from genome assembly GCF_043083325.1 of Streptomyces sp. NPDC014734. Taxonomy (NCBI): domain Bacteria; kingdom Bacillati; phylum Actinomycetota; class Actinomycetes; order Kitasatosporales; family Streptomycetaceae; genus Streptomyces; species Streptomyces sp. NPDC014734. Next base: position 37,261 of record NZ_JBIBYN010000020.1, on the reverse strand, counting down.
GGAGCTGAGGGACGCCTGCGCGGCCGCCGGTATCCACGCCCGCATATCCGAGCTGCCGGACGGCTACGACACCACGGTCGGCGAGCGGGGCCACCAGCTGTCAGGAGGGGAGAAGCAGCGGCTCTCGATCGCACGCGCACTGTTGCGTGACGCGCCGGTGCTGATCTTCGACGAGGCGACCAGCGCCCTGGACAGCAGGACCGAGCACGACATCCAGCGGTCGCTCGACCGCGTGTCCGAGGGGCGCACGGTGATCACCATCGCCCACAGGCTCTCCACCATTCGCGACGCCGACCGCATCGCGGTGCTCCACCGGGGCCGACTCGTGGAGTTCGGCCCGCACGACGAGCTGGTGGCGTCCGGCGGGAAGTACGCCGACCTGTGGACACTCATGCAGCGGGCGGAGCCCCACGCCTCCGGGGAACCCGTCGGGTGACCTCCGCCCGGAATCACGGGCGTGCCGGTCCGGCCGGAGGGAGTTCGGCAGGCTCCGAGCAGGGCCGGGGCCGACGCGGTGGCTTACGTTCCGATTCCGGACCCGGCGGCCTCGGACGGTCTGTGCGGTTCTCCCCCGCACGGCTTCGGCGTACGTCTCCGGACCCGGTACAGGACGCCCGGCCCGACCGCCGACGGCAGCCGTACGCGTCACTGGCCGACGGCGGCTGCCACGGCGACGACGACGAACATCAGCACGAGCGCGGCCGCCATGATGCGGTTTCTGGTCTTCGGGTCCACCCTTCGAGCGTAACCGCCGTGCTCAGTGGCCCAGCGCCCAGGATGCGTGCGCCTCGTACCGGGGCCGCTCGCCCGGCACGCCGCTCCCGGGGAGACTGCTGCGGACCAGGGCGACCTCGCCGACCTCCCACGGGGTGCCCTCGAAGCCCCCGAGCGCCTCGGCGAAGGGGCGCAGGTCCGTCTCGGCGCGGCTGCGGGCGAGGGTGAGGTGCGGGCTGTAGCTCCGGTGCTCGTCCATCGGGACGCCGGACCGGCGGGCGGCGGCGTCGGCGCGTTCGGCGAGGAGCCGCAGGGCGTCGAGCGCCCCCGCCGCCCCGGCCCACAGGGCCCGGCCGCCGAACCGCCCGGCGCCGTGGACGCGCAGCGGGAAGGGTTCGGTGCGGTGGGCGGCGCGGGCCAGGCGGGTGTGGAGTTCGGGCAGCAGGTCCTCGTCCACGTTCCCGAGGAAGGCGAGTGTGAAGTGCCAGTTCGGCTCGGCCGTCCAGCGCAGCCGGTCGGCGCCGGGAAGCGCGTGCAGTGCGGAGACCGCGCGGCGCAGCTCCTGGACGGCGGGGTCGGGCGGGAGAACGGCGACAAAGAGTCTGAGGCTGCTCATGGGCCGAGTCTGGCACCGCGACGACGTGCCCGGCCCGCGTACGTGTCGCCGGGCCGTGCGGTACCTGTACGGGGCGCCGGGCCGTGCGGTGCGGGTACGGGGCGCCGGGCCCGGTCCGCGTCGTCGGCCACCGGCCGGGGCCCGTGTCCGCGCGGACGTCGGCCCCGGCCGGTGGCCTCCGGTCGGGGCCGTGCCGTGTGTGCCCGCGGCCGTCAGGCCGCCGCGGCCAGTTCCTCCCGGGGAACGAAGCGGACGTGCGGGCGGCCGGGACGCAGGTCGACCCGGAGGCGCAGGCCGCCGACGCGGGCCAGCATGAGGCCGACGCCGAGCGCCGCCGCCAGCGAGAGCGCACCGCCGACGGCCATGCCCGTACGGACCCCGTAGGCGTCGCTGATCCAGCCGACGATGGGGGCGCCCACCGGCGTACCACCGGCGAAGACCATCATGTACAGGCTCATGACCCGGCCGCGCATCTCCGGGTCGGCGGCCATCTGGACGCTGGTGTTCGCGCTGATGTTGGTCGTCAGGCCGATCATGCCGATCGGGACCAGCAGGATCGCGAAGATCCAGACGGCCGGTGCCAGGGAGGCGATGATCTCCAGCAGCCCGAAGACGGTGCCCGCGGCCACCAGCATCCGGAGCCGGGAGGAGCGGCGGCGGGCGGCGAGCAGGGCTCCGGCGAGGGAGCCGGCGGCCATGAGGATGTTGAAGAACGAGTACATCCCGGCGCCGCCGTGGAAGATCTCGTCCGCGAAGGCGGTGAGCCAGATCGGGAAGTTGAACCCGAACGTGCCGACGAAGCCGACCAGGACGATCGGCCAGATCAGCTCGGGGCGGCCGGAGACGTAGCGCAGCCCCTCGCGCAGCTGTCCCTTGGCGCGGGGCACGACGGTGACCTTGTGGAGTTCGTGCGGTCGCATCAGCAGCAGGCCGATGAGCGGTGCGGCGAAGGAGAGGCCGTTGAACATGAACGCCCATCCGCTGCCGACCGTGGTGATCAGGACACCCGCGACGGCGGGGCCGATGAGCCGGGCGGACTGGAAGTTCGCCGAGTTGAGGCTGACGGCGTTGCGGAGCTGGGCGGGGCCGACCATCTCGGAGACGAACGACTGGCGGGCCGGGTTGTCGACGACCGTCACCATGCCGAGCAGGAAGGCGATGAGGTAGACGTGCCACACCTGGACGACCCCGGAGAGCGTGAGCACCGCGAGGGCGATCCCGCACAGGCCGAGCGCCGCCTGGCTGACGAGAAGGAGCTTCCGCTTCGGCACGCGGTCGGCTATGACGCCGCCGTACAGGCCGAAGAGGAGCATCGGGAGGAACTGGAGGGCCGTGGTGATGCCGACGGCGGCGGCGGACCCGGTGAGGCTCAGGACGAGCCAGTCCTGCGTGATGCGGGACATCCAGGTACCGGTGTTGGAGATCACGGCGCCCGTGGCGAACAGGCGGTAGTTGCGGATCTTCAGCGACGAGAAGGTCCCGCCGGGCTTGCTCTCGTGGGTGGAAGTCGGTGCGGGGGCGGAGTCTGCTCCGGATCCCGTACTCAAAGGGGTTCGCCTCCTCGGGCGTCTGCGGTTCTCTGACTGACGGGACGCGGCGGGAGGCGCGTCGGCCGTGGTCCGGCGCGCCCCGCCCCGCTACAGGTGGGCCAGCTTCTCCAGCACGGGCGCCGCCTTGCGCAGCGTCTCCCACTCGTCCTCGTCCAGGCCCTCGGCGAGCGTGGTCAGCCAGGCGTTCCGCTTGGCGCGGCTCTCTTCGAGCATGGCCTCGGCCTGCTCGGTCTGGCTGACCATCTTCTGGCGACGGTCATCGGGGTGCGGTTCCAGTCTGACCAGCCCCTTCGCTTCCAGCAGCGCGACGATGCGGGTCATCGACGGCGGCTGCACGTGCTCCTTGCGGGCCAGCTCGCCGGGGGTGGCCGAGCCGCAGCGGGCCAGGGTGCCGAGCACCGACATCTCGGTGGGGCTCAGCGACTCGTCGACGCGCTGGTGCTTGAGGCGCCGGCCGAGCAGCATCACGGCGGAACGGAGGGAACTCACGGCGGCCGCACTGTCGCCGTCGTGGATCAGGTCAGGCATGTTTATTAGCGTAACTCATTACCTACCCTAAAGACCATTCGTGTGACACGCGCGCGGCTACACGCGCGCGACCGGATCGCCCAATCGCTCACCCGAACGAGTGAGTCGGATCCGGAAAGAGCCGTGAAACGACTTCTCGGACAGGTAACCCTGCTTGTCATGGGATCGACTGTGCTCAGCCTGCGGATAGACGGTGAGCTGCTCGACCGGCTCCGGCAGCACGCCGCCAGACGCGGAATGAGCGTCCAGGACTATGTCGTCCGGACGCTCATTCGCGATGACTTCGACGAGCGCTTCAAGGCGGCCGTCGACGAGACGGAGAAGTTCTACGCCGCGGAGGGCACCGGCCCGGTCCCGGCCGGGGGCGCGGCCGGGGTCGGGGCGGCGGAGGGGACCGCGGGGATCGGGGCGGAGGAGGCTACGTGAGGCCGAGGGCGGGCATCGCGTAGTAGAAGACGAAGACCGCCGAGACCACGTACATGGCCGCCGGTACCTCGCGCCAGCGCCCGGCCGCCACGCGCAGCACGGAGAAGGCGATGAAGCCGATGCCGATGCCGTTGGTGATCGAGTACGTGAACGGCATCATCACCATGGCCAGGAAGGCCGGGATCGCGAGCGTGTAGTCGCTCCAGTCGATGTCCCGCACCGAGCCCGAGATGATCAGGAAGCCCACCGCCAGCAGCGCCGGGGTGGCCGCCTGGGACGGGACCATGGTGGCCAGTGGCGTCAGGAACAGCGCCACCGTGAACAGCAGACCCGTCACGATGCTCGCCAGGCCGGTACGGGCGCCCTCGCCGACCCCCGCCGTGGACTCCACGAAGCAGGTCGAGGCGGACGAGGAGCTCGCGCCGCCCGCGGCGACCGCGATGCCGTCCACGAACAGCACCTTGTTGATGCCCGGGAAGTTGCCGTCCTTGTCGGTCAGCTTCGCCTCGTCGCCGACGCCGAGGATGGTGCCCATCGCGTCGAAGAAGCAGGACAGCAGCACGGTGAAGACGAACAGGATGCCGGTCAGGATGCCGACCTTCTGGAATCCCCCGAACAGGTCGACCTGCCCGATCAGCCCGAAGTCCGGGGTGGCGACCGGATTGCCCGGCCACTCCGGGACGGTCAGCCCCCACGCCTCGCCCGGCAGGCCCGCGACGGCGTTGACGACCAGCGCGAGGACCGTCATCGACACGATGGAGATCAGGATGGCGCCCGGCACCTTGCGGACGAGCAGCGCCATGGTGAGCAGCGCGCCGATGACGAAGATCAGGACCGGCCAGCCGTTGAGGTGACCGTCCGCGCCGAGCTGGAGCGGAACGGTGGTCTCGGCCTTGTCCTTGATGCGGGAGACGAAGCCGGAGTCGACAAGGCCGATCAGCAGGATGAACAGACCGATACCGATCGCGATGCCCTTGCGCAGCGACCCGGGCACGGCGTGCATCACGCGTTCCCGCAGCCCGGTCGCGACCAGCAGCATGACCACGATGCCCGCGAGCACCACCATGCCCATCGCCTCGGGCCAGGTCATCCTGGGCGCGAGCTGGAGCGCGACGACGGTGTTGACACCGAGTCCGGCCGCCAGCGCGATCGGCACGTTGCCGATGACCCCCATGAGGAGGGTGGAGAACGCCGCCGTCACCACGGTGGCGGTGACCAGTTGCCCGTGGTTGAGGTAGTGCTCGTTGATGTCCTTCGCGCTGCCGAGAATGATCGGATTCAGCACGATGATGTATGCCATCGCAAAGAATGTGGCGAATCCACCGCGGATCTCGCGCGCGACCGACGACCCCCGCTCGGAGATCTTGAAGAAACGATCCAGGCCGCCCTGCGGCCGAGGGACCGGTGACTGCTCGGAATCGACCGGGGCGGTGGCCGAGGGGGACATGTATGACCTCAGTCGTACGTAGAGGGGGACAAAAAGTAGCCAGCTTTGGACTTTCACACGAATAATTCGAGACAGTCTTAAGCAGATTCAGTATGAATACATAGGGCGAAGATCGCTATCTCCGCGCGTAGACCCTTGTCGGGTACGGCCCGGCCCGCTGTCCGCACCCGTTCCCGACGGGGGCCGGAAGGGTGGCGCGTGCGGCCCATACACTGAGTTCATGGCGAAGTGGACACCGAAGCACGAGGCACCCGAGCCCCTGGAGGGGCCCGTCGTCGCCACCATCACCGGCGGCACGATCCTCTGGTTCGTCCTCTTCCTGGTCCAGCTCCCGTTCTACGGCTGGTTCGACGACCACGGCCACCTGTGGTGGCTGTGGACCTGCCTCGCCGGTGCCGGACTCGGTCTGATCGGCATCTGGTACGTGCGGAAGCGCGACGCGGCGATCAAGCGGGCGGCGGCCCGGGAGGCGGAGGCGTCCGGCGCCTCCGGCGCGTCGGCCCCGGACGCCGGGGGCGCGAGCGGCGCGACCGCCTGACCCGGCACCGCCCCCTCCGCCCGGCGTTCCGCACGCGGCGTCCGGCGTTCCGTGTCCCGCATGCGTCAAGGCTTGTCCGGAGCCCGTCAAGGCCCGCAGGGACCCGGGGCAGGCCCGTGGCCTCTCCGGGTCCCGTCAGGGCACCCGTACCCCCACGGGACCATTCCTCTCCTCCCCCGGTCTGATCTTCGGACCCCCGATGGGTGATCCGGGCGTTCCCCCCGTACCGTCGGAACCATGACGCAGCGGGCACCCCATTCCTCCGGCGAGCAGGCCTCCGAGGCCTCCGGCGCCGACGGCCGCCACGGGCCGGCCATGATCGACGCCGGGGCCGAGCTCGACCCGGTCCACCCGGTGGAGCTGCCGGTCCCGGCCGCGGACACCCGCGGGCTGACGGCGGCCGAGGTGGCCGAGCGGATCGCCCGCGGCGAGGTCAACGACGTCCCCGTCCGCTCGTCCCGCTCCGTCCGCGAGATCGTCCGCGCCAACGTCTTCACCCGGTTCAACCTGATCATCGGCGTGCTCTGGCTGATCATGCTGTTCGTGGCGCCGATCCAGGACAGCCTCTTCGGCTTCGTGATCATCGCCAACACCGGCATCGGGATCATCCAGGAGTGGCGCGCCAAGAAGACCCTGGACGGCCTCGCGGTCATCGGCGAGGCCAAGCCCACGGTGCGGCGGGACGGGGTCTCGGCCGAGATCTCCACCTCCGAGATCGTCCTCGGCGACCTCGTCGAGCTGAGCCCCGGCGACAAGGTGGTCGTGGACGGCACGGTCGCCGAGGCGGACGGCCTGGAGATCGACGAGTCCCTGCTCACCGGCGAGGCCGACCCGGTGCTGAAGCGCCCCGGCGACCCCGTGATGTCCGGCAGCTTCGTCGTCGCGGGCGGTGGCTCGTTCTCCGCGACCAAGGTCGGCCGGGAGGCCTACGCCGCGCAGCTCGCCGAGGAGGCCTCGCGCTTCACCCTCGTCCAGTCCGAGCTGCGCACCGGGATCTCCACCATCCTCAAGTACGTCACCTGGATGATGGTGCCGACCGCGATCGGGCTGGTCATCAGCCAGCTCGTCGTCAAGGAGAACAACTTCAAGGACGCGGTCGCCCGGACCGTCGGCGGCATCGTCCCGATGATCCCCGAGGGCCTGGTGCTGCTGACGTCGGTCGCCTTCGCGATCGGTGTCGTACGGCTCGGCCGCAAGCAGTGCCTGGTGCAGGAGCTTCCGGCGATCGAGGGGCTGGCCCGCGTCGACATCGTCTGCCTGGACAAGACGGGCACCCTCACCGAGGGCGGCATGGACGTCACCGAGGTGCGCACCCTCGGCGACGCGCAGGAGGCATACGTCCACCGTGTGCTCGGCGCCCTCGGCGCCTCCGATCCCCGGCCCAACGCCAGCCTCCAGGCCATCGTCGACGCCTGCCCGGACGGCCAGGAGTGGCGGTGCACGCAGACGCTGCCGTTCTCCTCGGCCCGCAAGTACAGCGGTGCCGCGTTCGACGAGGGCGGCGGCCGGACGTCGGCCTGGCTGCTCGGCGCCCCCGACGTGCTGCTGCCCGAGCAGGACCCGGCGCTCGACGAGATCGAGCAGCTCAACCGGCAGGGGCTGCGGGTGCTGCTGCTGGCCCGGGCGCGCGGCGAACTCGACGGGCCGGACATCTCCGCCGGGGCCGTGCCGCACGCCCTCGTCGTCCTGGAACAGCGGCTGCGGCCGGACGCCGGGCAGACCCTCGCCTACTTCGCCGACCAGAACGTCGCCGCGAAGGTCATCTCCGGCGACAACGCGGTCTCCGTGGGCGCGGTCGCCGGAAAGCTCGGCCTGCCGGGGGCCGAGAACACCCTGGACGCGCGCCGGATGCCCACCGATCCGGACGAGATGGCCTCGGCCATGGAACAGAACGCGGTCTTCGGCCGGGTCACCCCGCAGCAGAAGCGCGACATGGTCGCGGCCCTCCAGTCCCGCGGCCACACCGTCGCGATGACCGGCGACGGCGTCAACGACGTGCTGGCCCTCAAGGACGCCGACATCGGCGTGTCCATGGGATCGGGCTCCGAGGCGACCCGGGCCGTCGCCCAGATCGTGCTGCTGAACAACAGCTTCGCGACGCTGCCGTCGGTCGTCGCCGAGGGCCGCCGGGTGATCGGGAACATCACCCGGGTCGCCACCCTGTTCCTCACCAAGACCGTCTACTCGGTGCTGCTGGCGATCCTGGTGGTGTGCACCCAGGTCGACTACCCGTTCCTGCCGCGCCACCTGACCCTGCTGTCGACGCTGACGATCGGCATCCCTGCCTTCTTCCTGGCGCTCGCGCCCAACAAGGAACGCGCCCATCCGCACTTCGTGCGCCGGGTCATGCGGTACGCGATCCCGTCCGGTGTCATCGCGGCCGCCGCCACCTTCGTGACGTACCTGCTCGCCCGGCAGCACTACACCGGCGCGCACGCGCTGGACGCGGAGACCAGCGCGGCGACCCTCACCCTGTTCCTGGTCTCGATGTGGGTCCTGGCGATCATCGCCCGCCCCTACACCTGGTGGCGGATCTGCCTGGTGGTGGCGATGGGGCTGGCGTTCCTGCTCGTGCTGGTGGTGCCGTGGCTCCAGGAGTTCTTCGCGCTGAAGCTGGTGGGGACGACGATGCCGTGGACGGCGGTGGGGATCGCGGTGGTGGCGTCGGCCGCCCTGGAGTACGCCTGGCGGCTGGTCGGCCGCCGCTTCCCGGCCTGATCCCGCGACGGGTGCCCCCGGGGCCGCACCACCGGCCGGTGGTGCGGCCCACCGCCGTCCCGGTGGGGCGTCACCTGCTCGCCGGTGCGGTCCCTTCGTCGTCCGCGTCGCCACTGGTTCCGGACTCCAGGATGGAGACGATGGAGAACAGGGAGAAGCAGATGCAGCCGAGACCGATCAGCACGCGGGCCGCCACCAGCACCGCGGGATCGGCCGACTCGAAGAGGAACGACGCGAGGAACAGGCAGAGCAGGGCCGTACCGACCGGAATCAGCGGAACCCGGTTCGCCAGCGGGGCCCTCCGGCGCCAGACCAGCGCGAGGAGCAGCACCTTGCTGAGGATGCTCCAGCAGATGAGCCCCAGCCCGACCAGTACGAAACCGGCCGACAGCTGGGTGGGCCGGGTGTGCGCGGCGATGACGACAAGGCCCCACAGGATGCCGACGGCCCCCAGGGCGGCGGCCGACGCGGGCCACAGGACGCGGTCCCGCGGGGTGTAGGTGTTCTGGATCTGCCGCAGGATGCTGGCCACCAGCCCGATCAGGCAGGTGCAGACGAGCGCCAGACCGATCATCACGTGCCCGGAGGTGAAACGTCCCGCCGCGACTCCGCCGCCCCCGCCCGCCAGCAGGAGGAAGGCCCACGCCCAGGTGACCAGGGCCGCGAGCACCGGAAGCGCCAGCAGGACGCGTACCGCGAGCGGGCCGAAGGGGGCGGGAGAGCGCGGCGGCGAGCCCTCGGGCAGCGCCGAGTTCTCGGTGATCAGGGTGAACCGGGTGGAGGCCGTGGCCACGCACGAGACGCACACGCAGATCATGCCGACGCCGAAGACCACGTGCCCGGCGATGAAATCGGGCGGTGGCCGCGGGGTCTGGGTGAGCAGGCAGAGCCCGTACCCCGTGGTGACACCGCTGACCGCGAAGCCGAACACCGGGTAGACCAGCCGGTCCAGCGCGGTGTACCTGCCGATGAGCTGTCTGATGATCGTCGCCGCGGTGGCGAACAGGCAGAGACAGATGGCCGCGAGGAACACGAGCACCAGCCCCGCGACGCGCGCACTCGCACCGGACGCGTGGGCGAGCACGTATCCGCCCAGAGCTGCCGAGACGGCGCCCATGAGGACGGGGACGGCACGGAACAGGACGCTGATTCCGTAGTTCATCGGACCCCCTGCGGGGACGGAGTCTCACCCCATCATCGAGCCGCTCCCGCCGGGCTGCCACCGGAAGATCCCCGGGCGGGCCCTCGGCCGTCGGCGGGGGCACGGTCCGCGCGGCGGTCCGGCCCCCGCCGGGGGTCAGTCGAACCAGCGGTCCCGGGCCAGTTCCTCCGTGCGGGACGGGTCCTCCAGCAGCGCGGCGACCTCGAAGCGGCGCGGCCACTGGCCCGCCGCCCAGGCCAGCCCGGCCGCGACGCCTTCGAGCGTGGCGGCGTGCACGGTGCCGTCCGGGGTGCGGCGCCAGTCCAGCTCGACGCCGCCCGCGCGCAGTTCGGCGTGTTCGAGGTACGTGTCCGGGGTGCCGACGCCGAGCAGGACCCGTACCGCATCGGGTACGCGGTGCTCCTCGCCGTCCGTGGTCACCTCGGCCTCGACGCTGTCGCCGAGCCGCCGCACCTGGAGCAGCTCGGCGAGTTCGGCCGCGCGCGCCGGGGCGACCGGGAGCAGCGGCAGTCCCGCGGCGAGCGGCAGCAGGTCCGGGGCGTCCGCGATGACGGCGTCCGCCGCGTCGACGACCCGGACCTCTCCGTCCACAACGGCCCGGAGCTCGTCGGGAAGGGTGACCTGTTCGGGGTCGAGGTCGGCCAGTGCCGTGTACAGGGCGTGCAGTTGCACGGGGTCGACCTGACGGTCCCCGTCCGCCAGCCGCCCGAGGAGTTCGGCGGCGCCGCCCGGCTCGTCGAGGAGCGCGGCCACCGAGGTGCGGACGCCCAGGGCGCGCAGCACCTGTGCGTCGTCGAAGCCCGTCGCGTCGGCGGAGTCGTACAGCCCGGCGAGCCGCGGGTCGCCGGACGCGGCGCGCAGCCCGGCCGGCCGGCGGCCGTCGAGGACCGGGTGGTCGCGCAGCCACCAGGCGGTGTAGGGGCGGACGGACCGCGTGGTGCCGTCGGGCAGGAGCACCCGCACCGGCTGGATCAGCGCGTCCCGCAGCGGCGGACGGGCGAGCATCGCGAGCGCCTGTGGCCAGGCGTCGTCGTCGACGAGGTCCAGGTCGCGGACGGCGACGATCTCGGTGGCGACCGGTGGCACCGGCGCGTCCGGAAGCCGGTCGAGGACGTCCTCGCACCACACGTCCACGGCGTCGAGCAGTCCGGCGTCGTCGGGCTCGGCGAAGTCTCCCTCGCGGGGCTCCAGTTCGTCGGGGTCGAGGACGACGTCGGTGGCCCTCACCAGGGCGAAGGTGGCCAGCACCCCACAGGCGGTGAGCGGCTGTTCGCCCCAGCGCTCGGCGAGTTCCCTTTCGCAGTGGGCCAGTTCGCCCTCGCGCATGATCGCGGCGAACGGGCTGCCGGGCAGCACGAGTTCACCGGCGGGGGCGAGTTCGCCGTCCTCGTCGGGCAGGGCGAGGGCACCGAGCCAGGGTTCGTCGCCGGGGGCCAGTTCGGCGTCCCGGACGAGGGCGAGGACGGTCTCGGCGAGTTCGTCGGCGCTCGGCGCGTCCTCGTCCCAGATCTCGCCCGCGTCCAGCGATCCGGCGACGGCGGCCCGCACCTGCGGGGTCGTCAGCACGGCGCGCGGGGTGGCGGGCAGGGCGCCGAGCTTCTCCAGCAGCGGGTGGGCGGCGTCCGGGTGGGCGACCTTCAGCCCGAGCCGGGCGAGCCGTTCCAGGACCGGGCCGGTGAGGGCGTCGGGGAGCGGCAGCAGGACCTGGCGGGGGCCGATGGTGGTGCGGGGCGTGGCCGGGGGCTCGGCTTCCGGCGTCCCCGGTGTCCCTGCCAGCGGGACGGGAAGGCCGGAGAGGCGGTCCGGGTCGATGCCGGAGAGGCTGTCGTACAGCCGCCGCCACCAGCCGGGGTCGCGTTCCAGTCCGGCGAGCCGGTCGATGGCCTCGGTCAGCGGGACACGGGCGACGCCGAGGGTGCGCAGTTCGCTGCGGCGTTCCAGTCCTGCGGGCAGCAGGCACGGCAGGACCTCGGCGAGCACCCGTACGGTCTCGGCGCCGACGCCCTCCAGGACCTCGGCCTCGATGGGGCGCAGCGCGGCGGCGGCGGTCCCACGGATGCCGTCGGCATCCCAGGCGTCCCACCGGTCCGCGGCCTCCGGCTCGGTGGCGGGGCGCGGGGCGGCGGGCTCCAGGAACGCGACGCGCGGCAGCCGTTCCAGGATCGCCCCGCGCAGGGCGCCGTCCAGTTCGCCCCTGCCGAGCGGTCCGGGGACGAGGTCGATGGTGTCGACGGACACCGGCTGCCAGTCGGCGAGCAGTTCGGCGTACGCGTCGGCGGCGCGCCGCACCAGGAAGTCGGTGAGCGGGCCGGGCGCGGGGTGGCGGCGGGTGGTGTCGAGCGGCAGCGAGGCGATGAGCAGCGCGGGGATGCCGAGGGGTTCGTCGGTGGGGGTCGGGGCGTGGACGACGGGGGCGGTGCGGGGGCGTGTCGGGGCGCCCTCGGCGTCCACCGGGACGGCCCAGGTGACCGACCAGTGCGGGCGCAGCCGTTCCTCGCGGGGCCGGTCGGCGAGCAGTCCGGCGTCGACGGGGCCGTGGTGGGTGGTGGTGCGCCAGCGGTGCGTGCCGTGCGCGGAGTCCTCGATGTGCGTGTACGGGCCCTGCTGGGTGCGGCGCAGTGTCCGTGCGGTGTCCGGGGTTTCGATGACGATCTCGTCGAGGCCGCGCAGGGTGAGCAGCAGCGCGTCGTCGACGGCGGTGAGCAGCCGGACGACGAGGTCCTCGGCACCGCCGTCGCGCAGCGGGAGGACGACGACGGTGTCGTAGCCCTCGGGCGCGGTGCCCTCGGCGGGCAGCGGGAGGCGCAGCAGCGGGACGTGGCCGTCGCGGCGGCGCAGTTCGTCGCCGAGGCCGGGGCTGGCGGTGGCGGCGCGGGCGGCGAGGTCGCGGGCCTCGGCGAGGGACCAGCGGATGCCGCCGTGCCTGCCGATCACCGCGGGTTCGTCGCTCACCGCGAGTACGGCGGCGAACCCGACGCCGAACCTGCCGACGGCGCCCTCGTGGCCCTCGCGCTTGGCGGAGGCGCGCAGCGTCGAGAGCGATTCCACACCGGTGGCGTCCAGGGGGGCGCCGGTGTTGGCGGCGGCGAGCACGGCGGGGGCGTCGGGGGCCGCCGCGTGCAGGGTGAGGCGGAGCCGGCCCGGCACACCGGCGCGGGCGGCGGCGTCGGCGGCGTTCTGGGCGAGTTCGACGACGAGGCGGTCGCGGTAGCCGCCGAGCGCGAGCTCCTCCTCGGCGTTGGCGTCCTCACGGAACCGGGCGGGGCCGGCGCCCCAGGCGTCGAGCACCCCACGTCGCAGCCGTGCGGTCCCGAACGGGTCGGCCCCCTCGGTCGCATTCATGCTCACGCTGTGCTCCGCTCTTTCCGGTTGAGCGCCCCGTGCCGCCGATGGGCGCCCCGTGCCGCCAAGTGTGCGCTCGAAGGTACCGGGTCACCCCGGCGGGCGGTGCCGCCCCTGCCGCGCTTCGCACGGTCGACTGCGGGTACGCGGGGCCCGCGCCGGGCGACGGGCCCGGCGGCCGGGGACAGGGCGTGCTCACCGCCGGGGGGCGGGAGGCCCCAGGACGTGCGGGGCGTGCGCCCGCCACCGCCGGGGTGTGCCCGGGCGTACGGGCGTGCGCAGGGACGTGTGCGACCGTGTGCCGCGCGCCCCGCGTCAGGAGTGGCCGAGTTCCTCCGCCGGGCCGTCCGGCTCCGCCGGGACCGAGCCGGAGTCGCGGGCCGGGCGCAGCGGGTACTCGTCCACCCGCATGGTGTCCAGGGCGTGCGGGGCCGGCTTCGGGGTCTTCGGCATCACTGCCGCCTCGGAGTGGCCGCCGCATCCGTACGACAGCGACACGACGTGCCCGTCGGCCGGGCCGAACTCGTTGGCGCACACGCCGAAGGCCTGCCGCAGCGAGCCCGCGAGCGGCACCAGGAACGCGCAGCTGACGCAGGAGGCCGGGGCGGCCTGGGCCATCGGTGTCCTCGCCCCGAACGCCTCGTCCCAGCGCTCGGCCGCCTGACGCAGCCCGTACCGCGACAGCACCCGGGCCCGCCGCATGCCGAGCTCGTCCGCCAGCGCCGCGATCGCGCCCCGGCCGGTCGTCGCGGGGCGGGTGGTCAGCTCCGCGTCCTCCGTGTCGACGAGGTCGGCCATCTCCCGCGAGACCTCGGACACCGCGGAGTTCGGCGGCGGCTCGTCCTCGCCGGTGTAGCCGGGCTCCAGGCGGAGGTCGTCCGCCTGGGTGGGCAGCAGGTCGCCGGGGCCCATGTCGCCGGGGCGCAGGCGCTCGCTCCACGGCACCCACTCCGGGGCGAGGAGTGCGTCGTCGCCGGGCAGCAGAACCGTCTCGTCAAGGGTGACGTTCTTCGCGCGGGACGCCCGGGCGACCGTCACCGCCCAGCGCCAGCCGCGGTATCCGGGCAGGTGGCACTCGAAGAAGTGCGTGACGACCCGGTCGCCCTCGGCGATCACCCCCGCATGCTCGCCGACGGCCCCCGGGTCGGCTGCCTCCTCGGCCGCGGCGCGGGCGAGGTCCACCGCCTCGGCGCACAGGCGATCGAGGGCAGGGGTACGGGCCGAACGGCTTCGCGTCGTCGCAGCACTCACAGGTATCGCTTCTCTCCATACGCCAGTCTCACGGGCGCGCCTGCACATCCATCGATTTCGGCCGTGGCGGATGCGGGCGGAGCGGACCTGGGGGCCGCGTCGACGTCCACACCCGTCGTGCCTGCCTCGGGCGCACCTTCTGCCATCCATTCTGCGGGATCGCCGATAGGCGCGCGGCCGAGCACAACCGCCGGTGGCGCGCTACGCACGCTACCCCCTTCGCCGTCCCCCGCCCACCTGCCCGTCCCGAACCGGGGGAGACCGACGGGAACCGGCCACTGACCCGACAGGGCCATGTGCGCCCGTGCCCCGGGCCGATACCGGTTCGTGACCGCCCGGGCTGGGGCACTATGACGAAGTGACTTCCGCCCGGTCGCACCAGGATTCCGGCCCGTTCCGCAGGACGGGCCGGGCGGTCGGGCGTGCCCTCCGCGCCCCGTTCACGGGCACCGCGCGGTCCGTCCGCAGGGCGACGCACGCCCACGGCGCGGGAGAATCCGGACTCGGCAAGCTGATCGAGCTGCACGCCGTGAACGGCGCGGGCGACGTGATGATCACGGTGGCGCTCGCGTCGACCGTGTTCTTCTCCGTGCCGACGGACGAGGCCCGCGGCCGGGTCGCGCTCTACCTCGCCGTCACGATGGCGCCGTTCACCCTCCTCGCGCCCGTGATCGGCCCGCTCCTGGACCGGCTGCCGCACGGCCGCCGCGCCGCGATGGCCGGGGCGATGCTGGCCCGTGCGGTGCTGGCGCTCGCCATGTCGGGCGCGGTCGCCACGGGTGGTCTGGAGCTGTATCCGGCCGCGCTGGGCGTCCTCGTCTGCTCGAAGGCGTACGGGGTGGTGCGCAGCGCGGTCGTGCCGCGACTGCTGCCGCCGCGCATCTCCCTGGTGCGGGCGAACGCCCGGGTCACCCTGGCCGGTCTGCTGGCGACCGGGCTCGCCGCGCCGGTCGGGGCGGGGCTCCAGTTCGTCGGTCCGGCCTGGCCGCTGTACGGCGCGTGCGCGGTCTTCGCCGGCGGGACCGTCCTCGCGTTCACGCTGCCGCCCGAGGTCGACTCCGCGAAGGGGGAGCGGAAGGCGCGGCTGGTTCCGCCGTACGGGGTGACGCCGTCGCGTCCCCGGGCGGAGCGGAACGGGCGGCGGTGGGGCCGGGCGGGCAACGGCGAGAGGCGGCCCGGGCTGCGGTCCGTGGGGCCGTCCGTGCTGAACGGGCTCCAGGCCAACACGGCCCACCGCGCGCTCTCCGGCTTCCTGATCTTCTTCCTGGCGTTCCTGCTGCGCGACCAGCCGCTGGCCGGTCAGAGCGCCGCGGTCTCGCTCGGCATCGTCGGCGTGGCCGCCGGGATCGGCAACGCGCTCGGCACGGCGGTCGGGTCCTGGCTCCGGGCCCGCGGCCCCGAGGTGATCGCCGCCTCGGTGCTGGCCCTGGCGCTGGGGGTGGCCGTGCTCGCCGCGCTGTTCTTCGGCACGGTCACGGTCGCCGCGCTGAGTGCGACGGCGGGCTTCAGCCAGGCCCTGTCGAAGCTCTCGCTGGACGCGATGATCCAGCGCGACGTGCCCGAGGAGGTGCGGGCCTCGGCGTTCGCCCGCGCCGAGACGGTGCTCCAGATGGCGTGGGTGGCCGGGGGCGGCATCGGCATCCTCCTGCCCCTCAACGGCGTACTGGGCATGGCGGTCGCCGCGGCCGTCCTCGCCCTCGGTGCCGCCACGTCCGTACGGGGGCTGCTGAGCGCCGCGCGGCACGGCTCGCCGCACCCCCGCGTGGCGTGAGCCGGGGCGACCGATAGCCTTCGGCCCATGACCGTTGCGTTCTTCTCCGGCAAGAGCCGTCGAATCGGCGTCGCCCTCGGTGCCGTGTCCGCGGGACTCCTCGTCCTGTCCGCCTGCGACAAGCCGACGCCGCTCGCGACCGTCACGGTCGGCGGCAACTCGGTGAACACCGAGGCCGCCTGCTACAACGACGGCAAGGCCATCAAGACGTCCGACATCAAGAGCTGCCTCAACAAGAAGGCGGAGAAGTCCGTCGAGGTCTCGATGGACGACAAGGTCCGCTTCGGCGTCGACCCCGAGATCGCCGACCACGGCTGGACCCTGTTCATCAACGGCCAGCAGGCCGAGCAGGAGCCGTACAAGAAGACCTACCGGTCCATCCCGGGCAGCGCCTTCTTCTCCAGCCAGACCGGTGAGACCTCGAACGAGACGCAGGTCAGCATCGTGGAGACGAACGGCAAGAACCTCACGGGCATCTGGCACTTCCAGCTGAAGAAGTCCTCCTGACCTCCCGGCCCCCGTCGTCCCTCTTCCGGCCCTCCCCGATCCGGTGATCTCCTCCGTGCGTGTGCTCGTCGTGACCGCCGTCCCCGCGGAACGGGACGCGGTCGCGCGTGCGTTCGGGGACGGGGCCGGGCAGTCCGCGCACCAGGTGCCCGGCGCCGGGATCCACCGGGTGGACGCCCCCGGCGGCGCGGGGCGCTTCGACATCCTCGCGGGCGGTGCGGGCCCGGCCGCCGCGGCCGCCGCCACCGCCTTCGCCCTGGCCGCCGGTCACCGGCCCGGGCCGGACGCCGCCCCGTACGACCTCGTCGTCTCGGCGGGGATCGGCGGCGGGTTCGCTCCCGTCGCCCCGGTCGGCTCGCTCGTCGTCGCGAGCCGGATCGTCGCCGCGGACCTGGGGGCACAGACCCCCGAGGGTTTCGTGCCCGTCACCGCGCTGGGCTTCGGCCGCGACCAGTACCTTCCGCCCCGGTCGCTGGTCCGGGAGGCGGC
Organism: Streptomyces sp. NPDC014734; assembly: GCF_043083325.1. Lineage (NCBI taxonomy): Bacteria > Bacillati > Actinomycetota > Actinomycetes > Kitasatosporales > Streptomycetaceae > Streptomyces > Streptomyces sp. NPDC014734. The sequence continues at coordinate 20,202 of NZ_JBIBYN010000020.1, read as the reverse complement.
CGGCGCGACCGGCGCGCTCGCGGCCGGGATCCTCACCGTCTCCACGGTGACGGGCGGCGCCGGGCGCGCCGCGGCCCTGCGCGCCGCGCACCCGGACGCCGCCGCCGAGGCCATGGAGGGCTTCGGGGTCGCCGAGGCCGCCGACCGGACCGGCACCCCGGTCCTGGAGATCCGGGCGGTCTCGAACGCCGTCGGCCCACGCGACCGCGACGCCTGGCGCATCGGGGACGCGCTGGCCGCGCTCACCGGGGCGTTCGGGAAGCTCGTCCCCGTGCTGGAAGGCTGGAACCGTCGTACTGGAAGGCTGGACCCGTCATGACCGAAACGACGCCTGAACCGCTGGACATCGCGTTCTCGCCGTGCCCGAACGACACCTTCGTCTTCGATGCCTGGGCCCACGGAAAGGTCCCCGGCGCACCCGCCCTCGACGTCACCTTCGCCGACATCGACATCACCAACGGCATGGCCGAACGCGGCGAGGGCGACGTCCTCAAGGTCTCGTACGCGGTGCTGCCCTGGGTGCTCGACACGTACGCGCTGCTGCCGTGCGGCGGGGCGCTGGGCCGGGGCTGCGGGCCGCTCGTCCTCACGAAGGAGCCGGGCACGGACCTCACGGGCCGGACCGTCGCCGTGCCGAGCGAGCGGTCCACCGCGTACCTGCTGTTCCGCCTCTGGGCGGCGGAGACGGTACCGGGCGGCGTCGGCGAGATCGTCGTCATGCCGTTCGACGAGATCATGCCCGCGGTGCGCGACGGGAAGGTGGACGCCGGTCTCGTCATCCACGAGGCCCGTTTCACCTACCGGAACTACGGGCTGCACAACCTCGCCGACATGGGCCGGCACTGGGAGGACACGACCGGGCTGCCGATCCCGCTCGGCGCGATCATCGCGAAGCGGTCGCTGGGCGCGGACACGCTGAAGCTGCTCGCCGAGTCGGTGCGCACCTCGGTACGGATGGCCTGGGACGATCCGGAGGCGTCACGCCCCTACGTGCTGGAGCACGCCCAGGAGATGGACCCGGCGGTGGCCGACCAGCACATCGGGCTGTACGTCAACGAGTTCACCGCCGACCTCGGCGAGGACGGCTACGCGGCGATCCGCGGGCTGCTGACCCGCGCGGCGGCCGAGGGGCTGGTACCGCCCCTCGGGCCGGACGCGCTGTCGTTCGTCCGAGGGCCTGTCGGGTGACCTCCGGCCCGGAAGCGGACGCGGCGGGACGCGGAAGGTCCGCGGCGGACGACGGGGTCTACACGTCGAGCTGGTCGGCGACCGCGCGCAGCAGCCCGGCGACCTTCTTGCCCGCCGCCTTGTCCGGGTAGCGGCCCCGCTCCAGCATCGGCGTGATGTTCTCCAGCAGGGTGGTCAGGTCCTGCACGATGGACGCGAGTTCGTCCGGCTTGCGGCGCTGTGCGGCCGCGACCGACGGGGTCGGGTCCAGGACCGTCACCGACAGCGCCTGGTCACCGCGCTGACCTGCGACGACACCGAATTCGACCCGCTGGCCGGGCTTGAGCGCGTCGACATCGTCGGGGAGCACGGAGGAGTGCACGAAGACGTCGCCGCCGTCGTCGCGGGAGAGGAAGCCGAAGCCCTTCTCGCTGTTGAACCACTTGACCTTGCCAGTCGGCAAAGCACGCACCCCATCTCAACCCGTATGCCGGAACAAAGCCTCAGCAGGTCAGGCTATCCAGTGGTGCTGCTCCCCTGCTGGCAGCAGCCTCCCCAGGGGGAGCACCCCTCGTCAAGCCGGATCATCCGGACCCTGTCCGGAAACGATGCCTGCACCGGCCGCCGTCACCCGCGGGCCGGTCCCACCGCCGTCGGGAACTACCCTGGCGTGGTGAGTACTACACCTCCTGGCGCGGGTGACCGGCTGGTCCGGGCCGGCGCGATCGTCTTCTTCCTCGGCGCACTGGCCACACTGGCCACGATGGCCCCCCTGTTCCTCGGCACGCGTCCGCTCCCGTCCATCGCGTGGTCGCTGTGCATGCTGATGGGCGTCGGCTTCCTGATCGCCGCCGCGGGCGTGGTCAGGTCGGCGCGCGCGGGATCGCGGCAGCGGTAGAAACCGCGGGAGCGGCAGGAACCGCCCGGCCGGGGCCCGTGGAGCGGTTGCGCCGCGCGGCCCGGCTAGACGTCTACGCCGCGTACGTCTCCAGCCAGGCCGGGAACTCCGTCAGGGACGACAGGACGACGTCCGCCCCCGCCGCCCGGAGTTCGGCCGCGTCGCACGGGCCCGTGGTGACCCCCACCGACAGGGCCCCGGCCGTGCGGGCTCCCCGGACGTCGCCGACGTGGTCGCCCACGTACACGGACGCGCCGTGCTCGCGCAGCGCCCGGGCCTTGGCCTCCGCCCACAGACCGCCGACGAGCGCGTCGGGTTCGATCCCGAGGTGCGTCAGGTGGAGTTCCGCGCTGGGCCGGTACTTGGCGGTGACCACGATCGAACGCCCGCCGCGCCCGCGGATCGCCGCGAGCGATTCCCGGGCACCCGGCAGCGCGGACGTCGGGGCGATGGCGTGGGCGGGATAGATCTCCCGGTAGCGGTCGGCGGTGGCGGCCACCGCTTCGGCCGGGAACCAGTTCCGCAGTTCCTCGTCGACGGGCGGGCCGAGCCTGCTCACCACCAGGTCGGCGTCTATGGGGGTCCCGGTCTCGGCGGAGAGCGCCAGATAGGCGGCCCGGATGCCGGGCCGGGAATCGATGAGCGTCATGTCGAGGTCGAATCCGACCGTCAACGGGAGCGGGGACCGGGGGGAGGGCTGCTGCGCGGGCATGACCCCATTGTCGCGGGGCCACTTTCGAAACACGCCCTCGGGCCGAAAACCGGCGGTGCTTAGACTTAGCCAAGCCTAACCATCTCGCCGCACTGCCGATCAGGGGCGAGGTGGCACCTCTGCTCGCTTCCGATTGGGTCCGATGTCAGCCGCCGCACCACGCCGCCCCAGACGCGCACTCGTGACGGCGGCGGCCGTCGCGGCGCTGCTGGTCGCGGTACTCCTCAGCCTGGCCGTGGGGGCCCGCACCATACCCCCGTCCGAGGTGCTCGACGCCCTCCTGCACGGCGGGCACTCGCAGAACGCCGAGGTCGTCCGGGGCATGCGGGTGCCGCGCACCCTGATCGGGCTGATGGTCGGCGCCGCCCTGGCCCTGGCCGGCACGGCGCTCCAGGGCATCACCCGCAACCCCATCGCCGATCCCGGCATCCTCGGCATCAGCCAGGGCGCGTCGGTCGGCGTGGTGCTGGCCATCGCGTACGCCGGTGTCCACACCCTGACCGGGTACGTGTGGTTCGCCTTCGCGGGAGCGGCGGCCGCCTCGGTCGCCGTGTACGCGATCGCCTCCAGCGGGCGCGGGGGCGCCACCCCGGTGAAGCTCGCCCTGGGCGGGGCCGCGATCAACGCGCTGCTGGTGTCGGTGACGACCGGGGTGCTGACGACCAAGGCGTCCGCACTCGACGAGTTCCGCTTCTGGCAGGTCGGTTCGCTCGCCGGACGGGAGACCGAGGTGGCCGGGCAGATCTGGCCGTTCCTGCTGCTCGGTACCGTCCTCGTGCTGTCGGTGGCGCGCGGACTCGACGCGCTGGCGCTCGGCGAGGACGTCGCGAAGGGGCTCGGGCAGAAGGTCGCGACGGTCCGGATCGTCGGCGGCCTCGGCGCCACGGTGCTGACCGGCGTCGGGGTCGCGGCGGCCGGGCCGATCGCGTTCATCGGGCTCGCCGTCCCGCACATCGCCCGCGCGGTCGTCGGCACCGACCACCGCTGGGTACTGCCGACGGCGGCGCTGATCGGGCCCGTGATGCTGCTGGTCTCGGATGTCGTCGGCCGGGTGGTCTTCCCGCCGAGCGAGGTCCCGGCCGGGGTGATGACCGCGCTGCTCGGAGTGCCGTTCCTCGTCACACTGGTCCGGCGGAAGGCGGTGCCCGCATGAGCGCGCAGCAGGCCGTGAGGGTACGGCCCAGCGGGTACCGGGTGGTGCGGATCGGGGCACGGGGACGGTTCCTGCTGCACCGGCGGTCCGCCGTCGTGGCCGCCGGGCTCGTCGTGCTGCTGGCCGGGCTCTGCGTCGCGTACCTGTGCGTCGGCGAGAACTTCGTCGCACCCGGCGAGGTCGTGAAGGTGATCCTCGGCCGGCCGTCCCCGGACGAGCTGGTCGTGGGCACGCTGCGACTGCCGCGGATGACGGTGGGACTGCTGGTCGGCGCGGCGTTCGGGATCGCCGGAGCGCTGATCCAGACCGTCGCCCGCAACCCGCTCGCGAGCCCCGACATCATCGGCATCAGCCAGGGGGCGAGCGCGCTCACGGTCGGCGCGATGACCTTCGGCATCACCTCGTACACCGTGCTGCCGTACCTGTCCGTCGTCGGCGGGGTGGCCGCGGCGGCCCTGGTGTACGTGTTCGCCTGGCGCGGCGGGCTGCACGCCACCCGCTTCGTCCTGATCGGCATCGGCTTCGCCATCGCGCTGAAGTCGGTCACCACCCTGTTCATGACGAAGGGCGACTACCTGGTCGCCCAGCAGGCGAAGATCTGGATGACCGGATCGCTCAACGGCCGCGGCTGGTCCGAGGCCGCGCCGATCGGCTGGACGCTGCTGATCCTGCTGCCTGCCGTGCTGTGGGCGGCGCGGGCGCAGCGCACCGTCTCGCTCGACGACGACACCGCGACCGCGCTCGGGGTGCGCCTCGGGCGGGTACGGCTGGGGCTCGTCGCCCTCGGTGTGGTGCTGGCGTCCGTGGCGACCGGGACGGCCGGGCCCGTCGACTTCGTGGCGCTGCTCGCCCCGCAGATCTCCCGTCGGCTGACCCGCACCGCGCAGATCCCGTTGCTGTGCTCGGCGCTGATGGGCGCGGTGATCGTGGTCTTCGCGGACCTGCTGGCGCGCAGGCTGTTCTCCCCCACCGAACTGCCGGTGGGTGTTCTGACGGCGGCGGTCGGCGCCCCGTATCTGATCTGGCTGATCATTCGCGGTCACGGCGGCGGTCGCGGTCGCAAGGGAGGTACCGCATGAGTTCGACCCGTACGTCCGAGGCGTCCGGGGCGTCCGACGCCCCCGGCACACCCGCCGCACCCGGCACGAAGGACACGGCGGCAACGGCCACGACCTGTCGGCTCGCCGCACGGGGGCTGACCCTCGCGTACGAGGACCGCACCGTCGTGCACGAGCTGGACCTCTCCGTGCCCGACGGCCGGGTCACGGTGATCGTCGGCCCGAACGCCTGCGGCAAGTCGACAACCCTGCGCGCGCTGGGCCGGTTGCTGCGGCCGAGCGGCGGCGCGGTCCTCCTCGACGGCACCGAGCTGTCGAAGATCCCCACCCGGCGGATCGCCCAGTCGATCGGGCTGCTGCCGCAGACCCCGGTGGCCCCCGAGGCGATCACCGTCTCCGGCCTCGTCGCCCGCGGCCGTCAGCCGCACCAGCACTGGTGGCAGCAGTGGTCGGAGGAGGACGAGCGGGCGGTGACCGACGCGATGGAACGCACGGACGTCACCGCGCTGGGCGACCGGTCGGTGGACGAGCTGTCCGGTGGTCAGCGCCAGCGGGTCTGGATCGCGATGGCGCTCGCCCAGGAGACCGATCTGCTGCTGCTCGACGAGCCGACCACCTACCTCGACATCGCGCACCAGGTGGAGGTCCTGGACCTGGTGCGGCAGCTCGCCGCCCCGGCAGCGGACGGCTCCCGCGGCCGGACCGTCGTCACCGTGCTCCACGACCTCAACCAGGCCGCCCGGTACGCGGACCACCTGGTCGCGATGAAGGCCGGACGGATCGTCGCCGAGGGCCGCCCGGAGGACATCGTCACCGCGGAGCTGGTGCACGAGGTCTTCGGCCTGGACGCGGTGATCGTCCCGGATCCGGTGACCGGCTCACCGCTCGTCGTGCCGGGCGCTCCCTGGCAGGCCGCCCCGACGCCGTGAACCCGCGCCCCGGTACCGCTGCCCCGCCGCCGGGTGCCCGCGTCGGCCCGCCGTCGGCCCGGTCGGTGCGGAAGCGGGAACGGGAAACGGCACCGGCCTCGGCACCCCCGCCCCACCTCACCCTCACGAAAGGCACTCCATGACCACCCTCACCCGTCGCGCCCTCCCGCCGGTCGCGCTCGCCCTGGCCGGGATGCTCGCACTCTCCGCCTGCGGTTCCTCGGACGACGACAAGGCCTCCGGTTCCGACGCCGCCAGGACGCACACCGTCAAGACCGTGATGGGTGACGTCCAGGTCCCGGTGGCCCCGAAGCGCGTCGTGGTCCTCGACACCGGCGAACTGGACTCGGCGCTCAGTCTCGGCGTGCGGCCCGTGGGGGCGACGCACTCGGCGTCCGAGGACGGTTTCCCCACCTACCTGCCCGCGGAGCGGACGAAGGGCATCAAGGAGGTCGGCGAGATCGCCAACCCCAATCTTGAGACCGTCGCCTCGCTGAAGCCTGACCTGATCCTCACCAGCAAGGTCCGTGACGGCGACCGCTACGACCAGCTCAAGGCGATCGCCCCCACCGTGATGACCGAGTCCACCGGTTCCGCCTGGAAGCAGAACTTCCAGCTGCACGCGGAGGCGCTCGGCAAGCAGGCCGAGGCGAAGAAGGTCGTCGCCGCGTACGACGCCCACGTCGCCGAGGTCACCGAGGCGATCGGCGGCAAGGAGAAGGCCGCCGCCACGGAGGTCAACTTCGTCCGCTTCGTCGAGGGCGCCGACATCCGGATCTACGGCAAGCAGAACTACATCGGCTCGATCCTCGCCGACCTCGGCATGGGGCGTCCCGCGATCACCGACAAGGCCAAGGACGGCTTCTCGTACGACGTGTCCCCCGAGAAGATCGACCTCGCGGACGCGGACGTCATCTTCACGTCGACGTACGGGGACCCGGCGAAGGCGGGTACGACCAAGACCATGGACGGCGGTCTGTGGAAGGGGCTCAAGGCGTCGAAGGCCGGAAAGGTCTTCAAGGTCGACGACCGGCTGTGGATCGCGGGCATCGGCTACACCGCCGCCGACGAGATCCTCGACGAGTTCCGGGCGAAGATGACCGGCTGACGGTCGCCCGGCACCCGACCGCACCCGACCGTGCCGGGGCCCGCCGGGGCCCGCCGGGGCCCGCCGGGGCCCGCCGGGGCCCGCCCGACGGCTGCCGCCCGCCCGCCGTGGCCTCCGTGCCCGTCGAAACGGCCCACGCGGTACGGCTTCACCGCGGCCTCCGCGCCCGCCACACCAGGTAGAGCGCGGAGGCGAGGGCCGCTCCCCGCACCACCCACGGCCACATCTGGCCGAGCGCCTCCCCCATCTGCCCGTCGCCGATCGGTTCGCCCCACCGGCCGGCGGTCCTGCCCCAGAGCCAGACGAGGGCGCCCGCCCCGACCACACCTGGCAGCCCCATCGCCGCCCACTTCGCCTCCCGGCGGGACAAGGTGCGCGAGCCGTACGCGAGCAGCCAGCCGACCGCCAGCGCCGGCCAGGACCCCAGCGCCACCCCGGCGACCAGCAACGCCGCGGCGAGCAGCAACAGCGGGTGGGAGAACCCGCGCCGTGCCGCTCCCTCCCCTCCGGCCTTCTTCCCCCCTGCCTTCGTCTCCTCGCCCGGGGTCCGGCGGCGCAGTCCCGGGAACCGTCGACGCCGCCGCGCGGCCCCGTCGGGTCCGGCCTCCTCGACGGGGGCCTCGTCCCCGTCGGTGTCCGGCCGTCCGTCCTCGGCCGTACGCGGCCGAGGAACGGTGTCCCCGGCCGACGGCTGACGCATCATGTCCGGAATCTCGACGCCGCCGGTGAACCCGGGCACGTCGACGCCGACTCCGAACGGTTCCGGCTCGACCTGCCACCAGTCGGGGTCGTCACCGGACGGTCCCAGTTCGTCGGAACCGGCCATGTGAGGCGGCAGGGCGCCCCTCCCGGCGAACGGTTCCGGCCACGGCGGATCCCCCGCGTCCACCGCGGACTCAGCCCCTCCGGGACGCTCAGGACCATCCGGGAGCCCGGGACCGCCGGACCGGCCGCCAGGCCTTTCGGAACCGCCCGACCGTTCGGAACCACCGGACCGTTCGGGATCTTCCGGCCGTTCGGGACCTCCCGGTCCCCCTGCCCGCGTGCCCTCCCCCGCGCCCGCTCCCGACGCGCCCGTGCCGGAACCGGACTTCCGCAACAAGCCCTTGCGCGCCTCGCGCGAACCGGGCACGTCACGCCTCCCCGGGGCGGCGCGCTCCTGCCGCCGCGGCGGCGGCTCCACCGGTCCGGCGCCCTCCCCGGCCCCCGTCACCGACGCGGCGACGGCGGCGACCTGTTCGTCCGGCGTCCCGAGCTTCCCGATGATGCGACGGACCGCCGCCGGGGTGTGGGCCGACTGCTGCTGCCGCTGCCGGTCGATCTCGCCCCGGAGCGTCGACACGAGTCTCATCCGCTCGGCCGAGGAAAGCTGTTGCCGCTGGGCCAGGTCCCCGACCCGGCTCAGATAGTCGTAGACGAGCTGGTCGCTCTCGATCCCCACGCGATGGTTCCCCTCTACCGCCCTGCACCGAAGGTAGCGTCCGGGCCCGTCCGGAGCGACCGTCCCTCGGGACGCGCCGCGGGCGACCACCGGGTGACGGCCGGCCGGGGACGGCACCACCCCACGAAACACCGTCCCGGGCACGACATCGTCGCCGCGCGAAATCCCGTCCCGGGCACGGCACCGCCCCGCGAAACCCCGTTCCTGGCACGAGATCGCCCCCACGGCCCCCCTTCCCCGGGACAGTCCGCTCCGCGAGAAGACCCGTCCGAAGCGGCTGCCTCGGGAAGGACAACGACTACGGTGGGTCGGATGGGGATGACCACACCACCGCGGACGCTCGCCGAAGCCCTCCGCGCCCGGGACGACGAGTCGCTGGCGGCGCTGCTGCGCGCCCGCCCCGATCTCCTCACCCCCGTGCCCAACGACATCACCCAGCTCGCCACCAGGGCGGGCACCCGCGCCTCCGTCATACGGGCACTGGAACACCTCGACCGGTTCGCCCTGCAGACCGCCGAGGCGCTCGCCGTGGCCCCCGACCCCGCCCCGTACGAGACGCTGCTCGGCCTGCTCACCGGCGACGGCCACGACGACGGCACGCACCGCGGCGACACGGACGGCGCGATCACGGACACGCTGCCCGCGGCCCTGGGCACACTGCGCGAACAGGCCCTCGTCTGGGGCGAGGACGACCGGCTGCGGCTGGTGCGCACCGCCCGCGAACTGCTCGCCCCGTCCCCGCAGCATCCCTCCCCCACCGGCCTGGGCCCGACCGTCGCCGAGGCGACCGCCGGAATGTCGCCGGGCCGCCTCCAGGAGATCCTGGCCGCCGCCGGGCTGCCCGCCACCCATGACCCGGTCTCCGCCGTGGCGTCCCTGGCCGGGCTCTTCACCGACCGGGCCGCGATGGGCGCGCTGCTGGACTCCGCACCCGCCGAGGCCCTGTCCGTACTGGACCGGCTGGTGTGGGGGCCGCCGTACGGGGAGGTGACCCCGAACCCCACCCCGCCGGTGCGGTGGCTGCGCGACCGGGGGCTGCTGCTCCCGGTGTCGGCCCGCACCGTGGTGCTGCCCCGCGAGGCCGCCCTGCATCTGCGGGCCGGGCGCGCCCACCGCGTCCCGGAACCGCTGCCGCCCGTCCTCGACGTGCTCGCGAAACGCGATCCACAGGCTGTGGACGGCGCCGCGGCCGGCCAGGCGTTCCTCGCCGTGGCGACCGTCGAGGAACTGCTGAAGGGCTGGAACGGCGGCGGCCCCCCGACACTGCGGGCGGGCGGGATCGGCGTCCGCGACCTGAAGCGGACCGCCGCCGCCCTCGACGTTCCCGAGCCGGTCGCCGCGTTCTGGACCGAACTCGCCCACGCGGCCGGGCTGGTGGCCTCCGACGGCGCCGCCGACGAACGGTACGCGCCGACGCCCGCGTACGACGAGTGGGCCGAACTCCCGACCGAGGAGCGCTGGGCGGCCCTCGCCACCGTCTGGCTCGCCGGCACCCGCACCCCGGGCCTGGCCGGTGGCCAGGACGCCAAGGGCCGGGTGATGTCCGTCCTCGGCCCCGGCCTCGACCGCTCCGGCGCGCCCGAGGTGCGCCACCGGATCCTCGCCCTCCTCGCCGACCTGGAACCGGGCACCGTACCCACCCCGGACAGCCTGCTCGCCCGGCTCCGCTGGGAACGCCCGCTGCGCGGTGCCTCCGCCCCCGCGCCGGGAGGCGCCCCGTCGGGGCAGAACACCTCCGGCGGGGACACGGGGGATCTGCGCTCCCGGATCGCCCTGTGGACGCTGAGCGAGGCCGAACTCCTCGGCATCACCGGCCGGGGCGCCCTCGCCGCGCACACCCGCGCCCTGCTCGAATCCGGGCCCGCCGAGGCCGCCGCCCGGCTCGCGCCGCTGATCCCCGAACCACTGGACCACGTCCTGCTCCAGGCCGACCTGACGGCCGTCGCGCCCGGCCCGCTGGAACGCCCCCTCGCCGACATGCTCTCCGTGCTCGCGGACATCGAGTCGAAGGGCGGGGCCACGGTCTACCGCTTCACCCCCGGGTCCGTGCGCCGCGCCCTGGACGCCGGGCGGTCGGCGGCCGACCTGCACGCGTTCCTCGCCGCGCACAGCCGCACACCGGTCCCGCAGCCGCTGAGCTACCTCATCGACGACGTGGCCCGCCGCCACGGCCATCTGCGGATCGGGGCCGCCTCCTCGTACGTGCGCTGCGACGACGAGGCCGTGCTGAACGAGATCCTCGCCGACCGGCGCGCGGCCGGCCTGCGCCTGCGCCGCCTCGCCCCGACGGTCCTGGCCGCCCAGGTCGACCCGGCGTCCCTGCTCGACGGGCTGCGCGAGATGGGGTACGCGCCCGCCGCCGAATCCGCCGAGGGCGACGTCCTGATCACCCGCGCGGGCGCCCACCGCACCCCGCCCCGCACACCCCCCGCCCCGGTGCCCGAGGGCCCCCCGGTCCCCGACACCACCCTGCTCGGCGCGGCGATTCGGGCGATCCGGGCCGGCGACACCGCCGCCACGGTCGCCCGCAAGGACCCCGGCCGCGACTCCGCCGACTCCCCCGCCCCGCCCGGCGCCCTGCCCCGGACCTCAGCCGCCGAGACCCTCGCCACTGTCCAGGCCGCCGCGATGACCGGCACGGTGCTCTGGATCGGCTACGTCAACGCGGACGGCGCGGCCAGCCAGCACGTCATCGCCCCGGTGAAGGTCGAGGGCGGTTTCGTCACCGCGTACGACCACACGGCCGACGGCGTCCGCACCTACCCCCTGCACCGCATCACCGGCGTCGCCGAACTCGCGGACGACGCCACGCCGTGACCGTTCGGGCCGAAGCGGCAGGACCCGGGGCATCGCGTCGCGAGCCCCGGGTTCCTCAGGTCCGTCCGTACCGTGCCGCCTTCAGCAGCCCCACCAAACGGTCCACGTCCGTCCACGGGTTCTCCCTGTGCCCCTTCGTTCCTTTCCGGCGCAACGTCCGGGCGCGCGCCTCGGCCCGGTCGTGACCGTCCCGCAAACCCCCGTACGTCAGGTGCCTGCGGCTGACGGAGTATCCGCAGGAATCCAGCTTCTCCAGCGCCTTCTGTGCCTGGGCCGACGTGCGGTACCCCGGATCTACGCTGCGCCGGGCGCGCGCCCTTCGTTCGTTGCAGCGGCTTGCCCCGCTTCACGCCCACCCCCGTGCCGGACGGCTGCGGCGATGTCCCGCAGCAGTGCGTCGTCCAAGTGCGGCACCGCTCCGTAGCGTCCGCCCAGATATCGCTTCTCCAGGTTGTCGGCGGATTCGCGCACCGAGAACTCCGTCATCGGGAACAGCCGGGTCGCGAGCGTGTCCGGGTCCTTCTCCGTGAACCACACCTGGTCCCTGAAGAGTTCGGTCCGGACGTTCCGGCCGAGCAGAGCCGCTTCGTGTGTACTGAAGACCAGTTGTGCTCCGGTCCTGTTGGTCTCGGGCGACTGGAACATCCCGACCAGCGCGTCGACCAGGTGCGGATGCAGACGTGCGTCCAGCTCGTCCACGCAGAGGACACCCCCCTGCGACAGTGTGGTGATCACCGGACCGACAAGACCGATCCACGTACGCGTCCCACTCGATTCCTGGGCGAGGTCGAGCGGAAAGACACCGTCCGCCGTACGGTGCTCGACGCGTACGCGCTTGCCGTGGCCGTGCTGGATCCGGACCTTCTCCCCCAACGCGTCCCTGAGCGCCCGGGTGATCCGCTTGTGATCCTCCTGCGCCTCTTCGTCGTACTCCTTGATCTCCAGTCCGGACACGCCGAGATCCGCGAAACGGAGCAGGGACATCGTGGACGCCGCTGTGCGCTCGGCGTCGTCGGCGAGGCAGAGCTGCACCGTATGGTCCAGCCGCTGCGGAAAATCGTGGTCCGTCGCCATGCGCAGACCGTGCCCGAACCAGCGGAACACTTCCCCGAGCTGATCGTGCCCCTGTGCTGCCGCGACCGACAGGTAGAGGCTGTTCGGCCTCAGCAACTCGGCGATCACCTTGCGCCGTCCGGTGAGCCAGCGCCCGAAGACGGGCTTGTCGTCGGCCCCGCGCTCGTAGAGACGACGCTGCCGGCCCTCGGGGTAGTAGTAGAGCCACTCCTCGGCCACCCGTTTGTCGTCGACCGAGAAACCGAACTGATGACGCACCCCGGCGACGACGAAGTCGACAGCGAACGTGCTGGGGCAGGAAGAGGCATCGCGTCTGAGTGCGAAGGGCCGACGCGGAATTCCGCCGTCGGGATCCCAGCGGCGGAACGACGACAGCACCGCCGACCGCATCCAGCCGAGTGAGTCGATGACGTTCGACTTCCCGGACGCGTTGGTCCCGTACACGGCCGCGACGGGCACCGCGCGAAACTCGCCGCCCGCGATTACCGCCTCGGCCCGCTCCGGGTGCCGGTCCGTGGCGACGAGGGACAGCTCCTGCTCCTCCTGGAGCGAAGCGTGATTCGTGACCTGGAACCGAAGCAGCACAGCAGCTCCTCCAAGCAATGAACGATGTCACCAGACAAGCATTCTCGTCAGATTCCGACGATAGCGCTGTTCAAACGACAACACATTGGCTTCTCACGCATCCGGATCTCCGGTGGGAACGGCGCTCGCACTCTCGGCACCCGGCCGCCCCCGCTCCCCCGCACCCGGCGATGTGCCGCCCGCATACGGCACACTGGACGATTGGCCAGTCCCGGCCGTTCAGGGCCGCCCCCGCAGCAGAAAGGGCCGACGCGCGTGACCGGACCCCTCATCGTCCAGAGCGACAAGACGCTCCTCCTCGAAGTCGACCACGACCTGGCCGACGCCTGCCGTCGCGCCATCGCGCCGTTCGCCGAGCTGGAGCGTGCGCCCGAGCACATCCACACCTACCGGCTGACGCCCCTCGGGCTGTGGAACGCGCGGGCCGCGGGGCACGACGCCGAACAGGTCGTCGACGCGCTCGTGCAGTACTCGCGCTACCCCGTTCCGCACGCGCTGCTCGTCGACATCGCCGAGACGATGGCCCGGTACGGCCGCCTCACGCTCTCCAAGCACCCGGTGCACGGCCTGGTGCTGACCTCCACCGACCGTCCGGTGCTGGAGGAGGTGCTCCGGTCGAAGAAGGTACAGCCGCTGGTCGGGGCCCGGATCGACCCGGACACGGTGGCCGTGCACCCGTCGGAGCGCGGGCAGATCAAGCAGACGTTGCTGAAGCTCGGCTGGCCCGCCGAGGACCTCGCCGGTTACGTCGACGGGGAGGCGCACCCCATCGAGCTCGCCGAGGACGGCTGGGCACTGCGGCCGTACCAGCAGCAGGCCGTCGAGGGGTTCTGGCACGGCGGCTCGGGCGTCGTGGTACTGCCCTGCGGTGCGGGAAAGACGCTGGTCGGGGCCGGTGCGATGGCCCGGGCGAAGGCGACCACACTGATCCTGGTGACGAACACCGTCTCGGCCCGGCAGTGGAAGCACGAACTGGTGAAGCGGACCTCGCTGACCGAGGACGAGATCGGCGAGTACAGCGGCACCCGCAAGGAGATCCGGCCGGTCACCATCGCCACGTACCAGGTGCTGACGACCCGCCGCAAGGGCGTCTACCCGCACCTGGAGCTGTTCGACTCCCGTGACTGGGGGCTGGTGATCTACGACGAGGTGCACCTGCTGCCCGCACCGGTCTTCAAGTTCACCGCCGACCTCCAGGCACGGCGGCGGCTCGGGCTCACCGCGACGCTGGTGCGCGAGGACGGCCGCGAGTCGGACGTCTTCTCGCTGATCGGGCCGAAGCGGTTCGACGCCCCGTGGAAGGAGATCGAGGCGCAGGGCTACATCGCGCCCGCGGACTGCGTCGAGGTGCGGGTCGATCTGACGGACTCCGAGCGCCTCGCGTACGCGACAGCGGAGACCGAGGAGAAGTACCGGTTCTGCGCCACGACCGCGACGAAGCGGAAGGTGACCGAGGCGCTGGTGCGCAAGCACAAGGGCGAGCAGACCCTGGTCATCGGGCAGTACATCGACCAGCTCGACGAGCTGGGCGAGCATCTGGACGCCCCGGTGATCAAGGGCGAGACCAGCAATGCCCAGCGCGAGAAGCTGTTCGACGCGTTCCGCGAGGGCGAGCTGAGCGTTCTGGTGGTGTCGAAGGTCGCGAACTTCTCGATCGACCTGCCGGAGGCGACCGTCGCCATCCAGGTGTCGGGGACGTTCGGTTCGCGGCAGGAGGAGGCACAGCGGCTCGGCCGGGTGCTGCGGCCGAAGGCGGACGGGCACGAGGCCCGGTTCTACTCGGTGGTGGCCCGCGACACGATCGACCAGGACTTCGCGGCGCACCGCCAGCGGTTCCTGGCGGAGCAGGGGTACGCGTACCGGATCATGGACGCGGACGAGCTGCTGAACGGCGGCTGATCCTCGTACGGCGTTCGCGTTCGGCGCTCCGGAGGTCCGTGCTCGGTGGACGCGGGTGCGGGCACGGGCGCCCCGGGGGCGGGGCGGCAGGCCAACGGCTGCGGGCCAACGGCTGCGGGCTAACGGCTGCGGGTGCGGACGCCTGCCTCCTCGGCGTACTCGCCCATGACGACCACGCCGAACGCGGCGCGGACGAAGACCTTGACGGCGCGCAGGCTGTCGCCGAAACGGTGGCCGTGGGGGTGACCGGTGGCCGCGGTCGCGCCGTGCGCGGGGCCGGTCCTGCGGGGGTTCAGGGTGACGGTGCTCATGTGTTCCATGGTGCTGCGCCCGCCCCGCGGAGGCATCGGCCCGCGGGCGGAACCGGGACGACGCGTTCGTACCTCTCGGGTCTCACGCTGTCCTCTTCGCGACGGACCCGACCCCTACGGGACGGGGAACGACGTCTCGGGGACGGAGGCGGGGACGAGGGTCGGGAGCCGGGGGACGGGAGCCGGGGGACGAGGTCCCGGGTCCGGGCCCGCCCCCGGGCGGGCCGTACGCCTCGCACCGCCCGTTATTCGTTGGACCCCGACCGGGACGGTCGATACACTCGCCGGTCTGCCCGCCTCCCGCACCGTGGTACCGGCCGTCGCCGGCAGCCGGGGGAGCGCCGCCGACCGGACGGAAACCGGCCGACATCCGTACGCGCCGCCCGCGTGCGTACCCGTGATCGATCCCCGAGCGGACCGCATCGCCCCGAGCCGTGACGGGGGCGGGGTGCGGTCCGTCGTCCTGCGTTGAAAAGCCGGAGGCAAGACCGTGCCCGCGCACGCACACGAAAGCGACCCCACCACCGACCCACTGGCCCACGAGCGCGCCCACCTCGCCGCGTCCCGCTCGGCGTTGCGCGCCATGCGGGAGGACGTCCAGGCGCTCGACATCCGCGATGTCACCGCGAACTGGGTCAACGCGGCGGTTCTGCAGTCGCAGATCGACGAACGCATCAAGTCCCTCGCGGACCTCGCCCATACGCCGCTCTTCTTCGGACGCCTTGACTACCTGCACGTCGTCGGTGCCGACCGGGCCGAGGGCGCGGAGGGGGAGGAGTTCTACATCGGGCGCCGGCATGTCCACGATGGCGACGGGGACCCGATGGTCATCGACTGGCGTGCGCCCGTCTCGCAGCCGTTCTACCGGGCCTCGAAGAAGGACCCGCAGGACGTCGGCAGGCGCCGCCGCTTCGGCTACACCGGCGGTGAACTCACCGCGTACGAGGACGAGGACCTCACCGACCCTGCGGAGGCCGAGCGGACCAGCAGGCTGCTCCAGGCGGAGATCGAGCGCCCTCGCGTGGGCCCGATGCGGGACATCGTCGCGACGATCCAGCCCGAACAGGACGAGATCGTCCGCAGCGGGCTCGGCGGAACGGTGTGCGTGCAGGGAGGGCCGGGTACCGGGAAGACGGCCGTCGGCCTGCACCGGGTCGCGTATCTGCTGTACGCGCACCGCGAGCGGCTCGCCCGTACCGGGACACTGGTCATCGGGCCCAACCGGTCCTTCCTGCACTACATCGAGCAGGTGCTTCCGGCCCTCGGCGAGCTGGAGGTGAAGCAGGCGACCGTCGACGACCTGGTGACGGCGGGTGTCGAGGTGCGCGGCACGGACGCGGCGGAGGCCGCCGTCGTCAAGGGTGACGCCAGGATGGCCGAGGTGCTGCGGCGGGCGATCCGGTCGCACGTGACGATGCCGACGGAGCCCGTCGTGGTGGTGCGGGGTTCGCGCCGCTGGCGGGTGCCCGCGTACGAGCTGGAGGAGATGGTCGGCGAGCTGCTGGCCCGTGACATGCGGTACGGGGCCGCCCACGAGGCGCTCCCGCAGCGCATCGCGCACGCCGTCCTGGTCCGGATGGAGGAGGCCGGGGAGGCGCCCGACGACCGGGTGCAGAACGCGGTGGCCCGCAATCCGGCGGTGAAGGCGGCCGTGAAGGCGGTCTGGCCGGCCGTCGATCCGGCGAAGCTCGTACTGCGGTTGCTGTCGGACGCGGAGTTCCTGGCCGCGCACGCGGACGGGCTGCTCACCGAGGACGAGCAGAAGGCGATCCTGTGGGCGAAGCCCGTCCGGAGCGTGAAGTCGGCGAAGTGGTCGGTGGCGGACGCGGTGCTGATCGACGAGGCGAACGACCTGGTGGCGCGGACGCACTCGCTCGGCCATGTGGTGCTGGACGAGGCGCAGGACCTGTCGCCGATGCAGTACCGGGCGGTGGGCCGCCGCTGCACGACGGGTTCGGCGACGGTGCTGGGGGACCTGGCACAGGGCACGACGCCGTGGTCGACGGAGAGCTGGGCACAGGCGCTGCACCATCTCGGCAAGTCGGACGCGGTGGTGGAGGAGTTGACGGCGGGCTTCCGTGTGCCGCGCGAGGTGATCGCGTACGCGTCCAGGCTGTTGCCGTCGATCTCGCCGGGGCTCGCGGCGGTGGAGTCGGTGCGCGAGTCGCCGGGTTCGCTGGAGGTGCGGCGGGTGGCCGGTCCGGAGGAGCTGGACGCGGCGGTGCTGGCGGCGTGCGAGGAGTCCTTGGCCCGGGAGGGGTCGATCGGGCTGATCGCGGCCGACGCGCGGGTGCCGTCGCTGGCGGAGGCGCTGACGGCCGCGGGCCACACGTGCCTCTCCCCGGGCGAGGAGACGACGGCCGAGTCCCGGCTGACCCTGGTTCCGGCGTCGCTGGCGAAGGGCCTGGAGTACGACTACGTGGTGCTTGACGAGCCGGCCGCGGTGGTGGACGGCGAACCGGACGAGCGCACGGGGCTCCGGCGGCTGTACGTGGCGCTGACGCGTGCGGTGTCGGGGCTGACGGTGGTGCACGCGGCGCAGATGCCGGATGCGCTGAGGCAGTAGGGGCGGCCCGGCCGGATGCGGACGCGCCGGAGCAGGGGGCGGCCCGGCCGGATGCCGGACGCGCTGGGATTGGGGGCGGCCCGGCGGCGGCGGGGCGTACTCGTCCGGGGATTCCGCCGGGGCGGCGCGGCGAGCACCGGAGGCGGGCCGGCCTCAGGCCGGCTGCGGGAACTCCGCCGGGGCGGCGCGGCGGGTACTGGCCTCGCCCGCCGCCCCTGCGCGGCATGAAGGGGGAACGTTCGCGTGGCGGAGCCGGTCAGGCGTCCAGCACGGTCCGCCACTCCTGTACCGCCGCCGCGTCCACCGGGCCCGACCAGCCGTGCGGGCGGGCCGCGCCACCGATGTGCACCGCGTCGATGCCGGCGGCGAGCAGGTCCGGCAGGTGCTCCAGGCGGAGGCCGCCGCCCACCAGGATCCGCGGTTCGTACCCGGGTTCGCCCTTGCGCGCCGCCTCGGCGACCAGGGTCGGGATGCCGTCGTCGACGCCCTTCGGGGAGCCCGCCGTGAGGTAGGTGTCCAGGCCGGGCAGGTCCGCGAGCTGCTTGCGCAGGGCGTCCCGGTCGGCGGCCCGGTCGATCGCCCGGTGGAAGGTCCAGTGGCAGCCGTCCAGTTCGGCGACGAGCCGTTCGACGGCCACCAGGTCCGGGCAGCCCTCGGGGTCGAGGAAGCCGAGGACGAACTCCTCGGCGCCCGCCGCCCGCAGTTCATGTGCCCTGGCCACGAGGACGTCGATGTCACCGGCGGCGAAACCGTCCGCCAGTCTGATCATCACCCGCAGCGGGATGTCCACCGCTGCCCGGATCTCCGCGAAAGTCGCGCAGGACGGGGTCAGGCCGTCCGCCGCCATGTCGGTGACCAGCTCAAGCCGGTCCGCACCACCCGTCTGGGCGGCGACCGCGTCCTCCGCGTCGAGAGCGATCACCTCCAGGACTGCACGGTTGCTCATCGGATCCCAATCCTCCAGGAAGCGGCCAATAGGTCTAGTCCAATGACCAGCCTACGGGGCGAGCAACCGCGTACGCAGCCGGAATGCGGAGCGAAGATGCGTGAGGTCGAACGCATCCCACCGCCCGGACTCGCACACTCCGGACTCACTCGGCCATTCCGCCCTTGCGTTTTATAGGGGTGGGGGGTATACCTGAACCCACAAGGGATACCCCCCAGGGGTATGAAGGTCTCGTCAGGGAGGACATCGTGTCCGCGCACACCGCCACCACCGGAACGGGTTCCGGCACGGCCGCCGGCACCACCGCAGAGGTCGAGCTCGCGATCGGCGGCATGACCTGCGCCTCCTGCGCGGCCCGCATCGAGAAGAAGCTCAACCGGATGGACGGGGTCGAGGCGACCGTCAACTACGCCACCGAGAAGGCCAAGGTCAGCTACCGGGGCGAGGACGTCTCGGTGCAGGACCTGATCGCCACGGTCGAGAAGACCGGCTACACCGCGCAGGAGCCCGCTCCTCCCGTCCCCGCCGAGCGCGGGGCGGCGGTCGGGGACGAGGACGCCCCGGAGCCGGACGAGCTGCGCACCCTGCGGCAGCGCCTGACCACGGCCGTCGTGCTCGCGGTGCCGGTGATCGCCCTGTCGATGATCCCGGCGCTCCAGTTCGACTACTGGCAGTGGCTCGCCCTGACCCTGACGGCCCCCGTCGTCACGTATGCCGCCTGGCCGTTCCACCGGGCCGCCTGGACCAACGCCCGGCACGGGGCGGCGACGATGGACACGCTGATCTCGGTCGGCACCTCGGCAGCGTTCCTGTGGTCGGTGTGGGCACTGTTCTTCGGGACCGCCGGGATGACCGGCATGACACACCCCTTCGAGCTGACCATCGGCCGCAGCGACGGCGCCGGGAACATCTACCTGGAGGCCGCCGCCGGGGTCACCGCCTTCATCCTGGCCGGACGCTTTTTCGAGGCCCGCTCCAAGCGGAAGGCGGGCGCGGCCCTCAAGGCGCTTCTCGAACTCGGCGCCAAGGAGGTCACCGTTATCCGCGGTGGCCGTGAGGAGACCGTCCCGACGGCCGAGCTGCGGGTCGGGGACCGGTTCCTGGTCCGGCCCGGCGAGAAGATCGCCACCGACGGAACGGTCGTGGAGGGCACGTCCGCCGTGGACGCGTCGATGCTGACCGGCGAGTCCGTCCCGGTGGAGGTCGGTGTCGGCGACTCGGTGACGGGTGCCACGCTCAACGCGGGCGGCCGGTTGGTCGTCGAGGCGACCCGGATCGGTGCCGACACCCAGCTCGCCCGGATGGCGAAGCTCGTCGAGGACGCGCAGAACGGCAAGGCCGCCGCCCAGCGCCTCGCCGACAGGATCTCCGCCGTCTTCGTCCCGGTGGTCATGGTGCTCGCACTCGGCACGCTCGCCTTCTGGCTCGTCAACGGCGCCGGGCTGACCGCCGCGTTCACCGCGGCCGTGGCCGTCCTGATCATCGCCTGCCCCTGCGCCCTGGGCCTCGCCACCCCCACCGCCCTCATGGTCGGCACC